>NZ_JBVVXV010000005.1:0-306668 GCF_055902415.1 Bacillus sp. SSR7 | reverse complement strand
CCTCTTCCGTTGTTCTCTTGCTGGTGCCCATTATTTCCTTGGGACCCTCTTCCATTGTTCTCTTGCTGGTGCCCAGTATTCCCTTGCGATCCTCTTCCGTTGTTTCCTTGCTGCAATTCTCTTCCGTTGTTCTCCTGTTGATTTCTATTATTTTCTTTTATTTGCTTCGGTTGTTGTGCCTTAGATTGCTGTTGTTCTATATACTCTCCCTTCTCGTTGCTTTCTTCTTTTACAGGAGATGCGTCCGATGATACATCAGAAGATGACTTTTGCTGTTCTTGATGAGACGGCGGTGCAGGTGGGGTAAGCAACTTTTTCTTCTCATTTTCTTGTTTTATATAAACACCCGTTCCAACTCCTGCTTTCTTGGCATCCTCCCGCATTTGCATCGTACTGCTTTGATATTCGACTGTAATATGTTTGAACTCATATTCTTTCTTTAATTCCAGCATAGCCTTTTCCAACTGTGGTTCTAACGACTTGTCCTTTGCAATAGCTGTTAGCATAACTTGCTTATCATTCGTTAAATATTTATCCTCTTGACTTTGCTTTATAATAGTGCGTATCACATCTTGCAGATGCTTATTTTCCCACCGTTTCATTTCTTTTAAAATACGCCTTCCGTCATCATTACAAGCCCGCAAATCTATAACACGAAGATCCTTCGTAACGCTCGCCTCTAAACTTGGATTTATATCAACTGAGACGTAAGCAAACACCTTTTCTTCTGGTTGATTGTAGAAAAATAACAGCCCACATAGAAAACAAGCAGCAAGTAATGATGCCGGCTTTAAGAAATAAGGGATTGAAAAACGAGATGCTCTTTGTTCTTGTTCTTCAAACGAGATTTCCTCTCCAATCATGCAAGAATCCCCTTTTCTTTTACACGTAATAAACTCTCCATTTGGTGTTAAAACAACTACGCTATGCTTTTTTATATCCATCACAATTCCTTTATTCATCATGCTTTTCTCCTCTTATGTAATCAAGAATATATGTATAGTTGTTTGCAAAAATAATACACATTGCAATAATGTATTTTCTATGTCTTTCCAACGTTTTACGACTTACCCTCACACGTGGTTCAATACGTTTAAGCGGTAACTTTTTCTTTCGGAACAGCTCTTCCATCATGTCCTCTTCTTTTATAATAATCTTTACAATTTCTATTACATGCTCACGCGTGTCACGATGCTTAGGAGATTCTTTCGCAAGCTCTGAAAATGTGATTTTAAACTCAGCTAACACACTTTGAAAATGAAGAATTTCCTCCTTACGGTTACTATTGTCCATCTCTTTCATATACTCCGTAAGCGATACTTGCATTTCTAACATTTCCTCTTGCTCATCTTCTTTTAAAAAGACACGGTTATGCTTAGACTCCTTGCGTATATAGTCAATTACATCTCTTTTTATAAGAAGATCAGCAAACGCTAGAAAAGATTTCCCTTTTTTATATGAATACTGTTCAATTGCTTCGTTAAACGCAAACAATCCAATACTATATTCATCATCCTGTTCTGTAATATATCGGCGGCAGACAGACGAAATTGATTTTCTAATAAACGGCTGATACTGAACGATAAAGGCTTCCTTATCTTCTCCGTTGTTTTGTATGTTACATACGATATCTTCTATTTTCGGTTTTCTTAAGATCTTCATTACTAAACTTAACACTGGTGATCTCTCAGCCTCCTTCTGCTTTAAATAGAAAAATGGTCACTAAACAAGCGACCATTTAACCACATTTTGGTAGTACTTTTCTTTGGTCTTTTCTTCTTGCTGTTGGTTATATTTTTCAAGTCTAACTTTTCCCAACGTTTTCTCTCGGTACTAAAGTTAATCCTATATTTTAAGGTACTTTCTTATTTTCTACCGTTCGTTTTTCTTATTCTTTTTCTATTTTATAGGCAATCCTTAAATAACTCTTCTCTATATCATTGGTAATTTCATCCTTTTATTTTGGATGCTCAACTTAATCTAGTAATTTTTATTAATACTTCAATATTCTTTCATAATCATTTTTCTTCTATCTTATTTTTCCACTATATATATTCGGAGGAATACATCGTTTTATGGGGGTCAAAAAATATTTTTTATAAAAAATAGATATTTATTTCAAAAATAAAAACCATTAATTTGAAGAAGAGCTAATCAAATTGATGGTTTTTTTGTAGTATCTATTAAATTAAGTTGTGCTCTCATTATATATTAGAAAATCAGCTGTTCTCACTATTTCCTACCGATTTTCTCAAGCGTTACCTTTCTTGATTATCATAATATGTCTTATCTGCATATTTTCTATCATTTCCTTTTAGATAAGCTAAGATTACTTTTGGATTTTTAAGTAAGGCCCAGTCTCCATATGTATCAAATCTCCTGCATGAAGTTATCATTCCATTTTTAATGGTACCGAATTTCTTATTATTCCGCTTTCCCCATTCTTTTAACCGTTTAGCAAAATCTGCATCTTCTGCCATCAGCATGTTTTCATTAAATCCGTTAATTGCCATGAAATCTTTTTTATAGCACCAAAAAATCCCTACAGATATAGCTCCGTATTTAAAAAGTAAGGGGATTATTATTAACATTGCGGACAGAAATATTCCTAAAGATATTCTTTCGAACTTCCCATTTACCCCACCACCAATGTATTTACCTGAAGCTAAATATGTATCTACATTAGACAACATAGACTCTGTCATTATGGTATCAGCGTCTATAGTAACGATTATTTCTCCACTAGCTATTTCAGCCCCTGCATTTCGAATTTTAGATAAGTTTTTATCATTATTTTTTAATGTAATACAATGATAAGATTTTGCTATTTCCTCTGTTTTATCGGTGCAACGATTTAAAACAACTATAACTTCTGTTTGTCCTTTATATACCTCTGATGCCTTTACAATTGAATCTAAACATTTTCCAATGTACTTTTCTTCATTATGTGCAGGAATTATAATAGAAAATTTCACATCTTTTTTCAAATTGCCTCCTGAAGGTTCGTTTGTCTCAGTCATAATATCCCCCTTATTTCATAAGATAAATATCTGTTATACATAACGTATATTAAAAGTTATTAAGTTATATTATTAAAAAAGTAATTAAAATAATATGGACATCAAAAAGGCCAACAATGCAAGATTGTTAGCCTCTACTTTTCATATTCGTACCCTTTACTTCCTAACAACTGGAATCCACATTTCACCAAACACTAAACCATTTCTTTTTCCCATCTCAACCGTTGTATTTGGCCCACCAACATAGGCAAAATCTTTTGCATCTGGTAAAGCTTGACCAAAGGCGATGCCAGTCAGCTTATTGCTTAGCTCTTCAGCCGTTTTGTCTTCACCCTTCACTACTAAGTATTCTCCCTTAGGAAACTGAATCACTCTAGATTCTTCTTCTATTTGTGCTTCTGTCATAACACCAGCATAATACATCATCTTGTTATTCACCGCTTCGCTCACAGAAAAAATGTATTCATTTGTAGCTAAGGCTTTTAAATTATCCAGTCTTCCATCTTCTTTAACGGCCGACCAAAAGTCTTCCTTTTCTTTATTTATTCCCACAAAGTCTGTATAGTCACTCTTAATTTCAGTTCCAATACCTAACACAATAAAGCTATCTTTTTCTTCAATCGTATAATTTTTCATATTCAAAACCTTCCTTTTTTTTAAATGAATCAAATGTTTTATCTTTTCATCTGATACGTTTATAATACCTTTAAACCATGTCAAAAAATGATACTATTTAGGAGACCAAAATGAAAAAAGTTGAACGGATTAATACAATTATGCGGTATATCAATAACCGCTCCCACTTTACAATTTCAGAAATCATACGAGAATTTAACATATCACGATCAACAGCTATTAGAGACATTAGAGACATAGAAGCTATGGGCATGCCACTTGTCGCTGAAGTTGGGAGGTCTGGTGGATATTTTGTCATGCATAATTCTATCCTACCCGTTGTTCGCTTTACTGATAACGAAGTGAAAGCTCTTTTTATTGCCTTTATGGCTACAAGAAATCAACAACTTCCCTATTTAAAGAGTCGGCAATCTTTAGCCGAAAAACTACTAGGGCTCATTTCAGAAACCCAGCAGGATGACCTTGTTCTTTTAAATCAACTTTTGCTGTTTGAAGGGACTAACCCTCATAATCCCGATCTACTTGAGCTTTCTGACCTCCCCCATCCTATGTTAGAAAAACTCATTCAAATGCTTCTTTTAGATAGACATTTATTGATTACCATTAAAGAAGAGAAAGAAATCAAGTCTTATTCCATTTATCTATTACACCTGTATCAAGAAAAAAGCCAATGGATCATTGAAGGGTTTGACTTAAAAGAAGAAAAGAAGAGGATGTTTCCTGTCGATTATCTCATCCATATCGAACCATACGCGACGAAAAAAAAGCTAAATAAGAAAAAGATTTTAGAAAAACTAAGTAAGAAGGATGAAGCGATTAACCTTGTACTTGAACTTGGTCCAAAAGCAATTGCCCAGTTCAAAAAATACCACCCTTTCAAAATTTCAATATCTTATACAAATCCTTACCAATCCACAGCCATTTTAAAAACATTTATCAATGTTAACAATTCGGATGAAGTAACGGAAATAGCAAATTGGCTACTTTTCCTAGGTAAAGATATTACAATTAGAGAAATGCCTGAAGAAGTATTAAAAGATTTACAAGAGCGATTATGCTTATCCACTTCTTAACGAGGCTTCTATGAATAATACAACAAAAAAGGTGTGAACTAACTTTTAGTCCACACCTTTTATATTAGAGTTTCCTATACATACATTAAATTGCTTGTTTAAGATTTGAATGTGGATTTGGTCCATACTTATTCTCACCTTCATCACTTTCAATGATACAAAACACAAGTAGAACCGCTCCTCCAAATGGCACCAAATTTAATAGCTGCCACCATCCTGTTTTTCCACTATCATGTAATCGTCGAGCTTCCACTGCCAGAGTAGGAACGATAAAAATTGCTATATATAGCAAGGTAATATTGGCTCTTAAATAGAAGACAGACGGAGAATATGAGGCAAAATATATTAATGACCAAAACGTAACCTTATTAACTAAAGTAAAAATCCAGTACTCTTTTCTCGTAGCTCTCCCACTAAATTTCGCATAGTTTTTGAGAGTATATAAATACCACTTCATTCAAACCTCTCCCTTTTCCATCCCCTAAACAATTAGGTTATACATTATATACCTTATAAGTATAAATATAACATCTTTAACCTCTATTTTTATATAGAATATTCCGTTTATTTTTAAGTTATTTTTGTGAAGCGTTACGTACCATACTTCAAGGCATGTGTATTCAATTTTTTATTCTCCTATTTACTTTAAAACTACTACAATTAAGCGAAGTATACATATAGTATTAAAGCACGGAAAATCTTCCCGTGCTTTTTCAAAAATATATATGATTTCGGATGATTTATTTCACTTACCCTAACTGACGTTTAAATGCTTTACTAGCGAAAAAGTAAGAAATGATCATGATAGCTACGCACCAAGTGAGTGCAATCCATATATCGTTGCCAACAGTCCCTTCATATAAAAGGGCACGAATCGCATTCACGATTGAAGTGACAGGCTGATTCTCTGCAAACGCACGAATAATTTTTGGCATCGTTTCAGTAGGTACGAAGGCCGAACTAATAAATGGAAGAAAAACGAGTGGGTACGAATATGCTGTCGCCCCTTCCATAGACTTCGCTGTCAGCCCTGGAATGATAGCTAGCCATGTTAGTGCTAACGTAAACATCCCCAGTATTCCAGCTACTGCAAGCCAATCTAGCATATTCGCACTGGAACGAAAGCCCATCAAGAGTGCAACAAGAATAACCACCACGATAGTAAGTACATTAGCAAGCAGAGAGGTTAATACGTGAGCCCACAATATCGATGAGCGCTTAATAGGCATCGTAATGAAACGTGCCATCAGCCCACTCTTTACATCCGTAAATAGTCGCACGGAAGTGTAAGCTACACCGGATGCGATAGCCATTAGCAAAATTCCTGGCAATAAATAATTAACGTAGTTTTCTGTTCCTGTTTTTATTGCGCCGCCAAACACGTAGACAAATAATAGCATCATCATAATCGGTGTAATCGCTACTGTAATAATTGTATCCGGACTACGCATAATATTACGCATTAAGCGCCCTAGTAATACCCCTGTTTTGCTTTTCATTTACATCTCCCCCTTTTTACCGATAATCGCAAGGAAAATTTCTTCCAATGTCGGCTGCTTCTCGATATACTCCACTTTAGCTGGTGGGAACATCTCTTTCAGTTCAGTAAGAGTACCTGTCGTAATAATTTTTCCGCCATGTAAAATAGCGATACGGTCCGCCAGTTGTTCTGCTTCCTCCAAGTACTGAGTCGTAAGCAAAATCGTTGTGCCGCTACCAGCAAGTTCCTTCACTGTATCCCAAACTTCAATCCGCGCTTCCGGATCAAGCCCTGTCGTCGGTTCGTCAAGAAAAATAACTGCTGGCGCCCCAATCAAACTCATGGCGATATCAAGCCGGCGCTTCATCCCTCCTGAATACTGATCTGTCCTTTGGTTGGCCGCATCTGTCAGGCTAAATCTGTCAAGCAAATTGTCAGCAACTTGAGCAGGATTGGAAACACCACGTAACCTAGCGATCATTACTAAGTTTTCTCTCCCAGTTAACATGCCGTCTAAAGCTGCGAATTGCCCTGTCAAACTGATACTTTGACGAACATGATCTGGTTGACGCTGAATATCAAACCCGCAAATACTTCCTTCACCACCATCTTGTTTCAGTAGCGTCGAAAGGATGTTGACCATTGTCGTCTTTCCCGCTCCATTTGAGCCTAGCAGCGCGAAAATTTCTCCACGCTGCACCTCAAAATCCACTCCCTTTAAGACTTCTTTATCTCTAAAAGCTTTTTTTAACCCTTTTACAGAAATCGCTGCATTACTCATACTTTTTCCCCCTTATTAAAATAGGTTACCTATACCTCTATTTAGTATCACTGATAATCCGTATTACTTAGTAGTGGTTTAAAAATATAACTGAATAGCGATGGCGGCAGTTCACAATTGTAACCAGCTAATCAGTCGGTATTACTTATTGCATTCATTTTTTTCTCAATTTCTTCATAATACTTTCATTTAAATCTTCACGATACTTAGAGACATACGTTTTAGCGTTTGCCACTAGTTCATCAGCAAAGGATGCTACGTCCTCCCCAGTAATGTCAAGCACTTGTCTTCCTTCCGCTGCACCCGCTTCGAACAAATCAATTAATTCATACTGTATGTGTAACATATCCATCCCGTTACCCGCTGAGAAATTCCACATGTAGTTTTGAATTTTCTTAAATACAAATTGGTAGTCCTCTGGCAGAGCCTCAACTCGTGCCATCATCATTTTGTACTCTTTTTTATCACCAATTAACTTTTTGAACATTTCCAACATCTTATTTTCCTCCTTTTTTATAAAGCAGAACAAGAAACTCTCCAAATATGAGCCGGAACATTTTATATTATGAAGCTAGTTTGACTTCAAGACGTTAATTTTTGACGATACAAAATCCCACTTTTTCCAAAACAATTCAAGTTCCTGACGTCCAGCTTCATTTAATGAATAAAACTTACGAGGCGGTCCCATATCTGATGGTTTCTTTTCAATATTTACAAGCTTTTTCTTTTCCAACCGCACAAGGATCGTATAAACCGTCCCTTCCACGACTTCGGTAAACCCAAGATCATTCAGGTGGCGAGTAATCTCATAGCCATACGTTTCACGGCGGCTAATGATTTCCAGCACACACCCTTCCAGTGAACCTTTCAGCATTTCAGTTAAATTTTCCATGTTCTGATCCTCCTTTACCCCCTATTCTGTCTGACTTATATTCAGTATTACAGAGTACTAAGGCGAATTTTTTACCGAATAGTTTTTGTTAATCCGAACTATTCCGTATCACTTATTACATCTACATTGTATGACTAAGTAGTTGTAGATGTCAACTGATTTTCAAAATTTTTCTAAAATACGCTATTACCTATTGTCTACTGAAAATTTTTGAGAAACAACACTACTCAGTATTACCTATTACAACTACATTGTATGACTAAGTAGTTGTAGATGTCAACTCGATTTTTATATTTTTCTAAAATCAACTGATACAGTCGATTTTTTTTTAAAAGAAATTTCATCACATACCTATCCCTAGAAAAGAAAATACCCCAAAACAAATATGCTACATTTTGTTTTGGGACGCTATAGACTAGCGATTCTTATTCATAAAGACAGATTATCCTTTTTGTTACGATAACATCATATCCATATCTTCTGCTGCAGTTGTAATTAGTTTTAAACCGAATGTTTCTTGTAATACATCAAGTACGCTAGATAAAATAAATTCAGGTGCCTTTGGACCGATGCGAATATCTTGAATTCCAAGACTAAATAGCCCAAGCAAAATGGCAACCGCTTTTTGTTCAAACCATGATAGGACAATACTTACTGGCAATTCGTTCACTTCACATTGAAAAGCATCTGCTAAAGCGGCCGCTATTTTCACTGTAGAAATGGAGTTGTTACATTGTCCTAAGTCAATGTAACGCGGAATTTCCGTGCCAGGTACAATACCGTAATCCACATCATTAAAGCGGAATTTCCCACAAGAAGTTGTTAAAATAACTGTTTCTGCTGGAAGTGATGTTGCTAATTCACGATAGTATTCCCCACCTTTCCCTGGTGCATCACAACCTGCGATGACAAAGAAACGTTTAATTTTCCCTTCTTTTACTGCGTCAATTATTTCTGGAGCTAATGATAATACTGTATTATGATGAAACCCTGTTACTAACTGCTCCTCCGACTCCATATGTACTTCTGGAAGTTCTAACGCTTTTTGAATCAATGGTGCAAAATCATCATTTTCAATTTTTTGTACACCTTCTAAACCTGCAATATCATATGAAAAGAATCGATCAGAGTATGATCCTTTAATTGGCATTACACAATTCGTTGTCGCTAATATGGCGCCTGTAAATTTTTCGAAAAGACGTCTTTGATCATACCATGCCTTACCAATGTTCCCTTTTAAATGCTTATATTTTTTCAGCTGCGGATAACCGTGCGCTGGTAACATTTCAGAATGCGTATAAATATTAATTCCTTTTCCTTCCGTTTGCTTTAATAGTTCTTCTAATGCAAATAAATTATGGCCTGTAACTACAATAGCTTTACCCTCTACATGGTTTTGTGTAATTTGAACAGGCTCTGGCACACCAAAGTGGTTCGTATGTGCCTCATCTAACAACTCCATTACTCGTAAAGCTGATTTCCCAACTTTCATAGCCATATCAATATGCTCTTGTTCATTAAAATTAGAATTTGTTAATGTCATGTACAGTGCTTCTTGCGTCGTAGCATCTACAAAAGCATCTGTATATCCTAGCTGAGCAGCATGCGTACGATAGGCAGCAATTCCTTTTAATCCAAACACAATCGTATCTTGTAAACTTGCAATTATTTCATTTTTACCGCAAACACCTATTACTTTACATCCACCTGTTGGCGTTTGTTCACATTGATAACAAAACATATCATCCCACCCTTTCCCAATCATTCATTACACCTTAAGCATAATACCCATTGAAAAAAAGTGATGTGATATCAATCACAATAATATATAAAGATTTGTGACAGTTCATATTGTTGACATAATATTTTTATTGACATCCGAAAAATATACATTAGTGTGCACACATCTTTCGATACTTTTAAATAGCTAAATAATTAATTTGGAGAAATATATACAACGAAAAAATTTTTTGAATCCCTTATACAAATAGTTGCAATTCATCACATATGAAAATAGACATACAAATACGCTATTCTTTCTATCATTCAATAGAAAGAATAGCGTATTTTTTATTTTAAGGAACTATGATTTTTTTATTAAAGCCTTTATTGTAAACCTCTTTCTTCACAATACATTTACATTATCTTAACATTATTTACATTATTTATATGATATATTTATATAGAATCTACTTAAGAAATTTCATGTACATTGTAATCTTTATAATCTCTTATCTAATTAATAAGAGATTATGTTTATATTTTTATACCAGGGGTGAATGAGGATGACTGAAACTTTAAAAACACTTATAATGCTTGATGCTACTTACGTTGTTATAGCAATTATGACGGTACTGGTATTTGTATACTTGGAATTAAAATCTCAGTAATATATGCTGACGTAATCAACAGATTCAGCATTTAAATATAGTTAGAAGAAAGAGAGGAGAAAATTATTTCTCCTCTCTTTTGTATTTCTACAATTTCTTATTTTAATAAATCTAATGTATGTAAAAGTAATCCCCTGTCCCCTACTTCTCCATGACCAGGTACTACCAAATTTATATTTCTATATCGCTTCAGCACATTCTCAATCGATGTAGACCATTCATTTACATAAGCATCAGCAACGTTTCCTAAATCTTTGGCATCTGCAGATTTTACTAAACAACCTCCAGCTAAAATGTTATATTGCGGTAACCACACGACGATATTATCTCCTGTATGTCCTTTCCCTGGATAAAATGTTTCTACTTTCATATTTCCAAACTTCAAATTTGTAACGGTTTGTAAGTCTCCAAGTGGTTCTTCATATCTATTTTTCTTTGCTAGTGCTGCAGTTAGTGCTGTACTATGCGCTTTAATGCCTCTTTCTTTCAACGTTTTTATTCCGCCAATTCGATCAGCGTGTGCATGTGTAATAATGACATCCGTTACGCGCTTCTTAAATTTATTTTCTACCATCTCTATTAATTCCTTCGTTAACTTATCATCCCAAGAAGAGTCGACAAGTACTAACCCTTTAGAAGTAGTAAGAACTAGACCGTTCGAAGGAACTGCTTCCCCGTTAAAATAACCTACCCCCGTATGAACCCATACATTTTTGTTTAACTGAGAAATTGAAATAGTTCCTGTCTCATTTTTTATTACTTTTTGCTCTAGCTTTTGTTCCGCTTTCACAGAAGAAATTGTACTAACAAATTGAGTTGTTCCTAGTAAACTAACACATACCCCTAATTTTAATAATGTATTCTTTTTCATTTTCTCCACCCTTTCTTTCAAACGAAATAGTTATTACCTATAATAGACAATTCATCTTCAGTGTTTGTTCCATCTTTTCTTACATATTTTTCATAACATAAATAAAAAGCGCACAAAATTTTGTGCGCTTTTTAACTTCCCTTTTACCATTCACGTTTTTTATTTATCATCATTTTTTCTTCAAACGCCTTCTCCAAATCAATTTCTAACTTGTTTGCTAAATCACATATATTCCAAATTACATCAAACATTTCTAAACCGATTTCTCTTTTTGCATCTTGTATTTTATCGCGCTTTAATATAACTTCCGCTAATTCCCCTAATTCCGCCATTGTATACATTGTACGCTCTTCAATTGTTGTATCTTGAAATCCTTTTTCTTTACTGAAATTTGATACATATCTCTGGAATTCCACAATATTCATACTTAATCCCCCTTCATGATACATACTCCATTTTCTATTACACTTAAATCTATTTTGTTAAATTATAACATTCATACTATAATTTATTTATAACTCTTTAACGGAGGTGTTTTCAATGACTCTCTTCGCCTCTCCATCATTATTCATACTTGCAATCATTTCATTTGCACTAGCTTATTTCATCGGAGTAAAACAATACACTTGGCTCTTATCAGGATTCAACGAACGCCTGGTGCTTAATAAAGTGAAGTTATCAAAAATAGTTGGTCTTTATAATTTAACTGCCGGTGTTATCGCCACAATTGGTAGTGTCTTCTCTACTCCTAATGTCAAAATCTTAGTTCCTATCATTATAATTGGCCACGTTATAATCGCTACTTATGTAAACACACGTATGGTGCATTGAAAAAAGATCACCCAAATGGATGATCTTTTTTATAATCTATCAACATATTGCTTCGCTTCTAGTAAAGAAAACCCAAAAGCTTCTCTTACTCTCTTAACTGCTGTAACTGTTTTTCCTTCTTCCATAAGCTGACGTAACTCTTTATTAATTTCAGGTTCTCTATCTATAATTCCCATTTCTTTCGTAATTAACTGTAGTCTATCTTCCATCCTCTTTAAACGCGCATCCGTTTTCTTTTCAATTTTATTTAATTTTTCAACGATATAAATAAACCCAAAGACAGCTATCGGTATGATCATCCAAAATTCCATGACTATCTCTCCTCATTAGCTTTCATTTGTTTTATTTCACTAACTTATGTAAATTTTACCACAAAACACATTTAATGTATAATAGTAATATACAACATTGTTGATAAAACCTTTTATTTTAGGAGGCACTTCATGAAAAGATTTTTTAAGACGTTACTACAATTTGTAGTTCTTTCAATTGCACTACATGTATTATTTGATATAGTTGGTTGGCTTGTTTTCAATGCACCAATTAAAAACAAACAAATCATTATTTCTTTAATTACAACCTCATGGCTTATGTACATGTACCGAGATAAATTTTTTAAAACATTCACTTCGAATTAACTAAAAAAACTTCATCGATAAAAGATGAAGTTTTTTCTTTTCTATCATCCTCTCTATTAAATACTATATAATAGAACTAATATTCTGTCTCTTACAAGAAAGGAGTCACTATGAACTTAAAAAGTAACAATATACACGAGAAAATGAACCAATATTCCGTTGCAGGTTTAAGTCTTGCCGTTATACGCGACGGTAAACTAGACGAAGCGATTGCTTTCGGAACACTTGAATCCGGAACAACTAGAACGGTAACTACGAATTCTATATTCAATTCTTGCTCAATTAGTAAATTCATCACTACAATGCTCGTAATGACATTGTCAGATCAAGAAATCGTGCATTTAGATGAAGACATAAATGATAGACTCACATCTTGGAACATACCTACCAATCTACTTACCTCACGGAAAAAAGTCACATTGCGAAACTTATTAAGTCATCAATCTGGAATGATTGATCCTCCTAATAGTTTTGAACATTATACACTTACACAAGGGCAACCAAACATGTCTGAACTCCTTGCCGGTAAAACATTATATTGCTCCGTACCTATTGAAGTAACTTATAAACCAGAAAGTGAATTTCACTACTCTGATGCAAACTTTTGTATTATCGAACTACTACTTGAAGATATAACTGGAAAATCATTTAACCTTTTACTAGAAGAATATATATTTCAACCACTGCAAATGAAGAATAGTACAATCTTCTCTCCTGAAGACATAGGTAAAACCAATGCTTTTGCTTGCGGGCATAATAAAGATGGCACCGTTACAAATGAGAAGTATCCATTTTATCCATTCGCAGCTGCTTCAGGTATTTGGACAACACCAACTGACTTATCAACTTTATTAATTGAAATTATTCATTCCTTACAAGGAAAGGGTAAACTAAAACTTTCTCAAAAAACAGTTCAAGATATGATTTCTCCTCAAGGTTGCTCAAAATGGACTGGACTAGGTGTTTTTCTAGATGATTCAAATGAAGACTTACAAATATATTCACTTGGATGGGGCGTTGGATTTCAATGTATGATGGTAAGCTACCCATACCGAGGTAATGGCGCTATTATAATGACAAACACTGACTTAGGTGTCCATCAAATGGAAGGGATCATTGGCGAAGTTGTAAAAATGTTATCCTTATAATGAAAAGAAAGAAGCTGTTCCTTTCAGCTTCTTTCTTATATAACATTTTTCGCAACAATTTTTATATGTTCCGGTGCGATAATCTCCGTTATACTTTCTTGGAAATCTTCCTGCAACATTTCTTCAATATGTTCTAGCTGCACTTCAACATGTGTGCATTCCAAATTATGTATATTCAATAATCCATAATGATCTTTTTTCTTAATTACTAAATATTGATTTTCCTCTGTTACAAGTACAGAACCTAATCGTACTCCTAGTAGACGTTGATCATCAAACTTCATAATTACCTCTCCTTCCTTCACATAGATGTAATTAACATTATTACAATCACATTTATGGAAATACGTATCCTTTAGACTATATCATAATTTACTAAAATATAAATATCATTATTTTTTTAATAAAAATCCCTATTTTTTCATATATTTCGATACAAAAAACTTTCTCAACATAAAATTAGAATTTTCAGTTTTTATTCTTTTGAAAATCTATTATAATAAAGTTAATAAATGTTTGACCTCTCCTAATTCATGTACATATGGATGATCAGTAGCTGCTGTTGCTACTGATCTATTTTTTTGATTTCAGAAAGCAAATATGCTGCATCCTTTCCTACACCACAAATAAGTGCAGAACCCCTTTGAGATTGCCATGGCAAGCCGATATAATTTAATCCTCTTACTGGACTTATTCCCTTTACATAATTAGGCAATCCATTCTCATTCACTGCCTTTTCTATTTCAATCCATATCAAAAATTCTAAATATAGGTGTTATCATTTATACTCTCCTCCTATTTATAAACATCCGCCGCCAATTCCCTCAAAACATCCACATTCACTACTTCAAAGCATCCATCGTTCTTCTTTATTATCTCTTTATCACAAAAAACATTTAATGTGCGCAACAAATGCCGATAACTCGTCCCTAACAATTCCGCTGTTTCCGTTAAATTCCCACTAAACACAATTCTATTTCCATGCTGTACTGCCCGTTCTCCTGCTGCTAACATATAACTCGCAAGTCTATTTTCAAGTGGATATAGTAAATTAATGGTACTATTTTTTGAAAGTCGATTTAACTTATGTGCTAACGATCCGCAAATACATCTTAAAAATTTCGCATCATGAAATAGCTGGTTTCTCACTTTTCCTAATGGTAAACCAACACAATATGAATCTGCCATTACTTGTACGTTTGAAGTGATCCTTTGAGAATGAATTAACTCCACATCTCCAAGTAACTGCAAACTATCATAAAAACACAGTAATACGGATTTCCCGTTACTTAATGTGTTAAACGCTTTTGCTTTTCCTTCTACAAAGAAATATAAATAGTTTATTTCTTCATTTTCTCTACAAATAAACTCATTCTTCTTAAAAAATATAAGTTCCATGTATGGTTTCATATCATTAGTAAAAAATGAATCAATGTTATTTTGTTTCATATACTCTGCTAGTTTAATTGAATTACATATTTTCTTCATAGTCCCCCGCCTTTACAACTCATCCCCATTGTAATCAAAATTTTCTTCTTCCACTATGACATATGTCATAGTAATACACAATTTCAGCATGATACAGTCATTACAAATATGAAATATAAAGGGGATATTACATTGTATAACTTTCTTTCTGTCTTTATTGGTGTGCTCATCGCCGTTATGCTTCCATTGAATGGAATTTTATCTGAGTTAATTGGCAAGTATACAGCAAGTGTTGTCATTCACCTTGTCGGTTTAATTGCAGCTATTTTCGTTTTAATCATAAACAAACATAAAATCCATTTTGATAAAAGCATTCCATTTTTTTTATATAGCGCTGGAGCGATTGGGGTCTTCACTGTTCTTTTTAACAATATAAGTTTCTCTGTCCTTGGTGCCTCTATTACGATCGCATTAAGTTTACTCGGTCAATCCATTGCTTCCATCGTTATTGATCATTTCGGTTTATTAGGAATGAAAGTTGTTAAATTTGAAAAGAAAAAACTAATTGGATTATGTTTCATCTCTTCTGGAATTATTATCATGACAATTTATTAATGGAGGCAAGAAAATGTTATATGTTACGATCGCTATTTTAGCTGGTGTTTCTATCGTCGTTGCTAGAATTATTAACGCGAATTTAGCAAAGAAAATTGGCAATTGGGAAGGTACATTTTTTAATTATATTACTGGCTTATTTTTCTCTATGTTATTTTTAATTTTCAGTTCAGATTCATTGTATATTCCAATGCATACGTTACACTCCATACCTATCGCTGTATATTTAGGGGGATTAGTAGGCGTTATCGTTATTTCATTATCGAACTATATTACTCCTAAAATATCAGCATTTTATTTAACGTTACTCATCTTTATCGGACAGTTATTTGCAGGGACTATCATTGATTTCTTCCTAACAAATGAACTCTCAACTGGAAAGATTATCGGCGGTGTTTTCGTATTAATTGGGCTTACTTACAATTTACTCGTTGATCGCCCCCTTAAAACTGTTAAGAATAGCCACGTTCAACTATAATACTTTACGCTTACCTATCATATATTAATAGAAAAGCTCTTCATACGAAGTAATAGAGAGGAGAATATTCTATTAAGAAAATTATTTTACTGCTTTGTAGCACATTGATTATTTGTGGAATCGTATGGTTTGTAAACTCTGGAAAGTCTATTCAAGACTTCTATACAGAAAATAAACCAAAGAAGAAAGCTACTATTATTTCTACTCAAAGAGACCCAAATGAGCCCCCTGTCTTTTTAGGAAAACAGGAAGTAAAAGATATACATGTCGAATCCATTAAAACAAAAAAAGATATCTTCCTCACAAAAACAGATGAATTAAAAACGTTTATTAATAGTATGGATACCGCAAAAAAAGGAAAATTAACATTAGATGAAGAAGGATCAGATTTAGTAGATTGTGATATGTGGATTACTTTTGAGGATGGAACTTATAAAAAATATTTCATATGGGTAGTTGATCATCACAGTAACGAAGTGATGATTGCTCAGCAAGATACTCCTGATGATGTAAACCTCAAGTACTATCAATTAAATGAAGATAGCTCAAAAAAGGTTTATAACTTATTCAAAAAAATTATTTAACCGAAAAAGTCATGAGCACGTAAGCTCATGACTTTTTGCACTATATATATTCCGGGAACACTTTACAACCCTTTTCCTGCTCTATATCATGGCCAAAGAAAATAATTGGTTTCTCTTTCGCCACAACTTCTTTTAAACGTTTAATTGAAGATAAAGCTAATTCTGAATTAAACCCTGCGAACGGCACTTCATCTTCAAAATTCTCTTTCGTGTACGATGCATCAATCGTTAATAATACAGGGCCGGTTTTTTCCGTCTCAATTAATAATGACTGATGTCCTGGAGAATGTCCTGGTGTATACAATAACCGAACACCAGATACCACTTCATAGTCACCTTCAATAATTTTGTAGTTTAAATTTGGCAGTATACACTCTTTCAAATATTCCTCTCTATACTGTGCCGCCTCGTATTCAGCACGCTGTATAATGATTGGCGTATTCAAAAAAGCACCGTTTCCTCCTGCATGATCAAAATGCAAGTGCGAACTAATAATATATAGGAGATCATCTGGCCCATACCCTACACGTTTTAATATATTCACGATTCTATCTTCTTCAGTCATTTTCGGTAAAATCTGCCCTTCAACAAATGTACCTTTAAAAAGCCCTTCATTATTAACTGCACTTTCTGGCATACCTGTGTCTACTAAAATAGGACCTTCTTCCGTCTCCAAAAGATAACACCAAACCGGCAAATTTAATAGTTTTCCCGGTGTTAACGCACTGTTAACAGACGAATGATCCAACATACAACGACCTGCTGGGATGAAATAAAGCTTCTTTACTGTCATTATGTATCCACCTTTACATTTAGTTTGGGATAAAGTAATACAGTAAAAAATTCTTCTTTTTAGAAATAAACTCCTTCTAGACTATCAGTACAGCTTACATAAAAAAGAGGGTATTTTTTTACATAGCAGTATTTCACCATCTATAATATAGAAGTAAAGAATTCTTACTTTAATGGAGGGAATATAAATGAAAGCAATTGGTTTACATGAATACTTACCTATTGAAGAAGAAAACAGTTTAATTGATATGGAAGTTGAAAGACCTGTTGCTACAGGGAGAGATATACTCGTTAAAATTAACGCTATTTCCGTTAATCCAGTTGATACAAAAGTTCGATCTCCAAAAGAGAAAAAAGAAGATGTAGCGAAAATACTTGGCTGGGATGCGAGTGGTGTTGTCGTACAAACCGGCGAAAATTGTACGTTATTTAAAGAAGGCGACGAAGTGTTTTACGCTGGAAGCATTACGAGACAAGGTACATATAGTGAATACCACCTAGTTGATGAAAGAATCGTTGGTAAAAAACCAAAAACGTTAAGTGATGCTGAATCTGCAGCACTTCCGTTAACAGCTATTACAGCTTGGGAAGGTTTGTTCGAACGTTTAGGTATTGATTATAATAAGAAAGATACGAACTCCTTTAAAAACATTTTAATTATAGGCGGTGCTGGTGGTGTAGGTTCAATTGCCATTCAACTTGCAAAATGGGCTGGACTGAATGTTATCACAACTGCATCCCGCAATGAAACGATACACTGGGTTGAAAAATTCGGTGCTGATTATATCATTAACCATCACCAACCTTTACAAGATCAAATATTAGAGTTCGGGCTAAAAGATGTAGATTATATTTTCTGTTTAAACAATACAGATCAACATTGGCAAGCAATGTGTGACCTCATTAAACCACAAGGAAAAATTTGCTCTATCGTAGAAAATGAACACCCTCTTGAGATGGGTATTTTAAAAAGTAAAAGTGCTACACTCGTTTGGGAGTTTATGTTTACAAAAGCGATGTATGAAACTGGAGACATGATCACGCAGCACGAACTATTAAATAAAGTAAGCGAACTACTAGATGAAGGCATTTTAAAGACTACTTTAAATGAAACATTTACACCAATTAACGCTGAAAACGTAAAGAAAGCACATGCACTACTTGAAAGCGGAAGTACAATTGGGAAGATCGTTTTAGAAAAGTTTTAATAACAAAAAGTCCGATTTCCAAATGAGAAATCGGACTTTTTACTATCTTTATTTACTTGAAATCTCTTGATCATTTTGAACGTCTAACGGAGTTCGCTTTCCTATTCCGAAAGCATAGAAACTAATTGTAACGATAGCTAAGAAAATAATACCTACAACTAATGAAATGCGCGTATCATCGTTAAACCACATTCCGATTAATACCATAATTAAAAAGGCAATTGTTAAATAGTTTGTAACAGGAGCAAATGGCATTTTGAACGGATGATCCTTCATCTCTGCCCCTTTTTCTTTTCTAAAATTAATTTGACTAATTAAAATAACGAACCATGGTACCATACCAGGAAGTACACTCGCACTATATACATAGACGAATAAGTTTTTCGGTGCAATATAACTTAATACAACACCGACCGCTAAACCGATGATTACGCCAACTGTACCGAATAAAGGCACACCATTTCCAGAAAGTTTCGTGAAATATTTCGGTGCTTGTCCATTTACACCTAACGTATACAACATACGACCCGCACTATAAATACCACTATTACAACCAGACATCGCTGCTGTGATAACAACAAAGTTAATAAGTCCAGCTGCTGCCGTAATACCAACCTTCGCAAAAGTTGCTACGAACGGGCTACCAATTGTACTTAATTGATCCCACGGATACACAGTTACAATAACGAAAATTGCACCGATGTAGAAAATTAAAATACGCCAAATTGTACTTTGAATCGCTCTTGTAAGTGTCTTCTTCGGATCCTTCGCTTCACCAGCAGTAATACCGATTAATTCCACACCTTGGTATGCACCAACTACAAGTGATAAAGCAAAGAAGAATCCTGAGAAACCACCTGTAAAGAAACCACCATTTGACCAAAGATTTGATATACCAATTGCTTCTCCGCCGTTACCAATCCCAAAGAAAATAAGTCCAAATCCCGCAATAATCATTAATAGAATCGTAACGATTTTAATCATCGCAAACCAAAATTCAAATTCACCAAATGACTTAACAGAAATTAAGTTAGCTGCCCCAAGAATAACCATTGCAATTACACCTGGTATCCAAGCTGGTAAGTCAGGGAACCAATATTGCATATACGCCCCAACCGCGATAATCTCTGACATCCCAACGATAACCCACTGGAACCAGTTACTCCACGCTGTCATGTAACCAGCTAGCGGGTGAATATACTTATGACCGAACGTTGCAAATGATCCTGTACTTGGCTCCATATACAACATTTCTCCCATGGCACGCATGATGAAGAAGATAAAAATACCTGCAATTGCATAAGCAAGCATTACTGACGGACCTGTCCATTTAATCGTGCTGGCTGAACCCATAAACAAACCAACACCAATTGTTCCGCCTAAAGCAATCATTTGAATATGACGTGCTTCTAAACCTCTTTTCAATTCTTTGTTTGCCACTTCACTTCCCCCTCTTAGATGATTCATAGCCGCATTTTAAACCAAGATGCTTTCCCCTAATTCCTTTCGGCCCTGAAAATGATGAAGCAAACGTCATTTTACACTAGCTTTAAAGCTATCCTAAAATCGTTTTGTGCTCCTAATAAAATTCTCAAAACCTTTCATCTTCCAATATTCTATAAATCTTAAAATTACTTACCTTATATTAATTCATTAATCTGAAAAATTCAATTATTTTTTCAATAAATTATTATACATAAGTCTGATTAATTTTTAACTAAATTAACAATAAAATACATCTATTCAATATGATTCCGGCATGTATATTATTACAATATAAATAACCGAGGAGAGCATTTTTTCCTCGGTTTCACATCTCATGTACTTCAATCGTTATAGTTGATAACGTAATTTCCCACGCATCCGATTCATATACCAACCAGAAATTTAATATATTAATAAACTACTAACTTTTTTAATCTAATTTTGAGGCAGGAATCTTACTGCCTCAAAACAGCGGGATAAAATATAAAAGAGTCTCATTTTTAATGAGACCCTTTTACCATTACATATTTAAATCGTTTTTGAAGTTTGTTTACCTAAAATAAACACTTTAGTAAACACTATCATGATAACGACTATGGCCAGAAAATAAAGTGGCATCACTAGTAACGAGCCCGTATGCAGCTGACTCATCCCCAAAATTGTCATCGTTACAATTACATAATATCCTAAACTAAACAATGCTCCGGCTGTACCAATAACATCTTGAAAATCTACTAACGCTAAACTTAAACAGTTAGGCAACGCTACTCCAATTCCTAATAGCAATATAAACATCGCTACTAAAAATCCAATCATATATATTATGTTTGGATTTAATCCAACAAACGTAATAACAGACAAAAGAATAGCTCCCCCTGTCATTACAAGACAACCAATATATATAATTTTCTCTGGTTTATAAGTAGCCAGCAATCGTTTTGAAACTTTCGCTCCAACAATAGAAGCAGACGCAACAACAATTCCTAGAAATCCATACATACTAGGCGATAGCTGAAAATATTCAATAAAGATAAATGGTGCTTCTGCATAATAGCTAAATAAAACACCATTCGCACCTCCAATTAATAGCCCATATGTTACAACTTTCGGATTTGTCATTAACCTCTTCAAGACTGAAAACACATTTATCTTATTCGTTACTGAGTCCGTTTTTGTTTCTGGAAGAGAAACAAACGTATACAGAAAAATACCGATACTCATAACTACTAAACTTAAAAATACGATTTTAAATCCAAACATTTGATCAAGAAATCCACCAATTAACGGTCCTATCGCTGGTGTAAAAGCAATAACTGCCGAAACTTGAGCAAACATAACGTGGCGCTTATGCCCCTCTACACTTTCACGTAGAATCGTTTGTGTCACAACAGAACCGGCACTTGCTCCAAACGCTTGAATAAAACGACTTACTAATAAAACTTCAATGGAATTTGCAATAAAGCATAAAAAACTCCCAACGCCATATACAACAATTCCAAATAACATTGCCGGGCGACGGGCAATTATATCTGATAACCATCCAATAAAAAATACACCTAAAGCAAATCCAGCAAAATACACACTAAGTGTTAACTGTACCTCATTATTACTTACATGTAACGCCCTTGAAATATCAGGCAAAGACGGTGTGTAAATCGTTTCACTAATTTGCGGAAATGCGACAAGAATGATCATTAACAAAAGTGATGGTACTGAGACTTTTTTCATTTTTCATACCCTCCTATAACTTTGAAAATCTCAGAAATAAAAAGACTTTCCTTAGCTACGGAACAGGAGGGGCCATTATAGAAATTCGATCATAAAACAACAAAGAAAACACCTCAATTACGTATGTTAATACTTATAGGAGGGTAATATTAACATCGATTTTTAAATATACTTTTTCAATTATATTACATATTGCGGTTCTTTTTCTAGTGCTCCGCCTTGGAGGATTGTTAAAAAAGATAACTTGATGAATCCACCTTTTTATGGAATAATTAGAAATAGTTTGAATTCATAAGTTTAATTATTAAATGATAGACTAGCATATTTTAATGTCACAAGCTTACAAACAGGAGGCCTTTTGTAATGATTGAAATTTTAAGGACAGTAATAAATTTCCTAATCTCTCTATTCTCAGGAGAATTACCACTTGTCTATTATGTGTGGATTATCGCTCTATTTATCATGCAAATAATCCAGGCTACTCTCAGCTATAAGCTCTTTAAAAAGAAAGATAATTTCAGCACTTATATATCGGAAGGATTACTCGCTTTTATTATTTTATTGTTTGGAGGAATATTAGTATCTAAGTTACTTGCCTACATAATAGACGATCCTACTATTAGTATGACGAATGTAACACATTATTTTGTTTCTCTTATCATATTAACTATATTTATCGTAATAGCCTGTGTTAAAGACTTTATAGAGACATCTATAAAGAATAAAAATATATCTCTTTTGAGCTTTTTAGTAATTTCCTTAATAACAAGTATACTTTCATTCAAGTTTTTATCACCTTTAATTGAAGGTTCTTTTTCTCTTTCTAAATCTTTTATAACTACTTTAATCATTCTAGTAACCGTATCCATTCCTCTATTAATTTCTTTAGAGGAGAAATATGCAAGTGAAGGGGAAACGGAAAATTTATAGCTTCTCATTTACATAAAAGAAAGAGGGAGCTCCCCTCTTTCTTTTATATCGTTCTATTTCACAAGACTAAATCATTCCTTTTAATATCAATCCTAAAACTGACATTATTATCGCGCTAATAATAATTCGCAAAATCCAAGTTGTGTTTGTACTTATTTTTTCTAATTGCTTATTGATTGTTGCTATGTCTTTCTCATTAATAGTAGTACGCGTTTCTAAATTTCGAATGTCTCTCATAATTTCTTTTTGCTCCGCCTTGAGACTGTCAATTTTAGCGTAAACATCTTCCATATATTCACACCCTCTGTTCATCTTAATAGAAAAATCTATATATATTATGAGACAACCCTCTTACCTGTGAATACATTGCGTATATCCGCGTACCAAATTATTTGTACAATCTAATTGAATTACTCACATGTTTCCATTCTTCTATTTATAAATTAGCGTTAAGATACATTAAAATTTTAAAAGGAATCCCTTGTTTATTTAACAACAAACAAGGTGCAATCCAACATTCTGAAACACCTACGATAATTTCTATTGTTTTCATATTTACAACTCAATATAATCAGTATGATTTTCTGAAAAAGTCACTTTTTGAACTGCTTAAAGTATACTAATATGAATACGAAATAGCTGTATTGATAAACTCTCTAGAACAATAAATATACTGGCTGACACGGATCTATATCCGATATTTTTTCCAGTAACATGAATGTTTATTTCTGATAAATGCGTTTGTATATCATTGTTTTCAAAAATTTCATCCTCAACCTTTACAATATCTGCTTCACAATCTACTTCTTTAAAAGTTTTCAATAATTTTGTTTCCAATAAACTACAATCAAAATTCTCATCTTTTATTACGGCAAATTTAACCTTCATATCGATTTCCCCATTTTTAACAAACCAAAATCATTAAATCAATATAAATATATATTATTCTATTAAATAATTCAAAATATACGCTTCTTATATACATTATTAAAAATCAGTTCTAAAGAATTAAATGCAAAAAGAAATTACATATACAAATCCCCTATTTCAACTGAACTTTGTGTAATAATGCATATTTCAAATACATTATTTCCTTTCACTCATATTTTTATCATTGAGTTTTTATTCACAAATTCGTAACACATATATATGAGTTATTATGCTAAAATTTGTTTATTCACAAGAAGAAGTTATTCTTAATAAATCAATCATTTTTAATACCCTGTTTAAAGCCTTGCCCCCCTGCAAGGCTTTTTCCTATTTAACTAGAGTAGTAGTTTTCGTTATGCATCTCTCCCCTTTGTTCCTTACCCTACAAATAATACTGAATGTTTATTTTACTTTTTCAACCTCCTTACTCGCTCTGTTCGAGAGCTCTTTACCAAATATTCAATCTAATGATAAAATTGACCAAATTAATATTTTCGTCCATAACTGTATCAAAAGTACACTAAAGAAAAAATAGCACTCTCACGATTAAGTAAACGCGAGCTTTTTTCTTCTATCTACTTACTATTTTAGGTTAATAGTTTAGTAACAAGATTTAAAAATTCGACTTAAATTCATTAATGAATGGAGAGGTTTATATGAAATTAAAAGACAAAGTAGCAATCATAACTGGTGGTGCAAGTGGAATTGGCGAATCTACTGTTCGTCTTTTTATCGAAGAAGGTGCAAAAGTAGTTATTGCTGACTTTTCTGAACGTGGAAAAGAACTATCAGATGAATTGAATGCACATGGATATAATACGTTATTTATTAAAACCGATGTAACAAAAGAGGCAGATATTAAACAGCTAATTCATGAGACAGTAAGTACATACGGGAAATTAGATATTATGTATGCCAATGCCGGCGTTGCTGATGATGCACCGGCAAACGAATTATCCTATGAAAAGTGGAAAAGAACTATTGATATTAATTTGTCTGGGGTATTCCTTTCTGATAAATATTCGATTGAACAATTTCTTAAACAAGGTACAGGTGGTGTCATCATTAACGCTGGTTCGATTCATAGTTTTGTTTCATTACCTACCCCAACAGCATACTCCTCTGCAAAAGGTGGTGTGAAACTATTAACTCAAAATTTATGTACTGCCTACGCTAAATATGGAATACGTATTAACGCGGTGTGCCCTGGTTATATTGACACCCCTTTACTAGGTAGTGTTAATCCTCAACAGAAAGAATATTTAGCTTCACTTCATCCACAAGGCAGACTTGGAACACCAGAAGAAGTCGCTAAAGCTGTCTTATTTTTAGCAAGTGATGATGCTAGTTTTGTTAACGGCACAACACTTCTTGTTGATGGAGGCTATACTGCACGTTAATTTAAAAATTTTGAAGCACCCTAAAAAATATATAGTCTTCAACAAGAAAAAGCACCCTCACAAATGACGGTGCTTTTTCTATGTAAGAGCTACTAGAAGATACCCTTCTAGCCTACTCCCATTTATAAGTCCAAAATTGTTCAAGTTGCAACCATTTTAATGTTGCTGCATCTTTGTTTTTGATTTTCGCGTGTGTTTCTTCAAGCATCGCTTCTGTTTGCGAACGGTGCGCACCTAGTGCAGCTAATTTATGCTCAAATACTTCACTAATATTATTTACAACATCCGGCTCACCGAGTACAGCTTCGCGATTTTTCGTAATCGCAACCGCATGAATAACTGGACGTTCTTCTTTTGACATACGTGATACGGCGCGAACTACAGCGCGGCCAAATGCATCATGATCTGGATGTACGCCGTGCTCTGGATAAAATGTAATAATTCGAGATGGATTTACTTCTTGAATAATCGCTTCAATTTTGTCTGCAACGAAATCAACATCTTCAAATTCTAACGTTTTATCATGGAAACCAAGCATTCTTAGATCTTTGATTCCCATCGCTTCACATGCATCTTTTAATTCTTTTTCACGGATATTCGGAATCGTTTCACGGTTAGCAAATACGTTCTTACCCATGTTACGTCCCATTTGTCCTAGCGTACCACACGCATACGTTACAGGTACTCCTTGATCTGTTAATAAGCGAATTGTTCCTCCTGCAGCAAATGCTTCATCATCTGGATGCGGAAATACAACAAGTACATGTCTCTCCATAAGTTTCCCTCCTTCTTACTTAAATGGCGTTAAGCTTAACTCAAGTGCAACTGCTAAGCGGCCTTGATTATCGTGCCCTGCTAGTAATAAACGCTCTTTATCGTCTACTTCCCAGTGCGTAATACCTTCTGCATATACCCAGCCATGATCCATCTTTAGACCAACTCGGTATGGGTTTGTTCCAGTAATCTTTCCGCGCTCAAAGCGAATAATTGCATTTCGAATGAATGCTCCAACTGTCATCATCTTTTCATTAAAGTGTGACGCGTACGCTCCGTTCGTCGTTTCTAAATGAATATATACATCTTTATTTACAAAACGTTCAATTTCATTTTGAATAAGAGAACTATCTTTTACTATTTCCATCGGAATTCACCTCTTTAAACCATTTTACGCAAAAATAATGTAAATTGCTATCTCTATATTAGAGGACAACTCTCACTTTTCCTAATAATTTGCACTGTGTTTCTTTATTTTTTTATATCATATGTAAAAAACACATTTTTTCCTTCACTTTGTTAAATAGTTTTCTTTCTTTTTTGAATTTGCTACAATATAAATTATGCAGAAGGATGCATGTTTACAATTGAATACATACTTTAAAGAAGGTGACATGATTGGAACAATCAGCACATGAAGTAGCAAATTGGCAATATTATTTTGCAATTGCCGTATTTTTAGTCACGTACGGATTTATTATTTCTGAGAAATTGAATCGTGCTGTAATTGCACTATTCGGTGCTGCTATTATGATTATTTTTGGAATTGTAGATTTACATACCGCTTTCACATCACATATTCAATGGGAAACAATCACCCTTTTAATTGGGATGATGATTCTCGTACATATTACGAGTCAATCAGGCGTTTTTGAATTTGTGGCCATTAAAGCAGCGAAGGCAGCTGGCGGAAAACCAATCTGCATTTTATTATTACTATCCCTATTAACTGCTGTCGGATCAGCATTTTTGGACAACGTAACAACCGTATTATTAATCGTACCTGTTACGCTATCCATTACACGTATTTTAAAAGTAAATCCTGTTCCTTATTTGATTTCAGAAGTGCTATTTTCAAATATAGGCGGAACAGCAACATTAATCGGTGATCCACCTAACATTATGATCGGATCAGCAAATAAGCATTTAGACTTCAATGCCTTTTTACTTAACTTAGCTCCTATTGTAATTATTATTTCTATCGTGACACTTGGCATTATTTACTTCCTGTATCGTAACAAACTAAAGACAACACCTGAGCAAATCGAAAAATTAATGGCATTAAATGAAAAAGATTATATTAAAGATCAAAGCCTCCTTTTAAAATCCATTTCGATTTTAGGACTAACTATTTTAGGCTTTGTACTTCATTCCATTATTCATGTAGACGCTGCGGTTATCGCGATGACAGGCGCTACACTTCTTATGTTAATCGGTGTGAAAGAACATGATATTGAAGATGTATTTGCCCACGTTGAATGGGTAACTATTTTCTTCTTCGCTGGACTATTTGTTCTCGTTGGCGGGTTAATTGATATCGGACTTATTTCTTCACTCGCAAAAGAAGTACTCGACGTAACGAATGGTGATATCGGTTTTGCCGCTATACTTATTTTATGGGTATCAGGCATCGCATCTGCGACAATTGACAATATCCCATTTGTCGCAACGATGATCCCACTTATTCAAGATTTAGCTACAGGGCTCGGACTATCTGTCGATTCTCCGCAAATCGAAGTACTATGGTGGGCATTATCACTTGGAGCTTGCTTAGGAGGAAACGGAACGTTAATCGGAGCATCAGCAAACGTAGTCGTTGCTGGTATTGCAAAACGTGAAGGACATGCTTTCTCTTATATGGACTTCTTAAAAATTGGTTTGCCGTTAACAATCATTGCATTACTATTATCACATGCTTATATATATTTACGTTATTTAATATAAAAGTTGTATTGCATGAAATTATATCGTCTCATACAAAAGGTTTGCAGCAAAGTGCTGCAAACCTTTTTTCATCACCAAAATATACCGATAATTGCTAATCCACCTAAAATCATACCACCAATTTGTCCAACGATTGTTGGCGATAGTTGAACACCTTTCCTTACTTCTACAACTGGTCTTTCATGCCTTAGTTGCTGCACTTCGCTTTGAAGTTGATGTACACTTCCGTGTAATTCTTTAATTAGTTCCTTTAATTCAGCGACTTCTTCATTTACTGGTTTTGCTTTTTCTAAATTCATCTCACATAGCTCCTTATAAATGCAATCAGTACACTGTAAAAATTCGCCAATTATTATTATATCTCCTGCATACTACATATATAATTTCGAATGTACTTTCTAACCTTGCAGCTCTATCCATTCATCCCGCAATATCCCCATAATCATGCGATCAAAACACTTCCCCTCTCTTTGCACTGCTTCTCTCATACAGCCTTCCATTTGAAAACCCATCTTTTTATACAACTCAATAGCAGCTTTGTTATAAGAAATAACATCCAGACCGACGCGGTGCAAATTCAATTCATAAAAAGCATACTTTAAAATAAGATGGATTGCTTCTCTTCCATATCCCCTACCTCTATCATTTGCATCTCCTATACCAATTGCTAATAACCCTGTTCTGTTATTCCACTCTATACTATGAATTGCAACAAAACCAATTAAACAATCATCTTGAACTGTCCTCAACATGAAAGATACACTATTCGATCTCCGTCCCTTTAATAGCCCATCACTTGCTATTTCTTGTAACGATTGCGGAAACGCTACATCTGTATCGACATTTCTTAAATACTCACTATCTTCTTGCCATATTGCCATTACTTCAGCATCAGCTTCTCTAATAGCTGATAATTTAATCGTTTTATTTTGAAAAAGATTCATCATCATTTCAAACTCCCCCTTTTTTAATAACGGGGATACTTATTTTAGCCTATTTATCCCCTTGTTCCATAAACTGCTTTATAAACGGGATACTTACAATAAGCGCTGACATTGGCACATCTCCTCTACGTTAAATTAAATTCATTGTATAATTTTTCATTTATTCTAACAATAAAAAAAGACCCTCTAAATTTAGAGGATCTTCCTAACGACGAATCGATATTATTTCGTAAACATTTTCTCCGCTTCATCCATTGCCATTTTGTTACCTAAAGCAGAATAGTCAAGCCATGGTTGGTCATTGATAATATATACATGCTTGCCTTTAACAGCTTTTAAGTCTTTCCAAATTGGTGTTTCTTGAAGTTGTTTAAATGCAGCTTTTGCTTTATCGTCTCTGTTTACAACAACAAAAATAGCATCTGCATCAAAGTCAGGTAATACTTCTTGTGAAATGACTTCGAAAGGACGGTTTCCATCGATTTTCTCTACACCATTTGCAGGTTGTAATCCTAAGTCTTGGAATAAAATTGGTCCCATCGGTCTTTTCGTACTAAATACACGTAATTCTTTGGCAGTAACGCGAATTGCCATTACTTTTTCGTTATTACCTAGCTCTTTATCTATTAAACCTTTTACTCGTTTTGCTTGCTCTTCGTAATCTTGAATATATGTATCCGCTTCTTTCTCACGGTTTACAAGTTTACCAACTTGCTTTAAATGGTCTCTCCACGTGCCTTCATCTAAATTAAAAGTATGTGTTTTTGCAATTTTTTCGTATTTCGCTACATCTTTGCCAGCGTATTTTTCATCCACATAAATTTCAGAGGGCTTTAATTGAAGTAATGCTTCCATATTCGGATCAGTTACAACACCAAGTTTCTTCGTATCTTTCAGTTGTTCTTTTGCATGCGGTAAAAAATCTTTTAAATCTCCACCAATTACAGAACCTACTGGTGTAATCCCTAATGCAAGTAAATCATTTGTTAAATGAATAGACATTGAAGCAATTTTTGGGTCATTACTTTTTTTCGTTTTTTTCGTTGCCTCTTCATTAGATTTCGTTTGACCACATGCTGCTAATACTAAAATACACATGATGCTAAATAAAATAGTAAGTTTCTTTTTCATATGTTCTCCTCTTTGAAGTATTTATTTTGTTTTTGTAAGTAAATAAAGAAAATACGGTGCTCCTAAAGCGACCACTACTACACCAGCCGGAATAGAGTTTGGCTCAAATATAGAACGGCCTATCGTATCTGCTAGTACTAAAATAATCATTCCAATAATGCCAGCTAGCGGAAGGAAATGCTGATAGGTAGTACCTACTAACTTTCTTGCAATATGCGGAGCAACTAAACCGATAAAGCCAATCCCTCCTGCCATCGATACACTCCCGCAAGATAATCCAACCGCTGTAGCCAAAAGTAATAACCGTTCTTTTTGAACAGAAACACCAAGTCCTGCTGCCACACTATCACCTAGTGACAATGCATTTAACGTTTTAGATTTTAACCATGCATACGGGGTTAGTATGAAAATCCAAGGTAATAATGCAAGGACATGAATCCAATCCCTTCCCCACACGTTACCAACTAACCATCTAGAAGCGAATGTATATGTCTCATCATTTAACTTGAGAGAGAAAAATAACGAAATTGCACTAAAGCCAGCTGAAACTGCAATACCAACGAGAATAAGTCTAATAGGAAGTAAACCTTTCGACCGATCACTCGCAAGTAAAATAATAAGAAATGCAGCTAATACTCCTCCGCCAAATGTAAATAACGGTATTAAAATCGATGCATTCTCATTAATAGAATGAAAGAAAGTAACAAATATAATTAGTCCGAAAGATGCACCTGAATGTAGTCCAAGAATACCAGGATCGGCCAACACATTCCTTGATAACCCTTGCAAAATTGCACCGGAAATTCCAAGGCCAATACCAGCTAACATTGTGATTATAATTCTTGGCATACGGTAGTCGTATAGCACTGTTGCACTCTCAAAATCACCATAACCGAAAAGTGTTTGAATTACTTTAAGTGGCGCTATGCTTAGTGTCCCTGTATTTAAGCTAAGCAAAATAGCAGCGAGACCAATACAACCAAATATTGTAGTTACAGTAACGGCTCTCTTTTTATCCGTGTTTAAAATCTTCTTCACTTACAACTCCCTCCCAACTTTACGTGCTATATAGAGGAAGAACGGAACTCCAACAAGAGCTACCATAATCCCTATTGCAAGTTCTTTAGGAGGATTTACTGTTCTTGCCCCTAAGTCAGCTAAAACTAATAACATAGCTCCTAAAAATGCTGACATAGGAATAATGAGTCGATAATTCACACCAACTAATTTTCTAGCAATATGCGGGATAACGAGTCCTACAAATCCAATAGAGCCAACAGCTGAAACAGATACCCCTGCAAGAATGACTACTATAATCATCCCTAGTATTCTCGTTCGGTTTGTTTTCACTCCTAAATTCGTAGCCACATCATCCCCCATTGATATGAGTGAAATAGACCGCCCTAACACTGTCGCAAAAACAATTGTTATGAGAATAATAGGAACTAAAAATTTTAAATGTTCCCACTTAACCCCAGCAACACCACCAGCGTACCAAAACGCTAAATCTTGACTTAAATCATAATAAATTGCAACACCTGAACTTAACGAATGCAAAAGCGCAGCCATAACGGCTCCAGCAATCGTTAACCTCATCGGTGTTAATCCGCCTGATGTTGCTGATCCGATCATAAAAATGAGTACTGTACTTAAAACCGCTCCAATAAAGGAAACAGTCATCAAATAGGAATATGGCATATGCGGAAAAAAGGCAAAACTAATTGCTACTACAAACATCGCTCCTGCATTTATGCCCAGTACACCTGCATCCGCTAAAGGATTTCGTGTTACTCCTTGCATAACAGCTCCAGCCACCGCAAAAGCCGCTCCTACAACTGCTGCACCAATTACCCTTGGGAGCCTTAATCCATAAATAATTTGGTGCTGCGTTAATTTCGGATTATAATCAAAAACCGCTGTCCATACGGTTTGCAAATGGATATCCTTTGCACCAAATGCAACAGCTAAAAATATAGAGCCGATTAAACATAAAATTGTTAAGCTCATGAAACATATGAACTTAATATGTAGCCAGCGATTATTGCCAGCATATACAGCAGGCTTATGTAACATGTTTCATTTCATCCTTTATATTCAGTTGTTTTTTATAAATATTTTTTATTTGTAATTATTATTGATAATAATTATCAATTTCATTTAGATATTATATCTCCACTTTTTTTAAATAGCAAACTATTTTTTCACTTCGCTAAATATTAAAATACCTATTACAACTCCCTTCCAAAACTTACAAATACACGCCAAATAGACTACTAGCTTATTTTTAAAAGTGTAGTATACTTAATCATTATTTTGAGTTTTCAAACAAAAACAATGAAGGTGACCTAATGTTATATATAAAACAACTACTACACTTCACTTACGAGCAAGCATTCTCTTGCTTATTCCCAGTCGTTATTTTCTTAACACTAGCCTTTTCAAAAATCGTTTCGATCCCTGGTTTATACCGCTATGATTTCATACTTATCGTATGTCTTCTTATGCAGTGGATTATGTACAAGACTGGACTTGAGACGAAAGATGAATTAAAAGTAATTACTATCTTCCACTTCATCGGCCTTTTACTAGAAATATATAAAGTTCATTTCGGTTCATGGAGTTATCCGGAAGAGGCATATTCAAAGGTTTTTGGAGTTCCACTTTACAGCGGCTTTATGTATGCAAGTGTTGCAAGTTACATATGCCAAGCGTGGAGAAGATTGCATTTGCAAATGCATCATTGGCCGAAAGCTATTTTTGCAATACCTCTAGGAGCAATGATTTACTTCAATTTTTTCACACATCATTTTCTATATGACTTTAGATGGGTATTAACTTTACTTCTATTCATCGTTTTCTTTCGGACATTTGTGGAATTTTCATTACGAGGCATTACATATAAAATGCCACTCGTTCTCTCCTTTTTCCTTATCGGTTTCTTTATTTGGATTGCAGAGAACATCGCAACATTTTTCGGAGCATGGCAATATCCAAATCAACGTGAAGCGTGGAATCTCGTTCACTTAAGCAAAATTAGCTCATGGTTTTTACTCGTTGTTATTAGCATTATGATTGTTACACAACTCAAATATTTGAAGGAGTCGAAAAGATATTGATGATAATGTCCTCTTTTTTATACATTCTAAAATTATAAACTCTATAAAAAATTCTATTTTAATATATAATCTTATGCTTTAAGAAGAAGGATATTATAAAAGTACAGAAAGTGTTGATGGTAATAAAAAAAGATATATATTCCTTGCTCAAGCTCGGAAATACAGAATGACATGATGCTACATACTTTTTCTAAAAAAACCGCTTCTCTTTTATAGAGAAGCGGTTTTTTAACTGAATACAACTATGAATTAACTTTAATTGTTCTGTTTATATATCTTTTCACTTTTGTCCTCCTTGTGATGTATAATGCTTTCTCCTTCAACATCAATGTTAGGCAACATTTTATCCAGCCATTTTGGCAAGTACCATGCTGACTTACCCATTAGAGTCATGACCGCGGGCACGATTGTCATTCTCACAATAAATGCGTCAAAGAAAACACCGAATGTAAGTGCCAAGCCTATGGATTTAATGATAGTATCAGGTGCCAACATGAATCCAATAAATACAGACATCATAATTAACCCTGCTGCGACTACGACTCTACCGCTCTCTTGCATTCCTTCTAAAATAGCTCTCTTCGGGTCGCATGTATGCGTATATACTTCCCGCATCTTGCTCACTAGGAACACCTCATAGTCCATGGCGAGTCCGAACAGAATGCCAATCAGAATGACAGGCAAGAAGGCTAAGATTGGACCGGCTGCCGGGAAACCAAATATATTTTGGAAATGCCCATCCTGCACGAAAAATACCACAGCTCCCAACGTAGCACCAAGAGAAAGTAAAAACCCTAATACTGCTTTTAATGGAATGAGCAGAGATCTAAACACTAGAACTAAGAGTACATATGCAAGTCCCACAATAAGGGCAGCAAAAACTGGCAAGGCATCACTTAGCTTTTGCACAATATCAATATTCATCGCTGCTGTCCCTGTTACCATTAGTTCAATTCCATTTTCTTTCTCGGTCTGGTTCGATCTGTCCCGGATCGCTTTTACCAAATCCTTTGTCTTTGTATCGTCAGGCCCTGTTTTTGGTGCGACGGAAATCATATAAATCTTTCCAGAAGGCCCAGGAATGGCTGGTGTCACACTTTTCACGTCAGATAGGTTACCCAATTCTTTTGCAATAGTGTTCATAGCATTTTGCATTTCAGTTGTTGCTTCCTCTGATTTTGCCACTACCACTAAAGAGGCATGAACTCCTTCTCCATATGCTTCCGTCAATAAATCATATGCTCTTCTTTCTGTTGTTTCTGTAGACTTTGTTGTTCCATCAGAAGGAAGGCCAAGGTTCATATGGAAAAATGGAATCGTAATTACTACAAGTAGTCCGATTGCAAAAACTGTAACAATCAGAGGACGTCTTATGACAAACTCTCCCCATTTATTTGAACCAGCATGTTTCTTACCTGCCCCAGTCATCTTTTGCAAGAATCGATTTTGTTTAGATGGTGCAATCTTATGGCCGACAAGACCTAAGATTGCTGGTAATATGATGACAGAAAGCAACACAGCTATAAGCACAGTAAAGGCTGCGGATACGCCCATCGCTATCAAGAATGGGATTTTTGTAACAGACAGTCCCAAAAGACCTATAATAACTGTTAACCCTGCAAAAATCACAGCACTTCCTGCTGTTCCCGTTGCGATGGCAACAGATTCCGAAACAGAATCTCCTTTTGCAAGTTGCTGTCTAAAACGATTGATAATGAAGAGCGCATAGTCAATGCCTACTGCGAGTCCCAGCATAGCAGCCAAGGATAAAGAAACTGATTGGATTTCCACATAATTGGTCCCAATCATGATTCCTAGCATCCCAATCGCTAATCCAATTATCGCAGTGAGAATTGGCAATCCAGCTACCAGAAAAGACACAAAGGTAAATGCCAAGACCACAAAGGCAACAAGTACTCCGACAATTTCAGTCATACCTGAAGTATCTGAGTCAGAAAACTTAATATCACCTCCTGATAACTCCGTTTGAATGCCAGCATCCCTTGTTGTTTCAATACTATTTAAAAGCTTATCCTTAGAAATTCCTGTGACCTTTTCCGCTTTCATTTTGTACGTAACAACTGCATATCCAATTTTCTTATCTTTACTAAGATTCTGCAGTTGCATCGGTGCTACCACAGAATCAACCGCTGAATCTTTTTTTATCTCATCAAGAACTTCTGCAATTTTCTGTTGTACTCCCGCTGACTCCAAAGTTTCGTTTTTTTGTGCTTTAAACACTACTTTTACTTGGACACCTGCTGGTTGCATCTCTTTAAACTCTTTTTCAATTACTTTTCCTGCTTTATCTGCCGGTGTGTTTGGAATGCTTAGCTCATCCCTGAAAGCGGAACCCATGTTGATTGCAAAAAGCACTAATGCAATAAGAATTGCAAGTGTACCGAATACAATCTTTATCCTATGTTTTACTGCCCAACACCCTAAATTATACAAATATTTCGCCAATTAAAACTCACCCTATTCTTGTCAAAAATTTTTCTTGTTATTACGTTGCAATCTAGAAATACAATTACATTTATTTTTATAATTAATATATAAGGATTATAAAATTTTAATTATAAATTATATCCGAATATATCTCCCTATTTATAGCTTGCAGAATGGCGCCAAATTGCCAATAGGAAACAAAGAAGATGGTACACATTGACAGCAATAATGTCCTTTTATACAATTGTTATCACCATGCTAACAATTATACTTACATGTGTAAGTATAACAGTGGATTTTCATCTTTCAAGCACTATGTGATGATTTTCACTTAAAACGAACAGAATGAAGGGATGTGTTAGCTTTGAGAAAGTCAAGGGAAGACAGTATACACTCTCAGACATACATTATGGAGGCATTAAGCGCCCTGTTGCACGAACATAAACTGCAAGATATAACTGTAACAGCTATTTGTAAAAAGGCTGGAGTTGCCAGAGTCACATTCTACAAATACTACCGCAACGTTTACGACGTCGTGCAAGTATCTGTGGATGAAATTGTTCAACAATTCTTGAATGAGGTTGATAGTTTGGATCCGTATGAAAGTATGCAGCTAATTATTGAATATATCATAGAGGGATTTGTGTCTGCACAGAAACCATCAGGAAAATTGCTGGATTCAAATATATCTAATATGATGCTTGATTATTTGAATTACACAATGGAAAAGGTCTTTCAAGCAGATATTACGCGCAATCATGAAATAAGTAGAATGCAGATTCTATTTTTAGCAGGCGGTATCTATAATATTGTTAACGATTGGCTTAAAAGAGGGACAAAGGAATCTCCCCAAGCACTTGCTGCAAAAATATACGAAATTCTTCCATACGGGACAGCAGATACCAGAAATTTTACAAGCTCCTGATACAACTATTCCATCTTTTATTACATCTCAAAAAATGTGCATTACATACAAAGCTACGAGTAGTTCATCTAACCATAAACGACCGTTAATGGAACTCTAGTTATTTCTACTCAAGAAAACTCATGACCAAAAACAAAAGGCCCTAACATATTAGCCATGTATAATATGTTAGGGCCTTTCTATTTTTAGTATTTTTAATTTAGCTCTTAATAATTTTAAAACTGTAGGACCTTTTTACATATTTATTTTCCTACTTTAATAATACGTTCCATCGCCTTCATCTGACCAATATGATCTGCTTCATGATAAAGCATCATACCGTAAAGCTCACCAACTGTTTCTAGTCCTAGGAACGGCTCTGGCAGTTTATTCTCAAATGCTTCTGCTGGAATTTCGTTAATACGCTTTGCTTGTTCTTTTAATTGGGCCATTAATACTTCTAATGACGGTCCTTCTGTTTTCCATTTAGATGGTCTTGATCCATACCCAAACATGCCTGGATATTCAGTTGGTAATTGTTTGAATTCTTTTCCAAACATGAAAACTTCTGCTGCCGTTAATACATGACCGATATGCCAGCGAATTGTATTGTTAAAGCCATCCGGCTGCGTATCCGCAGTTTTATCATCTAACGTCTCCATAAATTTAAGTAATGCCCCGCGCGTTATTTCAAATTGTTTTAAACCAACTAGTCTATTCATTTAATCGTTCTCCTTCTTCATGTACCATTTATCATGAACTAAGAATGTTCATTTTATTAAAGTTTCACCTTGTTTAATCTATCAGAAACAATGAAGAAATACATCTAATATGCTTAGTAAAAATATTTAAAAGGTTCACCCCTAATAAATATAGAATTACTTACTACACGGTTAGTTTAGTAAATAATAGAGGAGTGTCAATTACATGTTACATGTTTTAAAACAGCAATATCATCTTATTAGCGCTACAAGAGAAACTCTATTTTCATTTTTGGAAGAAATCCCACTAGAAAAATTACATAGCACTGTTCCGAATTTCGGGAACGGTAGCATTATAAAGACGCATATTCATGTAGCCGATTGCTATCGATACTGGCTTGGGTCATTCGCATTTAAGCAAAAGCGAGCAGATTTTTCATTTGCTAGTGATGATGAAATTGAGCATGCAGATGTGGAAAAAGTTCGCGCTAGATTTAAGTTAGTAGACGAAACTGTACAACGTTTTGTAGATGAATACAATGACCGTTGGCTCGAAAATATAGCAAATGAAGTAAAGTGGCAAAAAGAACCTTGGAGTACAACTCCGCTATGGCTTTTAACTCATACGGAGACACATGAATTTCACCATAAAGGACAAATTGTATCTATGGCTCGTCATCTTGGATACAATCCTCCTGACACAGACCTTAGTTAATACATTCGTGTTCATTTAAAAGCGGAATGAGCAGCAATAATAATAGTATTATCAAAAAACTCGTTGCTACATTTTGTTGTGTATAAAACTTTTGTTATTTGTTTTAGGTATACCATACCATTATAAAATTCATGTAACATCGAATTAAGATTTATATTTTTATGTAACTCATTGAAGAAAGTTTAAGTATTTATACATTCAATTACTAACTAAAGGAGAAAATTATAATGAGATTAGAGAGCGAAAGAATTTATTTAAGGCCTCTTTGTCAGCTAGATGCTCCTATTATTTTAGAAAGTACAATGGATGATGAAATAAGATGTATGACTGGAACTAAGTCTACTTTTTCATTGGAACAAATTACGAAACATATAGATCATATAAATAATGATTCAAGTCGCTATGATTTCGCTATTTGTTTACAAAGCACTGACGAGATGATTGGAGAGTTGTCGCTTTTAGATATCGATGAGGAGAACAAAAGAGCAGGATTCAGAATATCAATGCTTTCCATAGCATTAACAGGACAAGGTTATGGAACTGAAGCTATTAAAATCGTTTTAAAATTTGTTTTTGAACAACTATCATTAAATCGTTTACAGTTAGAAGTATTTAGCCATAATTTACGCGGAATTAAAGCTTATGAAAAAGTTGGTTTTATAAAAGAAGGAACCTTACGTCAATCTTTATTTTATAACGATACATACTCAGATGAAATTATTATGGCCATACTTAAAAGCGATTATAGAGAGACCTTTGTAAATGACTGTACTTAATCTATGAAACAATTTTAAAGAACCTTACCACAATAAAATGTAGTAAGGCTCTTTCTTTTTTATATCAAATAACAGCTCTTAACACATTTATAATCGTATTAATACCAAATAGTCTCCGCATAATTATAAGCATCACTATTCGGAATGGCATGTTTCCCCTGCGCTTGTGCCTTTCTTGGATCTAAATCATAGACCATTGGCGTATAGCATGATGTTTGCCCTTTATTCACAACACCATTTCCTCCAGCACTTCCGCAAGTATATGCCTTTCCATCGGTTTTTCTGACGATCCTTGCATCAGCTTCGTTATTATAAACCGCTGCACGAGTTACAGTAACCTTTGCCCACGCTGTTTTACACGTCGTGCTAAATTTTAATTCCACATATGAATTAGAATCAATCCACTTCTTTTCTTTCGTTACTGCTGATTGATCACAGCTATTGTAGTAAGGGCTTTTCCCATCATATGAATGGTCTTCTGCAAATGCTTTATCATTATTCGTCGTACTAAAAACACTAGTTATGACGAGCAATGCCAGACAAAGACATGCGCTTACCTTTTTAAAAAGGTTCATAGAATTCCACTCCTTTATTAATAACGTCCAGTTTTCCCGTAGCCATTATTAATCGTCACCGCTTCAGCATCAGCTGTATAACCAAAATCAGCAGTTAAATCAAATACCATTCCTGTATACGTACTCGTTTGTCCTGTTTTAATTGCTCCATTGCCACTATTAGAGTCTACTGATTTTTGGAATACACCATTTTTATATTTATTAATAACAGCGTAAGCATATACCCCTCCAGAAACAGAAGGTGCTGGTTGATCTAAAACAAGCTTAGACCATGCCGCGTGACATTTATTACTGTAACGTAAATACACTGTCCCTACTTTTTTACTACCTTCATAAACTGCTGTAGACTTTGCATTAAATCCATCTGCATCACACGTTGTACTGCCTCCGTATACTTTCGTTGTTGCTGGATTTTTCCCATCATAATAACTACTCAGATCGGTAGCTGCAAATGTACTTCCTTGAAAACTAAATAATACCCCTACACTCGCTACACTTAACACACATACTTTCATTAACTTTTTAAACATTGTAAATCTCCTCCCTCAAAATAAGTACGTATACTAAAGACAATCTATCCCCTATGTACGCCCCTCCTTTCACGCTTCCTAGAGGCATCTTACAGAAACGAATAAAAGTTGTAAATTCCCTTACGATTATTGGAATATACGAAGAAATTTACTTATCCTTGTAAGAAAAAAAGTTGAGAAATACACATTTTATAGCATTCTATATTTAAAACATAAAAGAACCGATACTTGTTATATTCAAGCATCGGTTCTTTATACAAAATTGCCATTTTTTCTTTTATATAAAATAAATATTTCTCCACTTAATCCGTTGTAAAAAACTCCCTAGTCACATCAATAAATTGCTGCAGTGGCACTGTCATCCATTTATCTTTATGCCAAGCAATTTGTGTAAAAATTGGATTGATAGTATTTTCTAGATGTAACTCTTTTATCGTACCCTCTCGTATATCTTTTTCTACTACTATTGCCGGTAAAACCGCTATACCCAAATCTGCAATCACACATTGTTTAATTGCCTCGACACTAACAAACTCAATCTTATTTGCTGGATATATGTCTTTCACACGAAATAACTCCTCAAATAAAGTCCGATATGAGCACCCTATTTCTGTTAATAAAAGTGTTTCCTTCTCTAAATCTTTTATAGAAACGGAAGTTTGCTGGAATAAATGATGCCCTGAAGCAGCTACTACTTTTAATTCTTCTTTCATAAGAGGCTCCACATGTAAAGCATCTTCTGTTTTACATTCATCCAAAATAAATGCAAGATCGACTTTTCCCTCCATCAATTGTTCCTTCGCATCTTTATTGGAATGCGCTGGTTTAAATATAAGCTTTATTTGAGGAAATTGCGCTTTGAACCTCTTTAATATAGAAGGAAGTCTATATGTACATTGGCTTTCTTGCGCACCGATTATTAACGTACCAGCTATTTCTTCATCATCTTTCACAGCCATTTTCGCTTCATTACTAAGTGCAATCATCTTGTCGGCATATAATTGAAACTTTCTGCCTGCTTCCGTTAAAAAAAGACGTTTCCCTAATCTTTCAAATAACGGCGTACCTAGCTCAGTTTCTAACGTTTTAATTTGCGCCGTTACGCTCGATTGAGCAAAGTTTAATTTCTTCGCAGTTTGGGTAAAGTTCAAAGTATCTGCCGCTACTTTAAATGTAATTAATTGTTTTATCTCCATTTATTATCCCTCTTTTCAATCGATATTTCCGATTGGTTCCATCGAAATAATCCTCTTTGTCTATTGATATTTATATTGTATGATAAGGAGCATCGACAAACAATAAAATGGAGGTATTCCATATGAAAGCACTTTGTTTCGAACAGTTTGGGAGTCCAGATGTACTACAATATAAAGAACTAAATGATCCAATCATAAATCCAAATGAAATTCTTGTCCGCACGAAAGCAATCGGTTTAAATTTCGCCGATATTTATAGACGCCGCGGTGATTATCATCTCGCTGGCAATCCACCTTATATATTAGGTTATGAAGGCGCTGGTATTGTTGAAAAAATAGGAGCTGACGTTACGAATATCAACCCTGGAGACCGTATTGCATTTGCTGACGTTCCATTTGCAAATGCAGAATTAGTTGCCGTTCCATCAGAAAAAGCAATCCCACTTCCGGATTCTATTTCTTTTGAAACAGCCGCTTCTGTCTTATTGCAAGGTTTAACAGCACATTATTTAACGAAAGATAGTTATCAAATAAAACAAAGTGATATAGCTCTAGTACATGCTGCGGCTGGCGGCGTTGGTCAACTTCTTATTCAAATGATAAAACTACTGGGCGGAAAAGTAATCGGCCTCACGTCATCAAACGAAAAAGCAAAGATAGCCACGTTAGCTGGTGCTGATCACGTATTTTTATATACGGAAGCATGGCATACAAAAGTAGTTGAAATAACAAATGGTGATGGAGTAAATGTTGTGTATGAATCAGTAGGTTCTACATTAGAGGAAAGTTTTAGCGCTACTATAACTGGTGGTACTGTCGTATTTTACGGAATGGCCGGTGGTAATCCTGCGCCAGTTGATCCTCGTATGCTTATGGATACTTCAAAAACTTTAACTGGCGGAGACCTTTGGAACGTGCTTACTACTTTTGAAGAACGAAAAAAACGCTCTACTCAATTATTTGATTGGATCGCAAGTGGAAAATTAAACATTGCGAGCCCTACTACATTCTCTTTACAAGACGGTGCCCGTGCACATGAATTATTAGAGAGCAGAAAAAGTACAGGGAAGATTTTATTAATCCCTTAATCGTTCCCATTTAAAAAGGAAGATAGGTTAAATTTTATCAAAACCTAAATTGAAAACAGTTAATAAATGAAAGGACATAACATATTTTATATAACTAATATGTTATGTCCTTTCTTCTTAAAATAACGAGCCCGTGTAGCTTTGGAATAAATTTTGTGCTCCTTACTCACTTAAAACGCCCTTTAAGTGAATATAGATTTTTTATTTGTATATCGCTAGGAAATTATCATTCCACTTGTAAATAAGACTACGTATTGATTTATGCTAAAAACGAGAATTCACTCCTATAACAACAGTAGCGTCTAGTTCCTCGTCTCTAGCCACTTTCGGAGTAAGCCCAGCACCCGCAAAGATTTCACAGGTGTGAGTTGCCTGCATTTCACTCGTCTCTATTAAAAGATGGCCTCCCGGTGCTAGCCAGAGAAATGCTTCTTTTGCTACTCTTCGCTGAATGTCAAGTCCATCCTCTCCTCCGTCAAGCGCCACCTTTGGTTCATGTAGGCGAGCCTCCTGTGGGAGCAGCTTTATTGCCTTGGTAGGAACATAAGGTGCATTTGCAACTAGGGTGTTCACGCGACCTTTAAGTGAGTACGGCAAAGCTTTATACAAGTCACCTTCAAAAACATGGCCACCGAAATCTGTTACGTTGCGGCTTGCACATCTTACTGCGACAGGATCAATGTCAACGGAATACAGTTCAATTCGTCCTAAAACTGCTACTAGAGCTGCACCCACAGCCCCTGACCCACAACATAGATCAACGACGATATCACCAAAACATGACAGAGCTTCTGCCTGGTGAACAAGAAACTCTGTACGTTGACGAGGTACGAAAACACCTCGGTCCACTTCTATCCGCAATCCACAGAATGCTGCATATCCAACAACATATTCAAGTGGTAAACCATCGACTCGCATTTCCACCATTTTCTTTAAGTCCTCTGGTGTTTGTGCCTCTGACATAAGTAACCGGGTTTCATCTTCTGCGAAAACACACCCCGCGCTCTGAAGCCTGTTAATGATATATTTTTCCGTTTTATTTTCCAAAAAGAAATTAAATTCTCTTCCTATTTATCTCACCACTTTTTCTTATTTATAACCCTTTATTCGTTAAAAATTGGAGATATCCTCTTCAACAAAATGGCCCTATGCAAAAAAATACACCCTTATTCAATCAAAGGATTCAATTGTCGAACAAAGAAACACTTTACATAATAGATATATTCACCAGGATATCCCAACCTGTTTTTATAATTGATATACTAAATAAGAAAAGGAAGCTAGATTTCTCTACCTTCCTTTTCTTATTTCTATATGAATTTTTATATTTCCACACTTTCTTTCCCTTTTGCAACATAACTCATATCTCCAACAGACTCGACGATATATTCCCCATCTTTATATAAAATTTTCGTTACACTTGCATTCTCTACTCCAAGTTTTGTTTTACTACTGTCTAGCATTTCAATTAATGCAGTAATCAAAAGCCCATGAACGACAACTAAAACGTTGCCGCCTCCATTTGCAGCAGCTTCTTCACTAATTTTATCAATCTCTGCTTTTATACGAGTAGAAAATAACTCCCAATTTTCTGCCTGTTTCGTAGGATCTGCTGCTCTAATAAGATCAATCACTTCTTGAATAGAAAACTTCATAAGTTCTTCTGGTGATGTAACACCCGCAGCTTTTCCAACCACATCCCACATATTTTCAAGCTTTTCACCTTCAAAAATACCGAAATTTAATTCTCTTAAATTTTTCCTTTGCTCAAGTTTCAATTTTGATTGCTCACTATATTTTAATACTAAATTAGCAGTTTCAATCGCTCGGCCGCTATCACTACTATACGCATTCATAAAATGAACATCTTTTAATCCCATTCCTAAATTCGCGGCAACTTCCACACCTTTTTCTACTAACGGAGAGTCTGCCCAACCTTGCGCGCGATGGTTTGTATTTAATATTGTTTTACCGTGTCTTGTAACATATAACGTAACTACATTCTCATTGCTATTTGTTTCTCGATTCTTCATTCAATTCTCTCCCTTTACATTTCTATATCAATTTTACCACCTTAATTATTCATTGAGCAAAATATATGTAAGTAGCTTCACTTAATAAAAAACGCTACCTTTCTGTATATCCCTACAAAAAGATAGCATCTTTTATGATTACATTTTTTCAAACAATACTCCTACTCAGCAAATGCACTCGAATATTGCACAACTCCTTCTATACCTTGCAGAGCGTTCTCACTTAGCTCAACCGCCATAAACACTTCATCTGGCACTTCAAATGGTGCTTTTATATTCCACTCACTTGCTTTCTTAAAACCAAATTTCGGATAGTACTCTGAATGTCCTAATACTATAACTGATCCGTATCCAAGTTCTTTCGCTTTCTCTAACGCAGCTACTATAAGTTTTCCACCAATTCCTTTTTTCTGATAGTCCCTAGCAACTGAAACTGGTGCAAGTGCTAATGAATCTACAGAAGCTCCATCTTGTTCTATCGTAATTTTAGATAACATAATATGACCGACTATTTCTTCATCTACTGCAACGATTGATAACTCTGGAATAAATGCGTCACACTCTCTAATACGTTTTACAAGTTCATGTTCCTTTTTATCACTAAATTCTTCATGTAAAAATGCTTGTTGTACAACTTCTTCCGTTTTTCTATAATCGGTTTGTCGTTCTTGTCTAATCGTTACCATTTTAATTTATCCTCTATTTTTTCTTATTTCTTTTTGGATTTTACGAAGTGCTTTTTTCGATCCACGCTCAATGTCGTGTTGCATTTTTCTCTCTTTATAATCGACAAATAGTGTATTTAAATCATATCCCTCTGGATATAATTCTTTTGCTGCTACCGCCAAAGTAATACGTTTTACGTTAACTTCAACGAATTCACCGTTATAATATACAACGACGTTATAAAAATTATCTATTTCCTTATAGATAATACCAAAATCATCGTAATCTAATAAATTTACACGATCGCCGATTTTGTACTCGTAATGGTTTTCTCTTTTTTCCTGCACAAATTTTGGTTTTCTAATTTTACTTTCATTCAGTTTTTCTAAAGCATATTCTTTATTTTCCATATATTCTTTCGCTCTTTGTAGTACACGCTCTCTTACGTTCATTTTATTCGCAATCCAAAGTGCATTACTTTCACCTGATTTACCGATCACTAATTGATAAAGCGGTTCTAGTGTCTCACTATTAAATTGCATCGCTGCGTTCATGAAATCATCGTGCATTTCTGAGAAGCGTTTAATTTCACCGTAATGCGTACTCGCAACTGTAATACATCCTGCAAGATAAAACTCCTCTAAAATAGAAATTGCAAGTGCTGCTCCTTCATTCGGTTCAGTCCCGCTTCCTATTTCATCAAATAGTAGCAACGTATTATTATTTGACATCCTCATAATCTCAGATAAATTTTTCATATGTGATGAAAATGTACTTAGTGCATTCTCAATACTTTGATTATCACCAATATCTACAAATACATTTTCAAAAATAGCAATTTCTGTTTCTTTATCTCCAGCAATATGCAAACCTGACATTGTCGCTAATGTTAACAATCCAATCGTCTTTAACACAATTGTCTTCCCGCCCGCATTCGGCCCTGTAATAATTAAACTACGATAGTTTTGACCGATTTCAAAGTGTAATGGTACTACTTTTCCACTTAAAAGTGGATGCTTACAATTTACTAAATGAACGTAGCCATGATCATTTAACTTCGGCTCTATTCCATCAATCGATTTACTAAACTTTGCTTTCGCAAACACCATATCATACTGACTAATCAATTCCATATTAATTTTGATATGATAAATATTTTCTACTACCATTCCTGATAAAGTCGCTAAAATTTGATATTCTTCCATCGCTTCTTCTGCTTTCAAACTTGTGAGTTCCACATTTAACTTTGTAACCGTATGTGGTTCTATAAATACAGTAGAACCTTTAGCGGAAGCTTCAACTATACTCCCCGCAACTTGATTTTTATAAGAAGATTTAATCGGAATCGTGTACCTATCGTCCTTCTTACTAATAAAGAATTCTTGAATATACTTCTTATTTGCACTACTATTTAAAAACTTCGTTAAACGTTCTTTTATTTTCCCATCTACCGAATCAATGTTATTTCGAATTCGTTTTAACTCTTTACTAGCGGCAGAATCAATACTATTTCCTTTAATTGAAAAGTTAATTTCCTCTTCAATACTTTTATATTCAGTCATTGAATTTGCATAAGAAGCTAATACTGGCGCAAAAAATTCTTTATCTAACATAAACTTTTTAATCTTTCTACATCCACGTAAAAAATCTGAAACACTTACTAATTCTTCTGGATCTAAAATCATCCCTTTTTCTAATTTTTGAATTGTACTTGCGATATTTGAAATACCGAAGAAAGGCACATGCCCTTCTGCATCTAATATAGCTCGTGCTTCTGTCGTTTCATTTAATCGATTCCTTACTACTTTTATACTCGTACTCGGCTCTAATTTATTTATTAATTCTTTTCCTAATCCACTTACACAATAAGATTTCACTATATCCTTTAATTCGTTATATTGTAACTTTTCAAAAGTCATCGTATTCATTTTGTTTCTCCTCACTATGATTGATTTCTATCATAAATGAAGATACCTACTCATTAGATTCCAATGAGTTTTACATTATTCAATCACCATTTTTATACATTTAAAATATACACAAAAAAGCTGCGGGGATACCGCAGCTTTTACATTTACAAGGCATGAGTAATAAACATATGAGGAAATAAACCATAAAAACAGATGGCAATCCCCTTATTACACGCTTTATAAAGTATTGTAGGTATCTTCATAGGTATTGAAATAAATCCATGACAAAATTAGGGGTAAGATATACATAAAAATCCCCTGTTCTTATCTGATTCATTTCATTCAATTTTTCCTATTTAGTACCTACCGCACTCACAAAAAGCACCTCTCATTAATTTATATTATAGTCATTAAAATCTAATTTACTGAAATCATCATACTATATGTTTTGTAAGAAGTAAAGGTGTCAAACTATTGCCTTGCAGATTGTAAAGCTTTCATATAATCAACTTTTTTCTCAAGGGTCTTTTTCGCATCTTCAGCTGTTACTATATAATCTACCGCAATATATTGCAATACGTCCTTATTACCATTTGGCAACTGAATTATAATATCATCCACACTACTCCTACTATTTTCAATCGTTTTATTAAATTCCTGAATACTTCTCGCAACTTCCGCTAATGTTTCCATATGTGCCCGGTTGTCTAAATCCAAAAAGATATTACTTCTGAAAACCGCCGTAATATAATGCTTCGGATGTTTCTTCGCTATTTTTTTCTCTGCATCCTTACCGAAAACAGTGTCCCCTGTTTGCATTTTCTCGAAAGTAAGTATAGTATTATTCCCTTTTTCTTCATAATATGTATTGAATCTTTCTCGTAAATCATTCGCTTCTTTTTTTATTTTATAGTTATCATTATTTACCTTTGGAGAGGTTCGTCCATCGAAATACATTTGAAATTGCAAATATGGTTCATCTACTTGCTGTACATAAGCTATTCGTATATCTGGTCCTAAAAAATCCTTTCCTTGACTAGGTATTTCAATTCGATCTAGTTTTACAGAAATACCATGCTCCGACTTTGTATAACTTTGTGCTTTTTGTTCAATTTCTTCACCTGATATATCACATGATGTTAATAGTAATAAACTACACATTATGCTATATTTCATTATTGTTCTTTTCATATCGCCTCTCCTTTTGCTACTACTACCTATACAGAAATGTCCTTATGGATTTTAATTTACGATTTATATAAAAAACTTCTTCTAATAATCATATGTATAACAAAACTATCAGTTACTACTTTACACTTATAGTGTAATTTTACACTATAATGATTTTATCGTAAAGCAAATATAATATCTATTTAAATCACATTAAAAACATACTTAATATTTAGTTCTACAGCAATCACAGTAAGGAGATGTTCTTCAAGTACGAATAAGAGAAATCACGGGTGACATCATTTATTCCAATGCATCTCTTGTTGTTTCAAAAGTCGACTAGTTCCTTTATTAAAATAAAGATTTAGGAATGATAACAATATAAAAAGAAGAGGAAAACTTATATTTCAGTCTACCTCTTCTTTTCTATGAACAATTCACTGCTGAACATATATGGAAACTGATCCTCCACTTACTTGGAACTGTCCCCAACCATCCTTATTAATTGTTACAGTATTTGCTTGATTACCCGTAATATCGTACCATACTTCCCCTGCGTTATTCTTTCCAACATCCATCCACTTTGACCCCCCTGGTCCATCAGAGATTAATGTTGCTAAACCAGAATTAGCATGTACACTATCACCTTCTCTTGTCCAGCCAATCACATCTGGATGATCAAAATAATCACGCTGCGTACCATATGCAAAGTTTTTTCGTGCCGTCAAAATTGGATCAATTTTGTCCTTTAACGCTGGAATTTCATAGTTACTATTTCCTTTTGTACCATAGTAATCACCATAGAAAACAGAAGGATATCCCTCTGCACGAGTTAAAATAAATGCATATGCCAAAGGTTTGAACCAAGGACTCACTACAGATTCCAATGACTGACCAGGCTGTGAATCATGATTTTCAACTAGCGTAACTGCAAGTGTAGGGTGATTCGCAACTACTGTTCCTTTTAAAATATTTCTCATATCATAATTTCCATTTCCTGTTGAAGCATAATGAAAATTATAATGAAGTGGTGCATCAAAAACAGATTGATTATAATTGACTTTCGCTAGATAATTATTTAAAGTTTGAATATCATTTTGCCAATATTCAGCAACTGTAAACATTTCTTTCCCTGTTTGCTGTCTGACATGATTTACCCAATCGCGTAAATATTCATGATCAATATGTTTAACAGCATCTAAACGAAAGCCATCTAAATTTAATTCATTCGCATACCACGTCCCCCAATTTTTCATCTCATTCGCAACATCTGGATGATCAAAATCAAGGTCTGCATACATCAAATAATCATAATTTCCATTCTCACTAGACACTTCCCAGTCCCACGCTTTACCTATACCCCTAAATTTATAAATTCGATTTAATTTCCTTCCTTCATCCCAATCCGTTCCATCAAAATGATACCATTTCCATTTAAAATTAGAATACGTATCTCCGCGCCCAGGAAAGTTAAACCCCGTCCACGCATTAATTTCATAATCACCTGATACCTCAATATTTCGATTGTTACGGTCTACCTCAACAGCTGTTACAGTTTCAGTATAATCTGCTCCACCTTTATGATTCATAACTACATCGCCGTATACATCGATGTTTTGCTTATGTAAAGCTTCAATTGCAGATTTCAATTGTGCTTTCGTACCATATTTCGTCCGTACGGTTCCCTTTTGATTGAATTCACCCAAATCATATAAATCATATGCTCCATATCCTACATCATTTTGCGTAGTTCCTTTATATGCAGGCGGTATCCAGACAGATGTAATTCCTTTTTGAGCTAAATTTCCAGCATCCGAATGCAAGCGGTTCCAATGATTCCCATCATTTGGAGCATACCACTCAAAATACTGCATTAATGTTCCATTGTTAACCGTTTCTGCATACGCTTTACTCCCCCCATATATACTAGGTAAAAACATAACAACTGACAATCCGACTATTGTTATTCTTTTAAACATCTGTACTCCATCCCCTCCTAAGAAAACGTTTGCATAGTTTATCAGAATTATTATAATATTCGTCCCTCTGTTAGTAAAGTATCAATCTCTCACTCTTCCACATTATTTTGAATCAAACTTCAAATATTCAACGTAGTTTTCATTTCACATCCCATTCAAGATTGTTTACAATTTATCTATAAAAGCATAACGGAGGGATTTCTATGACCGACTTTCAAAAACAATTTTTTGCACGATTACATATAGTAGAAAAACACAAAGTTTCATTTGAAGATTTACCTAACATTATGTACGCGATGGCACAAACTGTCCCTTTTGAAAACTTAAATATACTCGAAAACACCTTTACAGAAATATCAAAAGAAAATCTAAAAGAAAAAATTTTAGTAAACAACCGTGGCGGTCTTTGTTATGAACTTAATCCTACTATGTATTACTTCCTTAAAGACACTGGATTTGATGTCCATCTCGTTTCAGGAACAGTATATAACGCCGCAAACTCCATATGGGCCGTTGATTCCGGACATATTGCAACTGTTTTAAAATATCAGGATGCATTTTATTTAATTGAAGTTGGTTTCGGATCATACTTACCTCTTGCACCTGTTCCTTTCTCAGGTGAAGTCATTCACTCCGTTACAGGAGATTATCGTATTCGTAAAGAAATGACCGAAAAGGGAAACTACATGTTAGAGATGCGTAAAAACAATGAGTTTTTGGATCAATCTTCTGCGGATGATTGGACGTTAGGCTATGCATTTTATATAGAAGAAGTGGATGAAGAAAAAGCAAATGCGGCACAAAAAATTATTGTTGAACATGAGTGCTCACCATTTAACAAAGTACCTCTTATTGTAAAACTAACTGCAGATGGGCATGCATCTTTAACAAAGGATAGTCTCACAATAGCGAAAAACGGTAAAAAAACGAAAGAAAAAGTTACAAATGGGCAATATAAAAATCTTTTACATTCAAAATTCGGAATTACATTATAATTTTTCAAGCCTTGCCATTTTAGCAAGGCTTTTCAATTTTCAGCAGGGATTTTTTGCAATTTGTTGTATTTCATAGTTATATAGGAATATAACTACATATTTAGAAAGGAAATGATTATGACAGAACTTAAAGATCGACTAGAAGTAGCTGATAAAGAAAAATGGGATTTAACGGATATTTACGATACCATTGAAGATTGGGAAAGCGATTTTCATAAAATTGAAGTATTAACGAAAGAATTACACGAGTTTAATGGAAATATTCACGATGGCAATAGTTTATTAGCCTATTTAACAAAGAGTGAAGAAATTTCTAGCATAATAACTTTAATGTTCGCTTATGCACGATTACAATCTGATCTTGATACACGCGATACTGACGCTCAATCTCTTGTCGATAAAGTAACACAATTACAAGTGAAAGTAAGTGCAGCTAAATCTTTCTTTTCTCCCTTCTTACTTAGCGTAGATGAAAACACATTACAATCTTACATAGAAGAAGCAGAGGGCTTACAATATTATAAAGAAGACTTATTTGAATTATATCGTTATAAAAAGCACGTATTAAATAAGGACCAAGAAGAGATTTTATCACAAATGGGCGAAGCGCTCTCCTCTCCGCAACATACATATGGCATGTTAAATAATGCAGATATATTATTTGGTGAAGTGACTACTAATGATGGAGAAAAAGTTACTTTAACACGAGGAATGTATGCAAAGTTAATAGAAGATGAGAACCGCGAAAAACGTAAAGAAGCCTATAAAGCTTATTACAAACCATACGTTCAATTAAAGAATTCTATCGCTTCTACTTTATCTGCTGCTATTAAAAATAATGTTACTGTTTCTAAGCTAAGAAAATATCCATCAGCCCTAGAAAAATCATTATTTGGTGATATGGTTCCGAAAGAAGTATACGAAAACCTAATTGATACAACGAAAAAAAATATTCAATCTTTACATACTTATAATAAACTTCGAAAAGAAAAATTAAATGTAGATGAACTACGCCAGTACGATTTAAGTGTTGATTTAGTATCTGGTGTAAAACAAGACATTCCATACGATAGAGCGTTTAACATAATGATTGAATCACTAGCTCCTTTAGGTGAAGAATATATTGAAACATTAAAGAGCTTTAAAGATAAACGTTATATCGATGTGAGAGAAACGCCAGGAAAACGTTCCGGTGCTTATAACTTTGGTGTATATGGTGTTCATCCTTTCATTCTTTTAAATCATCACGATGATTTAAATAGCCTTTTCACTCTTACTCACGAATGTGGGCACGGTATGCATACGCACTACTCACACGGATATCAACCAAGAATTTCTGCACACTATACTATTTTCGTCGCAGAAGTCGCTTCTACAGTAAATGAAGTGCTATTAATTCATCATTTATTAAAAGAAGCAAAGGATGCTGATGTACGTAACCATTTAGTAAACCATTTCATCGAGAAATTTAAAGGCACTTTCTTTACACAAATCATGTTCGCTGAGTTTGAAAAAATCACACATGAAATGGCACAGCAAGGTAAACCATTAAATGCCCAAACCTTTAGCGAGGTTTACGAAAACTTGTTTAGAGAATATAATGGCGACTCCCTCGTATTTGACGAAGAAGTAAAATACGGATGGGCTAGAATACCGCATTTCTATCGTCCATTTTACGTGTACAAATATGCAACTGGATTCGCTTCTGCAATCCAAATTGCCGATAAGTTATTGAGCGGCGATCCAAATGCTCAAAAACATTATATTGAATTCCTTAAAGGCGGAAGTTCAGACTACCCATTAAACTTATTGAAAAAAGCTGGTGTTGATTTAACTACGCCAGAACCGATTGAAAGTGCATTAAATCGTTTTAGTGAACTTGTTGAAGAATTTTCAGCATTATAAAAAGCATGCAGAGTATATACTCTGCATGCTTTTTTCATTTCGGTTACTTTATACTAAATGTTGCTGCGTCACACAGTGAATCATGCCACCATACGCAAACAGTTCATTTACATAAATACCGACAATTCTTCTTCCTGGAAACTGCCCTTCAATGATTTGAAGCCCTAACTTATCATGTTCATCACCATATATAGGAACTAATACAACTTCATTTCCAATATAAAAATTCAAATATGAACCCTTACATTCTGCTTCTTTCACCATTTTTCTTGTCACCGGTACTGGTATGAGCTGAAATGGTTTTCCATCTATATTTCTTGCTTGTCGCAATTCTTGATAATGCTTTTCGTACGCCTCCAAAAGGTATGGTTCGCCTTCCCCGAAAGGATCATATTCATAAAGAATCGTATTTTCATTTACAAAACGTGCAGCCCCATCAATATGGTAGTCTGTATCTTCATCATAATTATCCTCTCCGCGAATACCAGTTATCCATATAAAATTCGTGACCCCTAAATGCTTCGTTAACTCTATTTCAATCTCTTCCTGACTTAGTGTAGGATTTCGATTTTCATTTATAATAGAAGTTTTTGCCGCCATTAAGGTTCCATTTCCGTTTACCTCAATTCCCCCGCCCTCTATACAGACATTAGATTCAACTTTTGGAACGCTATACCTTTCACTTATTTTAGTTGGTATAATAGCATCTTTTTCATACGGATATTTATCTCCCCAACCATTAAATACCCAGTGTGTTAGGCGCAGATTTCCATCTTTATCTTTTACAAAAATCGGTCCATTATCTCGTATCCAGACATCATCAGTTTCTTGTACTAAGAAATCAATTTTATCCATATCCACTTTCGCTTCCATTAACTTCGATTGCACATGTACTTTTTCTTCTTCATCAAATACCACAATATGAACAGTTTCTCCGTAATGAAGCTCCTTTGCCATCGTTACCCAAATATCATCTAGCTTAGCTCTGTACCCTTCACCTCTATGAGCTTTATCATGAGGCCATTGGAGCCATGTCCCCTCATGTTTCTCCCATTCTGCAGGCATATAAAACAAACTATTTTCTATATTCCTCATACATGTTCCCCCCCTTCTCTGAATGTAAGTACAGTCTATACTTTGACATCGTGTTAAGGTCAACAGGAATATATTACTTTACTTATAACCGATTTGTAAGACTACTCTTTGTTTTCTGTAATTAGATTTTCATGAAAACTTTCGCGTCTAAATTTTTATCGACACTCCTTTCAATAATTACTTTTGTAAATAAAACGAGGATTGACATTAACATTATGTCAATCCTTATTCTCATTCTATTTTCGTAACTAAAAAACAAATTTGTGTCACATACTCTTCTACTAAACAATCACATTCAGGTCCCTTTATATACACTTCATATGGATGGTCATCTATTATATAACCATTCTTTTCCACCCACTCTTCTAATGCCATATAGGCATAACCTATATAGTCATAGCTACCATAATGCATAGCAGTAACAATTTGATGTTGGTGTATCTTTTTTATTTCGCATCCTTGTAATGCATCTTTACCGTCCCCATCCATAATCGGAATTCTTAATTCAATATCGCTGTGACCCGGCATAAATTCTTCATCATAAAAAACGGTATAAGGAGAACCTACTATTTGCAAACTATTTCTTTGTACTTCTTCATATAAATCATAAAAATAATCATCCATATGTTCTATATCTATTTGTAACCTTTGAGCAATTACGGTTATTTCATTTCTCGTCCCATTTAATATATCGTAATTTCTATGGCGAGCAATATTTAAATCCTGATTCATATTGACCATTTCATTCATTTCAGAAATAACCTGTAAATTTTGTTTCACTTCATGAGACAACTCAATGATTTGCGCTTGCATATGGTGAATAAATGAATCTTGATCTGATGACTGCAGTATTACTTTAATTTTCGGCAAAGGAAACTTGTACTCTCTGAGCTTTTTAATTTTCAGTGCTATTTCTAGCTGCCCTTGCTCATAAAATCTATATCCATTTACCGGATTCACATATGCCGGTTTCAATATTTCCTCTTTATCATAATGTCTTAGCATCCGTGTACTCATTTTACAAATCCGCGAAAACTCAGTAATTGTATACATATACTTACCCCTTGAATACATTTTCTTATACGCTTATTTTAAAACCAATCAAAAATCTTCCTAACTGAAAAATCTTCATTCTGATTGTTCAATCTTTTCATTTTTGAAGGTAACAAATGCGAAGGACAATACCACGTTAAACAATTGATTGCGCCTCCCATTGTTGATATTTCTCCTACATGGATTTGAATAGCTTGTTTCTCTGTATGCTGTTGAATATATCGTAAAACTTCTCTATCTTTAGCTAGCCCAAACATAGGGACGTAAAGAGCATCACATGTTTCTAACATATTTATATATAATCCTTTTGCCGACGCTATTTCTTGATCATATTGCCCTTTCTCTGTATATGACGAAGGAACAACTATAAATTTAGCTTCTGGCATTTGCTCTTGAATAATCTCTTGAACATGATATCTAAATTCATCATCCCCTAAAAAATCACTAATAAACATCGTATGTTCATCAATAAATTTAACCATTCCATCCGCGTGTGCAAGTACGTCCCCTTCTTCAGCAGGAATAATAATAACTCGGCTCACATCCAAATCCCATTCCAGTTGCTCTATAATTTCTTCTTCTGTCCAATCATAATTATCATCAAATATGCGTTCTGTTAAAATAACAGTATCTTTTTTATTCCAAATAAGATTACCACCGTCCAATATTAATGGTGATTTCACATACTCAAAGTCGTTCTTTTTCAACCACTTATTAAATTGTTGATCTAAATATCGCCCTTGATCCTCTGGCAAATAATTTGGTCGATATTTAAATTTAACAAGATGATTCGTTACAACTGGCGCAACATCCCTTAACCAAATATCATCATACTCAAAAAAGATCGTATGGAATTCTTGTTCTTCAACAGATAAAGAAATAAGTTGGTCTGTAGCCCCCTTTTTTTCATTTAAATTTTCATTAAAATAAATAAGTTCTTCATAAAACGGTTCATAATATTCATTTGATTCATTCGGTATCGCAGTAAAAATAATTCCCTTTTGTTTGTGTTCCATTTTCTTTCCCTCGCTTTTTTATAATAATTAAGTAGCCCGCCCTTCCTCAACATTTCTTGAATGGATTATAGCACGATGAAATATTATATATTTATATAAAAAATATAAAGCCGTCATTGAGCTGTAAATTGACTCTTGACAAGATTTTTAATAAAGTTTTTTATAGCAACATTCTAAAATTAATAGTCGTACACATTTAACAATTAGATAATTTTTTATCCTGCTTCATATCTATCACTTCGAACAAACCGTTTTGATTATATAAATTTAATAAATGCGTTTCTATTCCTATACAAATCCCTTCTAACGGAAGGTCATTTGGATCTTGACCAAAAGGATCTTCAATTTCAATCCCTATTGCTTCAATCCCTATAAATGCAAAACTTATAAACGTAGTTGCAAGTACTGTAAACCAACCAAGACTATCAACAAGACCAATCGGTAAAGTCCCGCAAAATATGAGCAGTAAAATTTTAATATGAGCAAAATAGGCAAAAGGAATAGGTGTTGTTTTTATACGATCACATCCACCCACAGCCGTAAGCAACTTATTCAGGTCGGCTTCCATATTAATTATTGCATTTGAATGAATCTGACCCTTTTTCAAACCTTTTGATAGTATAGTTTTTAACAGAAAAACTATACTAATTGGTAAATGAATAGACTCTGTCAATATTGCTTGCTCCTTCTCAGAACAAATATCAAGCAATTCTTGTATCTCATCTAAATCTTTTTCATCTCTCAAATGTCCTTTCGCTATTTTAGGAAAAGCAATTAGTAAATGTAAAAACTTTAGTTTTTCCTGATCGTTCTTTTCCCCTTCTGACTCCCAATAACATAAAAGACTAACTGCTAAATTTCTAGTAGAGGCACCAATCGTGCCAAACAGCTTCCTACCTTCCCAATATCTATCATAGGCAGTATTAGTACGAAACACTAACAGTAGACCTAAAGCTCCTCCAACAATTACCCAAGGTGTTTGATTGATATGTATTTCTGCATAATAATAATGAATCACAGCTACTACCGTTGAAATACATGTATATACTAAAATTTGCGGGAAAATATCTCTTATAATCGTTCCCTTTAATGTAAATATTTGATGTAAACTATTTTGATTATTGTAATGCACCATATTTACAAAAACCTCTTCCCTTATTAACTTTTTATTCTTTAAAATCATGCGAGTATACAATTAAATAGTAGAATCATAAACCCTATCATGACGAAACTCGTTAAAATTATTTCTTTCAATACCGTTACTCCTTTTTTCGCCAAAAGATATAGCTCTTTTTACATTCAAATAACAAACATTCACTCTTCTAAATCACGACGCATTATTCTAGAATTTGCAATGAATAAGGCACTAATTAGTACAAGAATCGCACAGGCGTATAACAATGAATCTATCGAACTATCGTGATCAATAATAATGAGACGAACGATAGCTGTTATACCTATATAAATAAAATATCGTAATGGGAAATGAAAATTCATTTGAAAATACTTTATAATCATTACAATAAATTCAAAATATAAAAAGAATACGACGATACTATCAATCAAATGATAACTAGATTCTTCACCATTTATTTTCAGCTCTTGTATAAATTGAATGACTTCTTTCATTAGAAACACACTTAATACAATCCCTAAACAAATCAAAGCTACATTTAAAATGTACTGTAGAACGATAGGGAAAAACAAAAATACTATTTTAAAATTCTTTAACACAGAAACCTTTCTCCTTTTCCATATAAATCGAAAATTGAATACACACTATAATTCATTTATCATTGCATTTATATTTTTTATTGTTATAAATAATAAGGAATGACAAAATAGGAAAAGATAATCTTTCACCTATTTTGTCTATATAGCAGCACAACGTAATTCCAATCCATTACTTCAATGCAATCGGTTGTTGCTGTGTAACACAATGAATCATACCGCCATTTTTATAAAGCTCTCTCACATCAATACCAACTACTTTACGATCTGGGTATAATTTCTGAATCGTATCGTTTGCGATTTTATCATTTGGATCATTATAATTAGGCACCAATACCACTGTATTCCCAATATAATAATTGATATATGACCCTTTATAATCGAGAGTTTTTCCATTTTCTAATACAACTTTTTCTTTACTAAGCGGTAAGTATTCATACTTATATTTCTTTCCTACAGCATTTTTTGCATCTAATAATGTATCCATATCTTTATTAGATAGACCCCATTCAGCAAGGTCATCTTCTTTCATCGTTACAATGGTAGATTTATTATGGAATTTAGCAAACCCATCAATATGAAAATCAGTAATATCTAAATTCGGCACTCCATCTAACCAAATAAAGTTTGATACCCCAAGGTCACTTATATATTTTTCAATTTCCTTTTCTGATAAATCAGGATTTCTATTTTTATTCGTTACCGCACTTCGAGTTAATAAAGCAGTCCCATTGCTATCTAATTCAATTGCGCCACCTTCAAGGACAAACTTCCCCCAATCAATTCTTTCAATCCCTGCTTGTTTACTCACATTTTCACGTATACGAGCATCATTTTTATACGGCGTTTTCTTACCCCACCCATTAAATGCTGGATCTAATATTTTTAAATTTTTATTATTGTCATAAACAAAAATCGGTCCACTATCTCGTGCCCATACATCATCAGTAGGAGCGATAAAGAAATCAATTTTATCCATATTCAGTCCTTTATCTATTAAAAGTTTATTGATTCGCTCTTTCTCCTCCTCATCGTATGCAACAATATGGACTTTTTCCCCCTCAGTTAAAGCACTTGCCATCTTAACCCAAATCGGTTCAACTTCCTGCTTATACTCTTCACCATATGTGTATTCATGAGGCCATTGTAGCCATGTACCTTCATGTTTATCTTTTTCATCTGGCATCGTATATTTCCCGACGGTTTTCTGTACCTCTACTTTTTCATTCCCTTTCCCTTTAGCATTTTCATTGTTCCCCTCAAAAGAGCATCCACTAATAATCGTTGTAGATAATGTAGCCATTAAGCAAAACTTTACTATTTTTTTCATTTTATAAACCTCCTGTTCTTGTCTCCAATAATGTAAAGCTTCACATAGTGTGAAGCTCAAGCTTTTTTATCGATGTAAAATTTACCAATTAATCTTCCGCATAAATTCATTACGAATAGATGAAATTCACACAGTAACTTTCCTATATTTAACATCCCTATCATTTAACTTCCTAAATAAAATTATTCTACTATTCCCCCTTCATAGTTACTTCTCCGTTGAACATTCAAAAAAAATCGGTATTGATAAATTCATATCAATACCGATTTAAAAATCATTATTTTGCTTCTATTAAATCACTCGCCATTTTCCTAAACTCTTGATTAAATGCATCATTCATACCATTTTGGACATTAGAGAATAATATGACAAACGTTTTTTTATCCCAGTTAAAATTATTAAAAGTATTCCAACCTGCCAATACGCCGTGGTTATGATAATAATCTGGATACGTATAGAAACTAAATCCATATTTTCTTGCAGGTGATGCCGTAAACATATCTAATACACTTTGTTTAGATAACAGTTTTCCATCCATTATTGCCTCATCTAATCTTTTCATATCTTCAACAGTCGTATACATTTCACCACACCCATACAACCAGTTCATTTTTAAGCGGGGTGCAGCTATTAATTCATTATCTTTTCTCGTATAACCTTCTGCTAAAAAAATATCTTCTGGGAGAGTCGCCCCCATTCCAGATTCATGCATGCCAGCAGAAGTAAAAATATTTTCTTTGACGTATTCAGCGAGCGGTTTATTCGTAATTTTTTCTACAATATATGCAAGCACCATATAATTATAGTCTGTATATTTCCAGCCTGTCCCTGCAGGAAATTGCAATTTTTGCGCTCCAATCCATGTTACTAACTTTAAACGTGACCCCGCATCCACCCTACCTTGTCCTTGATCTGGCAAGCCAGATGTGTGTGTTAATAGATTTCGTAACGTAATGTTTTTGTCTGCTGGAAACGATGGAATATACTTATTTACATTGTCTTCAATGTTTAATTTTCCTTTTTCTTTTAGCTGCATAATAGATATTGCAACGACCGTTTTCGTAATAGAACCAATACGATATTTCGTTCTTGGCGTTGTTACTACTTTATCTTTCACATTCGCATATCCATAACCTTTTTGTAAAATCACATGATCTTTACTAGCTACAAGAACGCTCCCATTAAACCCTTTATCTTTTAAATATTGATCTAGTTTTCCAGCTACAGCTTCATAGCGTTTTTTCTCAGTTGCATTAACTTCTTGCATATCGTCCTTTTGCTTACTATTTACATTAGAAAATGCCTTTATATCATATTTCTTACCTTTATTTGCATGTATGAGTGCAACGACACTCCCACAAAAAATAGCAAAAATAAAGAAAACGATTAACCATTTCTTTAACATAATAGGAACCCTCTTTTATATAGTTTCACTTAACGTACATCCATTCTGTTCTATATCTTTTAATTTTCAAATATTTTATAATACTACCTATTATTCACCTAAATGAACTAGATTCCTTTTTCTCATATTCAGTTTTTGGCTACTCTCTATTGTATTTCTTTCTTGCAAAATTTCCACCTTACAATCGGATGCACCCTACTATAATTTCAACATCTTATGTAACATTTGTTACACACGATAAGAAACGGAGTTGTTACGATGAAAAATACTGACAAACGCAATCGCTTAAATGATAGGATGTTTCATTACAGAGTAACAAAAAACAACATAGTTTTAATTTAATATTACGGAAAACAGATTATGATATTAAATTAAAATGACGCTAAAAAAATTTTATACAAAATAAATCATGCACATAACGATACAGAAAAACAACTCATTATGGCTAAAGTAACAGGCAATTTCAAAAGAGGAAACGAACGCAATTGAAAACAAATCTCATTTACGTTTTAATTATACAACATATAAAAAAAGAAATGTCGCTCATTCGGCATTTCTTTAGACTTTCTTCATAAAAAATTTACATTGCTAACTTTCTTTTATTTTTACTATATAAAGTGAAACTTTAATCAATGGTGTTTTGTCCGTCCCCCACTGATTATTAGCCCACCCCAATCCGGCTTTTACTGGCTGCCTGGCAAATTGCGGGATAAACTCACTGCCGAAATACTTAGTAATGCCACTATACACAACCATGCATACGTATACCCTTTCGCGTCCACAATATAACCAAATAAAACAGGTGCAATAATAATCGCAATTTGATTTAATGTAAGCGCTAAACTCACTGTTATTCCTACAGATTCTTCACTTGCCAATTCAGCAACTTCGGCTATAAAAAGACTAAACCATCCAATTGAAAAGAATCCTAACAATGCACTTATACCATACAATACTCCACTCGTTATTGTATGTATACTCATTACTAACAATAGAACCAATCCGATAGAAGCACAGACAGTTATAAATAAAGGTATGCGCCGATTTCCCTTATAAAACACATCACTAATAGCTGCTAATACAACACGACCAATCATTCCAGAAAAGAACATAACTGAAAATACTGTTCCAGCTACAATAGATGTAATAGATTGTTCCCTTACTAAAAATTTCATGAAGTGTCCAACTAACACCATTTGTAATGAAATCATGCAAATACCCGTCATATAAATTGGATACAACTCTTTTTTGCATATCACTACTTTTAGGTGTGTCCAAAAAGAAACTTTAATATGTTCTTTCCTTGCTTCCGCCTGAACACATGGCTCTTTATAAAGCACAAAAATTAATAGCCCTCCCATAATACAAATGCATGCAATACTATTTATCGCGTAAGTCATATTATATTGTATTGTTAGAAACGGGATTAGCACTCCCGCTAACGCGCCACCAATCGGTATACCAGCTTGCCTTATTCCCATCGCTAACCCACGATTTTCTTTTGGGAACCATTTTAAAATCACTTTACTTCCTCCTGGCTGGGAAACACTATAAAACATGCCCATTAATAAAAGTACAAATAATAACCCATTAAATCCACTTACTATATTAGTCAGTAAAAGCGAACTCCCTAGCAAAAATGAACTGATAGAAATTAATATTTTTTCATTATATTGATCAAGTAGCCGACCGACAAAAAGCATACAAAATAACGGCCCAACATTTACAACACTTACTAACAATCCACTCTCCATATTCGTAAGCGCATATTCTTCTTTCCAAAATAAAGCGAAAACCCCGACACCATATGTTATAAGTGTCGCTGTTGTTTGAGCAAGCGTCGCAACAATTAACATCACCCACTTATAAGTACTGTTCATCCTTTCTTGCATTAACACAATAATCCCTCCATCCTCTTCCATTGTATGAAAGTTCTGATATCATATAAAATAAAGATTCATCATATAATCCATCAAAAAAATTGATACCTTTCCGGAGGGATGATACGTGGACATAAAAGATTTAACTGTATTTTACGAGGTCGCGAAGGAAAATAATATTTCTCACGCAGCGAAAAATTTGAACTACGTGCAATCAGGCGTAACAATGCGTATGAAACAACTAGAAAATGAATTAGGCGTGCCTTTATTTTACCGTAACGGAAAAGGTGTAACTTTAACTTCTAACGGTGAGATTTTATTAACGTACGCCAAACAAATTATCCACTTAATGGATCAATCTATAAAAGCGGTTCAAAGTAATGGAACTGATCCTAAAGGCACTTTGACAATCGGATGTACAGAATCTACAACTGCGGTAAGGCTTCCCTCTATATTAACGGCCTACTATGAGAGGTACCCAGAAGTCGAATTGATTTTGGAAACAAATACGACTGAACAACTAATTAAGCTTGTATTAGAGCGAAAACTAGACGGAGCGTTTATAGCTGGCTCTACTCAGCATACTGAACTCCATACAACTGTATTTCATGAAGAAGAATTGGTTCTCATTAGTAAAAAACCTTTATCCTCTCTTAAAGACATAGAAGATATGAATTTACTCGCTTTTAGTCACGGGTGCTATTATAGGGGTTTATTAGAAGACTGGCTTCAAGAAGAAGACATCTCACCTAAACGAGTTTTAGAATTCGGGACAATCGAAGCTATACTTGCATGTGTAAAATCAAGTATGGGCGTAGCGATTATGATGAAATCAATTTTAAAGGGACATGAACATGACGTATCATTCAACCCTTTACCAAATAGCTTCAAAAAGGTTCCTACTACTTTCATTACTAGAAAAGACATATTTCGCTCAGCTGCATTACAAAAATTTATGGAGATGACTCACCATGCATGAAAAGAAAATACGTGGGATAAAACGAAAAACAAACACTATGATTAAACGCATTGAGGAACATACAAAAATATTCCCTTCTACTTTCTATAACGATGAATATTGGTATATGCCTTTACCCGTTTCTCAAACTTTTATCGAGTCTCATAAAACACCTAAAAAAGTAAAACGATTATGTATCCAAACCTTAATAGATCGAGTAAATCATTTAATAAAAATAAAACCGAGTGATACACATACATATCGAGTTGTTACTTTAATTTCTATAGAGAATTTATGGGAATCGCAAATTATCGTATTCAAAAACGATGACTATTTTCATAACTTTTTCAATAGAAATAATGAATTTCAAAAATGGATTTCTCTTTCAAATGAAATTGATTTTTGGAAAACATGGGGAATTTCAATTTGTCCTACTGCCCAAATTTTACACTTTCAAGAAGTCATTTATGATGAAGATGCAATCGATAAAAAAGAGATTTGGTTTATTGGAGAGTTATCTTAAAAGGGGTACTTTGAAATGAAAAGCTTCCCTTTTTTCACTTAATAAAATCGCTATATAATGAATTTATTATTTACTATATAGGAGGTTTTCACATGGTAATACCTAAATATCCTGATGTCCCTACTCTTACGAAAAAACAAATCGATCAAATTACAGAAATCGTTTTTCTAAAAGAAATAACAACACAAAAATGTGATGCTATTTTCGTTTTCGGCGGTTCTCATCCCGGCAATTGGCAAGCTCCTCTAGAAGCTTATCGACAAGGTTTAGGAAATCAAATTATCGTTACAGGTGGTACTAGTTTGCATGGCATGAAACATCCGAGCTGGAATTACGGGGATTTGTCAGATGCAGAAGTAATTGTAACTAAATTAATGGAACATGGCGTACCAAAAGATGCTATCCTATTCGAGAAAAACTCCCTCCATTCTATCGCGAATGTAATGGAAGCGAAAAAGATTTTTGATTTCACAAAGATTAATCAGCTACTATTTGTTTGCAAAAGTTTAGGCGCTGGTCGGCAATATCGAGTATTAAAAAAACATTTACCTAAAACTATTACTTGTATCCCCTATACATTTGATACAAGTTTCGATGGTGAGTTTACAATTAATAGATATAATTGGATGGAAAATGAGGAAAGCCGCTCTATGATTTTTGGAGAATACTTGAGAAATGTTTGCTACGGTAGAAAAGGTGGCATTGAACCACCGGAAAAAGAAGTTCAAGGTTTAGAAGAATATGTATCCTACTACTATAATCTAGCATAATAGAAAAAGGTATACTAAAACGTCGGTATACCTTTTCTCCTATCTCACTTATTTTTCTTTTAGTACACTATGTAATCGATCAGGGTAATTTGTAAACATTCCTGTAGCACCCCATTTTATTAACAATCTCATATCTGGTTTCTCATTAATTGTATAAGGATGAATTAGCAGTCCATTATTTCTAGCCATTTTCATATATGACTCATCAATAATTAGTTCTCCGTTATCATTACGTAAGTTTGGTCCAATACCAACTGCATACTTTTTAATTTCTTGAAAATCTTCATTTGTTACACTTTTCGGTTCATGTGTAATGCCAGACCATTCAACAATCTCATTGTTTTCATTTGGATAATACCAAAGCAGTTGAACTAACGGAATATTTTTATTCATACTATGAATCTTTGTTAAACTATCTTTACTAAATGACTGAATCATAACACGGCTAGAAGACATGTTTTGACCTATTAAATTATATTTTTCTAATAAAGCTAATAATTTCTCTTCCATTCCTGGATACACATCTGGTGATTTTGTTTCAATGTAATACTTCATGCTTCTTCCGTACTTTTGGAAGATTTCTTCAAGAGTCGGAACTTTTTGACCAACATACTCTTGCTTAGCCTTTTCTGGATAAGCTTTATTGAACCACGATCCTGCATCTAAACTCTTTATTTCACTTAATGTTTTATCTCGTACTTCCCCTGTACCATTTGTAGTTCGATCAACGGCTGTATCATGCATTGCAATCAACTGGCCGTCCTTAGTTAACTGAATATCTAACTCCAAATAATCCGCTTTCATTTTTTTCACAAGATCATAAGAAGCAAAAGTATGCTCAGGTGCATGTCCACTTGCTCCGCGATGTGCAATATTTAAAAACTTATTCGTATTCCCTTCATGCTTTCCTTCTGCTTTCGCATGAACAGCTCCCCCAGCAAAGATACTTCCCATCATAAAGAAAATAACTAAAACGCTAATAATCTTTCTCATCCTTCTAACCCTTCCTACGTTGTAAATTTCAACAAGTTAATGAGATTCACACGAAATAGAAGATATATTTTCATTATTTTTATAAGCTTATATTAAAATTTCAGTCTTACAAATATACTTTCCCTATGTTATTAATATAGAAAACTATTTATTTTCTATATCTCTCCTTTCCACATGTAACTTCCCTATTGTGTGCGATTCTTCCAATAAAAAAAACCATAATTTATTTAGAGGACACTTCTGTATCCCTAAATAAATTTATGGCTTATCTCACATATCTCCGGCCTCGATTAACTTGTCGAAATTAATCATACCAAACCTATTAAAATTTGTGAATATTATTTTTTCAGTAAAGTGAGACATATAAGAAAGTATTTCCGTAGTTACTTAAAAATCACATAATACATTTCTCATTACCTCTTCCAGCATTACCGCTGGATTTACCACTTCTTGTTCCGAACGCCATCCAATAAAGCCATCTGGTCTAATTAGTACAACTCCTTCATTCTCTATTCCATATAATTCACAAAAAACATTTTCTTGAGTAATAAAGTCTCCCCTTAAACCAACGCTGTAAACTTTTATATTTATTCCTAATTTAGATGAAACATCAAATACAGCTTCAGCCCAAGAGCTATTGTCTACTCCAGTAAGTAATACAAAATTGTTACCAAATAAGTCTAATATAGAAGCTTCTTTCCCTTTATACATCCCCCAAAAGTGCGGCGCTCGCGTTCCAGGTCTCCCGTTCAACTCTACGCTATCCATTCTATGTGGAGTGACTGAGTCATCTATAATCGCCTCTGAACAATACTGATATCCAACTGTAACAGCTAAACCATCCATATTATTCAAACTGCCTTCCTCTCTATTCGCAGCACGAAACAGTAAACTACTTGCATAAGCTGTCGTTAATTTTGCAACAGGGTATCTCTCTTCATGATATGTTTCTAACAATTTTGGTTTTGCCTTGCCTTTTATAACAGCCCCTAATTTCCAAGCTAGATTGTGCGCATCTTGTATTCCTGTATTGGAACCAAACCCTCCAGTTGGCGGCATAATATGTGCAGAATCGCCAACTAAAAAAACGCGATTATCTTGAAATTTTGTAGCAGTACTTTCAGTCGCTTCCCACGGTAAAACACTTACTATTTCTGACTCAACATTTGTACTTCCAATTGCGGTTTGAATAATTTGTTTACAACGTTCTATAGTGAAATCCTCTGGTCTCTCTCCTTTTAATGGATCATAGGATACATGGTAAATCCATCTTCTTTCATTATCGACTGGAATGAGTGCACCAAGAACTTCCGGATGAAGTACCATAGTAAAACCAAATGCATCTCCTTGTATAAATTCGCTTAAATCCGCTTCAAAATAAATATTCATATAATAACCGCCAATGGTTCCACGACCCTCAGTTGTAATCCCTAATTGCTTACGTATTTTACTTTGTGCTCCATCTGCTGCAATTACATAGTCACAATGTATGACACTTTCTTTTTCTGTTTCACGATTTCGAATCGTTGCTTTTACCCCGTTTTCATTTTGTTCAAATGAAACTAATTCATGATAAAAAGATAGTTGCCCGCCTAGCGTTTTCACTTCTTGTAACATCATCTCTTCTAAAATTATTTGATAACACGCAGTTTGTTTTGATGGACTAATCTTTTCTATTTTTTGAAGTAACTCTTCATCGTTTCCGTATTGCGTCGCTCTCATTTGTTCCAATTCTTCTTTATTCGCCTCAGCTATTGTATGAACTACTATTCTTCCTCGGCAGTTCTCTAATGCTTTACCTGCCAATTTAATTCTTTGTTCCAAACCTAATTCTCGAAATAACTCCATTGTACGTAAAGTAAGACCGCCTGCTTTCGGATGAATGGCAGTAGACGGATGCCTTTCAATAAGTAAGTACTCAATGTTATGTTTTGCAAGAAATAACGCAGATGCTAACCCTGATAATCCCCCTCCAACAATTAAAACTGGTACATCATTCGATTTCATATATTTATCCTCCACATCATTGTTCTGAGCTCAGTGATATAAATATAATCAAAAAAACAACAAAGATATAGACTTATATTTCATTTTAAATTATCATATAGATAGATTACGCCCCAAATTATTTTTACTTTTTCATACATCTATAATCTGCTTGTATTATGTATGTATGAAAGAGTAAAACGAAACAACTCACTTTAAAATAATAAAAACATGATAAGCGGTCGTAACCCTAAAAATTATTCAGGGTTACGACCGCTTAATTTTTTGTTCAATGGCTTAACTATCCTCACCTGGAAACAACGTAGTATTAAATCATTTTCTACTTTAAAACTTTATCCATTCTAATATGTAATTCTTTTCTACCCCCTTATCATTTTCAACATAAAAAATTCATTCGTCTCGATTTTCTTTCCCAATATTGCAGTTCATACAACAATCATGTAGCATTACCGTATCGATGTAATGGTTCATCATCTTAAACCTTTTGACTAATTTTTTGGAGGTAAAGTGATTGAAATGAATAAACAAGAACAATTAAATGTTATAAAAAAAGATTTTATTGATTCTCAAAAAGTATTATTGGCAATTGGCGATGAAACACGTCAAGCTATTTTGTTAGTTCTCATGGAAACGGAATGTCAAACCGGATTACGTGTAGGAGAAATCACGAAACAAACACACCTTTCTCGGCCAGCGGTATCACATCACCTAAGGATTTTACGGGAAGCCGGTATTATTTTAATGCGAAAAGAAGGTACAAAAAACTTTTATTATATTGATATACGTACAAAATTAAGTTTATTAAAAAATCTTGTATTAGATATTGAAAAGCTATTGCACAACTTTTATCCCACTTTAACGGGCAGTAAGACCCCACCTCAAAATTCAGCGAAAGCAAAGAATTTAGATAGGGGATCAACTGCCCATAAAGGTGCGATTGGTGAGGGCTGATAATCAGTGGGGGATGAAGAACCCCCCCCACTGATTAAAGTTTCACTTTATTGAAATTTGGAGGTATAAGAAATGAAAGCGATGATAATTGATAAGTACGGAAAAGTCCCAATGCGTATGGCCGAGGTACCTACTCCTGAAATAAATGAGTATGAAGTGCTCGCAGAAATTCATGCAGCTAGTATTAATCCAATTGATTTTAAAATACGCGATGGAAAGGTAAAAATGTTACTGAAATATGAAATGCCGCTAATCCTTGGGAATGACTTTTCCGGTGTCATTACGAAGGTTGGATCAAAAGTAACTCGTTTTAAAGTCGGTGATGAAATATATGCTCGTCCAAGAAAAAATAAGATTGGTACTTTCGCGGAATATATAGCCATTCATGAAGATGATATAGCCTTAAAACCGAAAAATTTAAGTTTTGAGGAAGCTGCTTCAATTCCACTCGTTGGCTTAACATCCTATCAAGCTTTGCATGACATCATGCACTTACAAAAAGGTCAAAAGATTTTAATTCACGCTGGATCTGGTGGTGTTGGTACTTTCGCAATTCAGTTAGCAAAAATAATGGGTGCTACTGTTACAACGACTGCTAGTGAAGCTGGTGCGAATTTAGTAAAGTCACTTGGTGCAGATGAAATTATTAATTACAAAACAGAAAAATTTGAAGAAATACTAACAAATTATGATGCAGTATTTGATACAATTGGCGGTACAACACTTGAAAAATCATTCAACATTATAAAAAGCGGTGGCAACATTGTTTCCGTTTCAGGTATGCCGAATGCTCGATTCGGTAAAGAATTCGGTTCAGGATTTTTCAAAACTCTCTTATTTTCATTAGCAAGCAAAAAACTTACTGCACTTGAAAAAAAGCATAATGCGCAATATTCATTTTTATTTATGAAGCCAAGCGGCGATCAATTACGCACTATTGCAAACTATATTGAAGCTGGCAAAATCAAACCGGTAATCGATCGCGTTTTCCCTTTTGAAGATGCTCAAAAAGCAATGGAATATTCAGAGGCTGGAAGAGCAAAAGGAAAAATAATTGTAAAAATGAAATAATAATAAACCCTCCATTTTCTTAAAATGGAGGGTTTAAATTTGCTGTTAAATAGACATAGTGCAGTGGAGTCCTTACAATAGATTGCAAGGGGAAATATCATATTATACTTTTAGCTAATTTTACAAAGAATACATACGTACAAATACATAATAAAAAAATAAACAAGGAGGAGATAAAATGACTAAAAATAATGAAGCAGGTTGGAATTTAGACAATAGTTATGCTACTTTGCCACATTCATTTTATACAGAAATCCCCCCTACTCCCGTAAGTTCACCGGAGTTAGTTAAACTAAACCATTCACTTGCGATATCTCTTGGCTTTAATCCGGAAGAACTGAAGAAAGAAACTGAAATTGCGATTTTCGCCGGTAATGCACTACCAGAAGGAGCTCATCCATTAGCTCAAGCATATGCTGGTCATCAATTTGGACATTTTAATATGTTAGGCGACGGTCGTGCTCTTTTAATTGGTGAACAAATTACTCCTTCAGGTAAACGTTTTGACATTCAGCTGAAAGGTTCTGGCCCTACTCCTTATTCACGCCGCGGTGATGGTCGTGCCGCACTCGGTCCGATGCTACGTGAATATATTATTAGCGAAGCAATGTATGCACTTGATATCCCAACTACCCGCAGTTTAGCAGTTGTCACAACTGGTGAACCAACCTATCGTGAAACAAAGTTACCTGGAGCTATTTTAACTAGAGTCGCAAGCAGCCATATACGCGTCGGCACATTTCAATATGCTGCAGCTCGCGGCTCAATCGAGGATCTTCAATCGCTAGCTGACTATACAATAAAAAGACATTACCCAGAAATTGAAGGTCATGAAAACCGATATACTGCATTGCTACAAGAAGTCATCAAAAAACAAGCAAGCCTCATCGCTAAATGGCAACTTGTTGGATTTATTCACGGTGTAATGAATACTGACAATATAACGATTAGCGGTGAAACGATTGATTACGGCCCTTGTGCATTTATGGATCATTACGACCAAGGAACTGTATTTAGCTCTATTGATACACAAGGCCGCTACGCATATGGAAATCAACCATATATGGCCGCATGGGACCTCGCGCGATTAGCAGAATCTTTAATACCAATCCTACATGACGATGAGGAAGAGGCATTAAAAATTGCTCAAGATGAAATTTCAAAATTTAGCGTACAGTATGAAAACCATTGGTTCCTTGGAATGAAAAAGAAATTAGGACTATTTAGCAACGAGGAACAAGATCACTCACTTATTGAGCAACTTTTAAAAATGATGGAGAAATATAAAGCGGATTACACAAATACATTCCGTTCATTAACTCTTGATACGTTAGAAAATACCCCTCTATTCGATAGCGGTGAATTTAAAGAATGGTACAAACTGTGGCAATCTCGATTAGAAAGACAGGAAGAATTGAAAGAAAATGCCTACGAAATGATGAAAAATAATAACCCATCCATCATCCCTAGGAACCACCGTGTAGAAGAAGCATTAGAAGCAGCTGTTACAAGTGGAGATTATAGCGTAATGGAGCAGCTTCTTGAGGCTCTAGCAAATCCTTATGCATATTCTACAGATCAAGAAGAATACTGCGTTCCACCTGCGCCTACGAATCGTCCTTATCGTACTTTTTGTGGGACTTGATTGTTTAATCTGTAAAAAGGTGTGTTCATACAAATTGTGTGAACGCACCCTTTTTTATATTTTCACCTCTCAACTAGAAATTTAAAATGCCCCCTCCCCCGACACCTTTTCTTTACTCCAAAACAAATTAATACTATTCCAATCGGCTTACTGAAAAGTTTGTTAAACAAATATTGAGAAATAAAAATCGTATTTCTAAATATTGTTATTTTTGATACTATATTTTATAAGAATATTCAAAAAGCGAGGGGATTTCATGAACGTTCAACTACAAGGTAATGAACAAATCACACAATTATTTAATGATTGGTATTTAGCTATGCTAAAACAAGATGTGTCCCAGGCAACAAACTTAAAGCATGAAATTGAGGAAAAAGAACTAAACTTTGAAGAAGATGAAAACTTAGCATTATACTATTCTCTACTAGATTTTCGTTTCAAAGTTTTAACTGATGGTTTAAGCATCACAAAAGACAGTTTCAATAAAATAGATTCTTACGCGATTTCACCTAATCACCAACTTTCTTACTACTATCATTTATTTAAAGCGATTCATGCTACTTTAACAACAAATTATAATTTAGCAAGTGAACATTACGAAAATGCTGAAAATCTATTAGTTAATGTTTCAGATAAACTAGAGGAAGCTGAGTATAATTACCGATTCGCTATCTTTAATCAACATTTTTATAAACCGATTGATGCAATTCAGCAAGCAACAAAAGCCAGAAACATCTTCATGACTGAAAATGGATTTGAGATAAAGTTAGCACTTTGCGACAATATAATAGGTTCCTCATGTGTATTCCTAAAACAATATGAACAAGCAGAGGAAAAGTTCAATTCTGCTCTTTCAATTTTACAAAAACTAAACGAAAAGGATTTAGTATTAAGCGTTCGCAATAATCTAGGTTGGCTCTATGCAAGTCAAAACCTGTCTTCTCTAGCGATTCGACATTTATCAGAGGTAACAACCAAAGTGCCTACACACTTTAAAGCACTCTTTTTACAAGCCAGAGAGCATTATAAACTTGGTGAAATAAACATTGCTGAAGAATTTATTAAAAAAGGATTGGGAGTTTGTACAGAACTAAACAATATTGAATATATACTTCATTTTAAAATTTTAAATTCCCTTAACAATAATGAGACAACTGAAGATCTAGAAAAGATTATTCTTGAAGGAATTACGTATTTCGACAAAGAATCTTTATATAACTACACTCAAGAATATTCAGAGAAATTAGCAACTAAATTTTATGATGAAAATAATCATGTGAAAGCGAGTGAGTATTTTCATAAAGCGTTACAAGCAAAAGAAAAAACGTTTGAGAAAGGAGCTCTAAAATGATTAAAAAAATTAGTTCTGTCGTTCTAGGACTGTCTGTTATCGGTATTATTTCTATTGGGATAAATAGTTCTTTTACATATCAAGCAAGTCACGCCGATCTCCCTGCACCACAAAGACCTGATTTTGTTCAATCTGTTGACGTAAGTAAAGACTACAACTCAACCACAGCTGAAAAAACACTTTAAAGAACGAAAGACCTTCATTTAAGAGGGTCTTTTTTTAATGCGCTTATTTAGATGTAATCGAATACTTCTTCATACAGAGGTTTCCATATGCCTCCGACGGGATTCGAACACGCTTCCCTACGGAATTTCACCGACAGGAATTCCACCTGTCTCAGCTTATTTGCTTTTCGGTGCTTCTGAAACCTTCGCCTTGCGACCCGGTGCGACATGTTTTCCGGCGCTCTTCCCTTCTAGAGCTACCGAGGCATTTTTCTTGCAAGTAAAATATATTTCTACAAAATTAGTAAATCACCTTTATTTTACCAAACTCATTTTGTTTCTTTCATCAATTCCGCAATCCCCTTACTCCCCTCACTACCAACCTTCTCAAGCTTCTCCACAACTAATTTTCTTCTTTCCACAGAATGATTTTGACTCAACTTCGCTTTTCCTTCTATTTTATTTATCTTTATTTTGAACCCAACTATTCCCTTACTTAATCCTGCCATATAATTCGGATCTACATCGTCTAATGAGTACGTGCTCTTTGAAACTTCATATTTATGTACTAATTTTTGAAGAGAGTCTATTAATTCCTGTTCATCTTCAACAATTTCTAATTCACCATATACATGCACCGCAACGTAATTCCATGTTGGCACCGCATTGTTTGTTTCATACCATGACGGTGAAATATAACTATGTGGCCCTTGAAATATAGCAAGTACTTGTTGATTCCCACTATCTTTCCACTGGTCATTCGGACGTGCGAAGTGACCATGTAACGTGAGTTTTTCTCTATTTAGCAATAATGGTAAATGCGTTGCATAGGGTTCCCCATTATGTTGAGAAAATAATGTCGCAAAGCTATTTTGTTCAATTATTTCGTAGTTCATCTCTTCATCTTGTATTGCAAAGTATTTTGGTATGTACATAATCTCCCTCTTTTCCGGTCTTTTATTTCTCATTATATTTAAATCTCGTAGCATTCAACAGGGCCAGTTTGTATTTGTTTTATAATGGCAGCGTTCTACTTCAAAAAAATAAGCAGCATGTATTCCATGCCGCCTTAGTTTATTTCTTCTAATATATTTGTAATAAATTTCGTCTTACCTTCACTATAGCTCGTTCTACTTTTTGATTCTCTTGCTAACTCTTCCTTTAAATGTCCATATTCAACAGCAACACCGTCATGTTCACGAAGGTAATCACGAAACGCTATATGTCTTCTTAACTCTTCACTTTCTTTATCACACACATACAAATGATGTTCCATCCAATCTGTATTTTCTCCGTCCCACGGAACAAAAGCGTCCTTTCTGCCAAACGCCTCTCTCCCTTTGCAACTCCATTCTGCCTGATGATAGTATCCTATTGCTTCAAGCTTTGTTACTACTTCTGGAAAAAATTTATAATCTTCCATTACAATATCAATATCTAATATTGGTTTTGCTGCAAGCCCTTTAATAGATGTACTCCCAACATGTTCAATGGATAAAATGCTGTCTTCCATTACATCGTTAATGAGAGTTTGTAGCTTATTAAACTCACTTTCCCATTTGATGTTATATTCTTCGATAGTAATTCTCTGTTTCAACGTATCCCTCTCCTCAAAAGCAATTATAATCTTTGAATATGGGTATCCTTAAAATCCGTCTCATATTTCAACCCATATCCAAACATTCGATCCATTCCGATATGTGCTGTCCATATTAGGCCAATCATAATAACGGTATCTATCTTAAAATAAACACCAATGATAACAATTAATATCGATATGATATATGTGTGAAATAAATTATAAATGTTAGCCCCAACATGATTATTGATCCCATACGCTAACATAGATAAATCTGGCGCTAATAGGAATATCAAAAATATAATCCAACTAAATTCATTTAATGAATACATATAAATCGCAGCTACGAATACAACTAAGCCTTCAAAATGTACAATGAGTTTTTGCATTCTTTTTCATTCCTCAATTCCAACTACAAATTGCTCTCCTATTTTTCTATAATTACCGATATATTTTCATTACCAAAAGTATCCTTTGCATTTTTTGACCAGATGGTTGCTAATACTGGTCCTGCAATGTTATGCCATACTGCAGCTAATACACTTGGGAGTGCGGCAGCTGCTCCAAAATGTGCAGTTGCTAGCGCAACACCTAAACCTGAATTTTGCATTCCTACTTCTATTGAAATAGCCCTTCTTGTCCCTTCGTCTAGTCTAAGTATGAATGCTGTTATATATCCGAGTAAAAAACCGAAAGCATTATGAAGCATAACGGCAATTAAGATAAGAAGGCCTGAAGAAGTAATGCTACTTACATTCGCTGAAACAACTGCAGAAACAATAATAATAATTGCTAAAACTGATATGAAAGGGATAACGGTCATTCCCTTCGTAACAGTTTTAGGGAAAAACTTCTTCACTACTAATCCTAGAATAATCGGTATGATAATGACTTGTACGATAGAAAGAAACATGGACATAGCATTCACTGGCATCCATTGTCCTGCAAGTAATAATAAAATAAGAGGTGTAGCAATTGGTGCTAGTAACGTTGATAATGACGTCATTGCAATAGACAACGCTAAGTTCCCTTTTGCTAAATAAACCATAACATTTGATGCAGTGCCACCCGGTACTGAACCGAGCAACACTAAGCCAGCTGCTAATTCGGCTGGCAGATTCATAACGTAGGCTAGTACGTATGCGACAAGTGGCATAATAATGAACTGAGCACATACACCGATAATAACTGGTAATGGTTTTGTAGCTATGATTTTGAAATCAACAGCTTTCAATGTTAATCCCATCCCAAACATGACAACCCCAAGTAAAATCGTTATGTAACTAGTTAACCCCAGAAATGGAGTAGGAATAAAATATGCAATAGCTGCAATACAAATAACCCAAAATGCAAAATATTTTCCAGCTATATTACTTATCGCTTCTAGTACTTTCACCCCATCATCCCCTATCCTTTAACTGAAAAACTTTATTCGGATTCAAAATATTTTGCGGATCAAGAGCTTTCTTTATTTTTTCCATTACGAGTAATGCCGCCCCATGTTCTTCTTCTTGATACTTCCGCTTTCCGATTCCAACGCCATGTTCTCCCGTACACGTTCCCCCTCGTTTAAGAGCATATAAAACGATACTTTCATTTATTTCGTCTGCCTTTTCCACTTCTTCTTTATCATTAGGATCAACCATTAAAAGCACATGGAAATTCCCATCTCCTACATGACCAAGAATACCACCAACAAGACCAACCTTATCTAATGTCTCTTTCGCATGTTGAATTGCCCCAGCCAATTCTGAAATTGGTAAACATACGTCTGTACTCATTAATTTTTTACCAGGATAACTATGCACATAAGAGTACGCTAAGTTATGTCTTGCATCCCACAGTTTATTTCTCGCTGCTGTCTCCGTCTCAAACGCAACTTCTTTACATTTATGATCAAAAACAATTTCTTTCGTAAACTCAATATCTTGCTTTAGCCCTGCTTCATTACCGTGAAACTCTAAAAACAGCGTAGGCTCTTCTCTGTAACTTGTTTCACTATAATGATTGACTTGTTTCATAGATAGTTCATCAACGAGTTCAATTCTCGCAATCGGAATACCCGCTTGTAATATGTTAATAACAGCTTCTACTGCATCATTTATAGCCGGAAACGATGCTCTTGCGGCCATAACATGCTCTGGTATACCGTATACTTTTACAGTTAATTCCGTAAAACATCCAAGCGTCCCTTCTGAACCTACGAAAATACCATTTAAATGATAACCTGATGACGACTTTGCTGCTAAATTCCCGGTATGTATTACTTCTCCATCAGCAAGAACGACTTCTAAATCACGAACTTGATCACGCATTACCCCATACTTAACCGCTGTCGTTCCGCTTGCATTTGTAGCAGCCATTCCCCCTAACGTTGCATCTGCTCCTGGATCCACACTAAAAAACAATCCATACTTTTTCAATTCTTTATTAAGCTGAGAGCGAGTCACTCCCGGCTGTACTCTCACAAGAAAATCTTTCTCTCTTACTTCGAGTATTTTATTCATAAGCGAAAAGTCCATTGTAATTCCTTTTTCATATGGGATAACATGTCCTTCTAAACTAGATCCTACCCCAAAAGGAACGACAGGTTTTTTATACTCACTCGCCACTTTCATGATCCTACTAACCTCTTCAGTCGTTTTTGGAAAAACAACTACATCAGGTAAACTACTAGCATGATAAGATTCATCTTTACTATGTAACTCTCTTACTGTTGTATTTATTACTACTCGATCTTCAGGAAGTATGCCTTTTAACTCATTTACTACATGCTCCATTGTTATTTCCATAATCAACTCTCCTTTTTAATTTTAAAACAAGTATACCATCTTTATACAAAATAATTAGAAAAATAAGACTTTTCAACCTAAACAAACAAAAAAAAGAACCTGCAGCACACACTGCAAGTTCTTTTTACTATATTTTAAACGACTTCTTTATTAACAACATAAACCAAATTAAAGTAACTGCCATCAACGAATGAGAAAAACCAACAATATAAGTTAACCCTTTAAAATCCGCTCCATTTAACTGAAGAAGCCCTCTTGCTGCCAATGAACCTAACATTAAAATTAATGCGATATTATGTACAACAAACCACTTATTAAAACTTTTCGCTTCATGAAACGCGAATACTTTTGCTAATCCTAAAGCAATTAAAAAGAAGAAAAAGCCAAGTACAAGTGTATGGGTATGCAAAAGATTTAACAAAGTGGATCCTAAAATCCCTTTATACTTACCATACTCCCTAGCGAAAATCCCGGATAATAAACCGATAATCAAATACGTAAACGATGCATTATATAATTTCTTCATTATATACCTCCTTGAGTAGAATATGTAGTGTGTCATATTTAGTAATAATGATAGTTATATAGTAAAAACTCCTAGTCACCTAGGAGTCATTGTATAAGCATCTCACTCTTTACAATCAAATCTAATTATAAAATATCCTTTTATACAAAACAAACGAACTTTATGTGAACAAACAAAGCTCCATTAAAATATGTTGCACTTTTGTATTTCGCAATCCATACTAATTGTTATAACTTTTAAAGGTGGTGCAATAGATTGATAGTTCTTGAAACTGAACGACTCACTCTTCGTTGGCTTGATATAAAAGACGCTCCGTTTATTCTCGAGTTAGTAAACGATCCTGCATGGATTCAGTATATCGGTGATAAAAGGATTAAAAACTTAGAAGATGCAAAAAAATACATCTTAAACGGACCCGTCGATATGTATAATAAAATGGGCTTTGGTCTTTACTTAGTAGAACGAAAAGAAGATCTCACTCCACTCGGTATGTGCGGTCTTATTAAAAGGGAGTCATTAGAACATGTTGATATCGGATTTGCCTTTTTAGAGAAATTCCGTTCGAAAGGATATGGCTACGAGTCAGCTTCTGCTGTAATCGAATACGGAGTACAAAAACTAGGTCTGAAACGAATTGTAGCAATTACTACTATAGATAACATCAATTCAGGAAAGCTTTTAGAAAAAGTAGGATTGCAGTTCGAAAAGATCATTTCGGGCTCAGGAGAAGATTTAAAATTATTCGGCTATAACGCGTAAAAAAGATTTTGAAAGAAAAACCCTTGATTTGTCTACGCTAAGCAGAAAATCAAGGGCTTCATTTATGTTCTAAGGGGGCGTAATGATCGAATAGAATGGGAACTGTTAATATCGAATTTATATTGACCTAAGAAATTTATATGCTCCCAACCTAAAGGTGAAATATGGGCACGTAAAGACTCCTGATGTTTTCCTACTTCCATCATATGCTCAATCGCTCGGGATAAATATATGGTATTCCAAATGCTAATTGCATTTATAATAAGATTTAATGCACTGGCTCGCTGTAATTGGTCTTGCAGTGCACGCTCTCGAAGTTCACCATGTTTTCCAAAGAAAATAGCTCTTGCTAAGGCATTCACTGCTTCTCCTTTATTTAATCCCTTTTGAATGCGCCGACGTAACGTTTCACTAGAAATATAGTCTAAAATAAATAAAGTTTTTTCAACTCGTCCCATTTCTCTTATCGCTTTTGCAAGACTATTCTGCCTAGAATAAGAACCAATCTTCCCCATAATAAGAGACGCAGACGCTGTTCCTTCCCGAACGGAATGTGCTAACCTTAACACATCATCGTAATTCTCTTGAATGACTTTTTTATGAATCCTTCCGCGTAACAATTTCTCCATATCAGGATATTGTTCAGGCTTTTCAAATGTGTAAAGTTTCGAGTCCAAAATATCTCTTAATCTTGGGGCAAAGCGATACCCTAGCAAATGATTAAGACCGAATACTTGATCTGTATATCCAGCTGTATCAGTATAATGCTCTTCAATATGTAAATCTGTTTCGTGATGTAGTGAACCATCAATGACATGAACGGCATCCCTAGCATTCGTATTAATCACTTTTGTATAAAGTGAAACTTTAATCAGTGGGGGTTTTCTTCATCCCCCACTGATTATTAGTTGAACCAATCGGACTTTTATGGGCAGTTGATCCCCCACCTAACTTCTTTACTTTCGCTGAATCTTGAGGTGGGGGTCTTACTGCCCATTAAAGTGGGATAAATGGTAGCACCTTTACCTGTTCCGTAATGTAGATTTGCGTCTGCATGTAAAGATGAAACCCCAATTTGCATGCGCATCCCATCTGAAGACGAAGTGGTACCACCTCCCTAATAAGAAGCTAAATCTAGTTGGTGCTAGTAATTTACTAATGTTGCTTGTGCCTTATTCATTGAATCTTCACCACTCGTTTTTTATCGGACTTCTTTTTACTGTACTTTTATTTTCTTTATGAGTTATTAGAAAAATAATTGTCTATATAAGTCTTTATTTTTTCAAAATCCTTTTCCATAAATAAGATTGCTGGTACTTCAATTATTGGAAGATTATTTTCATTATCAAAAGGTGGACACGGTTTGGGAACTACCAAATAGTCAACTAAGTTTTTATCCCTAATATAATTAATCGAAACATCATAATACTTAGAAAAATATTCCTTCAAATCATCCTGATTCCTTAAAAATGGTAGAGAAAATATTGAACCATAATTTATACCAGCGTCGACAATTAATACAAAGCATATTTTTTTCATGATACACCCTCCTCGTATAATAAGTTTTAAGTTAATAACTGTTCCTTGAAAATTAAATAGTTTTTATCTTCAAGAGCTACATCAAAAAAATGATGTATGGGTAAAATTTAGTCTTGGATACTGGGGGATCCCCCCAGATAATGGAAGTATGGAAATGGATCCATCGGGAATATGCTTACTCCTCCTGTAGTTCGAGCACGTTAAAAGACTGTGACCCAGGCCAAAATGCACTGCATACGCACAAGCTGTATCGGTTTCCTTTTTCTTTATATTCAATTAAATTATATCATTATTTTACATAAATTTACAGAATTTGTTTTTTTATTTTATTGGTAAACTTATGCTTAGCATGAATTGGAGGGATATATATGATAGATTAATAATTTCAAGAGAAAACTATTCAAATAAGATTGGAGAGCTTGTAACAATGCTTGAACATACAAGAGATGTTACATTGAGCGAAATCTCCAATTTAAACCAAAGGGTGCTTTACTTGAGAAAGTCACTAGAAGAATCAAATGATAACTATGAACTTCCCCCAATTGCTAGGTTTTGTTTAACAATTGGGGCAGTTCATTTATAGCGCATAGGTAATCAGCTTTTTGTTAATCATGCGGTAGATATTTTTAACTAAAAAACCAATAATGGAAATATACTACAGCTTATGACCCGTTTTTACACATATCTCGGCTGAGCCCCTGATAATCTTTATATTCATAAAGATTATCAGGGGTTCAGCTCTTGTTGATATGCTTGAGTTAGAGGCAAAAAGATTAAACTTTTTAGAGATTATCACAGAGGCCAGTATTACTGCCAAGTCATTCTTTAAACACAAAGGGTACCACGTAATCTGTTCACAAATTATAGAACGTAAGGGCATTAAATTAACTAATTATTGAATGGCTAAAAAGATAATAGTATATTTTCACTCTACTACTAGCTATATACTCTATAAGGGCACCCATATTTTGAAACCACAATTTATACCAAAGTAGCTGTTTGGCCCCAGGTTAAAAAAACAACTATAAATTCATCACTAAGCTAAAAACCGATTTCCTTAGCGTACAGGAAATCGGTTTTTTCTTTGCTAGAAGTTGCTTAGCGTATAATTTCCGCGTTTCGTCGGGAGGACCCCATGCCCATCAAGCTAAGTAAGTAAATTACTAGGTACGAAATGATCCTTGTTTCAAAACTAGCAAGTGATAAAAAAGTAGGCATGCTAAAGAAGCCTATTAAAATGTGATTTTTTCGCTAGGCAACTTGTCTATGCTTTAATGTCGTTTTATACACAATCCCTAGAATATCAAAGACGGTCACCTTCTTATGCCTATGACATTTACGACCGTTCTTTTTGAACAGTTGATAAAGCCGATGTAGAATTTTTAAAAGTGCTTCTGTGCCAACAGCTATCGCTTGAAACAGTAACAGAAAGTAATCTTTAATTATATAAATCGCTTTATATTCACTCAGTTCCTGCTTTTTCTTTTCAAGCAGAAACTGAAGCATTTGAAACATCGTAGAAGAACAGAGGAGAATGCTGATGAGTTGTCCATATAAATGGCACTCTAGACGTTCTCTTTTTATATTTTTACATTCATCAATTTCAAAGAATGACTTCCATGTTTTAAATAAAATTTCAATCTGCCAACGCAAAGAATACCAGTCATGTACCTGTCCCATCGGGACAATATCTGTAGGGGTGTTTGTCATATATACATTGATACCACTGAGTCGTTTACTACGAGAAGAATACTTCATTCCTTTCTTTTTTTCTCTTACAGCTTGATCTTGTAATCGTTTTTGTTGTTGTTCTTCTGTTAGCCGATGAACAATCACACGAGTTGAGACTTTATCATTCATTCCTACATAAGCGTTGAATATTTCACATGTTTGTCCTGGTTGAAAAGAGTTCATTAACGTTTCCATATCTATCTGTATATACTCTGTACCTTTCTTGATTCTGCCATCTTGAAAATAATCAGGGTTAGGATTTTTTGATAAATACGTGTATTCGATTTGATACGTGAGATATAATATGCCTTTTTATCTTGTATATGTTGAAGATCTTTCAAGTGAAAATAACCTAAATCACGGATACATAAATCATTCGCTGTCACAGTTGGGGCACATAGAGAACCATAGGTTCGATCATGTTGTTTACCTGGGCCTGTATGAATATGTAGGAACTGCCCACTTAATAAATCATACTCAAGCTGAATCTTCATCCCAGCTGTATGACTGCATCCTCCTGCACCTGGATAAACAGATGAAAATACATCGGGAAGTTGAAAGGCAGTTGAATCTAGGATACGAATACGCTTGAAAATAGAAGCGTATGGAGAAGTGAGCATCTTAGTTGAAGATAACTTTTGATTGAGAAGTTCGGCTAACACTTGTTGTAGAAATTGCACGACTGTGGCATTAAATCGTTGATGCTTCTAAACAGCTACATAAATGAGTTAAAGAGGTTTTAGCGACATTTTGACTGATCCATACACATAAAGCGACTAAATCTTTTGCTTGATACTTACTGGTTCTTTGTACAAAACCAACATTTCTAGCAAGATCTCGTAAGAAATTTGGAGATAAAAAGTTTTGAATCTCTTGAGCAAATAGTTGTAATTCATCCGATACAGAAATAGACATACAAAAAACGCCATCCTTTCCTATGATTCTACAGAAAGGATAACGCCTTTTTTGCTTTAGAGGTAGTGCAAAAACTTAGCTTTATAGCGATGGAACAGAATCCCTATAAAGATTTTTAATGTAATAAAATACGTTTATGTTACTATTGCATATTTCATCTCCTATTCCTTTGCTAAATGCCATTTAATGATATGTCCAGCGTGTGTAAGACCTCCTCCAAACCCATAGAGTAAGAGAGTGTCCCCTTTTTTCACCTTTCCTTCATTCATACCTATGTCTAATGCTAATGGAATGGAGACAGAAGAAGTATTTCCCATGTATGTTACACTTGTTAACGTTTTATCCAGTGGGAAACCTGATTTTTCACATATAGATTCAATCATTCGTAAATTAGCACTATGTGGAATAAACCAGTTCACCTCTTCCAGCTGTAACTCTGCTTGACATAACAATTCTTTGATACCAATTGGTAGTGTCCGTGCTGCCCACTTATATACTTCTCTTCCATTTTGAACTATCTTCCCATGTGTTCTTAAAGGATTTCCAAACATGGTAGTAGATAAATTTTTACGATATACATGCATGCCTCCTTCCCCATTTGTCCCAATATGGGTAGCTATAAAGCTAGACTCTTCTTCATCTTTCTCTACTAAAACAGCTGCGGCTCCATCTCCAAATAAGATACATGTAGTTCGATCTGTATAGTCTGTAATCTTAGATAAGGTTTCTGTCGTTACAATTAAAATCTTGCGATGAAGGCCAGATGTAATTAAACCATTCGCCAGATGTAATCCGTATGTAAAACCAGCACAAGTCGCATTGAAATCAACAGCACCTGTATGTTGAATATTAAAATACTCTTGTATTTGGCAGGCTACACTTGGAAAAGTGTAGTCAGGCGTAGTTGTTGAAATGAGAATACAATCCACGTCGACAAGACTTTTATGATAACGTTCCACTAAGTTTTCAATAGCTTTAAAAGCTAATGTAGAGGCATATTCGTTATCACCAGTAATTCTTCTTTCCTTCATCCCAGTTCTTTGTACAATCCATGCATCATTTGTATCTACTAATTTTTCTAAATCATCATTGGTCAGCTTTTTTCAGGTACATAGGTACCAATAGCTGTAATTCTTGCTTTTGATTGCATACATTTATCCCCCTTTACTATTTTCACACTTAGTTATATAATCAAACAATAGTACTAGGTACTAATTGTTGTAAATATTCTGACATTTTATTTCTGGAAATTAAACTAACTAAAATATCTAGCTATGGTATAAAGGAAAGACATTCATGCTCAATATTCAACAAATTGAAGAAATTATTCCCCATCGTTATCCCCTTTTATTAATTGATCGGATCATTGAAGTAGAAGAAGGAAAGCGTACAGTTTAGATCTAAAATGTTGTAACTAATGAAGGATTTTTCACCATTCATTTTTCTGACTATTCAATCATGTCCAGCATCCTTATTGTAGATGCCCTTTTAACATGAATAAATAAGTAGAAGTTTATTGAAAAAGTTTCTGGAGAAGAACAATGCTAAAACCCTGTATTGATGTAGAAAAAAAGAAATTCAGAATAATGTAAAGGGAGAAGAGTGATGATTGATATTTTTAAAATTTTTGCTGCCTTAGCTTTGGGCTACTTTTTAGGCAGCCTTAATACAGCGGTGATTGTAGGGAAAATATACGGAAAGGACATAAGAAACCATGGAAGCAAAAGCGCCGGGCTTACCAATACCCTGAGGGTACTTGATAAGTCTGCTGCAGTATTTGTTCTTGCTGGAGATATATTAAAAGGGATAATTGCCTGTTTTATAGGATTGTTCCTTAGCGTTTACTTTTATTCAGGAGAGGCTAAAGATTGCGTAAGCCTTTTAGCGGCAGGCGCAGGAGTGATTATAGGACATAACTGGCCGATATATTTTGGTTTTAAAGGGGGCAAAGGAGCACTTACGGGAGTAGCTGTGATGTTTATGATCAACTGGGTTATGGCCATTTTATGCATTTGTTTTTTTGTGATGATAGTAGTTTTTACCCGTTATGTTTCTTTAGGCACAATATGCGCTACAATGCTTTTTGCAGCCATCTCATTTGTTCCAGTTTTCGGGAATACCATATATTTTTATATATTTGCTTTCCTTATGACGTTTATAGTTATTTTCAAGCATAGAGAAAATATAAAAAGGTTACTTTCAGGAACAGAAAATAAACTTATTTTTTCGCGGCGTTGAGCATGTCGTCAAAATGGAAAAAATTTAAAGTTAGTTAACCGTTTAAGGAGGACGGCAACGATTCTTTACTTTTGGAGCCACTCAAGAAAAATGTACTTTATAATCCTATTTTTGGTATATCTCCTACCTTAGTAGCAATAAAGGGTTAATATACGTCATCACATCATGCGTAAATATTAACGTACACATTGAATAGAAGAAATCAAAAAATACGTTATCCTTTCCTATGATTCTACAGAAAGAATAGCGTATTTTTTATTTTAGGGGGGTATTTTGTTTTTTTAGCTTGATAGCGATGTGGTGCTACCCCATTTACCCAACATCAAAAATTTTTATGACTGGGACCAAAACATTATATTAATACATAAAACGCTCAGAACGACCAAATTACTAAAGAATAGCACTACTTTCCGGCTTCTCTATGAATATATAGCAGCCCTCTAATGATGGATTATATATAATGGCAAGAATAATTCTCTTAGAATTACTATCTCAGCAATAATTAGGGAAGTTTCATTTTCTATAACTATTTAGATTGAGCTCTCCTTAACTGCGGTTTCCCTTACTATTCCTTTTTAACTTAAATTTCTATTGCAATAACTATCGGATAACCTGTAGATATAAGAGAATCTCTCATGGTTAGGTTACTTAGATTTTTTTAATTCTTTGTTTGCTTTATCAATTAACTTAGAAGCAGTCTCTAATCTTTCAACCCCTGCATCAACTTCATTTTCTTTACCCTTATCTAAACCTTCTTGTATGATTGCCACTCCATCTTTTACATGAATCATCGCTACACCTACATTATGTTGTACAGGGTGATCTTTTTCTTGATACTCTAACTTACTTATTTTGTCCACTAACTCTAAATATGGTTTAGATACTTCTTTTAACTTTTCTGACTTTTTCTTCATTGACTTGCTACTTTTTACAATACCGTCTATTCCCTTAGATTGTTCGGAGAAATCTTTCATTAAATATTCTAGGTTTTTACTGAAGTCTTCTTTTTTATTCTGTTTAACAGAAGCTTCCATTGCTTCATCTTTCTTAACCTTTGTCTCACATCCAACCCCAGTTAACATTAACATTGGAACTACTACAAAAGATAAAATTTTACGTTTCATTGACATATACCCCTTTGTTTTAGAATGCTTTTTCTATTCTTCCAACTTATTTATTAATTTCCATCTATTTAATGTCTTTCATCAACTCGTTGGCTTCATCTATCTTCTTAGAAGCTTTGACTACTGCATCATTACCTATTTCTATTAATTTTCTATCTTTTAATTCTAGACCATCTCCAATTGATTTAATTGACATATCTAATAACCCCATAGCAGTATCCATTGTAAACTGCACATCTTTATACTTTTCGTCATGCTTTAACTTTTTAACCTTTTCAGATGTTTCAAGTAAGTCCTTAGAAGCTAAATCAAATTCTTTCTTCTTCTCTTCTACTGACTTTTGGCCTGTTAATATGTCACTTACGACCTTGGACTGTTCAGAAACATCTTTCATCAGATAGGCTAAGTTTTCTTCATAGTCCTCTTTCTTATTTTGCTCAATAGAAATTTTACTGTCTACTTGTTTTTCTTTTGTAGTACACCCTGCTGCTCCCCCTGCTACAAACATAAGTGAAAATGCTAATAATATTAGATTCCTTACCTTCAAACCCCTACACCCCTTCTGAAAAATTGTAAGTAATTAACATATGAAAACATAACATAAATTACGTAAATAGACTATAAAAAAATAGCGATTCTTACGATAAATTTTAAGCGTTCTAACAACTTTAAAATATGTATCCCAATTTAAAATATCTGGTTCCATATACTTTTTTAGTAATCCTTTATTCAACTTCTAAAGTTTAGTGTTTGTTGCTATTTTTATGCTTCCTGGAATACTGTCTGCATTTTGCAAAATAACCTATGCTATGCGGAAAAATAAAATAAGCTGCCTATGTGGCTAGCTTATTTACATAATTATCGTTATTGGAAGGTGTATGGAATTGTCCTGTTTACAGAAAAAAAGAGTCTGGATCCAGACTCTTTTTTTTATTTTTGATTATAAAGGAATTTTGCTGTTAGAAATGCTGTAATTACATTAATTACAAGAGCAACAATATTTAAAAAATCGATTGTTGGCAAAAGCACAATAATCAATGATGTTACTGATACAAATAATGGAATTAATTTATTTGTATTTGCGATTAGTTGCTGCTTATGAAAATGTCTTAGTGTGAGATAAATCCCCACTAAAATTGGTGCAGTAAAGAATACTCCTAAATATCCTACTCCATCTTCAATAAACCAAGGGAAAAAACGCATGCGTGAAGTGAAAATAAACAGGTTTAGTATGATAGTTCCTAATAATATGCTATTTAATATAATGACTCTCTTTTTTTTATCCATTGTAATTGTTCCTTTCTCCTTTGAAGTTTAATTATTCATTAACTAATTCATGAAAATGATTCATAACTTCGTCTTCTTCAAACGTGCTATACCATCTATAATCATTATCATCTAAAATACGAAAATGTTGACTAATCACATTTTGTTGTACTCGAAATTTACCTTTTTTTGCAATCTCATTCCAAAACATTTTGCCTCCTAATGTTTTTACTTTTGGAGTATTCATATTATCGTGAGCTAGGATTTCGATTACTTCAAATGGTTCTTCTCCTAAACTGTGTTTTAGAACTTGACTATCTTTAAATAAGGCACAAACTACAACTGCATTTGTCCAACCAATTGATGTTCTTTCTTTTTCAACTTGAACCAGTGTCTTTTTAGAAATCCCTAGAACAGTAGCCATTTCTTCTTGAGAATATCCTTTTTCAAGACGAATTAGTCGAACATTTTTAGAAATCAAATTAATTACAGTTTCTTTATCCAAATAATATCACCTTCATAAATGAGTGTTTAATTCTACTAATAGTGTAATTTTACACTATTAGTTACCTTTTGTAAATAGGAAGGATTGAGTCACTATACATAGTTATTAAGCTAACAAATCTAATTAATATATCTCATTTATTTACAGGAACGATTTGAGTTAATGGAAAATTAACTTTCAAGAGTAAATCATTTTTTTGTTGTTATCTCCACTTATAAATACAGGTTGTCCTTTTAAACGCTGGAACAGGATATGAATACTTATTCATATCCTGTTAACATAACGTCCTATTATTGGTAGCAATGAAAAAGGGGAATCCTTACTCTCAGAAGAAATCCCCTTTTTTATTTTCTATAAAGCTATTCATCTTTTTATACATTCCTATTATGGCGTGGTTTAGGGTTTCTCGTTTATTACTGGATTGGCCGAAAAACTGTATAAAATCTTGAATACTCTTAGCGTGGCTATTTTCCAAAATGCTGGCGGTACCCCATCGCTATAAAGCTAAGAAAATACAACTACCCCCAGAACAAGATTTTGTGCTAATTTGTAATAAAAAAGCTCATTTTTTCGGTTTGAGGGTATCTTCTTTTCCTTAGCTTAATGGCAATGTTTCCGTGCCCTATTATAGGCCATCCCGAAAGGAATGGCCTATTTTTTATGAACGAATATCGGGCTTTTTGAAGATTTCAATGAGGCTGGTGAAGCTATCACTGGCATGGCCAGTCTTCATGCCGCTTCTGAAGACTTCCAAAACAGTTGCTGGCAAAGCGATGTCGATGCCAGATTCTTGGGTAGTATGAACAACATGCTCAACGCTCGCCAAGCCCATTGCTAGTCTGTCCACGTCACCAGGGTGCTCACCCTCGTCGAGACGCGGGGTATAGAACTCTACGAATTTCGGCAATGACGACATCATCGCCGAAGCGTATGGTAGGAATTGCTCCGCCGTAATGCCGTTTGCGTTAGCGATTGCAAGAGCATGTAGGTAACTCAGCATTGCCGTCCAGAATATATCCATCTGTATCTGATAGTATAGCATGGCTAATCCGGGGTCCTCGCCCCGGTAATCGGTACTTGTTAACACTTCCAAGGTCTCCCTGTGAGCCTCAAAGACCACTCGCTCACCACTATAATATGTGTAAGATTCCGATTTACCTATGCCTGACGGTGGAACTTGCACCCCTCCAGTAATATGCCGTGCTCCACGGTCTTCCAACCATTTAGCCGCCTCACGAACTTTTTTCGGGGTATCCGAACTCAAGTTAACGAGCACCTTACCAAATAAATTCTCAGAAGCTGGTTCCAGAATAGAGTACATCACATTGTAATCTGTAAGGCTAAGGATTACCAGCTCGTTAGCAGCTAACGCCTCGTTGACTGTGGACACCCTGATGGCTCCTTTTGCTACAAGCTGGTCTGCTTTACTTGAAGTCCGATTCCACACGGTCACCGAGTACCCGTATTCCAGAAAAACGCCTGCCATCGCCTGACCCATCGGCCCTAATCCTATGACTGTTACTGATTTTCGGTTCCCAACCGTGTTTGTAGTTTCAGAACCATTTTTCTCATTTTGACTATTACTTTTCAATGAAAAAACCCCTTTCAGATGAAATTAAGTAAATCATAAAGGATTACACTAGTGTCAATGTCAACACAAACAAAAATGGCCCCGGAGCGATTCATCATGCTCAGGACCATGTCTACATTAAACAGTTCTCTTTTTCCTAATCGTTAAAGCGATTTGCCTCTCCAGTAATCTCTTTAATCCATGAAGTGCTTCGATTTGATAATTCACATTACTTAGCTTTTTTTCATACGTTTCCAGCATCTCTTCGCAATATTCATATTCGTCAGGATTTGCCGCTTCGCTCTTGAACAATACTTTAATCTCATCTACTGTTAATCCAAGCTTCAAGTATAACTGAATTGCTTTGACTCGTTCTATGGCCGATTCGTCGAAATCCCGGTAATCGTTCTCCAACCTATTGGCGTTTAGAAGTCCTTTATTTTCATAATGCCGGATGGATCGTATGCTGACATTGGTCAATCTTGCTAGTTCGCTTATTTTCACTCCTAACAAGCCCCCTTGCATGTTCATAATAAATTGATTATACAACGCTGGTTTTCCATTATTATTTCGCCTGAATGAACTTGAAGCATCTGTAAAATAAGTTTTTCCCAAAAAGTAATTTAAAGCAACTCTAGCATAACAAGCAGTTTACAATGGTGTTTGCAAATTTCCTCCCAAAACTCCCCCTTATTTGTGATACAATTCACCGTTCTAGATTTTAAACTATCCTCCATGATTTATATACACAGTTTATGAACATATTTCTAGCTAAAACGGACGAAAACTTCACCCATATGAGAATATTTTTTGGGGGTTTTTACGAGTATACTGGATTAAGAGGATAAAAGAAAACTGTATGATTTTTAGACCTATCTAGGGGTACAGAAACATCGCCATCAAACTAAAAATACAAATACCTCCAAAACGAAAAAAACAAGCCGTTTTCTGTCAAAAATACATGAAATTTTCATCATAGAGTGTTATATAATTCTTAAGTTGATGGGTATGTGGCAGGACCCCATGCCTATCAAATTAAGAATTTAGAATTATCCCCGAACGAAAATTTTGTGCAGGTTGCTAGTATTTATTGTTTTGGTATAACTTGTTCTTTTTAGCTTGATAGTGAAGGGGTATTGCATATTTAAGGTGCATATTAACAGACTATCCGTTTCTGGAAAAAATGCTCTATAAATTTAGAAAAGAAAAATTCGAGCGAAGCTTCGCAGATTCAAAAGAACTGCATGGGCTACGCGCTATTACAGATTAAGGGGATTACACCATGCGAGTGAGTAAGTGCTACTCACTACAGCGTGTCAAAATATGAAATAGATTGCAACCCACCTAACGAGGCTAGGATAAGGGAAAGCGATCTGTTTTATTCAATTTTTTATTAAGAAATTCTAATCGTGAAAAAAAGAAATAAGACTAAATAAAAAAGCTTGTGAAGAAAAAAGTGTATCTTTCTCTACAAGCTGAGTGACCTTTATAGGTCTACCCTTTAAGTGAAGCTGCTTTTGAGAATTTCATATTCATGAGGACACTTATGATACTTACAGCAATCATGACTGAACCAAGGATTTCAAAATGTCCTGGGGTAATTTCTTCCCCAAAAACTAATCCAAGGACGACAGAAGATAATATAGAGCCAAGGTAACGGCATGTTTGAAAAAGTCCGGACGACGTTCCAACTATATTAGCTGGAGATGCATCAAGCATGGCTACCTGTAAGGCGACATTTCCAATTCCATAGCTAATACCAATTAGCATAAGAATTAGGCACATAATAATTAGCGGAACGTGAATAAAGAAAATCGTTAACAAAACAGCTCCAATAAGCATAAGAAAGGAACCAAATACAATCGGCTGTCTTGTTCCAGATTTATCCACCCATTTAGCTGAAATCGGAGAAAAAACAATGCTGATACCTGACATAAATAGCATAAGTAGTCCGCTTTCTTTTACACTAAAGTGCATTTCATCCTGAAAATAGGTTGGCAAGCCAAAGAACAAGCAATAATTAAATAAATTAAGCAGGATAAATTGTAAATACACCCATGTTAAAGTAGGATGTGATTTAAAAAGTCGTATATCAATAAACGGTGTACTTGCTTTTAGTTCTCTCCATACAAAAGCACCGAGAAATAACACTCCAAAAATGCCTGATACATAATGAGGGGTGGTTTTAAAAGACAATAAAAACCATAACAATAATATCATTCCTACAGCAAACAGCAGGATTCCCATAACATCCATTTGTTTAATCAGTGCTTTCAGATTCATTTTATTTTCTTTAGAATCCTTCGGTAAGACATACCATCCAAGTACGAAGCTCAGGAAAATAAATGGAAAATTCACTAAAAAGATGGATGGCCAGCCTCCCCAAACGATTAGAAAACCACCGACTGTCGGTCCAAGTGCAGCCATTGCAGATGAAAAGATTGAAAGAACAGCCAAAGCAGATGCTTGTTTTTCTTGAATATGCGTTCGAACTAGACCAATACCTGATGGATAAACTGCACTACTTCCAACTGATTGAATTAGTCGCATAATCAATAATATTGAAAAAGTAGGAGCTAGTGGTGCACCAAATGCTGACACAGCTACTAAGACCAAACCAATTAGAAACATTCGTTTTCTTCCGATAAGGTCTCCTAGCTTTCCCGTAACTGGCTGCCCGATTGCACTAGCTAAGTAAAAGGAAGAAATAAGCCATGAAACAGTCGTAAAAGAAAGCTGAAAATCCTTTTGTATACTATGGAGAGCAAGTGATATCATAGAAGAATTCAGCGGATTTAGCATCGTGCCAGTTGCTATAGCAGTTAGAAATAGGCCCCGCTTTTTTTGCCAATTTTTCATTCATTCACCTGATCTAAAAATTGCTCTGTTGTACGAAGTTGACCTATCCTAGGAAAAATATAGCGCACCGACATATCATGCTCTTCCGGACTAAAGGTTGTCATTGCATCTGTAATAAAGATTTGATTGTATCCATGTTGAAAGGCCTCACGTGCCGTACTTTCCACACCAATATTTGTTGCGATACCACAAAGTACAATGGTATCTATCTCACGTCGTCTAAGCTGAATATCTAAATCTGTTCCAAAAAATGCTCCCCACTGACGCTTCGTCACCACATAATCATTGTCCATGACATTTAATCTTTGATCCAACACTGCCCAGTCTTTAAGCCTTTCCATCATACTACCACTTGTTTGGTTATCTATTACAGGTTTTAGTGAATCTTTTCCATCTTGAAAATCAACCTTAACAAAAGCTATAAATCCACCTTTTTTGCGAAAACGTTCAACAAGCTTTACCGATTTTTCTACTACTTCATCTCCTCCAGGCATAGCTACAATTCCTTTTTGTAAATCAATTAATACTAGAGCTGTTTTATCGAAGTTAATATTTAATGATGATTTCATATTTAGCCCTCCTGTTTAATCACTATTGTAATTTTCTTCTTTTTTCAATTGCTCGATTTAAACGAGTTAATAAACTTGCGAAAATATTTTTTTCATCCTCCGACCAATCTGCCAATACTTCCATATAACTTTCCCATCTGTACTTACTCGATGATTCTAATTTATTTTTTCCATCATCAGTCATACTGATGATACTAACTCTTGCATCAAATTCCTCCGGCTTTCGATTTACTAGTCCGCCTGATTCCAGTGTTCGTACCTGTCGACTTACAGTAGACATATTTAAATGGAAAATCTCCGCGATCACTCTTATTGAAAGCGGACCCTCAGCAGCCAAAAGCTTTAATATTAAATAACCAGAACGATCCAAGCTGTCTTTATGTCCATCCAAAGTTCGCTTAAAATCAGCTCTACGCATAAGCGTGACGATTTCATGCTCAATAATCTCAATGCTATCTTTCTCTTTTTTGCCCATTTCATCCTTCCCTTCTTACAAATTAACAAGTAAACAATTTGAATTTTGTACAATACGTATTATATTTCAAATTACTTGCATGATGCAAGTAATATCCACCGATTATTCATAATTGGATAGCACCACATCACCCATCAAGCTAAAGTTTTTATGTACCCCCTAAATGAAAATTTTCTTTTTCTATAGTTAATTACTTTGAGAAGTCAGCGCACCTTTTCATTTTCGGGATGTTTTCTTTCCTTAAGTTGATGGATATGTGCTCCTACCCTATCCCCATCAACTTAAGAAGGAAAATAAAATGAACGAAAAAAAATTCAAATATTTTGTATCCTTAAAAATGAACATACCAAATAAACCTAGATAGGTATCATTTTTAAAACTTATGCTACTTTCTTTTGTTTTCCAAGTCCACTATACTCATAGACAACACCCATAATATCAAGGACTGTCTTTTTCTCATATCTATGAGATTTCCGTCCGTTTTTCTCTAAAAGGTTGAACAGACGTAGGAAAATCTTCGATAATTCTTGGGGCCCCTTTTGTAATACTTGATAAAACAATAGATAATAATTCTTTATCCGACATTCGTTCCTCTTCAGCAATAAAAATTCTCTCTTTCAAGTCCTCAAATACTAAAACTTCTTGTCCTATTTGCTTCGCTAACTGCTGAACAGTTAGAATTGAACGATTGTATGGACTTGAGGTAACAACGTCGATTACCTTGTAATGCATCTGTTATTCGTTGAACATCTAATTTTCCTTTTTCAGTTAATCCTCTTGTTTTTTTATTTTCCAGATTTTTGTTAAACCCCCATATATCACCATATATATGGGGGTTTTCGTAATTCCCTCCATTTTTTAAAATTTCTTTACGATTAGGAGATTTATGTATTCATGATTTGGGTTATTTTTCATTGGTAGACTTAGATCAAATGGATTAACGAGGTACATACTATTTTTCTCGTTTGAAATTAAACACGAATGTATATGTGAAAAAATCTAAACCTGGATATCCCAGTCAGTAGTTGGGATTAGATTTGGCTTACTACGTTAGGGGAAATTTCCAAATCAGTAAATAGTGGAATAAATCTCAATAAAATATACACAATAAACATATTGAAAAGTTTTTTCGAGGGGAGTCTATGTTGTGTTTCCTATTTTTAAATTTTTGAAACAAGGACGTTATTCTATAGATAATCAAGACAATAGAACTTCAAATATACAGAAAGAAAATGTAGAGAATCATAACATCAACTGTGACTTATTCCAAAACATAAATAATCTTCAAAAAAATTTTCAACAAGCTCCAGATCTGATAATTCGTCAATTTCAACTAGTAAATAAATCAGAAGCTGCTCTAATATATTTATCAGGATTAACAGATACACAATCTATTCATAATAATATACTGTCCCCTTTGATGCATACAACGTTTGAAATTAGTAATGGTCTCCCTGTCACAATAGGAGAAGTTCAAATAATTAATACTTGGAATCAATTCGAAAATGCTATTTTTCAAGGGGACAGCATATTATTAGTTCACGGTCTAGACGTAGGATATCAACTAAATACAAAAGGGTGGCCACAAAGAGATATAACAGAACCTAAAAATGAAATCTCTCTAAAAGGGACTCATCAAGGATTTGTAGAAACGTCTAGTCAAAATATAGCTTTAATACGAAGGTATATTCCTAACAGAGAATTAGTATTAAAAGAGGTTTTTATTGGTAGTAGAGGAAAGACCAAAGTATCTATTTTATATTTAAGAGATGTAGCTTCTGAAGATGTACTTAAGGAATTGGAAACTAGAATTCAAAATATTGAGGTGGACTCGATTATTAATACTGGTGAAATAATTGAGTTTATTGAGGATAACCCTTATTCACCATTTCCACAGTTCATCTTGACCGAAAGGCCTGATTCAACTGTATCTCACATTCTTCAGGGGAGATACGTCATTGTTGTGGACCGAAGTCCAAATGTATTGATTGCCCCCGTAAATTTCATTTCTTTCTTTCAAGGGATAGATGACTACAACACACGTTGGTTAGTATCTTCCTCTGTTAGATTACTACGTTTTATAGGCTTTTTTATAGCTTTATTATTACCTGCAACATATGTAGCGTTTATTTCATTTAATTATGAAGTTATCCCTGTACAGCTCTATTTATCAATTGCAGAATCAAGAGAACGTGTTCCGTTTCTTCCAGTGATAGAAGCTTTACTTATGGAGATTACCTTAGAAATGATGAGAGAGGCTGCCCTTCGTTTACCCACTCCCATTAGTCAGACCGTAGGGATTGTTGGAGGTATTGTGATTGGACAAGCTGCTGTTCAAGCAGGGATTGTGAGTAATATTATGATTATTATTGTTGCTGTTACAACTATAGCTTCTTCTATTGTTCCTAATTATGAAATGGGTTTGGCAATAAGATTATTACGTTTTCCTATGATGTTATTAGCTTCTTTATTTGGAATGGTAGGAATTATTATCGGGTGGATGACTATAATTGCACATCTTGTAAGTTTAGAATCCTTAGGTACTCCTTATGGTAGTCCTTTGTCCCCTTTTCACATTTCAGGTATGAAGGACACGTTTGTTCGCTTTCCTTTGTGGTCAATGAAGAGAAGATCCAAAAATATTACAAAGAATCACAAAGAAACTAATCCTGATAAAGGGTGAAAATATGAAAAAATATGCACATAATGACATCACTGTCATGCAATATATTTTTATTATTAATGCCTCACAAGTGGGAACTGGAGTCCTATCCCTTCCAAGGGTACTTGCAGAAAAAGCTGGCACAGATAGCTGGATAGCACTATTTATTGGATGGTTTTGCGCTATGACCTCCAGCATTTTACTAATTCAAACAGCGAAACACTATCCAAATGATACCTTATATGAAATTCTTATTCGATTTTTTGGGAAAATCATTGGTAGCATGGTAATTATTCTTTATATGATATATTTTGCTTTTTACGCATGGACAGTTCTAATTAATGGCATGCTTTATATTAAGGCATGGCTTCTTCCAAAAACAGCCGACTATATTATTTTGTTTTTGTTCTCTATTCCAACCTTTCTGGTTGCACGCAATGGTGTTCGGATAATAGGTCGATACTGTGAATTATGTTTTTATATGACAATGTGGATTCCATTTTTTTTCTTCATACCATTAAAAGATAGCAATTGGTTACACTTTCTTCCATTATTAAAGGAGGGCTGGAAACCTATATTTTCGGCTGTTCCATCTACTATCTTTTCCTTTATAGGATTTGAAATGGCATTTTTTCTGTATCCTTTTTTACAAAAAAAGCAATATGCAACGCAAGGCATTATTATAGCAAATACCTTAACATTTGTATTTTATCTATTTACTATAGTTATTTGCTTTTTATACTTCAGTCCAGATGCAATTTTAGAATTTAATCAACCCGTACTAAACTTACTTAAAGTTATTGAATTTCGTTTTTTAGAACGGTTTGACATGATTTTATTATCTATTTACTTACTTGTCGTCTCTACTGCATGGATTCCTTGTGTATACGGAGCTGCGTTTTGTTCTAGTCGACTAATTGGAAAACAAGATCATACTCTTCAAGTATCTATTTTATTATTGGCAGTAATTATAGTAACGTTTTGGATTCATCCCTCATGGAATGAATCTGAACTATTTCAAAATCTCACATCGAAAGGTGGACTTGTATTAGCTTTCTTATTCCCTGTATTTTTATGGATATATAACTTAATCTACAAAAAATACTTTCGGAGGGAAGCAAATTGAAGCAAAAAATATTATGTTGTGTTTTAATTCACCTACTGTTACTCACAGGGTGTTCAGATTTAGACCAAATGAATGTAGAAGATGTTACACTCACGCTTATACTGGGTTTAGATTTGGATGAAAATGATAATTTGAAAGTATACTTATCCAGTCCTGTTTTCAATAAAGAGGCTAAGATTAAAGAGGAACAATATGGTGTAAAATCTGTTACTGTGCGAAACTCTCGTGAAAAATTTGATACCATGGTTATGGCCTTGACATCAGGGAGCAAGACACAACTTATTTTGATTGGTAAACGACTTTTAAAACAAAAGAAGTGGGCTGATTATTTAGATCCTTTTTATCGAGATCCCAAAAACACGGTTACTTCAAAAATTGTTGCTGTGGATGGACCTGTTTCAGACATAATTTATTATGCTCCTAAAAATAAACCTCGTCTTCCTATATTTTTGACAAAACTAATTGAGACTGGACATAGAAGAAATATTACTGTAAAAACGACTCTTCAAGATTTTCATAACCAAACAAAAGAAAAAGGAATGACAGCGAGTATAAGTGTACTTAAAAAGGATAATAATTTAAAGTTGACAGGTTCTACATTACTTGATGAACAGAATAGATATAAGCTAACTATTACACCAAAAGAAAATTTATTATTAAGCATTTTACAAAATAAGATACAGGGAGAATTTCCATTTACTATTGCTATACCGCTACAATCTGAAAGCAAAGAAAAACATTGGTTAAGTTTTAATGCTCAAGGTACCAAAGTAAAAACAAGCGTACAATACAAAAAAAATTTTTTGTTTAATATAAATGTACATACGAGAATTTTAATTTCAGAACGACTGTTCCCTTTTAATGTTAGGGATAAAGCGGAGAGATTAGAAAAAAGCATTGAAAAGGAGTTGGAAAGTGATTTAGAACATTTCATGAAGAAAATACAAAAAGCAGAAATTGACCCTATAGGATTTGGAGTGTATGCACGAGCGTATACATATAAGGATTGGAAAAGGGTCCAAAAACAATGGGGCAAAGCATTATCGAAGGCTGATGTTAAAGTTAATGTACATGTTAAAATTGGTGGAATGGGTACAATCAAGTAAGATGAACTCAAAATAATAATTTTTAAGCACTTCTTGGGTAGCACCCATGCCCATCAACTTAAGAAATCCGACTACCCCCAAGTGTAAAAAAACGTTATTCTTTCTAAATGTAGTGTAGTGCTTTGAAAAAAATGATAAATCTTTTACAAAAAAAATACCCCCCTACTTTCTAAACCAATAGTAGGGGATTATGGCGTTTTAATAGACTTAGGAAGATAAATACAATTCGTTGCTAATAGGAACATCATCCGTTGTGGGTTTGAAATAAGTTTGATTATTTTTTATCTATTTTATGCCACAATTGCACCCTTTAGTTGAATAAAGGAACAATTATCTAAGCGATCCATCCTAGTAGTATAAAATTAAATGCAAATTAAGCTACAAGTTATTATATTTTGTTATCACTGATTTAGCCCTTTCAATAAGCTTATTTTTTATGAAATCAGGTTCTATTATTTCTGCTTCAGGTCCAATATTCCAAAGTAGTTCAACATAAAACCACTCTTCTGAAGGGTTAATATTCTTTGTTACTTTCGCGGTTCCATCTGAATTATATTCCATATTATCTCTTAACCATGATATACACTCAGCTTTTCTTTTTCCCTCTTTGCTTAAACTCACTTCGAGCTTTATGGGATTAGATTCATACTCAGAATATAACCATTCTTTAACATTAAAATGGATATTAGTGGAATGAGAGTCAGAATTAATAATTGTTTTTTTTATTCGATCTACTCTGAAAAGCCTTATGCCTCTTCTCATTCTACAGTAAGCAGGACAATACCAATGCCCGTTATATACATATAAGCCCATAGGTTCTATCTCTCTATAGAGTTCATCTTCTGTTGTTTCATATAAGATATTTACAGTTTTTTCTTCTATAGATGCATCATAAAGGTTTCTTAGCGTCTTTTTATCCACTTTAATATTTGGTTGCCACATCAAGATTTTGTCTCTAGTATTCTCAATTGCATCGGAAGTTTCTTGAGGAATCATATTGAATAGTTTATTTAAAATTACTTCATATGAAGAAGAAAAAGGAGTGGAGCCAACATATTGCATGGCATCTATTGCAAAAAATAAAGCTATTATTTCATCCTCACTAAACCAAATGGGAGGGATCATTTTATTTTTTAGTGTACTAAATCCTCCATTTCTACCTCTTTCTGAATAGACTGGAAAGTAAATTTCACTTAGCTCCTGTATATCTCGGAGGATTGTTCTCTCTGAGACTCCTTCGGATTTAGCAAGTTCCTTTGCAGTGATGGAATTATTATTGTTTAATGCCAGCATTATTCTAATGATACGTTTAGTCTTAGACATTTAATCACCTTTTTCAAAAAATATGACAAAATCTGTCTTATTTATAGTATAAGCTAATTTTAAACCTAGTGAAGGAGGCTAATACAAAAATGAATACCATCGAATATATTACTGAAGCGAAAGAAGTTTTATTTTCACGTAAAAACTTAAAAAATGAAGAGCTATCTGCGAGATTAATAACCGATTACATTGTAAGTAATGGTGTAGTTTACGAGAATATAGGCTCTTGGATTGATGATGTAGTGAGAATTAAACTTAAAAAGTTGGAGGAAGAAACAACTTACCTAAATCAATCAAAGAAATACAACTTTAGATGTGTTGAATACCGAAAATATGAAGATGATCCATCGCAAAGAGAGGTGCTTCATGTTCTTGAGAAAGAAAGTACTTCTGATTTACTACCTCATCTTTTAATTTTTAATCCTGCTCTACAGGGGAAGCCATTAAAAAGATGTGCATCAGAAATAGATGAAGATCGGGAAATATTTGTTGTATATTATTTAGATGATTGCGAATGTGCAAAATGAAGCGTATGCTAAAAAGCCTAATTTCTCGGTATTGAGAAAAGGCTTTTATTTTTCAGAACTCACATTTAAAAATAAATGTACATTAGTTCTCTTTAAATTATATATTGATTATTTTCTTTATTCATTATTATCTATTCTACAGCTATAAATTAAAGACTTAAATTAGTAGCCTTAGAAAGGATGATGTTTTTTATGAATCTTTCGATTCAGAATGAACTACAATTATTTGCTGAAGAATTATATGAACATCTTACTCCTTCATTTTTGGAAAATCTCGCTAGAGAACTAGGTTTTGTACAACGGAAACGTAAATTTTCAGGGCATGATTTAGCTACTATATGTGTTTGGATTAGTCAACGAGTAGCGAGTGATTCTTTAGTGAGACTGTGTAGTCAACTTCATGCTGTTACAGGAACAATTATGAGTCCAGAAGGACTCAATAAGCGCTTCAATAAAAAAGCTGTTTGCTTTTTAAAACATATTTTCTCTTCGTTATTAAAAAGTAAAATTTGTGAAACATCATTTATTCCTAGTTCTTCAATTGCTTATTTTCAACGAATTCGTATTTTAGATGCAACGATTTTTCAAGTGCCAAAGCATTTATCTAGCGTGTATCCTGGATCAGGTGGTTGTGCTCAAACAGTGGGTATAAAAATCCAGTTAGAATATGATTTACATAGTGGCCAGTTTTTAAATTTCCAAGTGGAACCAGGAAAAAATAATGATAAAACCTTTGGAACAGAGTGTTTAGCAACCTTACGACCAGGAGATTTATGTATTCGTGATCTAGGTTATTTTTCACTGGAAGACTTAGATCAAATAGATCAACGTGGTGTGTACTATATATCAAGGCTGAAATTAAACCATACGGTGTATATGAAAAATCCGTCCCCCGAATACTTTCGAAATGGGACAGTAAAAAAACAATCACAGTATATTCAAGTTGATTTAGAGCACCTGATGAACACGTTAAAACCAGGACAAACGTATGAAATAAAAGAAGCGTATATTGGAAAGGAACAAAAACTAGTTACAAGAGTGGTTATCTATCGATTAACAGAAAAACGGGCGGAAATCTCATCGATATGAGAAAAAAACAGTCTTTGATATTATGGGTGTTATCTATGAGTATAGTGGATTGAAAAAACAAAAGAAAGCTGCATAACCTTTAAAAATAATAACTACCTAGGTTTATTTAGCATGCTCATTTTTAAGGAGAAAAAGTGTTTTAAGAGTTTTTTAGTTTATTTGAACAAAAGTTCATTTTGCTTCCGTTCTTAAGTTGATGGGCATGGGTACCGCCAGCATTTCAGAAAAAAACCACGCTAAGAGAATAAATCTGAAAAAAGAGCCGAATTTTACCCCGTTAAGAGTAAATCGGCTCTTTCATATTTAAAGGGCGTAAGGATTGTAAACTTGTTGAATGCAATCCCTCAAACTTATATTCTCCTAAGAAATTGATGTGTTCCCAACCTAAAGGTCATATAAACGGCATTAAATCTTCTCGAAATTCCCCTGTACATTTTAATTCTTCTACGGCTTTTCCATATAGACCGTATTCCATACACTTATCGCATTAATAATAATGTTAAGTGCACTAGCCCGTTGTAATTGATCTTGAAGGGCTCGCTCTCTAAACTCTCCCCTCTTTCCGAAAAATATGGCTCTGGCTAGGGCATTTGTGGCTTCACCCTTATTTAAGCCTTTTTGTATTTTTCTTCTCATCGATTTACTTGAGATATAGTCTAAGGTAAAGATAGTTTTTTCTATTCGTCCCATTTCACCAAGGGCGGTTACTAATTTGTTTTGATTACTTAAAAATCTTTCGCAAAATTTTAATTTTGTCCCTATATGGCGGAAATACAATCCCTAAGTCTATCCTTGAGCTTTTCTTTAAAATGCTTTTACGATGTGTAAAAGCATCAAAGCTATGTTTCCCATGATAGGCACCAAACCCCGCACTTCCTACTCCACCAAAAGGCAAGTGGAGATTAGCCATATGTGACATTGTATCATTGACGCATCCTCCTCCAAAAGAAATCTGGCTTAATACTTGTTTTTCAACGCTTTTATTTTCAGTAAACACATATAAAGCTAGCGGTTTAGGATGGTTGTTAACCATATGGATAACCTTATCTAAATCGATGTACTCCATTATTGGTAAAATCGGCCCGAAAATTTCTTCTTTCATAGCTGCAACATCCCATGATTTTACTTCAAGAAGTGTTGGTTCAATATATAAATGACTTCTAGATGATTTACCACCAAATATTATATGACTTTGGTCTTGTTCTAATATAGAAATAAGTCTATCGAATTGTCTCTCATTGACAATTCGACCATAATCATTGCTTTTTAATACATCTGATCCATAAAAGCTTGTGATGATTTCTTTCATTTTCGAAATCAGTTTTACCCTAACAGATTCGTGTACAATAACATAATCAGGTGCAATACAGGATTGCCCAGCATTTATGAACTTTCCCCAGATAATCCGTTTGGCAGCTATATTGAGGTTAGCTGTTTCATCGACAATAGCTGGTCCTTTGCCACCAAGCTCTAATGTTATTGGTATAAGATTTTTCGCTGCAGCTTCCATAACAATTTTTCCAACTTGAATGCTACCTGTAAAAAAGATATGGTCAAATGGTGCATGAATTAATAAAGAAGTTATTTCTCTGTCTCCTTCAATTACACGAATATATTGCTTATCAAATGTTTCACTTATCATTTTGTTAATTACCGCTGAAACATTGGGTGCATTTTCTGAAGGCTTGAGAACTACACAATTTCCTGCCGCTATTGCACCGATAAGAGGTTCCATTAATGATTGGAATGGATAATTAAAAGGTCCAATAATTAGCACTGTACCATAAGGCTCTTTTATTATGTAGCTTTTGGAAGGCAAAGAATGAATAGGTGTTTTTACTTTTTGAGGTTTCATCCACTGTTTTAAGTATTTCATTATAAAATTGATACTGTTATAGGCGAAACCAATTTCTGCAGCATATGCTTCAAACTCGCTTTTGTGTAAATCTTGATATAATGCATTCAGCACTTGATTTTCATATTTTTGAATAGAATTTTTTAGCTGTTTTAACTGTTCAAGCCGGAATTGAAGACTTCTTGTATAATCATGATGGAAAAATTGTTTATGTTCTTGAATAAGTTGTTGAATATTATCAACCAATACGGAACCCCTCCAATAACAATAAAATATTTACATACTATGTACATCAATTTTAAAAACGATTTGTATTACAAAATCCCAATCTATTTATTGTACGTATTGGTTAGACAAATCATTCTTTCTATTAGGGGTCACCATATAGGAAATATTCGCTTAAATCAAACCTAGCTACCTTGTTAACTAAAAGAAAGTTAACAAGGTAGCTAATAAATATTGGATATCCTAATTAAGTATAAAGCATATACAGTAAAACATCACATTCTCATTACTTTTTTTCAGGAAGAACAATTCCTTTATATAATTGAACTGTAATAAGATAATAGATTGAATAGATAACTACGAAAATCAAGATTGGTAACCAAATACGGAAATATGGGTCAATTAAGATGAAACCAAAAATCTTCATACCCAATAATACATGAATCATACCTACTATCCCTGGAAATAAAAATACTAAAAATAACTCTTTATAAATGGATTTTGCTAATAATTCATGACGGACTCCAATTTTACGAAGCATTTCATAGCGTACAATATCTTTTGATGCACCCGAAAGAATCTTAAACATTAGGCAGCTTGCCATCATCGCAAGGAAAGCAATACCTAAGAAGAACCCCATAAATACTGTTCCGCTGGCACTGGCGTAAATCATAGTGTATATTTGATATTTGCTGAAGATATCTTCAACTGTGATATTTTTATATTTAACTAGCTGCAACTCGTCAATTTTTTTCCATTTATCTAAATATGTTACAAAATCCTCAGTTTTTCCAATTACAACAATGTTTTCTTTTTCTTGTATGCCATCGTACATTTTTTGATCTACTATTTTTTTTACTTTTTCCATGTAATTTAAATAGGTTGGTTGAAGAGAGCGTAAAGCGTCATCCCACTCTTCTGGGATAATATTGGTATTCTCCTCACCATATTTTGAAATGGCTCCTACAGGAAGATTTTCAGAAACTCGTTTTACTTTCTTTCTATCTTTTTTTTCTGTTCCAGATTGCACAAGTGGACGATTTCTCTCTAAATCTTCTTTTAAGTAGTAAACATATTTTTCATCTACTTTATAGTGATATTCATTCTTTTCTTTAAATGTAATACCCTCTAGAATATTCTTTTCTTCAGCTGTTGGATTATGAATGACTGTATCGTATATTTCAAGTTGATCCGTCGATTGAATTACGTTATTTTTGAAGGCCATCCCACCTGAAATCGCCCCCGCACCAAGTGCTACTAACATTGCTACTGTTGCGAGTACCTTTGTTAAACTATTAATACGAAAGTTTAATTGAGCAAATGTAAAAGCATTAAGACCTTTCTCACTACGCTTTTTATTACTCTTTAATTTTTTAATGATAAGCGGAAGGACAGAAGTAAATAACAAATACGTTCCCGCTGTAGTTGTAAGCATCGCAATCATAGGACCCTGCTCTTTTAACTCATCCATATAAATCATCGAAGCATATCCAATTCCTAATAAGATAATGGCTAAAAATGAAACAATCCCAGTCCACTTACCTTTAATCATTGTACGTTCTGCTGAAGCATCTGCATGTACAAGTTGCAGAACGGAGATGCGTGATAATTTCACACTATTCATAATGGCAGATAACACAAATAATACCAAATAGAACATACAAGTAACTAACATAGATGGTACATAAAACCCTTGGTAACCACTCGCAGTAAAATCCAGTTGCTTCATGAGGAGTTTACCAATCCCTTGTGAAAGCCCTATTCCTACTGTAATTCCAATTACTAAGGATACTGCCCCAATAATAATCGTTTCTAGAAACATAAGTAATGTAACCTTATGTTTTTTTGCACCTAACATCATATACATCCCAAATTCTTTTTGGCGAAGAGACATTAAAAAAGAATTTGCATATAGAACATAGAAGAATGTAATGATCGCTAATAGAGCTGAACCTGTTTGAAAAACAGGCGCAATTGACCGAATAGTAGTATTTGCTTCAACAAATGTTTTATTTAATGCTAGCGTTTGAAACATGTAAAAAATTGAAATTGACATAACAAGACCAACTAGTAAGACAATATAATCTTTTAGCTTACTTTTTAGCCCTGACATAGAAAGTTTAAATATCATGGTGGACGTCCTTTCTTATCCTTTTTGTGTACCTAAATCCGCAAGTACATCTAAAATTTCTTTATAGAACGCCTCACGTGTACCAATACGATGTATTTCTTTATATAACTCACCATCTTGAATGAACAAAATGCGTTGGCAGTAACTTGCACTATATGGATCATGCGTAACCATCATAATCGAAACATCTTGTTTTTCATTTAGATTTTTCATTGCTTCTAAAAGGCTTTTTGCATTTTTTGAATCTAGTGCCCCTGTTGGCTCGTCCCCTAAAATAATTGCTGGTTCATGTACAAGCGCGCGTGCTGCTGCAGAACGTTGTTTTTGTCCGCCAGATACCTCGGATGGGTATTTTTGAAGTATTTCCGAAATCCCTAACATATTGGCTACCTTCTTTACTTTTGGACCAATCTTACGCGATGGGACTCCTTGAAGTGAAAGTGGCAGTGCAATATTTTCATAAATAGATAGATTCTCTAATAAATTGAAATCTTGAAAGATAAATCCTAATTTTTGAGAACGAAAATCTGAAAGCTCTCCTTGCTTCATTTTAGTTATATCGATACCAGCAATTTCAACAATGCCGCCCGTTACTACATCTAATGTTGAAATTACATTTAATAAAGTTGTTTTTCCTGAACCAGACGGTCCCATGATTCCAACAAATTCTCCCTCTCGAATCGAGAAAGATACATCTCTTAAAGCGTGTGACTGATTTTCACCTTTTTTACCGTACACTTTTTGAACATTTTTGACATTTACAACTGAGTGGTTCATAATATTCTCCTACCTTTGTTTTTAACTTCATAAATTCATTATTTATTTTTCAAGTTTTTCTTTTGCTTTCTCAGGAACTTCTTTTTCCTGCACTTTCTCAAATTTGTAAACATACTTTCCTTTTACATGAACCTTTAAATAAGAATCTGGATAATCATCCTTACCAGAAACCCCTACTTTAATGGTATTTTCATCGCCTGATTCATCAACTCCGTTTAACATGTAAAAATATCTCTTACCATCAGGTTTTGCTTCCCCTTTTGTAAGGACGTACACATCTTTTTCTTTCACGAATGGATTAAATCTATCTATTGTTTCTCCTCCCATATAAGTTAATAATCCCCCCCCTACAACAACTAATCCTGACACTGCAATCCAAGCTTTTTTCATCTTTCATTTCCACCTTTCTTTTTCTTATATGATTAAGTGTGATTTCATTCATTTTTCAAGTTTAAATAAGAAGAATCTTTAACGCATTTCCAAGTATAAAGAGCATTTCTTAATAAAAAGTGGAGGAGCTTCTTAAGATTTTCTTAACAAACAGTTTCCTATTGTAAAAAAGAACCCTTCCTTTAAGAGAAAGATTTATCCCTATATAAATCATAGGGGATTGTTTGCATATTGACTTTAGTTTTATGTACAATAAAGGTAAAGATATAGTCTGAAACAGGACGAGGAAAACCATGTCCAATTCATTAGTAAATTTACGTATCGATTTTGCATTTAAGCAGTTATTTGGCACAAATGGGAATGAAGATATTTTAGTTGCTTTTTTAAATGCCATATTAAAAGATTCTTTAGAATCACCTATTGTTGCCTTACAATTAGAAGATCCACATTTGCATCGAGAATATGAAGAAGATAAATTATCGATTTTAGATATTTCGGCTACATTAAATACAGGTACAAAGGTAAATGTAGAAATACAATTGAATAATGATCACGATATGATTAAACGAAGCTTGTATTATTGGGGAAGGTTATACACCTCTCAATTGCAAAAAGGAATGCCTTATAGCTCACTTCATAAAACGATTACCATAAACTTATTAAACTTTGTGATGTTTCCAGAATATGAAGCGTTTCATACAACAGGAATCCTTTGGAATCAACAACAACAAAAGTTATTAAGTGATGATATAGAAGTTCATATTGTAGAGATTCCAAAGTTACTACAGCAATGGCGTGAAGAAAAAGTTAATCCGTGGGAAGATTCGTTTGTTCGTTGGTTATTATTGTTACCAGCGAATGAAGATGAGTATCTCACACAAACATTGGAGGACATTGCCATGAATCAAGATCCGATTTTACAAAAAGCAATGAATAAGTGGGAACGTATGAGTCAAGATTCTTCTTTTCGTCAAGCATATGAATCAAGAGAAAAGGCCTTAATGGATGAGGCTGCAAAGTTTGCTCATACTCGTAATGAGGGAAAAAAAGAAGGAATTCAAGAAGGGGTTCAGCAAGGGAAAATACAGATGATTAAAGGTATGCATGAACTTAGTGTACCACTTGAAACGATTGCTAAAGCCAGTAAATTAGGCATAGATGAGGTTGAACGTATTTTAGCACAAAAATAATCAACAACAAAAAAGAGCCTATTAATTAGGTTCTTTTTTGTTGTTGATTATTTGTAACAATTTTTATCGTTTTCCGACAGAAGACTCCTTCCTCAAAAATGTGAAGGTGTGAAACACTAATTTTGGGTGGGAGATGAATGTCGGTTGGCATAAGCCAACATGTTTGCTACCATATATTTGTACAGATTGCTCTTTGAAAACCTTATATCTTCTTCTAAAATCTAATGTGATTCTTAGAGAAGTGGAAAAGTGCCGGTTTGAAAAAGTCTAATCGTTTATAAAAAAGATGAATTGCAATAACTTAGGGGTCTGTTTAGCCATGGAACGAAATCATGCAATAAGCATTAGTGAACATTCAAAACAATACCGAAGGTATTAGCTGAATGAGTATGAGACACCGATATCGTACATATTTCAGAGAAATGTCGGCAAAATTTTTTCAAGAGCTAATCTTATTGTTTTACAATAAGTCACATTGACAAATATGAGTATATTAAATATAGTACTATTTGATAATTATTATATTATTTATAGACTTGACCCGTCGGCACGAGGAGGATATATAAAATGCATGCATTCAAACAAAAGTCCATTAAACTTTCCATTTTAGGTATAGTTATTTTTTTAGTATTAGGGGGACTAGGACTTTTCCTCATCAATAAGGGGTTTATTTCAATTTTCCAAGATAAGGTTTATAAACAAACTGATAAAAATCCAATCCATTTTGAAGAAATTGATACGTTTTTATTTACTACACATATGCCAGAGGGGCATGAAGCGATTTGGAACCAACTACAACAATATGAAGAGCAAAAAGATTTACGAATCAGCATGGCAAACTTAGTAGATATAAAATCCCAACAAACAAGAGAATTAACCACGAAAAAATACAGTCCTTTCTTTCATGTATCAAATTATTCAGAAAGTAAGGTACCCATAAAGGTAACATTATATAAAAATCATGAAGTCAAGTATGAAAAGACATTGCAACCAGGTGATATGTTTGAAAGAAACGAACAACTAGGTCGAGGTAAATATAGTCTAAAACTAGAATGTATAGGTCAAGGTTATTGCAAAGCTAAAGGAGCTATAACTACTGGGGATATTAATTGGGATTAGGAAAAAGCTAAGGAAGACTTTCTCATTTTGAAAGTCTTCCTTTTTATATAAGTTTCATCTAGCTTCCAAGATAATATTCTTTTTGAACTGTTTCTCTTTAAAGTATTGCATTTGTGATTCTCTTTATTCCTTTTTTCAAGAATGTAAATTCATTTACACAACTTCGCAACAGAACCTAAGAAACCACGGATTTTTTAGAAAAAGCTTGGTAGTTTTCACAACCCATTTACTACTGATATAAAGGTCAATTTTGTACCAGAGCCTTTTAAAGTATTTTTTACAATAATTAAAGGTTGATTTTATTTAGAAGTGCTACCTTATTAGTTGTAAATAATAAGTAATCTAATTTCTTTGTTCTAATAAAGATATGTTCTGAATACTGAAAGCATTTTCCGATATTCACCACTTTGGTAGTGTCTGTAATATTATTATTATTTTTATAAACATTAAGTATGTCCTCTAAGGGAATACTTATCATTGCACCTTGCCATATAATAGTCATTGTTTCTTTTGATTTTATAATTTCAATTTCTCTCATATTACTATTAACTCCCTAATATATTTAATTTTGTTTATATAATATAAAATAAATATTAAGAGCATAAACCCTCCAATTTCACTTATATTTTCACAGCCATTTTGTAAATACAAGTATTTATGATAAAAGAGGATAAATTAATTTTGTACTCATTTATTTTGAGAAAGGACGCTATAGGGACGCGGCAAAAATTCCTTCTTTTTGGGGCCATTCAAAGAAACAGATAGGATTCAAAAAATCAATTGGATCCCATCTGTTTCTAATCTTTGTTAATATATATATAATTTCGAAAGATCTTCTTCTAACAAACTTGAATTATAATTAGGGGCTAGTACAATGTTTGTGTATGTTCCTACACCTGAAAGGTACTTGTATTTATGTTTAAAACCGGATGGAATAAAAACAGATGCAGGGCTTTCAATGATTTCCACGTCTCCTTCGATTTCCACTTCACATATAAGCCCTGTCCCATCTATGTTATTACCCCAAAAAATAAAAGCACTATCACAATGATGTGCATGATAATCCACATGCCCTTCCAAGTTTTCGTCCATATGTTGATTACAGAATATACGTTGTATTACATAAAATGATGCACGCTCATCTGTTCTATGATCCATTTGTACCCATCGTTCCCCTGGTCCATCCCTATGATACAAAAGTTCAGACGCCCCTTTTACAAATGGTTTGCTAACGCGTAAATTCTTTGAAAGGCGAGGGCCTTTTCGTTCTACCCGTTTTTGTTGTATCTTCCTCACTCTTCCTATCATTTCAGGTTGAATTCCTTCATATGCTAAAACATTATGATTCACAGCTTTTATGTGATAAGGTGCTATATGTGTAAAAACATTTTTTCCAATGATAGGTCTCCAATGATCAACTTTACAACCTGTAGCCAATTGAAGAGATTGTGTTAATTCTGGAATCATTTTTAATTGAAAGTATTGATTATATTTTTGTGATAACAGAACAGATAAATTTAGTAAATCAACAATCCCAGCCCGTTCACCTATCCCGCATAAAGTTGCATCAATGACAGAAGCCCCAGCATCAATAGCCGCAAGAGCATTCGCTAGTGCTAGTCCTAAATCATTATGTAGGTGTACTTCAATTTCACAGGGGAATGTTTCAACCGCTTTCTTGACTATGGTTGCACACTCATTAGGTTCCCAAATTCCCACCGTATCAGCTAAGCTAATTCGATTTGCTCCAGCTTCAGATGCAATGTGTCCAAGGTAAGCGATATCTTCCCAGGTAGTTCTGGAAGCATCTTCAATTGTAAATCTGGTTTTCATTCCTAAAATGTTAGCTTCTTCAATTGCTTCCTTCACTTGGCTTACCACATAATCTTTTGATCGATTGGTATACTTTGTTTGCAAAGAAATTGGATTAATAGACGTCCAAATTCCTACCCAATCGGCACCTGCTCGATAAGCAGCATGAACTTCTTCTTTTTTTGCTCGAGCATGCATTAAAATATCAGCATGTTCTGCAGAGGCAGCAACCTCTTGGCAGATCTCCTCTTCTTCACGAGAAACCCCAGGATGTCCAACCTCAATTAAGGTGATTCCAAAATTCTCCAGCATATGAAGCAGGTTAATTTTATCTTCTTTTGAAAAACGGACGCCACATTGTTGTTCGCCTTCGCGTAAAGTGGCATCTAATATTGTTATATTCTGGCTCATTACTCTTTTCCTTCTTTCATTTCTATAAAGTTCAATACTTGTTCAAATAGTATAGGGTGATTTTTTTCATAAACAGCCCAGTGCGTAGCATCAGGAATCACAACTTCCTTTTTATGTTTGGTACCTGTTAATTTTGACAACATATCTCTATTGGCAAATAAATCATCTTCTCCATAAATAACCAGCACAGGAGAAGTAATCTGAGATGCATCATATAAAGGACGGTTATTCCAAATAGAATATAAATCTTCAAGAGGCCCCATCGGTCGACGAATTATGCCATTATTTTTCTCGCTAATTGGATCTGAGCGAAGAAATACTTCTTTTACAGAATCCATAGCTTCATTTGTTACAATTTTTTTCTCGCCCATCATCATATGCCAGTGATGCATTCCTTTATCAAAGTCTACAGCTTGATAAGAGGGTGCATGAGGATTAAATTCCCCTCGCTGTAACGGATTGTCAAAGGGCTCTGTCATCATTGGAAGCGTAAATCCATGCATGTATCCATATAAAACAAGTTTATTAACATCATTAGAATGTGATATTGCATAATTTCCAGCTACCACTCCCCCATATGACCAGCCAACAAGATGAATTTTTTTTACATTCCTTTTACTTTTAATCCAATTCACAACCGTTTCTAAATCTTTTGTTGCATCGTCCAAATGAATGATTGGTTTATTTTGGTTAGGCGGTTCTGACATTTCTTTCGGTCTTGAAGATTGCCCAAATCCTCTAAAATCCATTGCCCACGTGTCATATCCTTTTTTAGCATACGCATCCATCCATGAGTATTTTGATACATCAAAAGCTTCTGCAGTAGGAACGCTAAACGGTTCTAAAAACAAAATGATTTCGTCAGATGTATACTGTTTTTTGGTATTTATACTTTTATGAAGTAAAAATAATGTTTCGTCTTCTTGTGAAATTTTATATTCTTCTTTTGCTATTTTAGATTCTTTGCTCTTCTTTGGAACCTCTTGGTGATTAGAACAGCTAGACAGTAAAAGAATAAAGAATACTCCTATTAAACTTATATATTTCCAATTTTTCTTCATTTTTAAATTCCCTTTCATTTCATAGAAATGATGGCTATAATTCCAGCTGCAATAATTAATCCAGCTGGTAACCCCTTTGTAAACAATACGGCAATCAGAGTACCAATTAAAACGCCTAATAATATGGTAGGATTCATAGGTAGAACCCCTACCCCTTTTCCTCCTATAAACGACACCATAAAACCCGCTAAAATTGATCCCAAACCAATAGGAGAGGTAATACATTTTATTATGTTTTCAATGGTAATCTTCCCAGATGTGATGGGCACTAAAAGAAATAACATGAGAAAGAAAATTCCAATCGGAAAGGCATATTGTTGAATATAATGCAATATCGCTTTTTGCCCAATAGCAAGCAACACACCTAGTAAACTTGCGGCACTAGCTAATGCATAATCTTTAATAACCAAAGCAAGTATAAAAATAATTCCTAGCAGTATAAAAGAAACCATATATTTTTCCTCTTCTATAAAGTTGTATAATTCCAACTGCCGTTTTCAGGTTCACATACCTGTACCATATTTGGATCTGAAAGGTTAATTTGTATAATATTTGGACTGGTTATAGGTTGTAAATCTTCTCGATTTACAATAAACTTGAATGCTTCAAAGCTTGCTAGAATCCCAACAATATTTGCAACAGGAGATAGTACAGCCCATGGGCGATCTTTTTTCACATAGCTATTCGCCCACTGTTCATCTGCACCATGTTTGATAGAATACAGGGCCCGTCCATCTTTTAAACTATGAATTCTATTTTGCATTTCAGGCGTCAGTTCTTGTTGATAAGAAGGATATCCTAATGCAATTTCATAAGGGACAGATTCAGGGGTTAATGACATTACCCCACCTCTAAAAGGAGGAGTAACAGCAATCCAGATAGAAGGGATTCCTAAAGCTTGAGCCGTACGGTGAATAATAACCCTTGCGACCAAATTATCAGTAGCATCTATAATGATATCTGTATTTGCTAGCAGATCTTTTGCGTTATTTTCTGTAACAAACTCTTGTGTGATCTTTACTTGTAGTAAAAGATTAATGTCTTTTAAGGTTTCTAGAGCCACAAGTGCCTTTGACTTCCCTAAATTACTTATAGAGCTAAGCATTTGTCGATTAATATTACTCGCTTCAAAAACATCCTGATCAATCACATGAAGATTTCCTATCCCCATTCGTGCCAACTGGATAAGTGTAATCCCCCCTACTCCTCCAGCACCCACTACAGTAACACGGGCATTCTTTAATTTCTTCTGTTCTTCTATAGAAATTACACCAATATTTCGTGTAAAGCTCTCTTCATATATATTTTGTGTATTTAAATTTTCAGTGAACAAATTTGCTTCCCCCTTATAATGTTGCATAATCCCAACCGTTTTCTGGTGCTTCTTTTACCTGGACAGGAGTAAGACTATCTACATCTATAACTATGCCCTTTGGTGCTCTAGCTAAAGGTTCACGACCTGTTAGCACTTGAATTGCTTCATGAAAACTAAAAAGTGATAAAAGATGAGCACGCATAGGGGTAATAATCCACCCTACTTTTCCATCGCAAAAATCTTGTGCCCAATCTTCTGGTGCTCCTTTTTCGACTGAATACCATGCTCTTTTTTTCTTGACATCAGTAATTTGTTGCCTTAGTTTAGGATCTGTTAATTTTGAACCTACAATCGACACATTCAATGCCTCCTCATAAGGAATTCCAGTTGGATAGAATGTAGAAACAAATCCTCTTGTAGGTGGACTGCCTGACATCCCTACACTCGGTATACCTAATTCCCTAGCTGTTCTATGTATAATTACCCTGGAAGGCATATCATCGACAGCTTCTACCACAATATCGTGTCCGTTTATCAGTTCCATTACATTGTCTTCATCTACTTTTGCTTGTAAGAAGTTTGTTGAAATATAGGGATGTATATCTTTTACTACCTGTTCTGCAACTTTTGCTTTTGGTGTTCCCACCACACTAGAAAGGGCTAACATTTGTCTGTTTATATTAGATATTTCAAATTCATCTGGATCGACCCCTGTAATATGCCCAATCCCCATCCTAGAAAAGAGGATTGCTTCGTAACCTCCTACTCCCCCTAACCCAAAGATAATTACTCTTTTATTCCTAAGACATTCTTGTTCCGCTTTTGAATAAACACCAATATTCTTTTTTACCATTTCCCAGTAATAGGAATCCATATCCATTTCAAAACCTCCTGTATATGTAATAATTATTTTGAAAAAGACTAGCTATATAAAATAATCATTACATATAACAATAAGATTGAAATATGTTATTTTTGTGAGTTATCTGTAAAAAGAAATAAAATTTTCAAGTTATTTATCTTTTGGGTTCTAATGCTGGAGATAAAAGACTTTGAATCTCTTGAGCAAATAGTTGTAATTCATCAGATACAGAAATAGACATACCAAAACGCCATCCTTCCCTATTGCCATTGCACCGTTAGATTGTAAATAGTACCAACTTCTATTTTTTGTAACCAATTTGTTTTCATTGATCCATTTGCATTTAAGTAGTACCAATTGTTATTTTCTTTCAACCATCCAGTAGACATAGCGCCGTTATTATCAAAGTAATACGTTTTTCCATTCATAGTATTAAATTTTGTAGCATTGGGACCTTTTTCATAAAAGTAATACCATTTTCCATTGATATTTTCCAATCTTTAACCATCATTCCATCTTCGTTACATTGTAGATATCATTACACATCTAGTAGCTTAAGAAATTAATTGTCCCAAAAATGAAAAATATAAGTCAAATTCTCATTAATAACTGTAAAAAGATAGTGTTTTCGTTATTAAAACTTTTTAGCAGAACCTGTTAACCTTCGAAAATCATCGATGCCATCTTTTATTTTTTAATAATTCTGATATATCGTAGACAAATTTCGACAATATATGCTATATTTTACCCAAGCATCAAATGGTTAGAATCTTTAAATTAATTTGGTAGTAAATAAAATATTTGTTTGAAATTTATCCCATCTTGATGCTGTTTGTGAAGTAGCTCTATATTCAACTAGAGAGGAGGAAATGTAAAAAGGTATAAGAATGATTAACCATTATGAATATGCATTACATCAACTGTTTCGGATGATTCAGAAGGATTTTAGACAGTGGCTTCTAATTAAATTCAGTGATTAGAGTAGATTGATTGTTTTTACTTTATTACTAGCAAATGATGTTAGCGCTTTCGCCATAAAGGAAGATGTTGGAAATGATGCAATTGTTTATGTATCGTATATTTGGAAAAATTTATCATGATGATTTTTTAAAGAGGACTTATATAGAAAGAAGAGTTTTATATATAAGTAATATGAATTCTGGATAAACTCAGCTAAGTTCTGTTGTAACTATCGATTAAATTCATTTCATTTAGGAGGAGTAATATGAAATTAATATCAAAGATAGTAATGATTGCGTTAATTGTATTAAGTACATTTGCATTCAACTTGGGTGGACAATTTGATAAGGGTTATCTTTCTGGCTCAAAAGCATATGCGGATGTAATCAAGGCACTCCCACAAAATGCGTCAAATATAGAGTTAGAGTCTGCTCCTGTGTATGACTACGACACAGACGGGTGTTATGCGACTGCAGCAATTTCTCCAGATGGCACGACTAACCCTGGTCTAAGTTTGGGCGGTTCGCTGAGCGGTAACTGTAGAGATCTTCGCCAACTAGAAAATTCAAACACTTATTCTCGGGCCAAATCAAATAATGGTTGGACTGCAATTATGTATGCGAGTTACTTTGAGAAAGATCAAATGACTCCCAACGCTGCTGTGGGTGGACATCGACATGACTGGGAACACACAATAGTTTGGGTTAAAGATGGTCAGGTTCAATATGTAACTTATTCAGCACATGGTAACTGGTACACTAATCCTCGCTCAAGCGTCAGATTCGATGGAAAACACCCGAAAATTGTATACCATAAGGACGGCTGGGGGACACATGCTTTTCGCCTAGCTAATAGCAATGACGAGCCGCCAGAAAACCATTATCACCAGTGGCTCCATCTACCAATGGTTGGTTGGAATGGCTATCCAAGCCTAGCTATTCGAGAAAAACTAATGACTACGAACTTTGGATCTGCAACAATTGAAATCAAAGATGGAAATTTTGAAAAATCCCTTGAGGAAGCAAAGCCACCTATTAGCTTTGACCCTTACGCACCGGAACTGGAAGATGGTGGTACTTACCAAATAGTTTCTACTTTAAATAATAGTAGTGTCGTTGACTTAAATCAAGCAGATGGAAATGTTCTGCTGTGGCAAAATGGCAACGCTAATAATCAAAAATGGAAGCTAGTATATGATTCAAATAAAAATGCATATCAATTTAAAAGTGTCACAAATGAAAATTTAATATTAGCCTGGAATGATTCTAATGGTTCCAATAATGTAGTTGCTACATCTAATCAAAATAAGGAAGAGCAATATTGGATACCAACAGAAGCAGGAAATGGATATTATTATGTAAGGAATAAGAAGGATCCAAACAAAGTGTTAGATGTAAGTGGTTCTGGTACTGCAAATGGAACAAATGTTACAGTATATAATTTCCATGGTGGTAATAATCAAAAATTCAAATTATCTAATGTAACAGGAAATTTAACAAGAGAGATAGATTCACTTTATCGTGCGCAGCCTGGTCAAAGCAGCAGGTCAAGTGATAATTTTTCACTTGATCATCTTGCGGCAGGTACCAAAGTACGAGTTGTTTTGGAAGGAGAAGGTGCTACCTCTTTGTCATTTGGTGTTGCAAAAGATATACGTAATGGTTCAGACCGTGGGATTTGGTCAAATGTTAGAGATGGTTCTATTCTAACGATTCCTTCAGGAGATGATAGAAAGAATTTGTATATCGCAGGCCCTCCTAGTGGATATACTTCTAACGGTACATTTAAAGTGAAATTCTACGCTCTTCCAAACTAAAAAATATTATAACGTTTCTATTCCTTTTATATTAATCTAATTAGAAAAGGAGTATGCATATTTCAAAAGTTTTTTTCGGCTTGCTCGATTGGATTAACTATATTAATAGGAAATATAGTATTCTGTTGCAAAGTTTTTTTTATGAAATAAAAAGGTGAGATTGAGTACAGCTGAAAAACCGAAGTCTGAGCTATGACTTCGGTTTTTCAGCGTATAATGAATTACAACAATTATTAACGATTGCATAAAATCCATTTGCAATCATACCAACTTTTTCTCTGTTAAGAAACTTTGTAACAGAGCCCTTTTTCTTCTAAAAAAACAACTTTCCACTTTTCCAAATAAAAATCCTCCTTTAGGGGTCACCATACATACCTATCAACTTAAGAAAAGTAAACACCCCAAAACAAAAAAACGACCGACTTCACAAAATAACTAACTGTAGAGAAAGAAAACTTTAGCTTGATGGGCATGGGGTCCTCCCGCATGCCCATCAAGCTAACCAAGTAAATTACTAGATACGAAATGATCCTTGTTTCAAAACTAGCAAGTGATAAAAAAGTAGGCATGCTAAATAAGCCTATTAAAACGCTATTTTTTCGCTAGGCAGCTTGTCTATGCTTCACCGTCGTTTTATACACAATCCCTAGAATATCAAAGACGGTCATCTTCTTATGTCTATGCGGGAGGACCCCTTATATGAAATCTTGTATAATATCGTATTGAATTTAAGTATGCCTAAATGGACTGCACATATGGTAGCTACGTTATTTTCTCTTGGTAGTGCCTATCAAGCTTTTGTAAATTTTTTTGTATAACACGCAACAAAAAGGTCGCCACTCACGGCGACCTTTTTACTATTTTACTTCTACCGTATAATTCCCTGTTCCCCCGCCATACTGATACACATGTAAATAATACTTTCCTGGATACGTGTAATAACTTCCTACTAACTTATTTCCCTCTTGCTGTGCATACGTAACATAATTATTTAAATCTGCTTCCGAATAAAGTACCCAATTTACTCCGATATTATTTTCCTTCGTTACATTAATTTGCAGGTTTTTCGCTGTTTCCACATTTATTTCAAAGAAATCACTCGTATCACCATTTCCCAAACTAGCACGTAAAACTTGATTGAATTGCAGTTTATTTGCTGTCTGGAATGAATTATTTGGTTCTTTTTCTATACTATTATCTTCTTTCTTTTGAACCGTTACATTCGTTGTAACAGTATTCGTTAATCCTTTGTCATCTGTTACTGTTAATTTTGCTGTATACGTTCCTTCTTTTGTATACACGTGAGTCGGATTTTGTTCATTACTTACCGTACCATCGCCAAACTCCCATTTATAAGAAACAATTTTCCCATCTTCATCTTTTGATCCATCGCTTTTAAACGAAATTGCTTCATTTACATTTCCGCTATATGGACCATTTATAACCGCAAGTGGTGCTTTATTCACAGCACCTTCTTCTGTATTGATACCATGGAATATAACATCATATTCAAATTGTCCTGCTGCATTTACACGATAATTTACGAAGTATGCTGTTACTGTTTTATAGCCTGTCCATTCTTTCGCACTTAAACGTTTTAACGTATCATTCACGTTTTGTGTAATTGTCTTCCAGTCTTCATATTCTCCTTTTGCAGTAGTACCTGTGTATGTTCCTTGTAGTGTAAATGTATGAAAGAACTGTGATTTATTTTTCTTAACTGATACATTATTTAATTTTGCTTCTGCTGTAATTTCTGCCGCAATATCTGAAACTGGTTTCGGTGCGTGAGTTGCTAAATAATCATCTGATACTAACGGAACATTATATTTCTCACGGTTATCTACTAACATTTGCATATAATCTTGATATTCTTTATTTAAATTCGCATCTTTACTTAAAGCAGAGCGGTATGCATCATATGCTGTTACATCATTTTTCCTAATAAGATCATGAATTTTGTCAAACATATCATATCTCTTATTGTACATGTACGATTGTAAAGCGAAGGAATAATTATAGAAATCCCACGTTCCATACTTTGCGTTTAACGTTCTCTCTGCTGTATAACGTTCTGCTGGATTTGAAGATATTCCTCCTATAATGCTCTTTCTCGGTACAACATTATCTGTTCTCGTTGCCCCTGCAAAAAACTCTGCATTTCCTTCTTCAAACCAAGATAATCTCTCATTCTCATACATCTTCCCTTGTCCCCAAAGTCCTGGCACTTCATATCTACCTTGTAAGTAATGTGTGAACTCATGTCGGAACAATTCTTCTAAACTATAAATACTTTCTTCTGGCGTACGTTCATAAGTAAAGAACGTACCTGTTCCTTCTATATAAAGACCGCCGTTATTCGTTTCATACCCGTATAATTGACGGTTAAATTGATATTCAGCTGGGCTATTATAAATAACCATCGTTAATACATCATCAGGATTGCCTTTTTCTAACGGCTGGTCACTTTCAACCGTACGATGGAATTGTGCCTTCACTTCTTTTGCCGCCCAATATAGACGTTTTACTTTTTCTTCTGTCACCTTATCTCCAGCTTTTAACACAATTGCTCCATCATCAAACGTATACGTTTTCGGTAAATATTTTTTCTTACCATCTTCTCTTATTTGATCTAGATCAACCACTTTACCATTCGCATCTTTCCCGCCATAATTCGTCGCAATTTGCTCAGCAGCTACGAAATATTGCTCACCTAAATACGGATAGATTTTCATGGCATCTGTTACAACTTGTAATCCTTTCGTTCCTGTACTATGGAACGTACCAAGTCTACCTGTATAATAAATACCATTATTAATTAACCAACCATTTTTCGCTGTCACCGTTCCAATTAAGGCAAAACGACTTAATTCATTAATATAGCTATCAATTTTTTGATACCATATTGTATCTTTCGGTGCTTTTCTCGTATCGTATAAATACGATTGAATATCGTAATCAACACCTTGCATAATATCGTAAATCGCATTTCCGGCTGATAGATTGTCTACCAATGTAGAAAAATTATCATTATACTGTTTAAAAATCTTTGCAGCTGATGTTATCGTTTCCACATCACTCGAAGCATTTCCTATTAATTTTCCGTATGATGATACAACTCTATTTTGTTCTAACGTACCGAGTTTGAAATTCGGGTTATTCGCAATCGTTTTTAATGCAGGTAAGCACTTATCATGATAGCTCCGCTCATTTAGTTTACTTAATTCTGTATGATAAAATCCTAAATAAAATCCTGATCGTAATACTTCTACTAAAGTTTCAATCCCTTTGGAATCATCTTTCGTATAAGCTTGTCCTTGCTGCTTCAATTTATCAATAATTGCCTGCATCCTACTATCATTTTGATAGAATGCAAGGCTATCCTTATTAAATTGAAATAGACCCGTAATTTGCTCCCAATCAATTGTTACAAGTAAATCTACTAACTGCTGATTGCTTAATTGATTTAATTCAGCAATTGTATAAGTTTTCGCTGCAGCTAATTGCTTACTTTCTTTTTTCACTTCAGGCGGTCTTTGCGACAAATCAGCAAATTGCAGCCTTTTCTCAAAAGACTTATTTTCAAGCACTTTTGATGAATGAGCTAATTCTTGCACTGGCAGTTGTACACCAACTGGCTCCATTTTGAGCACATTCCGATAAGAAGCTTGCTCTCCCTTTGTACTTTCTGCCAATGTGCTCCCTTGAAAACTCCCTAACATAAAACTAGCAAAACTTACCCCTACTAACACTTTTTTTGAATAGCCTTTCATGCTCTCCCCTACCTTACATTTTTTAGTGTCCCTCACCATTATTTTACTATTCTTACTTTTTATTCTGTATTGAGAAAAAACAAGGGAACGTTCACACATGTATCCATGCCTAGCAAAATTAACACTTGACTTTATGTGAATTTTACATCAAAAAAAAGATAGATAATAGCGAAATTCCTGCTACATCTATCCCCGTTTTCAACGCTATGATTTTAACTTTATAAACGTAATTTCCGGTAATGTTTGCATATACTGAATCAATTCATTTTTTTCTTCTAATGATATATTTTTCAGCTGCATCCTTACCTTATAAACAGTTTCTGCTCCTTGCTGTAAAGCTTCCACTTCATATGAAAGTGTTGGAATGCCTTTCACTTGTAGCGTTTTTACTATTTCTTGTACCACTTCATGTTTATTTATATGTATTTGCACTGTTATGTTTTGAGGAAATAAAAATTGCACCTTAAAAATACGGCTCACAATCTCTAAACCAATTAAAACGAGAATCGTCGCTCCAATTCCTACTACATACATGCCAGCCCCAATTGCTAATCCAATTCCTGCTGTAGCCCATAAACCAGCCGCTGTCGTTAATCCTTTCACCGCCTGCTTTTGAATAATAATTGTACCTGCACCTAAAAACCCTACTCCACTAACAACTTGCGCTGCAATACGGCTCGGATCAAGAGCCATATGTTCTTCATTCATAATATCTGAAAAAGCATATTTCGAAACCACCATTATTAAAGCACTTCCTACCGCTACTAGGAAATGTGTTTTTAATCCTGCCTCTTTTGATCGAATTTCCCTTTCAATACCAATTATTGCTCCTAACAAACCCGCAACACCGATTTTTATAATAAAATCAATATTTACACTCACGAGCCCTTCCCCCTTTCGTTCATTATAGATAGATAAAACAAAAATTATCACACACATCGATTTATTGATATGAAGGAATTTTACTAAAATACACTTAATACCTAGGACGTTTTATGTTAATATTTTAAATATTAACATAAAATAAATAACTTCTAATTTTAAACATCCACTCATTTTCTTGAAAAAACAAAGGTGGATTACATGAAATAAGGTTGAGAAAGTATCGAAAACGCTTTCATTTTGTTTTGTAATTTTTTATACATTCTACATAAATAAAGGAGCTTGCTAACAATGAACGTCTCTTTGATTACACCTACTACCGATTTACAAGACGAATACTTAGATTTTTATAACGAATGGAAAGATAGCGGTGAAACGATGATTCCGTGGGTTATTACAAAAGACCCTTCTAACTTCCCCGCTATGGTACAAGAACTACTCGATGCACATAACGGAATAAATCTTCCTGAATCTTGGGTACCAGATTCTACGTATTGGCTCGTTACAGATCATAATAGAATTGTAGGCGCTGTTAATATACGTCATAGTTTAACCGAACATTTATTTAACGCTGGCGGTCATATCGGTTATGGCATTCGCCCTTCTGAAAGAAGAAAAGGTTATGCTACGAAGTTATTAGAATTATCTCTAGAAAAAACGAAGGAATTAAACATCGAGAAAGTACTTGTCGTTTGTGACGAAGTGAATACAGCTTCTGAAAAAACAATTTTACATAACGGTGGGCTTCGTGATGATGATTTCACTGAGGAAGATGGGAATGTAGTAAGAAGGTTTTGGATTGAGCTATGAAGAAGTCCACCAATAAACATACTCTTGTTATAGAGAAGTATAGTAGAAGTAATGAGCTACAAGTAAAACAACTTATTGATTTATATAATGAAGAATCGTATCTATTTCACTTATTACGAGAGAATAAAACTAAATGTGCGTATGCTGCCTACTATAAAAAAGATGTAGTAGGTATCTTTTTCGCCTGGGGGAGTACCTTCCATCCATACTGCACATACTTTCGAATATATACGAATCCTTTCTATTCAGAGCTACACATTGAAAAATTTTTATTAAACGAGATTTCAAAAAGAGAAAACTTCAAACTACCATTACAAACCTCTATATGGGAAACATCAGCTCATTTAAAAGCGTTTTTTGAAGAACATAATTTTACGGAAATCCGAAGAACATATATGCCAATATTAGACGTACCAAAAATCATAACTATCGATACAATGCTTCATTCAAATTATGCTGTACAAAGTTTATCAAACATTTCATCCAATACTAGCTTCTTTGAAAAACTAGCCTACGTAGTAAAAATGAATTATGAAGATACTCACTTAGCAAACCCAGTTGCCTCATTCCCGCTCGAAGCTTGGAAAGAACAGATCTTAGCTGATGATGTGTTACTAGATGGGAGCTTTGTAATAATAGATGAAGAGACTGAAATTATTGCGTACTCTTTCCTCCATACATCAGAAAAGGATAATACAGTAGAACTAGGATGGTGCGGGACTCACAATACAGAAAATGTATCCTTACTGAAACTTCTCGTTTTCAAACAAGCTATGTATGCAAATACACACGGTTATTCTTTCATTCAAGGTGAATTCGATTCAACAAGTATATATGCAATGGAGATATTAAAATCCTTTCCTTTCAATCCTTGTGCTACCTGGATTACGTATCAAAAAGAAATCGGAAGGTAATTATACACCTTCCGATTTCTTTTATGCTGTTTCTATTTCAAACTGTACTGTAATACCACTCGGGTCTACTACAGTAAATCCATTTAAAATCTCATTTATTCCATGCTGTTTTTCTATTAATCTTTCTTTCACTTCATCTAACGCCTCTTTATGCGGTAATACAATTGTATACACTTTAAGTCCAGTAGCATGTGCGGGTGGGTGCGGATTATTTACTCCGTTCCACGTATTTGCTCCTATATGGTGATGATATCCTCCTGCAGAAATGAATAAGCAGTCATCTTCGCGTTGCTGTACTTCAAAGCCTACTGTATCTACATAAAATTCATATGACTCCTCTACATCGGCTATCCGTAAATGCACGTGTCCAACGACAGTATTAGCAGGTAATCCATCAAATTCATAATTAACAAGCGTTGCTAGTTCTTTTAAATCAAGCGGGGTACTTCCTCCTGGCCCTTCTCCCCATTGATCGCGCGGACGATCCGCATAAATTTCAATACCATTTCCCTCTAAGTCTTGTAAATAAAACGCTTCGCTATACGTATGATCGCTTGCGCTATTAAACCTTGAAATTGGTAAAATTTCATTTGAATATGTATAACGTCCCTCTTGCTCAGCCGGACTATCAATTACATTCTTATTACGAATCACACCAAATAATGCCGAAGCAAATGCCTCACGAGTCGGAACTAAAAAGGCTACATGATATATACCAGTCGTACGCGGCTCTTGCAGTACCCCGTCCTCTAACTTTTCAAGAACAAGTAACGTGTTCTTTCCACCTTTTCCAGATAAATACGCTTTATTCCCCTCTTGCTTAATTACTTCTAAACCTACAACATTCTCGTAAAAAGCAATTTGACGTTCTAAATCTAACACCTTAAATTCAACATGACCAATACGTGTTTTTGGATGAATTTGTACCATGAATAACTTCCTCCCCAGTTTCCTTTTATTTTTATATAAGTTGATGGACAATAGCCACATTCAACGAACATACATTAATTTTGTTTTTTTGTAGCATCAACTTTCAGCCATTTTTTTGATATTTCGCTTAATGTCCCATCTTGTTCTAATTCTTTCAACGCTTTATTTATATCTTCTAACTTTTCGCTCTTTTTGGCAAATGGAAATGCAATCTCTCCCCATTTAAGTGGACCAAATCCTACTTTCACATTATCTAAATCTGCCTTTTTAATTGTTGTTTCTACTTGTACTTTATCATTATAGTAAGCATCTACACGACCAAGTCCTACTTCATTCAATTCTGCTGTTGGATCTTCTGAGAACGTTTTAATTGTAAAAGCATTATTTTTATTTAAAGCTTTTAATTCTTGTTCCCCGGCTGTACCAAGCCCAACGCCTACAGTCTTTCCTTTTAGATCTTCTAGTGATTTAATTGTATTATTATCCTTCTTCACTGCGAAAACAGATCCCGAATATACATATGGGATTGAAAAATCATATTTCTTTTTTCTTTCCGGAGAAACGGATAATTCATTCGCAATTGTATCAATACGATCTGAGTCTAATAAACCGAATAATCCTTCAAAATCAGAAACATTCCATTCAACTTTATATCCAGCTTTTTTAGCAGCTGCTTCAATAATTTCAGCATCAAAACCTTTTACTTTCTCACCCTCTTTAAAAATAAATGGACTACGCCCTGCAGACGTCCCAACTTTCACTACTTTTTCATCTGTTTTTTTGCTCGCTGTATCTGAATCACAAGCAGATAAAAGCCCAAACGATACTGTTAATGCCAATGTTAGTAATAATGATGTTTTCCTCATAATTTTTCCTCCTAAATAACGAAATGATTGCCTTCTTCTGAAGCATTCAATTGTCGTAAAAACTTTTTCGTACGCTCATTTTGTGGATTCCGAAAAATTTCTTCCGGTGTTCCCTGCTCTACAATAATGCCATCAGCCATAAATATAATATGGTCTGCTACTTCTTTTGCGAAATTCATTTCATGTGTGACAATAACCATCGTTACATGCTGCCTTGCCAAATCCTTAATGACTTGCAATACCTCGTTCACTAATTCTGGATCAAGTGCAGAAGTCGGTTCATCAAACAATAATACAGCGGGATTTAAGGCCATTGCCCTAGCAATACCTATTCTTTGTTGTTGCCCACCTGATAACATCGTTGGGTAGAAATTTTCTTTTTCAGCTAAACCTACTTGTTTTAATATTTCTCTTGCTATTTTTTTTGCTTCTTCTTCACTTTTTTTCTGTACAACTGTTAATGGAGTTGTAATATTTTGCAATGATGTTTTATTTTTAAATAAATTATAGTTTTGAAAAACCATTGCTGTTTTTTGGCGTAATTTTATTATTTCCTTTTTATAAAGCTTCTTCGCATGAATCTCTAAATCTTCAATTCTAATACTTCCATCCTCTGGGTGTTCTAATAAATTTAAACATCTTAATAGTGTCGATTTACCTGAACCAGAAGGTCCAATAATGACTACTACCTCCCCTTTACCGACAGTAAGTGAGATTCCTTTTAGTACTTCATTTTGTTTGTAAGACTTATACAAATCTCTTACCTCAATCACACATATCACCTCATTTCTATTACAAGTATGGTGCATCAAGTTTCTTTTCTAACCTTTTCTGCCCCCAGCTAATTACAATTGTAATAATCCAATATACAATCGCTACTGCTAAGTAACTTTCCATATAACGATACGATTGTGCCGCTAACATTTTCGCTTGCGCTAAAATTTCAGCCACCCCAAGTGCAAAGGATAACGAAGATTCTTTTAACAATCCAACAAAATTATTTCCAAGTGATGGTACTGCAACACGAATAGCTTGTGGAAAGATAATCTGTTGCATAGCTTGCGCCTTTGTCATTCCAACTGATAAACAAGCATCCATTTGTCCTGATTCCACAGCATTTAATGAACCCCGAATAATTTCTGACAAATACGCTGCATTATTTAAACTGAGACCAATTAAAGTCGCTTGCATCGCTGTAAGTACTGTAAAGGTTGGGAATATTTGCGGCAATCCGAAATACAACACGAACAATTGAACTAATAAAGGTGTTCCTCTAAAGAAAGATATATATACTCTTGCAATAGAATATAAAAATTTCGTTTTGTTTTTCGTTATGATCGCCAAACCTATCCCTATAACAAAAGAAATAATCATTGAAACTACAGTAATTCCTAAAGTTATGTATACATACTTAAATAATTGCGGAAAACTTTCTAAAAAATACGTTACATCAAACTTCACTCTATCCCCCCTCTCTAAATAAAAAACTCTTCTTACACATATAAGAAGAGTTGAATGTTAATCCATTTCCCCTCATCTTCCAAACGCTTCATACGTTTGCTGGACTTAGCACAGTACTTTTATAGCCTGTTGCTGAGATTTCATCGGGCCAGTCCCTCCATCTCTCTTGATAAGAAAACTAATAAATTTTTCCATTTATTAAGTTGTTATTATGAAGAATACAGTTAATCATTCATAATGTCAATAGGAAAACTAAGAATTAAATTCGATAATGTGAAACTTTAATCAGTGGGAGTTTTCTTCATCCCCCACCTAACTTCTTTTCTTTCGCTGAATTTTGAGGTGGGGGTCTTACTGCCCATTAAAGCGGGATAAATTCCCGAACATCTTGTTCCTCACATTCACCTAGTCTTGAAATGTATCACTAATACTGAATAAACTACACAGAAAAAGCCATTATTTCTATTGTTAATAGAAATAATGGCTTTTTCTAGATTATTATTCTTATCGCATTTTATGTACTTCAGCAACTAACTTTCCGCCCTGAATACCCATATAAAGTTTCACAGGTGCATCATTCGTGTTTTCAAACACTAAATCTAAGTATGGATATGCAATTGTAGCATCTCTTCCTTGTGGAACGTAACCTACCGTTTTAGAATGTGTTGTTCTCTCTACCATTTTCAAACCAGCTTGATCTGCTGCATTGTATAATGTTGATGATGTTTGACAAACACCACCGCCATATCCATCTACTAACTTACCATCTACAATTTCTTTTCCTAATTGATATCCTTTATCCGGTGTTGTATCACCAATTAATGCATTGAAAGAGAAACTGTCCCCTTTCGCTAATACAACTCCATTTATACTCGCTGCTGATAAACGAATATTTTCAATACGTCCACCTGTTGAGCCACCTAAATTCGTTTCATATCTACCAATTACCGTGCCACTTCCTTGCGCATCACTTAATGTAGCGGTAGGTTTTTTCTCAACAATAGGTAATTGATAGGAAGAATCCCACATACCTACGTTTAATAATTTATTTACTAATTCTTTTTCCATTAATTCATAAGAAGGTTTTCCTTCTTGCCAACTTCCATCAGGTCCTAGACGTGAAGGGACCATCTTTTTGTCAACATTTTTCCCAACTTCCCTAGCAACCTTCTCAACTGATTTTTTAAATTTCGCTTCATCTTCAAAATAACCTAGACTCGACAAATCTAGCTTTTTCACTTCCGTACCTGTACGACCATCTACTAAACTAATAGAATCCTGTACTTCTGCTTTAGCCTCTACCGTGTGGCCACCAATATCACTTACTAATGCAACATCACTTACTTTTGTACCACAGCCACTCACTACAGCTACACATAAAACCCCAACTAATATACCCTTTACTTTACGGAACAATATACTCTCCCCTTTTCCCCAATACTACTTTTATGTATTATTTCATTTTTATGTATGTTTTGTTACAATCATTTTACAATATATTTATAAATTGTTACAAGTTATTTTTTACTCTATATAAATTACTCTTTTCTTTTCCAAATGTCTATACATATTTACATAAAAGTTTGAGTTTGATAGAATTGTAACTTTTATGTAACCTCCCCCTATTATCCAGTATATACCATAAAACGAACGAAATTCAAATGTAAAACTCCATATTCGTATTTATAAAAAACATCCTGTGAACATAAATAGGTATTTGCCGTGCCACACTCCGCTTTTACACATACATTATGGTGAATTAACCTATTTTAAAGAAATGGAGGATGTTTTTATGTACCCCTACAATCCATACGATCCATATAACCAAAATGGTTATCAGCCTCATTATGATTTACAGGCACAATACCAACAATATATAGATCCAACAGAACAAGTTAATCCATATGATCAAACTCGACAATTCCAACTTCCAATCTCTTTTCCTGGTACTGGAAACCGTCAGTTAGAAAGACGAGTAAATGAGCTGGAACAAAGAGTACGTCAATTAGAAAACACGGTTGAGCGTAATACACGTAGATTAAACCGCTTAAACCAACGTTTACGTACAGTAGAAAACAGACTGAACATTCCATTTTCAGCATTAGAAGACGGATTTTAATTTCGGAAATAAAAAATATATAAGGAAGGGGGCTTCCCCCTTCCTTATATAAATTGACGAAAGTTTTTTCCATCTCTATACTGATAAGAGTTAATGAAATGAAACAAGGTGATAAATATGGATTTTGAAATAAATTATCTTTCCTTTTATGTTGTACAAGTAGAAGGAAAAGGTGAAGCTGTTGATAAACGCTACAAACATTTTCAAACATTAGACGCTGAAGAGTATGAAGATAGCTCCTTAAAAGAATTTTTGAATGGAGAATTATTAAAAATTTCAAAGAGAAAAGTAGAACGTCATGCGAAAACAGAACAAGCTCCGACAAAGATCGGTCGCTTTATTGTAGAAGAAGGGCACGAACTTGATTCAAACCCTCATTACAACTTATTTAATCGCATCCGCTTTGCAGAAACGAAGGAAAACTTCAAAGATATGAGCGAACCTCTCGTTTATACATATCTTGACACAAGTGCTGTACGCGGTGGTGTATTTTTAATTGCGCAAGCAAAACTACGAAAATACTTTGATGATCCATTCGTTTTCGTTATGAAATGTGACTTCGAGCCGAAAGTCGCTTCCATTTCCGATGAATCCACACTGATTCGTAACGTTGAAATGGCCATCACAACAAAAAATATGAAATCTATTCAATATCCGTACATGCCTGAAGAAGGTATGGTCGAAGTGGGCGAGCTAAAAATTCACCAAGCATCACACGCCCGTTACTTTGAAGACTTCTTAAAATTCGTCGAATACGAACGCTCTATGCCTGAAATTATGAAAACACAAGTAATGGACATGGTATACGACCAAATTGAAGATGTATTTGAAGAAGGTACGGAAGAGCGCGAACAGTTCGACCAAGCGATGGAAGTATGGGCTGCCAGTCCGAAACGCGAAATTATGGAACAATTTTCAACCGAAGAAGTAATGGAAGCTACCGCTCAAATCGTCGAGCACGCGCCTGAAGTAGAATTAAAGCTAAAAGCAGATCATATCTCTGTAAAGGCCCTGCTTGCTGATTTCGGAGATCAAATACATATCGCAAAGGTAAATGATCGATACGTATTAATGATTGAGGCTGATACACTTACGTTTGAGAAAGGCTTCTCTCCTATTGAATTCCTGAAGCCAGACGAGTTGCAAGATGTGATTGAGCGGATTGAGAATAAGCAACAGTATTCTTATGATCCGAACGGGATTGAATAAACCATTCTATATCCCTATTTTTACGGAGCACTTTTAATAAGCTCTCTTTTATTTGGAACACAGTTGACAGTTATAAAGCAGAAAAACCGATTCTTAGTAGAATCGGTTTTTCTGCTTTATAACAAAATATGCTTATTTTTGATTCAAGAGGACATTTGTTGCAGTATTAAGTATATCGCATCCTTGTTGTACAAGCCCATTTCCATTAAAAGTATCTGCTTCAATATTTCTAGTTGACCGAGTCCTTCTAGTCACTATGTATGTTGTTCAAGTGAAAATGTCACTTCACTATCTCAAATTTATTGTACTCGTAGAAAGATAATTGAAAACGATATTCTGGATGCTCTCTCACCCAATCATAAGCTTCTTCTAAAATATCCATTTTGTTTTGTAAGTCATTAAGGTCACTACATTCATCCCTTTTTTGTTTGCACAGAGGGCAGCATCCATTCACTATTGCAGCACTTGTCGCCTTAATTGTTTTACTTTCTAAGTCAACTACTAGACGGAGAAGAAGTGAATGCTCTTCTGTTGTAGTCACTGTCATTTCAGCAACTCCATCCTCATTCCAAAAGACTCCGTTTAATTCCATCTGTACGTTGACATCTTTAATATCCAAGTCTATCAATGTCACACACCCCTATTATAAAATTCTTATCTTGCTCTCTAATTTTAATCTTTAATACAACACGAGTTAAAGATGTATTAAGCGTTTTTCAATTTTTCTTCTTTTCTATGAGAAGAAGTTATAATAACAGTAAAAACTAAAACTGTTACAATGTTAAAGATTGCTTCTATTTAACTCTATCCTTATTCTAATAATATATTATAAATCCTTAATACACCTTAATTTTCAAACTAATTACAATGAACAAATCACAACAAATCAATTCCTATTTATATGAATACTTTATTCATCCATCAATACAATGACAGTAAATTTATTTAGCTAGAAATAGAGAAGAATGTCATTTAACCTCTACATTCTTCTCCATCTCAGCCAAATACCTAATCTGCCTTTCCGCTTTTCTAACGGCCGTACGAAAATGTTTTTTCAGAAGTTCTATTGTAGGTTCACTTATATAATATCTTTCCGTTATACTTTCCCACGTGTCACTACTTTCAAATGTACTCCAAACGAAAGGACGCTCTGTATTTTTTCTCATTTCTTTAAATACCCATTTTCGCATCTTTTTTTTCGCTTTTTCTGTTAGTTTTCCATTCTCTACAAGTTCAAGTTCACCATGCCTTTTATACCTTTTAGTAATATCTCTCTCGCTATATGCTTTAAGAAGTATGTTCGCTGTATTCTCAGCATCCGCTAAAGCACGGTGCTGCTTTCCTTCCCATGTTAAACCGAGTTGTTCTACTGCAGATTGTAAACTTGGTGTATGCTCAAATAAGTCTTCATACGCTTGGAAAACAAATTTTTGCAAATCCATTCTTCTTTCTTTGTCCATACGTGGACATTCTACACTATGTAACGTACAATCATGAGATAGAAACCGATAATCTTCTTTTCCCCATGTAACAAATATAGAATCTTCTCCGATAAACTGAATAAATTTCTCTATAATTTGCGGAAATTTCTCTACACCCATTAAATCTTTCTTTGTAATTCCCGTTAATTTTGTCGTATGACGAGTAAGTCGTGCCCCCGGTTTTACTAACTCCGAAAATTCTCCAATTATCTTCATTGTACTTACTTCTATTTTTACAGCTCCAATATCAACTATCTCTGACGGATCTTCTGATTTATACGGCCTAAAATTTCTCTCTATATCAAACACAATAAAATGTGTAGCGTTTTCCAATTTTTTTACCTCTTTCTACATTCCTTTTCACACACATACTTTATTTTCAGTATTTATTTATTCATACACTTTATGCATGTAATACTTCGTCTAAAAAACGAAAATTCAATCTCATTATGCTATGTACATAGGAGGGTATTCAATAAAAATGCAAAAAAAAAGAAGGGCAAGCCCTTCTTTTTTCCGTAATTACTTCTTGTTAACGTTAGTAGCTTGAGGTCCACGGTTACCTTGTTCTACTTCGAAAGTAACTTCTTGACCTTCTTCTAAAGTTTTGAAGCCTTCGCCTTGGATAGCTGAGAAATGAACGAATACGTCTTCTCCGCCTTCAACTTCGATGAATCCGAAACCTTTTTCTGAGTTAAACCATTTTACTTTACCGTTTTGCATTTAAAAAATCCTCCTACAATGTACCTATATGTACATATTCATTTTCAACCACTTTACAAAAATAAGTCAGACATTAAAAAAACTGCAACTCTGAGGAGATTTAACATTGCTATCCTCCTCGGAAGTTACAGCTCATTTAAATCTCTATATTATTAAAAGTAAAATGGTTTAAATATAATATATCATATCAATATAATAAAAGCAAAGTTTTTTTACTATACTATTTTTTTCTTCCATTGCATTGCTTTTGATTCACCTGACCCAGCTACAACATAGCCTTCTTTTTCGTTCACGATGCGCCAACCATGCCCTTTAACTGAGTCACATACTGTAACAATTCCTTCTTCTAAAAGTACACGACAAACCGTACTAATCCCCGCCTTATTTTGCGTTGACGTTGTATATAGCACATGTTGATCTACACTTAAGTCTAAATAGCTACTTGCTTTCTGCTCACTTTGACATGTGTGCCAATATGTTTTTTCACTCTCTATACTTTCATCTATTTTACAAAAAGAAATATTACCGCTAATCCCCTTGCATGATCCACTTGCTGCTACTAAATAAGAATTGTGTAAATTCAACGCTGAAATCATCTGATTCATCACAATTTTAATCCTCTTTAATTTACGTGTCTCCAAATTAAAGAGCCAAACACCACCATATTTAGCATGTATTTTCGTACCGATAAATAAGTAATGTTTGTATAAAAATAACGATCGAATAGACGGTGCCCCACCACCATACTCAAGAAATGGATGAATGGTTTCCCATGTCGAACCAAAATCATTAGAATGATACAATGTTTTATCTCCATGGGCAATGACAGTTCCTTGTACATTACTACACACATTCCAACTCGTTGCTTTTGTTGGAAAACGCTGAACCGTCCAGTTCTCTCCACCATTCATACTACGAATAAAAATTCCTTCGTCGCCTACACCATACACTACATTACCTTCGCTATGTAAATCCCTAATTCGTTTTTGAAAACCATTTAATATCGGTTTCCATTCTCCGTCTTGTTCAATAAATAAGCCATTATATGTAGTAGCTAACATAAGCTTTCCATCTCTTAACTTTGTAATAGCGGTCGCACTTAACATTGTCTCCACGTTGACACTCCCATTCTTAGAACTTCTCAGCAAATGCAATTGCAAAATTACTGCACTTTTCAACATCCTCTTCATCTTCTGGAGCTAGTTCAATTTTCAATCCTTCTTGTACAAGCTCTGCACCACGCTCTACAAGGCGTTCTTCAAATATCGTTACCGCTTCACAAAACAGTTCATACGCCGTATCACCTGATCCGAATACCGCTGCTTTCTTCCCTGATAAATCTATATTTTCTAAGTCATCATGGAAATCTTCCGCTTCAAATGGTAATTCCCCATCTCCCCACGTATAAGACCCTAAAATGATTCCATCATAAGCTAATAATTCTTCAGCATCCATGCCTTCCATTTCTTGCAATACTACTTCATGATCAAAGGCATCTAAACTAACTTTAATTAAATCAGCAATACTCTCTGTATTTCCTGACATACTTGCATAAGCTATTAAAATTTTTGCCACTTTGGCATCCCCCTCTAACAATAAATGATTATCATTCTCATTATATTAATAATGAGAATCAATTTCAATTATTTTTTTCTTCTATTTACATTTCACATCTGACTATTTATATTTCATTTTAAACATCTACATTCATATTCAACTATTGCCAAATCTCTCTTCAAACCTTATTGTATTATCATCATTTCACATTACTTATTTCAAATAAAAATGTGTGTGTATCATGCTCAATCATTATTCAACTGTTCACTTTACAGAAAGAGGAGTCCTTATGATGAGAAAGTATTTTATTAGATTTTTAAAAGCCATCTCCCTTTTAACAATATTCCTACTAATAGGAGCTGCTATTATTTTATTCGGTACTTCATACGGTCATAATTTACGTGTTATCGCAGCCGAGAGCATTTTAACTTCTCAGCATCCACAATATGCAAAATTCACGTTATTGTCTGATAAAGAATTAAATGATATTTCTCAATCCATCACAAATCCAAAATGGAAAAATAGTGAATTTTTAACTTCTAAACTTTCAAAAAAAGAGTTAGAAAGACAAAAAGATTTGCCACTAGATGTTTCTATTGAAACAATAAAGAAAAAATATAATGATCATTTTTTCGAAGGGAAATTAATGACAATTAGTAATCCATTCAACGTAAAACTTGTTACCCAGCAAGGTTCAGAAGGTAAAGACGTCGGAGAAAAAATATACGTAATGGCAAAGCGAAACCATGCAGTTGCCGCTGTCAATGCCAGTGGTTTTTGGGATGAAACCGGGCATGGTGGTGGTAAAACCGGAATCGGTATTGTTATTGAAAACGGTAAAGTTATAAACACGCCGAAAGATATTAATACCCCTACTCTCATCAGTGGACTTACAAAATATGGACAAATGGTTTCTGGGGAATTTTCTGCTAGCCAATTGTTAAATAAAAATGTTGTTTCCGCTGCTGGATTTATGCCTCAGCTAATTGTAAATGGAGAAAAAATGATTACAAATGATGGTGGTTGGGGATATGGTCCTCGAAGCATTATGGCTCAGAAAAAAGATGGCTCGATTATGTTTTTCGTCATTGATGGTAGACAACCTCACAGCATTGGTGCTTCCTTGAGAGATTGTCAAGATATTCTTTATGAAAAAGGTGCTGTCAATGCGATGGCAATGGACGGGGGATCATCCGCAACATTATATGCAATGGGAGATATTTTAAATATCCCTTCCACCTTATCTCATAAATCACGCTATTTACCAAACGCATGGGTAGTTACAGCGAACCCTAAGCAACAAGTTCATGTAACAATAGACGGTAATTCTGCGAGCTCTCAAAAAATTTCTGCATTAACAAATACGACCGCTATAGCTACCAACAAATAAAAAAAGCACAGATGACTATACAATCATCTGTGCTTTTTTATTACTTTTTAAAAATACCAAACGGCTTTCCAACTGGTAAAACAACTTTTCCAAAGTGTGTGTTTAACACTGCTGCTGCTGAACCATAGAAAGATAATAATGAAATAAGAAGTTCAGAATATGCTGCTAAATTATGCATTGCATGCGGCATAACACCTAAAGTACTTAATGAAAGACCAATAAATAAGAAATCAATAAGGACGAAAATCATAAATAATACTTTATGTGTTTCCATTGCACCAATTGTCATAAAGATTGTGAAAATCAAATATCCGATAAAGGCTACACCAAGCTGTTTTGAATCTGCAGCTTGTGCTAATTTTTCGCCAAATACTCCAAGTTGAATTAACCAAGTCATTCCAACGCCTAGCCAAAATAGGCCATAAGCACCGAAAGCTGTTGTACCGAATGTATTGTTATGCTTTGCATCGTGAATGCAAGCAAAGATTTGTGCAAATCCTCCTAAAAAGATTGCCCACGGTAATACGAGTGAAACACCATCTGTTAAGCCTAACTTTTGAGATGATGCTACAAGTGTTACCATCGCTAATCCAAATAGACCAATTCCAGATGGATCTGCTGTTGTCATTTTTACATGATGTGTAGTTGTTTGATTGCTCATATAAACCTCCTGATTATAAACATACTCGAATACAATACTTAAATCAGAAGACTATGTCAATGGTTTTTTTTGTATGTTGTCAGACCTTATATTTTATAATGATTGAATATATTTCCAACCACTTCATACGGTTTTATATTCACTTTTTCCAACTCGTATATCGGCAACCATAAAGGAATATAACTCCCTCTATCTTTCAGTTCGAATTCTTTAGCTTTACCACTACCGAAAACCCCACCTATAATATGGGCATTAAAATAATACTCCGTCCCTTTCAACTCGACCTCCGTAATCAGATGCCCCACTTTTATATGTACACCTAACTCTTCATAAGCTTCCCGCTTCGTTGCTTCTTCAGGTGTTTCTCCTTCTTCAATTCCTCCGCCCGGAAAAACATAATATGTTTCCCCTTCTCGAATACGTTTTATAAGAGCGATTTTTCCTTCCTGCACAATGATCGCCACACCGCGATTTCTTATCATTTTATTACCTCAATACCAATCGCAACTGTTCCCCAATTTTTTTCTTGTTCTTTCGTATATATTTCATATGTATTTTCTAACATTTCCTCTAAACTATCATTTTCACAATCCAATAATTTTTTATCAATTTGTTCGTACATAGCTTTAAAGCTCTCGTATCGCTTTATTTCCGTTACTTTTACCGTCATCATTTGTTTTGTCGTAAGATTCGTAAATACAATTTCATCGCCTTTGTTTATTAGTTGACGTTTTTTATCATATAAGCGCACTTCATACACTTTTTTTCCTGATTGAATTGACTGAAAAGGTTTAGTATATAATCCCATTTCATATCTCATACATTCCACTCCCATTTATTCATTTTACCTATTAACACTGGTCACCTTACTACACCTTGCATATAATATTCCACGCTTATTGCTTGATTGAGAAAGAAGGTTGAAGAATCATGTTATATTTAAATCAAAAACCTGAATATAGTAAGTATGATATCGGTGATTATACTTATAGTAAAGTAGGTCCAACTATTTTTTCTTGGAATGATGAGACGAAATTAAAAATAGGTAAGTTTTGTTCATTAGGAGAAAACGTTATTTTCATACTTGGCGGAGAACATCGCGCGGACTGGATAACAACTTACCCATTTAATGCACTTTTTGATGAAGGAGCACATATTACTGGTCACCCTTCTTCAAAAGGTGATATCGTAGTTGGTAATGATGTATGGATCGGTTATCAATCCTGCATTTTATCTGGTGTTACAATTGGTAACGGTGCCATTATTGGTGCAAAAAGTGTTGTTACAAAAGACGTCCCTCCATATGCAATTGTGGCTGGTAATCCAGCAAAATTTATTCGATATCGTTTCCCGCAAGAAACAATTGACAAACTAGAGAATCTCGCATGGTGGGACTGGGACATTTCTGTTATAAAAGGAGCCATTCCATTACTACTCTCCGACAAAATCGACGAATTTTTCACCTCGCCCGAAAAAGACCCTACATGATTAATGCAGAAAGAGCATCCTTCTCTTACAGGATGCTCTTTCTGCATTTATTTTTTCTTTATTTGCAAGTGATCACACGGAGAACATTGAAAAGGAATTTTCCCTAAGCAATTAAAATTCGTTTCGCAAATTTGTTCAATTGTTGGAACGAATGGAATGACAACTATGTTACTTTCTACTATTTGTGTAACAGGTGGCAATACTGTACCTACTTGATGTTCGAAACGAATACTCGCTTGATTAATATAATTTCCTGAACCACTTGGCGCGCTCTGAACTACTACTTGGAACGAAACCGTCCGTGCTTCACCTGGATTTAAATTTCCTATAAGAAATCCTGATACTGGATCTACATTTGGCACTGGCGTATTATCAACCGTTACACTTCCAAGGACAAATCGGACACTACTATCTAACATATCTTGAAAACGAATAGTTTGCATGACAGTATCGCCCGTATTTGTAATAACTGTCGTAAACGTAATAACATCACCTATTGTTGCTACCTGTAAATCTGCCGTTTTTACGACTGTTGTTGAGACATTTTGAGATATAAACGGGATAACAACTGTATTGCTATCACCTTCAACTACTACTGGCGGCTCATTCGGATTTACAATTGCGAGCCCATTTGCTATAGCAGTATTTGTAACTAAATTATTTATTTGTCCTCCTGTTATTACAACTTGGAAATTTATAATTGCCGCATCATTTGGCTGAAAATCACCTAACGGAATACCGGTATTCGGATTAGCAAACGGAAGAGGTACATCATTTACCGTTACCGTGCCATTTATAAATAACGTATTTGGATCAATGATGTCTGTTAAAACAATATTCGTTACTGGAACTGTACTATCATTTATAACAGCAATTCCGTAAGTGACAACATCTCCTACCATTGCTACTTCAAAGTTTGCTCCTTTTGCAACAAATAAAATTGCAGTATTTACCGTTACTATAACTGTATTGCTCGTATCCATCACTGTAACTGGTGGCTCTCCTGGTACTAAATTATATTCTGCTAACGCCCCCGCAACGTTCACTACTGTACCACCATCTGGAAAACTTGTAATCGTAGCTTTATATGTTACAAGTGCGGTCTCACCAACTGGAATATCTGGTATCGTAAATCCGGCCTGTGGATTTACCCCTGGCTGCGGAACTCCATTAATTGTTACACTATTTGGTACAAAAACAGCCTCTGGAGATAGTACATCGATAAATTGAACATTCATTGCATCAGCAGTACCAGTATTCAATATACGAACAGTATACGTTACCGTTTCCCCTACTCCAACAATTGAATGATCTACTTCTTTCAGCATATCTAAACTGCCTCTATTTACTGGTGTGACTGTCGTATTACTTGTATTCGTAATTGTAAACGGAGGTTCTCCTGGAATCAATTCGAAATCACCCGTTACTCTCGCTGTATTCATAATGCTACTAGAAGGTGGAACCGCGATTACATTTACTTCAAATGTAATTAATACGCTATCTCCTACTGCAAGATTCGGTAATAAAAAGCCTACAAATGGATCTAAGCCTACTTGCGGAATTCCATTTATTTGTACACTTCCAGGAACGAATTCTAAACTAGGTGATGGGACGTCAACAAACTGAACATTCGTCGCTGTTACCGTTCCCGTATTTGTAACTTGCACACTATACGTTAACGTATCTCCTAATCGCGTTGCTTGTTTATTTACTGTTTTTATTATATTGAAGCGCCCTCTATTCACCCTCGTTATTGTCGTATTACTTGGCTGATTTACTATAACTGGTGGCTCTCCTGGCACTAAAGTAAAGCTTCCTGTTATATTTGCAACGTTCGTAATTGTTCCTGATGACGGTATGCTTGTAACTGTCGCTTGAAACGTCACTATAACTGTTTCACCAACTGGGATATCTCCAACTCCAAATCCAGTAATCGGATTTAAGTTTGGTTGCGGGGCTCCATTTATCGTTACACTATTTGCTACAAATGACGCACCTGTTGAAATCGTATCAGTAAACTGAACATTGTTAGCTGTTACTGTTCCTGTATTCGTTATTTGTACTGTATACGTCAATATATCTCCCACTAGAGTAGCGGCTCTATTTACTTGTTTAATAACATTAAAGCGTCCTCTATTTACAGTTGTGAGTGTTGTATTACTTGGCTGATTTACTATAACTGGTGGCTCTCCTGGTACTAAAATAAAGCTTCCAGTAACATTTGCCGTATTTGCAATTGTTCCGTTTGACGGAACGCTAACAACTGTTACTTGGAATGTGACTTCTACACTTTCACCTGGAGTTATATCCGGAAGTGAGAAGCCAGTATTAGGGTCTAATCCAGGCTGTAACACACCGTTTATCGTTACACTATTTGGTACGAATGTTATAGAGGATGGTAATACATCACTATATTGAACATTCGTCGCTATCACTGTTCCCGTATTTTGAACGACTGTTGTATATGTGATTGTATCGCCTACTGCAACGATTGGTTGACTTACTGATTTTAAAACATTCAAACCAGATTCATTTATTTCTGTTAATGTCGTGTTACTTGTCGTTGTCTCAGTAATAGGCGGCTCTGTCTCACTTACAGCAAATGTCGCTGTAACATCCACAAAGTTAACAACTGTTCCACCTTGAGGTATGCTCGTTACCATCTCTTGGTATGTGACAAGTACAAAATCACCTACAGGTATATCTGGAACTGTAAAGCCTATGAACGGATCTAATCCTGGTTCTGGCACTCCGTTTATACTCACACTTCCTGGAACAAATGCTACACCACTCGTACTAGAATCAAGAAATTGAACATTCGTTGCCGGCACTGTTCCAAAGTTAAAAATTAGTACATCGTAAGTTAATATTTCCCCAACCGTCGCTGCCTCTTTATCTACTATTTTCACTGGAAAAATTGAAGCAATATTAATTGTCGTAACGACTAAATTCGTTAATATCGTTTGCGTAATCGGTGGCTCCTGCGGATTCGGTTGTGAAGTAAATGTAACGTCAGCATCATTTAATATGACTTCATTATCAGGAATTTCCGTAATGGTCACTTGGAACGTCACAGAAATACTCGCTCCAGCATTTAATAATGGACTAACTGTAAAGCCTATTTCTGGATTTAAACCAGGTTGCTGTATTCCACCTATCGTTACACTGTTATCAACAAACGTCGTCCCTTCTGGAATGACATCTTGGAAGAATACATCTGTAACAGGGATAATTCCTACGTTTGAAATGAGCACGGTATACGTTAATACATCTCCAACAGCCCCAGTTGCAACATCAACTGTTTTTGTCGCTGTTACTTCACCAGGAGGAGGTAACGGTATTGTAACTACCGTTGTATTACTTGGATTTGTTGTTGTTACAGGTGGTTGTAAAGGATTTAATATGAAAGTGGCTGTAGCAGATGCTGTATTTAATACTGCTCCACGTGTAGACGGTGCAACTACCGTAACTTGGAACGTTACTGTCAATGATGTTCCAGCTGCAATATTAGGAAGCGGGAAACCAACATTTGGGTCTAATCCAGGTTGTGGCGTTCCATTTATCGTTACACTATTTGCTACAAATGTTGTTTCTGGAGCAATTGGATCAAGGAATGAGACATTCGTTGCTGTTACTGTACCGTTATTTCGAATGACAACAGAATACGTGTAAGTTTCTCCAAGTGCTGCTTGTTGTACAGATGAAGATTTTTGTATAGTTAGTCTCGCTGTATTTACTTGTGTCACTACAAAATTACTATTTGTAGTAGTCGTTATAGGAGGTCCTGCCGGATTTATAAGGAAACTTGCAGTAACATTCGATTGATTTCTTATATTTCCACCAGTCGGAACGCTTGTCACTGTCACTTGGAACGTAATTGTAGCAGTTTGCCCAACTGGAATATTTGTAACAGGAAAACCTGCTATAGGATTCGCACCTTGCTGAACAACTCCATTGATCGTTACACTATTCGCTACAAATGTAGCTCCAGATGGGATTGGATCTTGAAAAATAATATTTGTTGCAGGAACAGTTCCTGTATTTTGAATAAGAATCGTATACGTTAACGTATCTCCTACTCCTGCTTGTGGTGTATTTACACTTTTTATTACATTAATTGATCCTACATTCACTCGTGTCACAACGGTATTACTAATTGTTACGATTGTAATTGGTGGCTGCAACGGACTTACTTGAAAGTCGGCAGTGACATTTGCATTATTCGGAAGCGCCCTATTTGGTGGTACACTCGTGATTGTCACTTGAAAAGTGACCGTCACCATACCTCCTACTGGAATATTAGCAAGTGGAAATCCAGTTGTCGGGTTTAAACCTGGTTGAGGTGTCCCGTTTATTGTTACACTATTCGCTACAAAAGTGGTTCCAACTGGAATCGGATCAAGGAACGATACATTTGTCGCTACTACCGTTCCACTATTTTGTATAGCAACTGTATATGTTAGTGTATCTCCTACACCTGCTTCAGTAGCGCTTACACTCTTCATTACATTTAGTCCTGAGGAATTCACAACTGTCATAACAGTATTACTTGGAACCGTCACAGTAATTGGTGGCTCTGTTGGATTTAGAAGGAAATCTCCAGTTACATTCGCACTATTTACAACATTGTTTCCTTGAGGAATTTCATCAATTAACACTTCAAATGAAACAATTACACTCGCGCCAGTAGGTAAATCATTTAATGGGAATCCTAGTCCTGGATCTGCCCCCTCTTGTAAAACCCCATTAACCAATACACTATTTTCAATAAATAATGTCCCTTGTGGAATTGAATCTTGGAAAAATACATTTGTAGCTGGTACACTACCTGCATTTATGATTTCGATTGTATATACTAAAATATCCCCTACGGTTGCAACATCCGTATTTACTGCTTTCACAACTTCAAAATTCCCTGATTGTACAGTTGTATTCACTAGGTTACTCGGAATAGTAATCGTAACTGGTGGTTCACTCGGATTCACTTGAAAACTTGCTGTGACATTCGCGCGGTTTAAAATATCTTCATCTCCTGGATCCTGTACAATTACTACTTCAAATGTGACTACAACCGTTTGAGCCGCAGGAATATTTGGAAGAGAAAATCCTGTATTCGGATTCAATCCACTTTGTGGTACTCCATTAATTGTTACAGAATTTGCAACGAAAGAAACAGCTGAAGAAATAGTGTCTTGGAATAACACATTTGTTAGCGGAACGTTTCCTGTATTTTGAACGGCAATCGTGTACGTTAAAGTGTCCCCTACTGCCGCTTGCGTTGTATTCACTTCTTTTATTACATTTAAACCGCCTGTATTCACTTGTGTCACAACTGTATTCGTTTGTCTATTAATTGTTATTGGAGGCTGATTCGGAATAACGACGAAATTAGCAGATATATTTCCGCGATTCGCAATCGTACCTCCTGATGGCGTAGAAGTTACTCGTACTTGAAATGTAACTGTCCTAGTCCCACCTGGAGATATGTTAGCAACTGTAAACCCAGTTGCCGGATTTGCCCCAGGTTGCGAAATTCCATCTACAGTTACACTATTTGTGATAAAAGTCGTTCCAGTTGGGATTGGATCTTGAAAAATAACATTCGTCGCAAGTACATTTCCTGTATTTTGAATTGTTACCGTGTACGTAAGAACGTCGTTAACCGTTGCAAAAGCTTTATCCACTGTTTTTCTCGTTGTTATATCAGCTATATTAATTGTAGTAACTACAGTATTACTTGTCGCTTGCCCTGAAACTGGTTGTTGACCAGGCACTGGAGTAAAGTTAAATGTTACACTCGCACGGTTTGGAATTGGATTGACAAGAGGGTTTGATGTTACTCGAACTTGAAAGCGCACTACAGTCGTTTGCGATGCATTAATACTTCCTAGATTAATACTACTTGCTGGATTTGCTCCTGGACGTGCTATCCCATTTACCGTAACACTATTTGGAACAAATGTTGTGCCAGCAGGGATACTATCAACAAAAATAACATTGTTTGCAGTAACATTTCCATTATTCGTCACATTAACCGTGTATGTTAATACATCATTAAGTGTTGCTGTCTGTAAATCTACAGATTTTTGCATACTTATAGTTGCTTGATTCACTGTCGTTTGTACTGTATTTGAAGAAGACGTACTTGTAATAGGTGGACTACCGACGAAAGGACGGAATTGATAGGACGCCATTGCGCGATTTGGAATAGGATTTGGGTTCGGGAATGATGTTATTCGAACTTGAAATGTAACAATTCTTTGCGTGTTATTTGGGATTGTTCCTAAATTAATTCCATTAGCAGGGTTTGCACTCGGCTGTGTTACTCCACCTACCGTTACACTACCAGCTATAAATGTTGTGCCGTTCGGAATACTATCTTGTAATACAACGTTGTCCGCACTTCCTGTTCCTGTATTCGGAACTGTAATCGTATAAGTGAGAATATCTCCTATACCTGCAACTGCTTTATCAACAGATTTGACAGGATTTATAATCGGTCCCGTCGCATCAATTTGAACACCAAAACCAGCCGCTGCATAACCATCACCATTTGTAACGAACCGAACGGTTGCTGACGTTTGATTATTTACTAATGATGATGAAGCATCTACGTTTGTAATATCCCACCCTTGTCTTCGAACAGCCAAAGCTATCCCTAATGGCTGATTCAAATCTCCAAACGTTCCGGTTGTATCTAATTCCCCAAAGTCATTACAAATTTGAGATTGAAAGAAATTATTTGCCGGATTTCTCGGTCCGAATAATGCAACTGTAGCATTTGGGTTTGGTCCAAAGCGAAGTTGATCTCCAGAAATGTTGGAATCTCCCTCTTGAACAGTTACGAGCACTCTTCCTGTAACAACTCCTGTAGCTGGAGTAGCAAATCCTGAAATAGTAGCATCAACTGGCGGAGATGAAGCCTCAATAATTTCTTGTCCTGCATAAACTGATAAATTCCTTAGTGGTAAACTCGCATTTTGATAAACTACCTCAAGCGTCCAGCCAACTGAACGACTAATTGTTGAATCAGCTGATGTTCTTGCTGCAGGCACAGCACCTGTTGTATATGTGCCGGCCCCAGCCGCACTAACAAGGTTCGTTACATTAGCAGAGCGACTATAATAAAACTGCTTCCCTACTGAACCTTGCTGCGCAGTTGCTGGGTCTGGTGCAACAGAAAATGTTCCCACTGGTGTTGTAAAGGTGATATCATCATTTAAAAACGCAGTAACATCCTCCGTATCAGTCCGGTATGTGCCAGCCCACACAAGTTCTGCGTATAAGACGCTACTTCCTGCTGGAAGATTCAAAATTGCACTTGAAGAATTTAATGGCCAATCATTCGTCGTTCCTGCTGGGAATCCAGGTACTTGAAGTGATGTATTCACCGTTGTGAATACATCAATCGTACCAAAGTTATTACCTGGTGCAGGTGATGTCGGACTTAGTCCTAACGTGTTCCCAGTGAACGTGACGGCACCAGTTACTGTTGTCGTAAAGCGATTCATAAAAGGCACACAATCATCTCATTTCATTTATAGTAAAAAGTGCTCTATACTATAAAATGTAGACAAACTATACAATGTACGTTGTCCAACAAAATTCCGCACATGTGAGAGGAGTTTATAAAACTATGCGCTACGTTATCATAACAGGAACTTCACAAGGTTTAGGTGAGGCTATTGCCACACAATTGTTAGAAAAAAATACAACTGTCATCTCTATTTCTAGAAGAGAAAATAAAGAGCTTACGAAACTCGCAGAACAATATAATAGCAATTGTGTTTTCCACTCCTTAGATCTTCAAGATGTACATAATTTAGAAACGAACTTTAACAAAATCATTTCATCTATTCAAGAAGACAGTGTATCTTCTATTCATTTAATTAATAATGCGGGTACGGTTGCTCCTATGAAGCCAATTGAAAAAGCAGAAAGTGAACAATTCATTACGAACGTTCACATTAATTTACTTGCACCTATGGTTCTCACCTCCACTTTCATGAAACATACGAAAGAATGGAAAGTAGATAAACGTGTTATAAACATCTCTTCTGGTGCAGGAAAAAACCCTTACTTTGGCTGGGGCGCTTATTGTACAACGAAAGCTGGCGTAAATATGTTTACACAGTGCGTAGCAACCGAAGAAGCAGAAAAAGAATATCCAGTAAAAATCGTCTCTTTTGCACCCGGTGTTGTTGATACAAATATGCAAGCACAAATTCGCGAAACAAATAAAGAAGACTTCACAAATTTAGATCGATTCATCACATTAAAAGAAGAAGGAAAGCTATTATCACCCGAATACGTTGCGAAAGCTATTCGTAACTTACTAGAAGCCGAAGACTTCCCTCAAGGCGAGGTTATTAGAATTGATGAATAACAAAAAGGCGTGCTATTTTAGCACGCCTTTTTGTTCTACTTCTCTAAAAATATAAGCACAGACTCCGCAATTTGCTCATAACCAATTTCTTGATAAATTTTATTCGATGTCGGATTCGCTAGATCAGTATATAACGTAGTCGTATTGTACCCTTCATCTAACATACGTTGACTAAGTGCCGCTACACAATTAGATGCGTATCCCTTTTTCCTTCCTTCTTTAGGCGTATATACGAAATTAACTGTTATATTATTTTTGGTTGGACGTGTTTTTGCTGCTACAGAAACAAGTTTTCCGTCTACTTCTAGACCAAATAAACGATGATTAATGATTAATGTCTGTGCCGTTTGTTTTGCTTCTTCTTTCGTAGTAGGAAGATTCACATCTTTGCAAAATTGATATATCCATTTTTCTATTAATGGTATCTCATCACTATTTATTTCTCGAAAGGCTCCATCTCCGTTCCACTTTTTCTTCACTTGTTTTAATTCATATATACCTTGCTCCATTACAACATTCGCTTTCTTATTTTCTAACACCGCAATCTCTTCCGCTAACTTCTGTACAACTTTCTTATTACCAATTAATCCAGGAATATCCGAATATATTTTCGTTAACTCTGTTGCAAGCTCCTTGATAGCTACTCCCGAAATTTCAGAAGTTGCAACAATGATTTGTTTCTTCTCTTCTGTTTGAAGAAATACAACTGCAATTTCTTCTCCTTGTTTTGCTATCCCCATAAATATCGGTTGCCGGACCATTTGTAATACGCCTAATATGAGATTATTTTCCTGCTCATTCTTTTCTAGAAATGATGTAACCTCTTCTTTAAAATTAACAATCTCTTCATATACATGCAATTGAATCATCGACAATCTCTTCCCTCTATTTATAGTTTTATTAAGGTATTGGCGATTAATTCACTAAATTCCTCTTTTACGATTCAATAATATTTGAAGCTAACGTATTCAAATTATTTTCAGCTTGTAAAATTCTCTGTTTTTCCTTTTCAAATACCTCTTCTTCTTGTCGAAATGACTCTTTTCGATTGTTAATCATGCGCTCCATTTCTTTTTTACTCGGCCCACCGTATACATTTCTTTTTTGTATAAAAGCTTCTGGCGATATAATTTCTTTCCACTCTTTTTCTAATAAAGTTATATTAAATTTTTCTTGTAAGTACATATTCACATCTTTCAAATGTAATTCATGAAGCTCCTTTTTCTGCTCCAATGACATACTTGCAATAACACTTGCTGCATGATGCGCATGCCGGAATGGAATTTCATAGTTTTTTGTTAAAACATCTGCGAAATCAGTTATCGTAATTGCATGTTTATAGGAACGATTTTTCAACGTTTCTTCCGCTACTTTCATCGTTCGAATAACTGCATTCATAATAGAAAAAACACGAATAGCCTTTTCAATCCCTTTATATAAATACGGCTGCAAATCATCCTCTGTATCAACAATATCACCAAACGGTGTATTGTGAATTATTTGAAATACTGTAAATGATTCCCCTAAAGCACTACTCGTAATTGCACGGGCGTGCTCAATTGAAACTGGATTTCGCTTTTGCGGCATAATACTACTAATCTGTACATATGGCTTTGCAACAGTAATACCATCATATTCTTTCGTCGCTAATAGTAAGAAGTCATGAATCCATCTACTCATATTCGTCATCATTACCATAAGTAACGAGCTAACCTCTAATAAATAATCCGCTCCAGCGACAGCATCATATGAGTTCTCAATTACATTAGTAAATCCAAGTAAATCTGCAACTCGCTCTCGTTTAATTGGGAAACTTGTTGTAGAAAGCGCAGCGGCTCCCATTGGGGACTGATTTAAAAGTTTGTACGTTTTTTTCATGCGTTCTAAATCTCTCTGCATCGTATCATAAATCGCTAACGCATAATGACCAAATGTTGTTGGCTGTGCTGGTTGTGTATGTGTATACGCTGGCATAATCGTTCCCTTATGATCAGCAGCAAGTTCCAATATACTCTCTTGCAATAACAAATGATGTTCCATTAATCGTAATACATATCGTCTTAAACTCATGCGATACATCGTTACACCCATATCATTTCTACTTCTACCAATATGCATATTACTTACAAAATCGCTTTTCGCTTCTTGAGAAATTAAATGTTCCACTAAAAAAAAGAGATCTTCATGCTGCTCTGTATAAAGCAATTGCTCTTTTGGCATTCCCTCTACCTTTTTTAATGCGTGTAATATAACTTTAGCTTCTCCCTTTTTCATTAAATTTTCTTCCGTCAGCATCGCAATATGCGCTTTATGCACTTGAAACATATCATTCAATAAGTAATTTCGCTGAAATTCAAATACATGTTGTAATACACAATCTACATATGTTTTCCCAGGGAAATTAGCGCCTTCACCCTTTATAAACTCTTCTTTACTTTGTTTCATCACCTTTTCCCCTCTCACCTAAGTATTACTACCCATCATACCCAGAGATAGGAAAAAAGTGCTTGTATACAAAAGTAAACTCGATGCAGAAAGCACCGAGTTTACTTAATAAAAGTCGCATCATACTTATCACTTTGCAACACTTGGAAATGTAAGTTCGCTAAATGTTTTCGTATTTCTGCACTGTCGTCCTCATTTAAATTATTTGCTAAGAACACAATTTCTGTACAGTTCCCGCGTTTATCCATCGCATAAACTGCTTTTGTAACTGTCCATGGCGTATAACCATTTTTTTGCCCTGCATGTCTAAATGTTTTACGATATTTCTTAGCGCTCATATCTGTTTCAACGATATTCGCCCATACTTTTTCTTCTGCTTCTGTCAGGCCACCTTTATGATTTGCCTTTTGAAGCAGTACCATATAATCGTTTGCAGAAGCAGCTGGCAATCGATCTGACCAAATTTTATCATAACGTTCCTCTAAATAAAGTGGAATTTCCTTCTGTAATAATGGCCCTTTCTTTTTTAAGCGTTCATGAATAATCATTGCATATTCACGATATTGCTCTTGAGACATTTCTTTTAACTTTTTCTCTATTTTATATTTCGGAACATGTAATTCTTTATGCAAATATCCTGGAATGTATAAAGATGAAACGATTGGAAATAGCGGCTGATGTGCTGGAAGCGATAAACTTTGTAAATTCTGATTAATATTATCTAATCCTAACACTTCCATTAAATATTCAGCATTCGCATTCGAACTAAACTTAACCATTCCTTTTGCCACTTCTTCTAAAGAAACCGCTCCTTCAGTTATCTTGCCTGTCTTCTCCAAATATCTTTGCCATCTATCTTGCGCACCACCATCTGTATTCGGTACATAATACCGATTCACGTCATTAATGGAAACAAAACTAGACGAATCAATTTTCCCTTCCGTAACTTGTTTCGTGTATTCAAGCGCCACAATTAATTTCATTGTACTAGCAACTGGCAATACAACGTTAGGATTGACAGAATAAACAACTTTATCATTTCTCTTTACTAGAAGCGCACTATTTTTTTCATCTTTATGTTCTTCAATAAAGGATGCGATATACTGTGCATCATCATTATTTGAACTCCACACTTTTTTCACTAAAAAGTTACCCGATATTAGCAAAATGAAAATACCCACAATCACTGCGCATACTATAGTTTTTTTCAAGTAAAATTCCTCTCCTATTGTGTAACTCGTCTCTATCTATCTCTTACAAACAAAATAATGGAGATGATTATTTTAGTAATCATCTCCATTATTTTAACTTGTATTCTCCCATTATGTCTACGTCATAATTTTAACGAAATCTTCGAGGAATTTTTTATAATGTAACGACCAACCAATTCGCACCCAATTTTTTAATGCTTTTGAGTCAGGTTGAGGCCGGAAATCAGCAATACTCTCTCCTTTTGCAATTCCAACTGTATCTACATCGACTCGGCGATATACATAATCCAAAAGGGACGGATTTGCTGCAACCATCATTGTAACGACGTCATGTACTGGACTACCTGTTATTTTCGGGTTTAACTTTTTATATGCTTTATAATAATACGTAAATATCGGCTCGATCAACTTATTAAAACTCGTTTTAGAGTGTTTTGTAATATATTTTACCATTTCCGGCGTAATAATAGCTTCAGATGTAACGTTAAGTGGCACTAATGTCACATTCTTAGCATTTTGCATGACTAATTGTGACGCAATGGGATCACCATGAAAATTCGCCTCTGCGACTGGTGTCACATTTCCAGGCATTAAAAAAGCACCGCCCATTATATAATATTCTTTCACATACTTCATCATCGGCTTTTCTAAAATAAATGCTGTCGCTAGTGTCGTTGACCTACCTGCATCAACTATAATTAATTCTCCTTTATACTTTTCAAGAATATCAAAAAAAGCACAAAAAGGTTTTATATTTGGTGAAAAAGTTTTTGGAGGTTTAATTGGTCCTAAACCGTCTGCCCCATGAATTTCTGGATAATACGTTGTAACATCTCCGGATAAAGGGATTTTTGCACCATTAATAACAGGTATATCTTCTCGCCCTGCCATTTGCAATAAATATGCTGCATTACTCGTTGCCTTTTCCTGTGTTACATTTCCATATCCCGTTACAACACCAACAATATCAATATCAGGATGCATAATTCCATACATGATGGCTAAAGAGTCATCAATTCCCGGGTCTCCCAAAAATAACACTTTTTTCATCGACCTCAACTCCATCCCCTCAATTGTTATTAATTTATGAATAGTCATAGATATACAGAATAAAAAAGAACAAATTCATACGAAAAAACGCAGTCCTATAAAGACTACGTTCTTCCTCTAACCTATACTGTTTTTTTCATAGCACTCATACTTCCAATGATGTAAGCGATACACGCAAAACAAATCGGGAAGACAACTGTATGTATACCGAACGGATTCGGATAGAAAAGATGGATACACATATATGAGCTTACCCCAACTAAAATAGAGGCAAGCGCTCCTGTTGCATTTCCTTTTCTCCAATATAACCCTAATACGATCGGCCAAATGAATGCTGCTTCTAATCCACCGAAAGAAAATAAATTTAACCATATTAAAAAATCTGGTGGTTTAATTGCTGCTGCATAAACGAGCAGTCCTACGATAGCAGTAATCCATAAACTTCCTTTTCTAATCGTACTATCTGCTGCATCTTTATTTATGTAATTTACGTATATATCTTTAATGATTGATGAACTTACAAGTAGCAATAACGAGTTTACTGTAGACATAATGGCTGCCATTGGTGCAGCTAAGAAAACACCGGCTAACCAAGGTGGTAACACTTCCATCGCGAGTAGCGGCATGACTTTATCCGGTACCGTTATACCCGGAAGTACAACTCGTGCAAATACACCTGTTAAATGCATACCAATCATAATTGTACCTACAACAACTGTTCCAATTATTAATGCTTGATGCATCGCTTTTGAATTTTTATAAGACATGGCACGCACACTAATTTGCGGTAAACCAACAACGCCAATTCCAATTAAAATCCAAAATGATGTCACGTATGATTTTGTTAAACTACCATCTGCTCCGAATGGTGTAATTAAATTCGGATTGATTTGAACAAGTTCCTGCATAATCTTTTCAATTCCACCACCGGCAACGACAGTAGCGATTAAAATGATTGTCGTTCCAACTAACATAATGATACCTAATAACGTATCTGATAAAGCAACTGCACGAAATCCACCAATTAATACGTAAACAAGTACAGAAAAAGTAAATAAAAATAGCGCTGTTGTATAAGAGAGACCCGTTAGTGACTCAATTAATCGGCCACCGCCGACCCACTGAGCTACTGTTGCTGAAAATAAAAAGATAATAATACATAACGCAGAAAGTATGACAACTGCTTTATTATTGTATCTTCCCTTTAAATAATCGATAAGAGTAATAGCTTCCATCTTCCTAGCAATAATGGCAAACTTTTTACCGATAACCGTTAAAACGATATACCCTGTTACAACTTGAATCGCAGATAACAATACCCATCCAAGCCCCATATTATATGCTATACCAGGGCCACCAATGAAGCTACTAGCACTACCGTACGTAGCAATCATTGTCATTGCTAATAATAAACCACCGAGCTCACGCCCACCTAAAAAATATTCTTGCAAAAATTTATTATGAGCAGTCGCTTGTACACGTCTTGAAGCATATACACCAATTAAAAATACAACGATAAACGAAATTATCATTGGAATGATTACATACCAATTCATCTATTATTCCTCACTTTTTTCTTCCTCATCGAGTGAAATATCTTGAAATACAAAACGAACAACTAAACTAAGTAAAATAACCATAACGATAAATCCAACGATACAGCTATAAAAAAACCATGCTGGAAAACCAAATACATATGTATATTCACTTGGATTTTTACTACCAAGCCCATAAGCAAATCCGTACCATATTATAAAATTGATAATAGCAAGTCCAAGACCAATTAACGCTTCTCTATGGGCGATTCGAAAGCGTGGATCATCATGATAATTCTTCATTTTTCTCCCTCCTCTCACGATGTATTATTGTACCACTGTTCTTCTAGTTTTTCCTACTAGAAAGCAAAAACAAGCAGGATTTTTTATAATCATATAGAAGATTCTCTTACATTACATATTTTTTACAATTGTAACACAAATGAAATTTGAATTTTCAGTATTTGTTAATTATGATTTTAATTAGAGGCTTTCCATCTAGTTCCTACATCCTTGATTTCGGAATAAACGCCGTCTCGTACTGCGTTTAATTATATTTTCAAGGGGGTTATACAATGAGTCAACTAGCTGTAAATCTTCATGAAAAGGTAGAGAAATTTCTTCAAGGTACAAAAAAGTTATATGTGAATGGATCATTCGTTGAAAGCGCTTCCGGAAAAACATTTAACACACCTAATCCAGCAACTGGCGAAACACTTGCCGTCGTTTCTGAAGCTGGTCGCGAAGATATTCATAAAGCTGTAGTTGCAGCTCGCATGGCTTTTGACGAAGGTCCTTGGTCTCGCATGAGCACTGCTGAGCGAAGCCGGCTTATGTACAAGTTAGCTGATTTAATGGAAGAACATAAAGAAGAGCTTGCACAACTTGAAACGTTAGATAACGGAAAGCCAATCCGTGAAACAATGGCAGCAGACATACCACTCGCAATTGAACATATGCGCTATTATGCCGGCTGGGCGACGAAAATCGTTGGTCAAACAATCCCTGTTTCCGGTGATTACTTTAACTATACACGCCATGAAGCTGTTGGTGTCGTTGGTCAAATTATCCCTTGGAACTTCCCACTTCTTATGGCAATGTGGAAAATGGGAGCAGCGCTTGCTACAGGATGTACAATCGTTTTAAAACCTGCAGAACAAACTCCACTATCCGCTCTATACTTAGCTGAATTAATTGAAGAAGCTGGATTCCCGAAAGGTGTTATTAATATCGTTCCTGGATTCGGTGAATCAGCTGGACAAGCTCTTGTTAATCATCCACTCGTTGATAAAATTGCATTTACTGGTTCTACTCCAGTCGGTAAGCAAATTATGCGCCAAGCATCTGAAACATTAAAGCGCGTTACACTTGAGTTAGGCGGTAAATCACCAAATATCATCCTGCCAGATGCTGATTTATCTCGCGCGATTCCTGGTGCACTTTCTGGTGTTATGTTTAACCAAGGACAAGTATGCTCTGCTGGATCACGTTTATTTGTTCCGAAGAAAATGTATGATAATGTCATGGCTGACCTTGTCCTTTATTCTAAAAAATTAAATCAAGGTGCTGGATTAAGTCCAGAAACTACAATTGGTCCTCTCGTTTCTGAAGAACAGCAAAAACGTGTAATGGGCTACATTGAAAAAGGAATTGAAGAAGGTGCTGAAGTACTTTGCGGAGGAAGTAATCCATTCGATCAAGGCTACTTCGTTTCCCCTACTGTATTCGCTGACGTTAATGATGAAATGACAATCGCAAAAGAAGAAATTTTCGGTCCAGTTATTTCTGCAATACCATTTAACGATATTGATGAAGTAATTGAACGTGCAAATAAATCACAATTCGGCTTAGCAGCTGGTGTGTGGACAGAAAATGTTAAAACAGCACACTACGTTGCAAGTAAAGTACGTGCTGGTACAGTATGGGTAAACTGTTATAACGTCTTTGATGCAGCATCTCCATTTGGAGGATTTAAACAATCCGGTCTTGGTCGTGAAATGGGATCTTATGCATTAAATAACTATACAGAAGTGAAGAGCGTTTGGCTTAACTTAAATTAAGGAGAAAGAACCTGACCTATCCGGTCAGGTTCTTTTCATTATGTATTCCTTTAAACTTGCAGTCCTCCGCTCACATTTAATACTTCTCCTGTAATATAGGATGCGTATTCTGATGCTAAAAAGGCTGCTGCGTTCGCAATATCTTCTGGCGTTCCAATTCTACCAACTGGAATCGCGCCAACCATCTTTTCTTTCACTTTATCTGGTATCGTTTTTGTCATATCTGTATCCATAAATCCTGGACAAATTGCATTACACGTAATACCGAAACTTCCAACTTCTTTCGCTGCCGTTTTCGTTAAACCTACAACGCCTGCCTTCGTAGCTGCATAATTCGCTTGACCTATGTTTCCTTCTCTACTAATTGAAGATATATTAATAATGCGTCCATACCCTTGTTGTCTCATGTAAAGAAGCGCTGGTTGCATACAATAAAAAACACCAGTTAAGTTCACTTGTAATACTTGTTCCCAAGCAGACTTCTCCATTTTATGTAACATTGCATCTCTTGTAATGCCAGCATTGTTCACCAAAATATGTAATGTACCGAATTTTTGAACCGCATATTCAATTAACGATTTCGCTTCATTTTGATTACTCACATCACATCGATATGAGCACACTTCATATCCTTCGTCCGATAACTCACGTGTCGTTTTTTGTAGCTTCTCTTCATTTACATCGCTAATTAATACTTTCGCCCCTAGCTTCGCATAAACCCTTGCAATCTCTTTTCCAATTCCCTGTGCAGCTCCTGTTACAACAGCTGTTTTCCCATTTAAAAACTCCATTCCTATCCCCCATTTCTATTACTTATACTGTATATTTCGGCTTTTTACTTTCCAATTCCTCTTTGTATAAAAAAGTCTATTTGTGTCAAACTAACTTTGCAACGTCGCATAAAGTGCAAGGAGATTGTGTCGAATGAACAAAAAAAATTTCAAACAAAACAAAGCTACTGATGGCATTGATGTAGAGTTCTCTCGTGAACTTGCTGACCACAATGACTTAGAAGCAAACGCACGTGCAAATGCCGCTGATGCACGTCAAAAACGCCAGTCAACTGAAAAATAAGGAAAGCACAACCTTATTCTTTTCAACAGGGACCTACTACCCAACAAAATAAACCGAGAGATATCTCTCGGTTTATTTTCTATATTTTTTTATATAATGTGCCAAAGTAAGTAGTGGATATATATGAGCATAGCTATGGTAACGAATATAAAACCCTCCTGGTAAACCTGTTCCAGTAGGATATTTTTCATTCACATAAGGATTCGCAAGCAAATATGAAATACCTTTTCGAATAACTGGCGTCTCTATATCATAGTAAGAAATGAGAGCATCTAACGCCCATGCTGTTTGGGATGGTGTACTAAATGGTAAAGTAACGAACCTTTTCTCCACACTACTGTGGCATGATTCTCCCCATCCACCATCTTCATGCTGTATATGTTCAAGCCATAAAGCTGCTCGTTTTAATGATGGATTACTAGATGGAATTCCGAATGACCGTAATCCTGTCATAACAGCCCACGTACCATATATATAACAAATCCCCCATTTCCCATACCATGATCCATTCTCCTCTTGTACATTCATTAACCAATTTATCGCACTTTGTTTTTGTTTCTCAGGTAATTCATTTTGCGCATATGTCCCGAAAAACTCTAACACCCTCCCTGTAATATCTGGTGTAGAAGGATCTGTAATCATATCGCTTGCATTTTCGATTGGTAAATTTGCTAATAAATTGCTCGTCACACCTTTTTCAAAAGCTCCCCAGCCCCCATCATTATTTTGTAATCCTTTAACCCAATCAATCCCTTTCTGCCAAGCATTATTTACCTTTTCATTCTCTCTACTTCTTGCCAACACTCTTAGTACAGCTGTTGTATCGTCAACATCTGGAACTGTCGTATTTACATCTGAAAAACCCCAACCACCTGGAGTAAGCGCCGGAGCATGTACGCTCCAATCAGCTTTTTTTGTATGCTGTTTTTTTAATAAATATGCTGTTGCATTTTGAAGCATTTTATTATCTTTCGGAACGTGGGCATCTTGTAACGCATAGCTGAGTAAAGCTGTATCCCATACGGTTGAAGGAGAGTTTTGCAAGTGACCCCCTCTTTCCATCTTCCATATATAAGATGTTATCCCAGCTATAGCCTTTTGAATCAGTGATGATTGAGGAGAATGCCCTAACGCAAGTAAAGCATAAATCATATAAAACGAGGCAGTTGCGTAACTATATAACGTTCCATTTTCATCAATACGCTCTTTCATAAAACGTTCGACTTCCTCATATCCTTTATGATGTAACGAAAGTGGGTACGAGATAATTTGTTTTACATCACTTAATAACGTTTGAAACAACGGAGACCGATCCTCCCGAAACCATTCTCCGCCCCCGCCCGCAATGTGATTTAAATTTGGCAATAACTTTTTACCTACTCGAAACCTTTTATTTAAGCACAGCATCATAGGAATTAAATGAATACGTGCTGAGCTACTCAATTCAAATATACTGAGGGGGGAATCATTCTGTAGAAACATGATTGGTGTCGGTAAATGAAAGAGTGAAGGATATTCATATTCTCCATGAATTGCTAATAAAAACTTCGTCATAAAATGAGCACGCGCCACGCCTCCGCGTTCCTTAATAAAATTTTCCGCTCGCTTCATGTTCGCATCTTCTTTTGTATATTTTTTCGATGCAAGTAAGGCGGCATAAGATTGAATGGTAGCTGATAAATTACCTCCCACTTCATCTTCATACAATTTCCATGTTCCTTCATTTGTTTGAAGTGATGCTAATCTTTTTACAAACGGTTCTATCTCTTTATCTCTACCTAATAATTTTAATAAAAAAATCATATGGCAATCTGTTAATGGAGCTCCTTCAAAACAAAATTGCCACGTACCATCTTGCCGTTGCATCGTTTGAAGTGCAGTTGCTCTTCTCACTATTTCTTCATGCGCTTTTTCATATAATAACAAGTTACTCACCCACCCTTTCGAAATCCGTATAACGATATTCAAGAAGGTCGCTGAATATGTATAAATACAAAGAAAAGCAGAACATATAAAATGCTCTGCTCATAAACAATATCCTACTCCGACAATAATCCCTAATAAAGCACCAACTACTACTTCATACGGTGTATGCCCGACAAGTTCATTTAACTTCTTATATTCTGTTTGTCTACCGTGAAAAAACTCATTCAATATTTTCGCCTGTTTACTTACTGCAAGCCTTACTCCTGAAGCGTCATACATAACTATAATGGCAAAAATAGCAGCAATTGCAAATAAAGTACTTTCCACACCTTCCACAACGCCAACACCTGTCGCCAGTGCTGTAACAGTTGAAGCATGAGAACTTGGCATCCCACCTGAAGCGAAAAACTTTGCGAAATCAAATTCACCCGTTTTAAATAATTTAAAGACTACTTTCGTTAATTGTGCTAAAAACCATGAAATTACAGCGGCCATAAGCGGATCGTTATGTAAAATTGTTTCCACGTTCTCAGCTCCCTACTAGCTATAATGGAAATCCTTTATAGTATCAGTATAAAGAAAAATGCGTAGAAAATACTACGCATTATGATACTTTTGCTGATTTATTTTTTATAAATTTCGGTTGTTTCTGCACTAAGAACTTTGTTTTCGCTACCGAGAATACAAATAATGCAACCCATATACAGAAAAATGCAATCATATGAGTAGATGTGAAATGTTCACCAAATACGAATACACCTAAAATCAAACTAATTGTTGGTGCAATATACTGTAAAAAACCTACCATATAAAGCGGAATAAGTTGGGCTCCTTTTGCAAAATAAAAAAGTGGTAACGCTGTAACAATGCCCGCTCCTATTAATAGTAATGTCGATAACATTGAGATAGAGCCAAATGAGCCAAAACCATGTACTCCTGTCATTACTAGATAAATAATTGCAAACGGCGTCACTAACATCGTTTCCATCGTAAGTCCAATTGTCGCATCATAGTTTAACAATTTTTTCGTTAATCCATATAAGCCAAATGAAAGGGCAAGTGATAAAGAAACCCATGGAATAGCACCGAAACGTACTGTTAAAATAATAACTCCTACTCCAGCTAAACCAACTGCAACGTATTGCCAAAAGTTTAACTTTTCCTTTAAAACGACTGTACCAAGTAAAATACTAATAAGCGGATTAATATAATAGCCAAGACTTGCTTCAATGACATGATTATGATTAACGGCCCATATGTAGACAAACCAGTTTCCACTAATCAAGACTGAAGCTATTGTTAATGACATTAATAATTTAGGTCGTTTAAAAAGATTCACGAACTCCCCAATAAACTGACGAAATCTCTTCGTAACACCTAATACTAGTAACATAAACACGAACGCCCAAACGATGCGGTGTGCTAATATTTCATCTGCAGGGACTTCCTCAACCCATTTCCAATAGATTGGTAGTATTCCCCACATCGTATACGCACCAGCCGCATATATAATCCCTTTTTTTTGCTGTGCTGATTGACTCCCCATCTTCCTTTTTCTCCTCTTCTCATTTTTTCTCCATTATACGGTCTTACATGCTCATTTTACCAATAATCAATCTGCATTTCTTTCGACATTTCTCATACAACGAATAATAAACATACCGTTATTACAACAAGTAACGGTATGCCGAAAACAAATTTCTTTTTATGAGTTTTATGATGAAACATATACATACCGATCCAAGCTCCAACTGCTCCCCCAGCTGCTGCTGATAAAAACAACGTACTTTCTGGCGTTCTCCACTGTTTCTTCTTCGCTTTTCGTTTATCAAGCCCCATAAGGCTAAAAGCTATAACGTTAATAATAAGAAAATAAATCCATTTCATCGCTTTCTCTCCCTATGAAAAATTCGCTTAATGGTAACATGAAAAAACGATGGAAACAACTGAAGAACGCTTTTTATTGATTCGTTACCTTCATATTTACATAGCCAATTAAACAGAAAGATGTTATGGGCAAAATCTTATATTTCATTCCCTTCCCCCACTACCATAGCATCGAAAAAACTTCTCTCAATCTCTTTTTCATCAAAATGAAGAACTACGATTAGCCCCATATATAAAGAAACGAAATTTAGAAACCATTCCTCATTATCATCTTTCTTAGCTAAACATTTAAATATCTCTTGAAATTGCATACGCTCGTCTACAGCAATAATCGGTCGCACGCCAAAATATTTCAATACAAGATGTAGGTTTAACTGCACGGATAATGATAAAATATACTTTAATAGCTCCGTATAATGAGCAACATTTTTTTGACTATATAACTTCACAAGCTCTTGATGTAAAGTAGAAATCGATAATTCTTCTTTAGTCACTTTTGTTGCTTCTATCATTTCAATCATCTTTTTCATATCCATTACATTTACCCCTCCTGTTACAAAACAAAAGTCAAAGTGTATTTATTTTATAATCAGCAATAATTGAGTATTTCTCGTCTCTCTTTCTTCTTCACTTACTAAGTCATATTTTTTCAAAAGATGAAATACATCATTTAGCATTTCTTGTGAGTGATTACCTTGTAAAAAATTTTTTAACCCTTTAAAAATCTCTTCAGTTAAAAAACTCTTTTGACTTTCAAGTTTATTCATTACATCTTCAATAGAATGATCAATATTACACGCCATAAAAATTCCTCCTCTATCCTTTATAAATAATATCTTCTGCTAACGATGTAAACACTTCTCCAACAAGAGAATCTTCATCATATACAGATGAACCGCCATTTTCTTCACGTTTCGCAAAAGGTACTTGTGCGATTACTTCTGTTTGCAATTGTTTTGCTAACATTTCGCCGCCGCCTTTTCCAAACAGATAATTTTTCGATCCATCTTGTTCTTCATAATAAGCCATGTTTTCCACAATACCTAAAATCTCGTGTTTCGTATGTTTTGCCATTACGCCTACTCTAGATGCTACGAATGAAGATACATTATGTGGTGTTGTAACAATAATTTCTTTCGCCTGCGGAATCATTGCTGCAACATCAATGGCAACATCTCCTGTACCAGGTGGTAAATCAAGCAGTAAATAATCTAACTCTCCCCAGTGCGTATTCACAAGGAAGTTTTGAATCCATTTATTTAACATCGGTCCGCGCCACATAACCGGATTATTTCCTTCTGTAAAAAATCCCATCGACATGATTTTAACACCGTGACTAATAACTGGAATTGCTGTTTGATCAATCATCGTTGGTTTTTGATGCGTTTCCATCATAGCTGGAATGCTAAAACCATATATATCTGCATCTAATATCCCCACTTTTTTGCCCAAACGAGCTAAAGCCGTTGCAAGATTAATTGTTACAGTTGATTTTCCGACTCCACCTTTTCCGCTCGTTACAGTAATAAATCGTACTCCTGAATCAGGACGAAGCATGCTCGGCATACCAGTTTCTGTTCTACTATTTTTCTTTAACTTTTCTGTTAGCGCAGCTCGTTCTTCTTGTGTCATAGAACCAAACGTCAAATCTACTTTAGATGCACCAATTGCCTGCAGAGACTCTTCTACATCTTGTTGAATTTTTGCTTTTAACGGACAACCTTGAATCGTTAGCACTACTTCAAGTTTAACCTCTGTTCCATTCATTTGTATATTTCTAACCATGTTTAACTCTACAATACTTTTGTGTAATTCTGGATCCTCTACATGCTTTAATGCGTTCATTATTTGTTCTTGAGTAATCATAAAACTCATCCCTTCTCGTATTTGAATTTATCCGACTTTAACTAATAATCAGTGGGGGATGAAGAAAACCCCCACTGATTAAAGTTTCACTTTATATACAACATCTTCTTGCCGTTGCAAGAAACACTTATTATCCACCACTAACAGGCGGGATGAATGCGACGATATCTCCAGCTTGTATCACCTCGTCATTCGTTACAAACTCTTCATTAACAGCCACCATCACTCTATCAAGCGATTGTAAACTATAGTTTGCTTTGAGCCATTCTTTTAATTGCTGCACTGTCATTTCTTGTTTTTCTGAAATTACGAATCTATCTAATCCGACTTCCTCACGCAAATTTGCAAACAGTAAAATTGTAATCATTTTCTCATTCTTCCTTCTTCGGTTTTCCTGCTGGATATGGTGTATTTTCAAGTTGATCTCCAATCCACATCGTTCCATTTTCCCAAAATTCTTTTTTCCATATTGGGACGATTCGCTTTATACGTTCAATTGCGTATTCATTCGCTTCATAAGCTACTTTGCGATGCGGTGATGAAACTGCAATGACTACCGCAATATCCATTATTTCTAGCTGGCCTACTCGGTGAGTAATTGCTACTTTTGCATCCGGCCATCTTTCACTAATTTCTTCACCAATTCTCATAAGTTGCTTTACTGCCATCGGTTTATATGCTTCATACTCTAAATGTAGCGTTCGTTTTCCTTTTGTTAATTCTCTCACTGTACCAATAAAAGTTGTAATCGCACCTGCCTCTCTTCTTGCAACTTTATTCGTTACTTCTTCAACTACAATCGGTATATCAACAATCTCAAATAGCACTTGTCCCATTGGAACCACCTCTCACTTTGCGAAATGTCCAAGGCCATTCACTACCTTCGTTATCTTCCAATAACAGAACATCCACAAACATATCTTTTTTATATCCTCTTGTCCCGCCTGGTAATACGATAAAAACATTCGATTCTGCTAATGAAGAGACCGAGCTAGATTTATCAAATCCTGAAGGACAAGCAATTAACTGCCCTTCGTTATATGTCAGTTTCGCTCGTACAAATCTTGTAAATGGATTTGGCTTTAGAAAGTCTTCTCCTAATAACGCTTTTTCTCTCTTTAAATGTGCTTTTTCACTAAACATATACGTCCGAATACACGGTCTTACAAATAATTCAAATCCTACATAACAAGCAGATGGATTTCCTGATAAACCAAATAATAACTTGCCATTTAATTGTGCTACAGTCGTAACACTTCCTGGCCTCATTGCAACTTTATTGAAAAGAACTGATGCACCTAACTTTTCATATATAGCTGGTAAATAATCGTAATCCCCTACTGATACACCGCCTGTTGTAATGAGCATATCTACTTGGCCAAGCGCTTCTTTTACAGCTTTGAAACATGTATGAAAATCATCGCTAAACTGCCCAAAATATTTTACTCTTCCGCCCGCTCTTCGAATTTGAGACAATATCATATACGTATTACTGTTTCGGATTTTCCCTGGCTGTAATGAATCGTTTACGTCCAGTAATTCACTTCCAGTCGCTAATAGTCCAATTACAGGCTTTCTAGCCACCGGTACCTCGCTATACCCAAACGTAGCAAGAAGAGCTGAAATGCCTGGATGAATGTATGACCCTTTCTTTGCAAGAACCGTGCCTTTACGAGCATCTTCACCTTGAAAAGAAATATTGTCGCCCGTTTTGAATGATCGCTTCACTTCCATATATTTGTTACCATCCTCCTCATATTGACGAGTTAGCTCTAACATAACAACCGCATCACACCCATTCGGAATTTGCGCTCCTGTCATAATTCGAACTGCTTGAAATGGACCTACTTTCTCATCGAATAGCGATCCTGCACCGATTTCACCCACTACTTCAAATACAATTGGAGTTTCATAACTTGCTAAATCCGTATCTTTTGCTCTAATAGCAAATCCATCATACGGCGAACGATTAAATGACGGCACATCATGGTCAGCTACTAAATCCTCTGCTAATATACGTCCATAAGCTAATTCAATAGGTAGTAGCTCCTTTAAACCGTTATGAGCAAATCCCATCACTTTACGAACAGCCTCTTCAACTGTGATTGGTACTCTTCTTTCCATTGTTGACAACCCTTTCTATTAGCCGAATACGCGATAATATAATTGTTTCGCTTTCGAAATATCATTTGTGCCATGAATAAAAACACGATCATCCCGAAAAACAACGATGCGGTACTCATCTAATTGGCAAGATAGTAAATGCGGATTCCGATCTACTTCCCCCACTTTTTTTAATACTTTTTCTATATCATCAAAATTGTATTTTCTATTGTCTACTCGTCTAATTTGAACTGTATTTCTTCCGCATAAAACAGCTACCTTCGTTTGATTTTCGTATGATAAATAAGGATAAGTTCGATTTAAGCCGCACGAAGGGCAATCGTCTGCTTTAATTTTCCCTAGTTTTATAAAATGGTTTTGATTACTCCATATATCAAACATGAAAAATGTTTTTCTAACTGCTGAGAAATCTCCTACTAAAATTTTGAATGCTTCCGCAACTTGATATGCTGCGACGATTTGAACAGTCGGGCTAATAATTCCAGCGGTATCACATGTCACACTTGTAACAGGAACATTCTTCAGCACACAATGTAAACATGGTGTCTCTTGCGGAATAACCGTATAACTCATACCGTACGATCCAACGCAAGAACCATATACCCACGGAATATTATGCTTTTGTGATAAATCATTTATTATAAATCGGATATCGAAATTATCTGTTGCATCAATGATTACATCGACATTTTCTAATAGCCCTTCTAAGTTTTCTACACACACATCCATTACGAAAGCATGTATTTGTACTTCCGAATTAAGTTTTTCTAGCCGATTTTTAGCAGCGATTGCTTTTGGCAATTTCTCTCTTGCATCTTGTTCAGAGTACAATTGTTGCCTTTGTAAATTACTCCATTCAACGTAATCACGATCTATAATGGTCAACTTGCCAATACCTGCACGTACGAAACTTTCAGCACTTGCACTTCCTAATGCGCCTACTCCTACAATTAACACATGTTTATTTCGAATTTCTTCTTGCCCTCTACTCCCAATTGGTTTAAACAAATGTTGTCGTGAATACCGCTCAGCCATTACTTACCCTTCCTCTCACGAACTCTATTTCATATTAGAATGTTGTTTTTGATAACAAGCAAAGTACGCAAATCCAACAAAACCAGCTCCACCAATTACATTTCCGATAAAGACAGGAACAAAATTTTTAGCAAGGTCCATCCATGTCAGATGACCTGCAAAAATAACTGCTGAAATGACAAACATATTTGCTACCACTTGCTGAAATCCAATCACTACAAATGCCATAATTGGAATCCAAATTCCGATTATTTTTCCGACAAAATCACTCGTCCCATAAGCGAGCCAAAGAGCAAGACAGACGAGCCAATTACAACCAATTGCTAAAATTAAAGTTCTCCCAAATGATTCATGTAACTTCCCTTCTGCTATCGCTACTGTTTTATTTAAATACTCTCCCTCTGTTAATCCGCCAAGATGTCCAAAGCAATACGCAACGAAAATTGCCCCAATAAAATTCATGAGAGTAATCCAAACCCAGTTATTCAGTACACTTATCAATGTAATTTTCTTTGCATAAAGCGCCATAGACAGTGACATCATATTTCCCGTAATTAATTCTCCTCCTGCTAATACTACGAGCATGAGTCCAACAGGAAATACTGCTCCTCCTAAAACATTCACTAGACTCCCCCAGCGCTCAGGTAAATTCCCTAAAACTCGAATGTTAAGTAAAAAACCTATCGCAATAAACGCTCCTCCTAAAAAACCGAGAATAAGCATTGCTGGCAAGGTCTGACTTACTTTTTGAACACCGGCCTCAATGACAAGCTCAGCAATTTGTTCCGGTTTATGAAATGCCATTACTAATTCCTCCATTTTCTCCAAATAAAAAAGCAGCTTCAAAAAACCTCCTCAAAATAAAGGTTTTTGAATGCTGCTTAATTTCTCTGCACATCTTTTACAGAGAGATCAATCATCACTTTTACTATAAAATAGAAAATCTACAAACGTTGCACATCTTCCATTTTGTATATACTTCATCATAGTCTCACGCTTATATATCAACCACCAATATGTGACATTTCAATTTTAGGTGCTCTTTTTGTACTTGTATGACTTAAGCGTTCATCTGAATAACGATCTTCTCGTTTGTTCCATATATCGCGTACGGCATCTGTTATTTCCTCGTCAGTGTATTCAGATCGAAGCATTTCTCTCAAATCATTTCCTTTAGAAGCGAACAAACAAGTATATAACTTTCCTTCTGCAGAAATACGGGCTCTCGTACATGAGGAGCAGAATGAATCTGTTACTGATGAAATAATACCTATTTCCTCATCGCTTCCTATATAACGATACCTAGTAGCCACTTCACCAGAATAATTTGCTTCTATCCGTTCTAACGGCATAACTTGATGAATCGTATCTACTATTTCTTGTTTAGAGACGACCTCTTTTAAATCCCAACCATTATAATTTCCAACGTCCATATACTCAATAAAACGAAGAATATGCTTATTTTCCTTAAAGTATTGCGCCATCTGCAAAATGTCCTGTTCGTTTTTTCCCTTTTGAACGACCATGTTTATTTTAATTTTCATACCGACTTCAGCTGCAGCTTGTATTCCTTCCAAAACCCTTTGTACTTTGCTTCTATTACCATTCAAATAGAAAAACCGCTCTTCTTCTAAGGAATCTAAACTAACTGTCACACGTGATAAACCCGCCTTATATAAATCAGGAGCAAACTTTTTAAGTAACGATCCATTAGTTGTTAAACCGATATCCTCCACACCATCTAGTTTATTAAGGCGCTCGATAAGCTGCGGAAGACCTCTTCGAAGTAACGGTTCTCCGCCTGTAATCCGTAATTTTCTAACACCTAAAGAAACGAAAATACGTGTTATCCTTTCAATTTCATCAAAAGATAAAATTTTATCATTAGACAAAAACGAGTAATCAGGACCAAATATTTCTTCTGGCATACAATATCGACAGCGAAAATTACAGCGATCAGTAACTGAAATACGTAAATCCTTTAAAGGACGTTGTAGTTTGTCTAATGTGACAGATTTCATATTTATTGCCTCGCTTTTACTTATTTTATATTTAAAACACGCTCCGGATGCGTATATACATTTAAGGATTGATTCCGAATAAATCCTATCGTAGTAATACCTAATTCTTCAGCTAGCTGCAAAGCCAACTCAGTTGGAGCTGATTTTGACAGTATGATTTCACAACCAATTTTTGCAACCTTCAATAGTATTTCCGAAGAAATACGACCACTAAAAACAATGATTTTATCTCTTATAGAAATATTATTTTTTAAGCAATAACCGTAAATTTTATCTAACGCATTATGTCTACCAATATCCATTCGACTTAAAATAATACCATTCACATTGCACAAAGATGCATTATGAACCCCACCTGTATGATGAAATGTCTCTGCAGATTGCTGCATTTCTTTCATTAATCGAAAACAGTCTTCTGCAGCAACCTGTACATGAACGCCATTCATTTTCTTTGCGCTTAATGCATCATTTGCAAAAACAAACCCTTGTCTACTCATACCACAGCATGAAGTAATATAGCGTTTATTTTGCATTTGTTCGTAATACGGATTTACTTTTGTTGTGGTGACATGTACAAATCCTTCTTTCTCTTGTACCCATATGTCATCAATATCTTCATACTTCCGAATAATTCCTTCCGATGCTAGGAAGCCTATTACCATATCTTCTATATATTCTGGAGTACTAACCATTGTAACAAACTCCTGTCCGTTCATTTTAATCGTGACTGGAAACTCTGTTACAATGCTGTCCTCTATATATTTAAACGCCCCTTGTTCATAACGAAAGATTTCTCTTTCTACCTGTATCGGTTTCACGATCAGTATCCTTCTCTCACGTTATATTTTTATCAAAAACAAATACCGAAACTGCAATATCTTCTTCTACTTTCATATCTGAAAACAAATTCACCAATTTCGCTCCAACAAGTTCCTCCAAATGTTCACGGGAATTCGCAGCATACACTTCTTGAATCATTTTCGTTCTAGCCATATGAACCATTTCCGCACCGTCCATCGTACTTGAAATGAATTTTTCAGTAGGTGTTAAGTTTCCGTAAAGAGTCGCAATCGCCATATTTTCAGCAAAAACAGTATGAATTCGTTCTGGCCCTTTTCCGAAAAGTTCCTTTCGAAGTTTTCGTATCATATCATTAAATTCATGTACTTTTTTTGACATACCATTATACCTCCCAAAAGCCTCATTTTACTTTATTATATATTTTACCAAAATGAGCCTTCCGCCCAAACTATTTCGTACAAATATTCGGGCGAAAAGATTCACTTCGTGAAGGTTACTCGTCTTTTAACCCTTTACCCATACCTTTTAAGAAATGAAGCCCAAACCCGATAGCACGGTTAATGTCTGGATCTTTCAATACTTTCATAAGATCGAATACCCCTACTTTTTTATTACTCTCTAGATGTTCATTACCTTCTTCTAGACCTACTAATAAGCTACCTATAAGCTTTTTCGTAAGTTCCGGATCAAGTTCTGTTAAAGCACCCGCAGCCCCCATCATATTATTAATTAAATTTGTAACCGGCTCACGAGTCACTTGGCCAAGAACAATCTTTGCGATTGGTTCTTTCGCCTTTAGCATAGAATTTGCAGCTTCTAACATGCCAATATCATTCAATTCCCCTACTATGTTAAACATTTGATTTAGAGAGTCTTCATTATTAGCTAGAAGCTCTTTTAAATCATCTAATTTTTTCTGTTTTATTTCTTCCTCAGTTAATTCTTGTTTTTGAATCATTTTTATAGGTGCAGCCATATTTTTCTCCTCCTACTTATCCGTTAAATGCACATACCCTGGACGTGCCCACTTACGATATACCTCAATGCCAGCTTGAGGGTGACGTTTTTTATTACGCGGATTCGCTTTTGGCATCGGATTTTCGCCATCAACTTCTAGCACTTCCATACGCACTTTCGTCTGTTTATAAGCAGGTGTGTTCGTACGCGTATCAACGGCAGGACCTGTTAAGAAATTAATTGCTGTTTCATTATCTGTAGAGTTCATCGGTAAATATAACTCATTCGCTTTTACACGGTCTGTTACAAGTGCACGTAATTTTAACGCTCCAAACGGAGAGACAAGACGGACTAATGAACCAGTTTTCACTCCACGTTCTTTTGCAAGTGCTGGAGAAACTTCAACGAAAACGCCAGGTACTTTCGTTTGAATACCTGTTGATTTATTTGTCATATTCCCTTCATGGAAGTGCTCAAGCATACGACCATTGTTAATATGAAGGTCGAATTCAGCTGGGAAATCAGCTGGGCGTACCCAGTCAGCAATCGCAAAACGAGCTTTTTTATCTGGGAAGTTAAATCCATCTTGGAAAAGAAGCGGTGTATTCGTTCCATCAAAACTTCCCCAATGGAAACTATTCCACCCTTCCAATACTTCATAGTTTGCTTGTGAAAATAGTGGTGATAAACTTGCCATTTCAGCAAAAATTTCACTTGGATGGCTATAACTCCAGTTTGCACCTAATTTATTCGCAACTTCCTGCACGATCCACCAGTCTGGCTTCGCATCTCCAAGCGTAGGAAGAACTTGATATAGTCTTTGAACACGACGCTCTGTATTAGTGAAAGTACCTTCTTTTTCAAGAGATGGCGCTGCTGGTAATACAACATCTGCATATTGAGCTGTTTTAGATAAAAAAACATCTTGCACAACGAAGAAATCAAGGCTTGATAACACTTCATGTACATGGTTCGCATTAGAGTCTACAAGAGCCATGTCTTCTCCAACAAGATACATAGCTTTCATTTTCCCTTCGTCAATCGCGTGAAGCATTTCAATATTATTCAGACCTGGTTCACTATTAATTTTCACTCCGTAAGCCATTTCAAATTTCGCACGTTCCACATCGTTCGTAACGTGCTGATATCCAGGAAGCCATCCTGGTAAAGTACCCATATCACAAGCACCTTGTACGTTATTATGGCCTCGAAGCGGATATGCACCAGCGCCTGGACGACGATAATTACCTGTTGCAAGTAGTAAGTTTGAAATCGCAGCGGAAGTATCAGATCCACCTGTATTTTGCGTTACACCCATTCCCCAAAGGATACATGTACCGTCTGCATCACGAATCATTTCAGCCATTTGAATCAGTGTTTCTTGCGAAATACCAGTCACTTCTTCTGCATATTCAAGTGTATATGCTGTAAGGCTCTCTTTGAAATCTTCAAAGAAATTTACATTCTCATCAATAAATCGTTGATCGTGCCAACCTTGATCAATCATATATTTCGTAACAGCCATTAACCATACTTGATCTGTTCCTTGTTTTGGACTAATAAAGACATCTGAACGCTCTGCCATTTCTGTTTTACGAAGATCAGCCACAATTAATTTTTGTCCGTGTAATTTATGTGCACGTTTAATACGTGTAGCTAAAACAGGATGACCTTCTGTCGGATTACAACCTACAATAATAACAAGACCAGATTGTGCAATATCTTTAATCGTTCCAGCATCTCCGCCCATACCAATTGTACGGAATAATCCGTCTGTCGCTGGTGATTGACAATAACGTGAGCAGTTATCAATATTATTCGTTTCAAATACTTGTCGAGCTAATTTTTGAATCACATAATTATCTTCATTCGTAATTTTAGATGAAGAAATAAAACCGATAGCATCTTTACCGTACTCTTCTTTAATCGCTCCTAATTTACTTGCAACTACATTCAATGCTTCTTCCCATGTAGATTCAACAAACGTTCCATTTTTACGAATTAAAGGTTTCGTAATTCGTTCTTTAGAATTTACGAAGTCCCAACCGAATTTTCCTTTTACACAAGTAGAAATTGCGTTAACTGGCGCATCAGAAGAAGGTTGTACTTTAAGAATTTTACGTCCTTTCGTCCACACTTCAAATGAACACCCTACACCACAAAATGTACATACTGTTTTCGTTTTCTTCGTACGAGTATCACGCATGGCCGCTTCCACTTCTGATACCGCAAAAATACCGCTATATCCAGGCTCAACTTCTTTAATTAAATCTACCATTGGTTCAAGAATATCTGGTTTTAATCCCGTCATAAATCCAGCTTCACCAAGCATCGTTTTTTCCATTAAAGCGTTACAAGGACAAATCGTTACACATTGACCACAGCTCACGCATGAAGAATCATTAATATTTACTCCTTCATCCCAAATCACTCGTGGTCGCTCCGCTTCCCAGTCTATCGATAACGTTTCATTTACTTGTAAGTTTTGACACACCTCAACGCATTGACCACATGCAATACATTGATTCGGGTCATAGCGATAAAACGGATGCGTCATATCAACTTCACTTACATCTACTTTCGGTTCATAAGGATATTTTTGATGTTCGATTTCCATTAATTCTGCTGTATTATGCAGTTTACAGTTCCCATTGTTGTTGTCACATACTGTACAGTATAATAAATGATTTTCTAATAACCGATCCATTGCCTCTGTTTGTGCTTCTTTCGCACGAGTAGAGTTACGTTCAATGTTCATACCTTCTGTCGCTACTGTCGAACAAGAGCGCATTAACTTTCCGTCAACTTCTATAATACAAGTGTCACATGTTTGAATAGGATCTACTTCTGGCACGTAACAAATTTGCGGATGTTCAATCCCGTTCTCGTTCATAACACCCAATATCGTTGAACCGGGCTCCGCTGTATACTTTTTTCCGTCAATTGTAATATGAACCATGTTGTTATTCATGGTCTTTCCCCCTTTTTGAGAATAAAAAAACTCCACCACGAAAATATACGCACCACATTTCGGCACGTTATTATCATGGTGGAGTAGTTTATTAGCACATCTTGCTAAAATACCAATCCATTTATTCATAAATAAAACGATAGATTCATAACAGGTCATATCACGATTCCATCTTTAACACTATAATTATAGCGTTAAAGTTAAAAATATACAATATAAAATTTAAACTACGCATATGTCAGCTTGGAACTATCCATAATAACCCATATAAAGTGAAACTTTAATCAGTGGGGGTTTTCTTCATCCCACTGATTATCAGCCCTCCCCCATCGGGATAAAACATAACAAGGAGTAAGCAAACAAATGGGGTCTTTTAATAAATGGATTCGTGGTGAAAAATCTTTTTCTACCCAAGAGCAAGCTGATCACACATTAAATAAATCTATCTCTTCTTCCCTTTCCCTTAATTTAAAGCACTTGTCCAAACTGTTTAGCGGTATTCCAGAATTAATAACACGCACTTTTCCATTAAAAAACGGACAGGAAGCTTCACTTATATATATGGAAGGACTTGTAGATAAAACTGTTATTAACGTAAACATTCTTCGTCCTCTCCTATTTAAAGAGTGGAATGAAGACGATTTTTGGGAAGCCTCTGTTTCTATCGGAAATATTAAAAAGATTGAGCAGTGGACAGACATTGAACAATCTCTTTTACACGGCAAAAGTATTTTATTTATAAACGGGCAACTATCCGCTTTAGAGCTTGATACACAAGCGGCACCCAAAAGGAGCATTGAAGAACCTACAACAGAGAGCGCCATAAAAAGCTCACACGAAGGATTTAATGAAGTAGCGAGCGACAGCCTTGCACTTATTCGTCGATATATTCCAAATCGTGAATTGAAAGTAAAGGAATTCACTGTTGGTGAACGAGCTACTTCAAAAGTTTTTTTGCTGTACCTAGCAGACATTGCAAACGAAGATGTTGTACAAGAGATGGCCTGCCGCATCGAATCAATCAAAGTAGATGCCATTCTTACTACCGGAGAATTAGAAGGATTTGTTGAAGATAATTCCTATACTCTCTTTCCGCAATTATCAATAACTGAGCGCCCTGATACAACAGCACATCATATTCTAGATGGGCGAATTGCTGTTGTTGTAGATCGTTCACCAGGCGTATTAATAGGACCAATGACTTTTTCAGCTTTTTTTCAGACGATAGATGATTACAGTTTCAGACCAATGATTCCATCTTTTATACGATTACTCCGTTTCACTGGATTATTTATTGCAATTTTTGCTCCTGCTCTTTACATTGCTATGATTTCCTTTCATTATGAAGTGATTCCACTTAAATTATTGTTGACGATTGGAGAATCTCGAGCTAAAATTCCTTTTCCTCCTATATTAGAAGCACTTTTGATGGAATTAGTACTTGAAATGCTCCGCGAAGCTGCAGTTCGGCTTCCGGGTCCCGTTGGACAAACCATTGGCGTCGTAGGAGGGATTGTCATCGGACAAGCTGCAGTTCAAGCAGGAATAGTAAGTAATGTCATGGTTATCGTCGTATCTATTACTGCAGTCGCTTCTTTCATCATCCCTAACCTAGAAATGTCTGCAGGAATTCGACTTCTTCGATTCCCAATGATGATAATTGCCTCTTTATTTGGTGTCATTGGCATTATGGTTGGGATGGCAATCATTATTATTCATATACTTTCTATGGAATCTCTCGGTGTTCCTTATGGTAGTCCTTTTTCTCCGTTACTTGCTTCGGATTTAAAAGATATTCTTATACGTTTACCATGGAAAATAATGAAGAAGCGCCCACTATCCCTTAACTTAAAACAAGAGAATCGACAAAGCGATATAGAAGGAACGGAGGAAGATAAGTGAAAAAGCGTGCAAAGAGGGAGATTAGTTTATTTCAATACATTTTAACAATTAGTGGTGTTCAAGTAGGATTCGGTGTACTTACACTGCCACGTGAAGTTGCACAAGGGGCGAATACAGATGGCTGGATGTCTATTATTATTGGATGCGCTATCACTACTTTAGTCAGTCTATGTATTGTAAAAATCATAGAAAAGCATCCTGGATATACTTTACTCGATGTGCTAACTCATTATCTTGGGAAATGGCTAGGAAGAGTAGTAATGATTTTTTGGATTTTATATGCTGTACTTGCAGCTGTTTCCTTAGTTTTTTCCCTCCTGTATGTTATTCACATTTGGATTTTACCTAGAACTCCAATGTTTTTAATTATGATTTTACTATCTATTCCGATGCTTATGCTCGCATGTAAAGGTGTTCTTATTATAAGTCGCTACGCTGTTTTCACTGTGTTTTTCACACTGTGGATGCCTTTGCTATTGTTTATCCCTCTTAAAGATGGGCATTGGATATACCTTCTCCCTCTTCTTAAAGAGGGCTGGATACCAGTTTTAAACGCCGTAAAATCAACTATTATTGCATTTCTTGGATTTGAGTTTGCATTTGTCCTTTATCCTTATTTGAATAACAAATCCTCTGCCAAAAAAGGGATTGTTATCGCAAATTTAATTACACTATTTCTTTATCTTCAAGTCACGTTCGTTTCTTTCGTTTATTTTAGTCCAGACGGTATAACAAAGTTTTTATGGCCCAGCCTTTCTCTTGTTACACCATTTCACTTTTCATTTCTTGAACGGTTTGAAATTATCTTTTTATCTTTTTATCTCTTCATTATTTTTGATTCTTGTATTCCTTACATATTTACTGCTTTAGATGGAATCAATCAATTACTTAACAAAAAAGGGAGCTCCTTACCTATTTGGTTTTTATTATTCGGGTGTATTTTCGTTCTATTCTTTTATATCCCTTCCTCTTACCAAATAAATGCGTTGCGAGACTTTTGGGGAACTGCCAGTTATTTTATCGTTTTTCTATTCCCAGTCATATTTCTCTCATACATGACACTTTATCAGCATTGGAAAAGGAGAAGAGTTTAAATGAGGCGCTTTATTCATTTCACTACACTTTACTTTCTCATAACCTTTTTAACAGGCTGTGGAGATCGACTCGACTTAGAAAAACAATCAATTTCATTAATTTACGGCTTTGACGAAAAAGCAAAAGGAAAATTAATTGTGTACCACGTAAATCCTATTTTTAATGAAGACGTAGAAAAAAAGTACGAAACACATGAAGCGAAAGTACGTACACCTCGAGAAGCAAAAGCAACGTTTAATAGTTCAAGTGGCGGTTTAGTATCTACAGAAAAGTTACAGCTCATTTTATTTAGCACAAATTTTTTAAAACAAGAAGGGGCTATGCCTTACCTTGATGTTTGGTATCGTGATCCTAAAAACACTGGAAACATGCGCATGGTTGCAGTAGATGGTCCAATTTCTTCAGTTATATATAATAACTTTAAAGATAAGCCTGCCCTTCCCGAGTATTTAACAGATTTAATTAATACGAACAAACTGTACAATCGGACCGTTTTTACGACATTCCATGAATTTCACAGGCAAACGTTTAATAAAGGTATCACACCTGCTATTTCAGAAGTAAAAAAAGGTAAAAAAGATGTTATCGTTACCGGTTCCGCGCTATTAACCTCTCGCGGAATTTATAAAATGTCATTAAATCGTTATGAAAGCGCCCTTCTTCTTTTGTTACAAAAGAAAGCGAATACACCGGTTTCGCTTACATTGAAAATCCCTTCTACTTCAGTTGAAAGTAATAGTGATTTAAAAGATACCGATGGCGGCGATTTCGTAACAATAAATGTTCTTAGCATGAATCGTGATATCCATACAGACTATAGCGATAACCGCTTCAAATTTAATGTTAAAATGGATTTAAAAATCGCTGTATCTGAACTTACATTCAATATGGATATAGACAAAGATAGAAAGAAATTAACTTCTCTTATTACAAAACAACTAAACAAAGATTTGAACGATTTAATCCACAACATTCAAAAACAGCAGCTTGATCCATTCGGATTTGGTGATTATGCGAGAGCGTTTCAATATGAAGAATGGAAAAAAGTTGAAGACGATTGGCCGAGTGCCTTTTCAAAAGCTAACGTAAAAGTAGCACCTACTATTAAAATTTTAGAAAATGGGATTATTAAATAGCAAAAAAACACGCTACTTGCTCTTATACGTTTAAAGAGTAAGTAGCGTGTTATCATTTTTATTTTGAAGCTTCTTATACAGTTACACTTCTGTTTCTTGTTCTTCACTTTCCGCTTGTTCCAATCTTTGCTGCTCCGCAATTTCAGCTGAAATCATCCCATAATAAATTTCCGGATACAATCCAAATATTTGATATACACTTCCTAAAAACGGCATCGGAATCCCTCTTTTCTAAAGTTGTATTGCCACTTTTAAGGATTCCCTTTTCATTCATTATACATTCGTTTTTGGCGTTTCTTCTTCATCATGAACGCTTAATAAATTTTGCCACTTTTTATAAGGAGCACTATTTGGATCTACATATCCTTTCGCGTACGAACGATCCCATAATTGTTTAATAAACATCTCTTTCTCTTTCTTGGCAACCATATCGGCACCTGTACCGTAATAGTTTTGGAAATATAACTCAATTTCATCAAGGAACAGTCTTAATAATTCATCAGAAGTTTCTTCTAACGTTGGATCATATTTCGCTTCACGGTCATACATTAAAATCATATCTAAAATATTATGGACATGCTCTTTACGTAGCCATCTAATATCTTGAGCACCTAATACAAATGGATGCGTATATAAATGTCCACCTTGTATCATCGCCTTTTCTTGTTCTTCTTCAAATCTGGACAAGATGTTTTCATAAATAAATGGGTTATGAAGCAATGCTCTGTGTAATTTATAACTTTCGCTTGAAATATTTTTCCCCATCGACTGAATTAAGAAGCTACGTCCAACACCGTTATATTGATACACGAACTGACCATCAACAGCAACTAAACTTATCCAGCGATACATATACGCGTATAGAAGAGCTCGATTACATTTATCATAATCTAACTTCGTTTGCGTTGCATTTAAGTCTGGCATGAATGCCGGTAAGTGCCAATACTTATCTAAATGCGGCGTTAAACTAGATTTTTTACTATTCAACTTATTTACTCGGCGATAGTACGACTGAAAATAATCACCTTTATCATTCATAAATCCATTTGCAATATGTCCAGACGAAAGCTTAGGAAAGTCTTGCAATGACAAACCGTAATGCGCACGATAACAAATGACCTCAAATGGTGAAAAAGCTTCATTTACTGTATCTTTTTCTTTAAACATTTCTTGCATTAATTCCTCTTGCAGTTCTTTCTTTAAAGATGGATGTATGCCCCAATATTGTAATTCCCTATGATGAGAAACTTTCGGTACAAATGGACTTGCTAAATGGAACAAGTCTTCAATTTTTTCACGAACATATTCATCACGATCACGCTTCTTATAATCCGCTTCTTTTCTTAATGCTTCAACGATGTTCAGCTCTAATTTATCGCGATAGCGTATTTGTAATTCATCGTAACAATAGCTTAGTATGTGCTCACGATAAAAGTCTTCTACCTTTTTCGATTGAATCTCTTCTGTTTTCGCATCCCGGCAATATTCCCCGTATAAGCTCATATAAATTTCCGCACATATATCTTTCGGTAATACACCTAAATTTAAATGTTGTTGCATATCTTGCCATATCTTTTCTTGTAACTTCTCTTCCGCTAATACGTATACATTCGTTGGATTTGTTTTCCCTTCAAATTCTTTGCTTCGTTTTTGAATTTCGAACAATAAATTTTCACGTGTTTCATGTAAATTATCAAAAAATCTTTCCCAATATTGAATCATTTTATTAACTGCTTGATATAGTGATTGATAAACGAGTTCTAATAGCATTTCTTTACGGTATTCGTTTAATTTGTGTACGTACTGCGTTACAATATCTTCAAATTCCTTTTTAAATAAACGCTGCTGGTTATTAATCATTTTTCCAAACCAACCTTGTTGTTGCGCAATTTCTACTCGGCGTACAGCTGTTACCGTTCCATCAATGTTACTCACATTAAATTTCTTATCGTAGTTTTGAATTAAATTACGCTTTTGTTCATTATTTTCATGTAAACGATTCATTTTCTCTACTAACTGCTTTCGAATTTCATACAACATAAAACGAGCTGCTACTGGATGAACAGAGTCCGTTTTCTTTAAAAACCATGTATTTAGTTGATATGACTGTCCTTCAGAACCACTTGGTGAAAAACGGTCGGATTCAATCATGTCATATAAAAGTGTCGTTACATGTTCATGTACGCGGCTCGGAATCGCATACGCATATAAACGAACCGCATGATCCACCCTTGCTACTTCACCTTTCATTTGTTCCATCATTTTCAGTTTCGCAGCCGAAATTTTACACTCATGCTGCAGACGATTTAATTCCTCGTCTTTTTGTACCGTACGCTGTACATAGCTTTCAACAGCTTCTAAAAACAGTTTAGATTTCGCAACACCGACCTTACCCCCCTCTGCTCCTTCACGCGTTTCATTATACATTTGTCTATAGAAAATATGAGCCTGCTCTGGACGAGTAGCAAGATGTTCTAAATCTTCTAAATAACTCTTCCCACGCTCTGGCTTTTCACGCTGCATACCACGTTTTACATCTTGATCGTATCTTTGTTTCTTCTCTTGAAACAGTTGATCTAAATGAAGCCAAGATTCATCTAAACCTTGCACTGCCCATTTTAAAGCACAATATTTTAACACGTGCTCATACGGATAAATAATCTTTGCTGTTCCTGCCCCGCAATATCGCCCTTTCCCGCTCGATTCTGCTAATTGCTGAATTTGATTATCTTCCTGTGCAAAATGATTTGCAGACATCGGACTAAATAACTGTAAATAAATCGTATTTGCCATTTGCTCCATATAATCTGATAAATTGTGCAGATGGTGTCCATGTAAATTTTCGTAATCGTATAAGAAACAATAATTGTACGGTAAATGATGTTGTTTAATTGTATGATTCGTTCTTCCGTCTTCATCTACTTGATCCGGTCGATACTCTAATTCAATCGTAACCCCGCCGCGTTTTGATAATTCTCCAGTAGAGCCGAGCGTAATAGCATGTAATTCTTTTAACGAGGCATAGCCATTTGCTTGCACCGTTTCAAACTCTTTCGCACTAACCGTTCTCGTCTTCACTAACACATCCGGCATTAGAAATGCACCGCGTATTAAAATGTTGTGATGCTGCAGTTTTTTCCGAAGCATTTCACGTAAATATAATGCAATTTGTAGAAACATTCCTGAACCTGTTCCGCCCGCTAGTGATGTTACGATAATGACACGCACCCCATATTCTGTTTGATCGCTCGTAACCGGAAAAATCTTCTCAATTTCTTGCCAAAAGGACGTGAGTTTATCTTCTTTCATTGCAGCACGTAACGCTAAACGGGAAATAACGCGTAACTGTCCTGCCCCTTCTGTCAGTGGTTTATCAAGTATAGTCGGGTCCATTGGAAACCATTCTGGAATCGTTGGATCTCCTGCAATATACTCCCTAGGCGTTTTGCTCGAACTCGTTTGCGTCTTAAATTTTCGAATATGATCAAATTTACTCAATGTATTCACATCTGTATCAAATACGTGCATTGCTACTTTTTTTCGGCGATCCTCAGGCAGCCTTTCATATATTTGATGTGTCACAGTACTACCGATTCCCCCTAAACCAATTAATATCGTTGGAACTTGTAACGTCATGTGAACCACCTTCCTATTCTTGCTTGTTTGAAAAAAGGAGGGAGAGAAAGCAAAAAACCTCCCTCTTCACCCTATCTACTATTCACACTCGTACCTATAAATTTCTTTACCATATCCTCTATCAATTACTAAAAGTTCATTTGGATACAGCGTCTTATGTTCCATTCCAACCTCATCCTCTGTTATAAACATCCCATCAATAATCATTCCTACAACTTGTGACTCTTTCGCTACAAATATCGATTTCGATCCTTTCTTTGCTATAAACGTAACGGATTGCACTGTCTTCCTTTCCGCTCTAAACGGAATGCCAAAATAATGTTTCCACCATTTATTTTTAAGTAATTCTGGCTCAGATTGATATAACCAATCTTTCGCTACTTCTTGATCCCATTCGTAATACAATAATGCTTTCCGGTGAAATCTTGGACGGACAATCCATCCTAAAACGATTATCCCTACTATTAACAGTAATAAAGTGATAGGAATAACAAACTTAAAAATAAGCGCATATTTTTCATAAAACGGTGCATTTTGAATATGGAGTGTTATGTTTTTCTTTACTTCTTGTAATTTTGAATCCTGCACTACGATGGTAGCTTCTACGGTGCCGGTATCTGTAAAATTGAATGTGTCGGAGTAATGAGGGCGAGGATAAATATAAATTTGATTACCATGTTGTTTTATTTCATAGTTGATTGATTGTTTAGATGTGACACCAGTAGATTTTAATAGTTTTTTTACAGCCTCTTCTGTCATCGGCTTATCATCTAACTGTGGTTGTATAATAAATGGTTTACTATTTTCTAAATTCGTTACTTTTTCTTCATAATCTTTCGTGACAGTTCGAAGAGATAATGCAGGCTTTTTCGTTGTTTCGATTTTAAATTCTTTCGTCTGTCTGTAAAATCCTTTTATGTTCATATGAACTTTCCCACGTACTAATCCTTTAGTAAGCTTCGTTTCGTAATAAAATACATGTCTTTTATCGTCCCACTTCATCGTATATTGCTTTCCGTCTATTTCTACTTCTGCCTGAAAGTAAGAAGACTGAACTGGCAACTCAGTAGGTTTTGCTTCAATAACAACCGTCACACCTTCATACATTTCCTCAACATTTCTTCTATCCTTATCCTCTTTGTCATAAGTAGAAACAGTATAATTAAGCGCCGGTTCGACTAGTACTTGTAACCCTTCTTTCTCAATATCTCGGTCCACTTCTATCGTATACGTTCCTGGTTTAATAACTTCTTCATTTTCCGTACTTATATGAACTATATTTCCGAACAATTTCGCTTCACCTGGTGCATGTATGGAAAAAGAAGATTGTAATTGTAATGGTTTAGAAATTTGTGTGACCTGATAATCGGGCAGAGAAGGCGATTGTCGCACAAGCGTCATACGCTTTAATGGAAATGGTGTTGTAATCTCTACTTTCTTTCCTACTACTTTCGTTTTTACAATCGATTCAACAGATGAGAACGGATCACGATTTGCAACTAATGCCGCCACTTGATTGACGCTTTTCACAATACCATCCTCTCCACTAGATGGCATCGTAACTCCATTTATCTCTTTTTTCCATATTTCTTTAAACGTATTTAGTTGCGCCTTTTCTTGCTGTCCTAAATCCTCTTCCATCGTAATTAAAATTGGATGTAATGAGATCTTTTTTGCATCCATATCCTTCTTAAACTGTGCTAATTTCTGTGTAATTTGTTCTTTTCCGCCAACCTTATCTTTCTCTAAATCATTAAATGCCCCGTCAGTTAAGACAATAAGCCAAAATTCACGTTTTCCATCTATATCTGCTTCCTTTTTTATAGATTGCATCGCCGTTTCTACTGCGCTAAACGGAGTATTTAAATACGTTTTCCACGCTCCAATTCCCTCAATTTCTGTTTGTCTCTTATCCTTCGTTAACGAAATGTTTAATGGATCATTCGGCTTGCTCATTGGAACGTAAGAAAATGTATCTTTTTCATCTAATAGCGCAACTAAACTTTGCAAAGCGTAATTGGCATATTTCCAGCGATCGTTATTTCTCATGCTGCCCGAATCATCATATACAAGTGAAACGACCCTTTCCTTTGCCTCCTCTCCTTTTGCAAAAGTCCAAAAAGGATGTAACCATATAAATAGAAACAACATGAATGTGGCACAAATTCGAATTTTCATGATGAGGCTTCGCCACCTTTGTAGACAAATTCCTATGTTTAAATTTATGAGAGGATACAAGATATATGACTTGTATTTTAGGACAACGAACACAGCATAACTTTATTATGTAAACAGTTATAAAAACTGAATATGATTCCTTCTAGCGTTTTCTATCCGATACTATAAGTAAAAAAGCCTGTTTAAGCTCTACACTTAAAACAGACTTTTCCTACTTTTTATTTTAAAAACACATGACAAAAAGTTTGATTTTTGACTTAACACATCACTTCTATTGTAAATCCACCAGGTGCTTCCACATAAAACGTATACGCATGTGCATGCTTAGGAGGTTCGACCAAAAATCCATCCTCCTTCAACCTTTGATTCATTTTATTTACTTGTTCTTCACTTTCTTGAGGAAAACCTACGTGAAATGTTTGCGGATAATGTACGTCTTTCCCTTTCATTAACGTTAATATAAATCCATCATTATCACGCATAACTGCAAAGCCTTTTCCCCTTGCTCCGCTACAAGTTAAATGAAAATATTTTTCTAAAAACTCTCTCGCGGCTACTACATCTGAAACTGTTAGATTAAGATGTTTAATTTTCAAATCATCACCATCTTTCTTAATTTTCTAACATTTTATCATAAAATTAAAAAACACGCCTTTCACAGCGTGTTTCATTTCTTCACATACACTTCAACAATCGGATTATCTTTATGATCCGCATGCAAGCGTATATTCTCTTCACTTGTACGATAAATGCTAGCTAATAACATAATTGTTAACACGTTAGGAGTTTTTGCATCGCTCCCGTATTTCCTTTCCAGCGTTTCCTTATACTCAAAATCCACGTCCCCCTGCACATATGTATACACCTCAAAACCATCTTCTAAATTGCAAACTACTGTATCAATAATATCTGCCCCTACATGCTTCTTCATTTCCTCTCGCAATGCTTCAATAAATTCTTCCCACGGTACTTCGTATATCTGAAACTGATCTGTAGATTTCATATCTTTTCCTCCTTATATATCCTCTTCCTATATTTCCCCTTTCCTATAACAATTATGATAGTTAGGGCATTCGTACAAGCCGCACTTGTCCCCTTTACATATCGTATTACTGTAATGGGAAGGAGGAAAGAACATGCATAGACAAAAATGTTATGATACGTGCCGACGTTATTTTGGTAAAGTCGTTCGCATTGAAGATCGTGATGGTCGCATCCATTTAGGCAAAATAATTGATGTGACAAAAGACTCTGTATGGATTGAACCAGTGCAACAGCACTCATCTTTTGATTCAGGATTCGGATACTATGATGCATATGCAAACGGTGGTTGCGATCTTTGCGGCGGCCTTAGCAGATGTGATAGTTGCGGATTTGGTTGTGGTGGTGGATTCAGCGGCTGTGGATGTGGCGGTCGTGGTTGCAGTAATTGTGGTTGCGGCGGCTGGGGCGGTGGCGGTTGTGGCTGGGGTGTTGAACTTGGATTTGGTTTTATCTTTGGAATTACATTAGCTGCATTATTTTTCATTTAACATAAGTAAAGAGTTGACTATTTTTAGCCAACTCTTTTTCTTTATTTTTCACATATAAAAATACGATGACCTAAAATATGTTGATACATAAGCCTTATATTTTCATGTTGCACCCATGCCTCATATAACTCATTCGGAATAAATTGTGATACATTCCATTCCGGCTCTTCTATATAAGCAGAGATTGTTTCTGCAATTGTACCACCGCCAGCAATTGTAACCCGCTTAAAGTTTGCTTTCTGAAATAATTGTACCCACTCGCTCTCAGTTAATAGTTCTTTCATCCCGTATAATTGAGCGATTTTTTCTTCCTCTCCCTTATCAATGTGCCTATCAATAATCATTTCAATGACAACAAGCTTACCGTCTTTCTGTAGTACACGATAGCACTCCGAAATAACCCTTTCTTTGTCTGTAAAAGCGAGTATCGATTCTCCGAGTACGAACTCAAATGATTCATGCACACAAGGTAATTGCTCTACATTTCCTTCTATTAATTGAATGTCTAGTCCTTCAAACGACCATCTATCTTTCGCCTTTTGAATCATAATTTCATTCTTTTCCACCGCCGTTACTTTATATCCAAAATTCTTCGCCATATATGCTGCGGTTTTTCCCGTGCCACAACCTATCTCTAGGACATTCGCTCCATGTCTAAGAGGCAGTTGTGCTAACAGTTGTTTCGTTAACGTAAAACCGCCAGGATGAGCACTCCCTATTCCGTAATAAGCTAAGAAATCGATGTATGTGTTTCGTTTCATGGGATTCTCCTTTAAATTTTCTATAATACATATATTCATCCATCAATAAATCGTGCACAAAAAAAAGCATTTCCAAGTGCTATACCGCAACTTGAAAATGCTCTTTTCTTTTTATTTCTCTTCAATATATGCCCATTTGAAGCTATATTCCGGACTAATATTATGTTTCACAATTCCCTTTACATTCGGTTTCATAACATATGATTTAGCACTTTGATATAAAGGTACAAGTGCTACATCTTCCTCAAGTAACAATTTCTCTGCCTTCCCTAGCTCTGTCCAACGTTTTTTTGCATCAGCCATCCATTCTGTCTTACTTTTAGTAATAATGTCATCATATTTTGAATTTGAGTAGCTCATCTGGTTCTGAGAGTTTTTCGTTTCAAACATATCAAGGTACGTCATTGGATCAGCATAATCTGGATTCCAGCCACCATATGAAAAATCATAATCTTGATCTGATTCTAATTTTAGTTTTTGCTTAAATGGTTGCAGTTTAATATTTACTGTCACACCTTTTAAATTCTTTTCAACTTGATCTTTTACATACTCCCCAACTTTTTTCGCATTACCAGTATCATAATTCAGCAGTTCAATTGTTACTTGATCTTTTCCAAGTTCTTTTTTCGCTTCTTCCCAAGCTGCTGCTGCCTTTTTGGAGTCTTGTTTTAAACCATTCTTGAACGTTTCTGCGAAATCTTTACCGTCTGGTCCACTTGCTAAACCTTTTGGTACTAAGTAATCCACTGGTTTTGAACCATCATTTAAAATGACATTCGTTAAAGCTTTCTTATCAATTGATAAAGCAATTGCTTCACGTAGTTTTTTACTCTTTAACGGTGTATCTTGCCCACCGCGTTTTTGATTGAGGCGTAAGTAAAACGTACTTGTTTCCGAATATGCGCCAAACTCTTCTTTATTATTTCTATACTTATCAACAAATTCTCCTGATAAAAGTGCGAAATCAATTGCACCTGTATCAAATAAGTTTACTCTTGTAGCTACTTCTTTTACTACACTATAGTTGATTTCATCTAGTTTTACAGTCTTTTTATCCCAATACTGATCATTTTTCTTTAATTTCCAGCCTTGCTCATGTTTCCAATCAGTAAGCACAAATGGACCATTATACAGTGTTGTATCAGACTCTAAACCGAATTTATTTCCTTTTTCTTTTACGAACTTTTCATTTAATGGATAGTATGACGCAAATGCCATTAAGTTCAAGAAATATGGTACAGGTCTTTCTAGTTCCACTTCAAGTGTATAATCATCTACCGCTTTTACACCTAATGTAGAAACTTCTGCTTTCCCTTGATTAATGGCTTCTGCATTTTTAAGATAGTAAGCGATAAATGCATATTCAGCAGCTGTTTTTGGATCTACTAGACGTTGCCATGCAAATACGAAATCTTTCGCTGTTACAGCATCACCGTTTGACCATTTTGCATCTTTCCGTAATTTAAATGTATATTTTTTACCATCCTCGCTTTTTGTGCTAGATTCCGCTACAGCTGGGATTGGCTTATTATCTTTATCAAGGCGATATAAACCTTCCATTGTATTCCCTAAAATTTGTGAGCCAAGTGTATCTGTATTTTTGGAAGTATCCATCGTCGGAATTTCATTAGTTTCTGTACGATTTAGCACTTGCTTTGCCGCATATTTAATATCAGACTTCTTCTCTTCTCCACCATTATTAGATGTCGTTGTCGTTTTCTTCTCCCCACCAGAAGATCCAGAACACGCTGTTAACGCCATACTCATCGCTAAAACTGGTGCTACAACCGCCGTAAACTTTTTCATCTTTTTCTTCATTTTTGTACCCTCCCCAATTATATGTACGAAACTAACTTTGAGAGATTTCTATTTTAAATTATCTGAAAATCATTACTAATTACTATTCTACTAATTTTCCTTGGATTGTAAAGTATTTTTAGAAATATTCATAATAATTAATTTATTTACTTCAATAACAATCTATTACTACTATACGAATTCTCCCCCATCTACTATATGTAAGTACCACTTTTCTTATTCTTCTCTATTTATTTAAATTTAATTGAATAGTAAAAGAGCGTTTAAAAAAATAAATAATATATTTTTTAAACGCTCTTTTTCTTATTTCCCTTCCGTTACATACGCCCACTTAAAGCTATATTCCGGACTGATGTTATGTTTCACAATTCCTTTTACATTCGGTTTCATTACATACGCTCTTCCTGTTTGATATAAAGGAACTAGTCCAGCATCTTCTTCAAGGAATAATTTTTCTGCTTTCCCTAACGTTTCCCAACGCTTCTTCGCATCACCCATTAATTCATTACCTGCTTTTTGTACCATTTCATCGTATTTTGTATTTGAATAACTCATTTGGTTATATGGGCTCTTCGATTCAAACATATCAATAAATGTCATTGGATCCGCATAGTCTGGACTCCAACCTGCATAAGAAATTTCATAATCTTGTGCAGTCTCTAATTTTAATTTTTGTTTGAACGGCTGAATTTTTGTATTAATCGTTACACCTTTTAAATTTTTCTCAATTTGATCTTTAACATAATCAGCAATCTTTTTCGCAGTTCCATCATCATAACTTAGTAATTCAATTGTAACTTGATCTTTTCCAAGTTCTTTTTTCGCCGCTTCCCACGCTGCTGCACCTTTTTTCGGATCATATTTCAGACCATTTTTAAATGTATCTTGGAAGTCTTTACCGTCTGGTCCTGTCGCAAGTCCTTTTGGAACCAATTGATCTGTTGCTTTTGAACCATTATTTAAAATAACGTTTGCCAGTCCTTTTTTATCAACCGATAATGCAATTGCTTCACGAAGCTTTTTGCTCTTTAACGGTGTATCTTGTCCGTTACGCTTTTGATTTAAACGTAAGAAGAATGTACTTGCTTCTGAATACTCACCGTACTCATCTTTGTTCGATTTATATTTATCTACAAACTCTCCTGATAGTAGTGTGAAATCAATTGATCCTGTATCATATAAGTTTACTTTTGTCGCAACTTCTTTTACTACACTATAGTTAATTTCTTCTAATTTCACAGTATTCTTATCCCAATACTTATCATTTTTCTTTAGCTGCCACCCTTGTTCATGTTTCCATGAAGACATCACGAACGGCCCGTTATACACCGTTGTATCTGCTTCTAAACCGTACTTATCTCCTTTTTCTTTTACGAATTTTTCATTTAACGGATAGTATGACGGGAATGCTAGTAAATTCAAGAAATATGGTACTGGCTTTTCTAATTCTACTTCTAGTGTATAATCATCTACTGCTTTTGCCCCCAAATCTGTTAGAGGTTTTTCACCTTTATTAATTGCTTCTGCGTTTTTAATATAGTAAGCAATAAATGCGTATTCTGACGCTGTATTTTTATCAAGTAAGCGTTGCCATGCAAATACGAAATCTTTCGCTGTTACAGGATCACCATTCGACCATTTTGCATCTTTACGTAATTTAAATGTATATTTTTTGCCATCCTCGCTTTTCGTACTAGATTCTGCAGCAGCTGGGATCGGCTTATTATCTTTATCTAATCGATATAATCCTTCCATCGTATTCCCTAAAATTTGTGACCCTAACGTATCAGTAGATTTAGACGTATCCATCGTCGGAATTTCTTGATTCTCTGTACGATTTAATACTTGTTTTGCTGCGTATTTAATTTCAGATTTGTTCTCTTCTCCACCACCACTAGACGTCGTAGTTGATTTCTTCTCCCCACCAGATCCAGAACACGCTGTCAACGCCATACTCATCGCTAAAACTGGCGCTACAACCGCCGTGAACTTTTTCATCTTTTTCTTCATTTTTGTACCCTCCCCAATTATATGTACGAAACTCATTTTGAGAGATTTTCTAATAACTAGTTATCAGAAAATTCTTATTAATTAATATTCTACTAACTTTTCTATTTTTGTAAAGTTATTTTTAAAATATTCTAAAAATTATTTTTTTGTGATAGTAACGAGTATTCTTTTCAATTATCACGATACAAGTTCTTTCCTACATCTATCTATTTATTCGCATGTATTCTCATAATAAAAGAGCATTCCAAAAGTAAATAGTCTACTTTTGGAATGCTCTATCATTTTATCTTTCTATTGTGGACAATGAGATTCTCATTACAAAATAAGCTAAGAAACCTATATACATCCACTTAAATATAGCCTCACTGCTTAAAAATTATTTTCCATCTTTTTCAGTCATGTACGCCCACTTGAAGCTATACTCTGGGCTAATGTTATGGTGAACGATGCCCTTCGCATTTGGTTTTTGAACGTATGCATCACCACGTTGGTATAAAGGTACAAGTGCTACATCTTGCTCAAGAAGTAATTTCTCAGCTTTTCCTAGCTCTTCCCAACGTTTCTTCGCATCACCCATTAATTCTCCGCCAGCTTTTTTGATCATATCATCATACTTAGGATCAGCGAAGCTCATTTGGTTATGAGAATGATTAGACTGGAACATATCTAAAAATGTCATTGGGTCAGCGTAGTCAGGTCCCCAACCAGCATATGATAAATCATAATCTTGCTCTGTTTCTAATTTCAGTTTTTGTTTGAATGGTTGAAGTTTAATATTAACAGTTACACCTTTTAAGTTTTTCTCAATTTGATCTTTTACATATTCCCCAACTTTTTTCGCATTACCAGTGTCATAGTTTAATAGCTCAATTGTAACTTGGTCTTTTCCAAGCTCTTTTTTCGCTTCATCCCATGCAGCTGCTGCCTTTTTCGCATCTGGTTTAATACCATTTTTAAATGTTTCTTGGAAGTCTTTGCCGTCTGGTCCAGTTGCTAATCCTTTCGGTACTAAGAAGTCCGCAGGTTTAGATCCATCGTTCAAAATAACGTTTGATAGATTTTTCTTATCAATTGAAAGTGCGATGGCTTCACGTAATTTTTGGCTCTTTAACGGTGTATCTTGTCCGCCACGTTTTTGGTTCATACGTAAGAAGTAAGTACTTACTTGTGAGTATGTACCAAACTCTTCTTTATTATTTCTATACTTATCAACGAATTCACCTGATAATAGCGCAAAGTCAATTGCATTTGTATCATATAAGTTTACTCTTGTAGCTACTTCTTTTACTACACTATAGTTAATTTCATCTAGTTTTACAGTCTTTTTATCCCAATATTGATCGTTTTTCTTTAATTTCCAGCCTTGCTCATGCTTCCAATCAGTAAGAACGAACGGTCCGTTATATACTGTTGTATCAGACTCTAAACCGTATTTATCCCCTTTTTCTTTTACGAACTTCTCATTTAATGGATAGTACGATGGGAATGCTATTAAGTTTAAGAAGTATGGTACTGCTTGTTCTAATTCAACTTCTAAAGTAAGATCGTCTACTGCCTTTACTCCTAGTTCCGTTACAGGTTTTTCACCTTTATTAACCGCTTCTGCATTTTTAATTGGGAATGCGATAAATGCATACTCAGCAGCTGTTTTTGGATCTAATAGACGTTGCCAAGCATATACGAAATCTTTTGCTGTTACAGGATCACCATTTGACCATTTTGCATCTTTACGTAATTTGAATGTATATTTTTTACCATCCTCACTCTTCGTGCTTGATTCTGCCGCAGCTGGGATTGGTTTGTTATCTTTATCTAATCGATATAAACCTTCCATTGTGTTCCCTAAAATTTGAGAACCTAATGTATCTGTATTTTTAGAAGTATCCATTGTTGGAATCTCATTTGTTTCAGTACGATTTAGTACTTGTTTCGCTGCTAATTTTTCTTCTGATTTGCTATCTCCGCCAGAGCTAGAATTTGTGCTTGTTTTCTTATCTCCGCCTGATGTAGAACATGCTGTTAATGCCATACTCATTGCTAAAACTGGTGCTACAACTGCTGTTAGTTTTTTCATTTTTTTCTTTTTCACTTTCTGTACCCTCCCTAATTCTTAACGCTCTCATTTAAGAATTTTCTGATAATTCTGTTTTTCTTTATATATTTATCAGAAGATTCTTATTAACTATTATTCTACTAATTTTTTGAGTTTTGTAAAGTGTTATTATTGAAAATTTTTAAAAAATTATTTTTTTACAGTAACATTCATAAAAATTCCATAATCTTTTAAAACACTATACCTCATTGAATTCTATGTATTGATTTAATAGTCTTTATATCCCTTCGCCATAAAATACTTGTAAATTATTGTTAATAAATAATGTATATCGTAGCAAACCTCTTTTCTACAAAAATAAAAAAGTCAGCAAAGCTGACTTTTTTATCCGGCCATTTTCTCTCTTCTCATTTCCTCTACTACCCTCGTATACTTATTATCATCAAATTCATTTTCACTTTTTGCAACAACTACAGTCGCAATACCGTTACCAATTAAGTTGACGATAGCACGTGCTTCCGACATAAAACGATCTACACCAAGTAATAGCGCTAACCCTTCTAATGGAATAACATTCATCGCAGATAAAGTAGACGCTAGTACAATAAAGCCTCCACCTGTTACTGCGGCTGCTCCTTTAGATGTAACTAACAAAATAGCTATTATCGTTAATTGTTGACCTAGTGAAAGATCGACGTGAAAGACTTGTGCTAAAAATATAGTGGCCATCGATAAATAAATTGTTGTTCCATCTAAGTTAAAAGAGTACCCCGTCGGAATGACTAAACCTACTACCGGCTTCGAACATCCGAAGTCTTCCATCTTTGTCATCATTCGCGGCAATACTGATTCTGATGATGATGTCCTAAGAACAATAAGTAATTCTTCTTTAATATGCGACAAATATTTCCATAAACTGAATTTGTAAAATTTACAAATGAAATTTAAAACAATAAAAACAAATAATTCCATTGTTGCATATACACAAATCATTAATTTACCAAGTGGAATAAGTGTACTTAAACCATATTTTCCAATTGTAAATGCCATTCCACCGAATGCTCCAACCGGTGCTAATTTCATTACAATGGATAAAATGTTAAAAAATACTTTCGATAATCTTTCAAAAAAGTCGATTACCGGTTGTCCATTTTTCCCTAACATCGTTAACCCTGCACCGAATAAAATGGAGAAGAACAGAACTTGTAAAATATCACCTTTTGCAAAGGCTTCAAACATGTTAGACGGCACAATATGTAAAAAGAAATCCATCCATTTCATTTCTTGCCCGCTTTGTACATATTGTGAAACATCTCCGCCCTTTAGTTTCGAAGGATCTAACCCATCTCCTGGACGTACAACATTCGCTACGATGATACCAATAATTAAAGCCGCTGTTGTAACAATTTCAAAATATAATAGTGCCTTCCCACCAACACGACCTACCTTTTTCATACTTCCCATACTCGCAATACCGAGAACAATTGTTAAAAAGATAATTGGTGCAATAACCATTTTGATCATATTGATGAACGTTTCACCAATTGGCTTCATCTCTTGTCCAACACTCGGCCAAATTGCTCCTACTGCAATACCACAAATAATGGCCACAACAACTTGAAATGTTAAATTTTTACAATTATCATTTTTAATACTCACCTGTTTCTTTTATTTCTCCCATACTATTTCAATAATTGCTAATGATACATTCTATATAATAGCCCCCCTGTTATTTAACTTAAACTATAACTTTACGTTACACTATTATCTTAAATTCGAAAATAGTATATAACATTCAAAAATAAACGACATACTATTGTGCACAATAAAAAGCAGACATTTCGTTCGCTTTAATTCTCCTCAATCTGTTTTTCACTTAATCCTAAATGTGTTCTAAGCGTATTACTCAAACTTTGCAAATCTTTTTTATTAGGATTATAATAATATACACGTTGCCCATTTGGACCATTAGGTAAGTATAAATCATCACCTGCTAATTGAATTTTTTCAATCGAACAATTTAAACCGTATTTATAAAAAGATAAAATATCATCCATTGCTAAATTTGTTTTAAAATCACCGTCAACCGCCTCAACTATTTTTTCTAGCTTTGTAATCGATCCTACACTTTTTAATTTACTTAAAATCGCTTCCATAACAAGTTGTTGGCGCTGTCCTCTCATTGCATCACTATCAATATGACGCGTTCTTGCTAAGGCAAGTGCTTCTTCCCCTGTTAATTTTTGTAGTCCTTTTTTCAAATGAATCGCGTCAGGTTCATCTTTACTATTTTGCTCCGTAAATTCAACTGGGACATCTACTTCAATCCCATCTAATCTATCAACAATTTTAGTAAATGAATTAAAATTAAACTTTACAAAATAATCAACAGGCACTTGTAATAACTTTTCTACCGCTTCCACTGAAGCTTGCGGCCCTCCATCTTTACCATTTTTAACGAAACCACTTCCATATGCATGCGTTATTTTATCTTTTTTCTTTTCAACCGGAACATATGTGTATGTATCACGTGGTATACTCGTTAATTTCACAGTCTTATCATCTTTATTAAAAGTAGCTAACAGCAGTGCATCTGTATGAAATGCACCATTATACTCCTTTTGTCGTTCTTGATTTTCATCAATTCCCATAATTAAAAGTGAAACATTATTCGTAATCGGTTTTACCGTTTTCTCACGTAAATTTGATTTTTCACCACGTGCTAAATTAACATTTGATTTTTGTACGAGATTAGAAGTTTTCATATATACGTAAGTGCCATATCCCAATCCGCAAAATAGTAATATCGCTAACAATACACTTATTATCGTTGTCTTTTTATATTTTCGTTTATTTTTCTGTTCTCTTGAAGAAGAATGATTCTCCATATAATTCCCTCCGTTTTCTATTCATCCAATATATTTTTCACTTTCTCATAATTAGCGCTTTCCTTTTGAAATGTATTCTCTTTCAATCCTTTGTTTATTTGTATCCATTCTGTTGTAATCGAATATTGAATCATACCATCATGGAAACTAAGGAATTTTAGCATAATCCCTGTATTTTTCTCTACAACCATTTCAAATTTCCCTCTTAAATCTTCAGATGTACTTACAGGCGTTTCTATATGTATTGTCCCTTCTATTTTGTAGCAATCAAGTCCAAGATACTTCGTTTCTTTATAATTCCAATCTTTATATCGAATTAATAGATCCGCAAATTCGGATTGAATACTATACTTCGCGAATCCCACATATTCATCATCATATCTTTTTTTCTCACCTGATTTTCTCAATACCCTTTCCGTAGGATTTAATTTTAATAGTTCATAGTTTCTTTCTTTCGGGCTCCATTTTGTTTCTTTGTATGTATACTTCTCGTCATCAAACTCTTTTTTCTTGCCCTCGTTATATATAATGGTTCGTTTTTTCGCTAGTTTATCTTCTTTCGAAGAGATACCTCGTTGTTGCTCCGTATCAATCGCATATTTGTATGTTGTAGCAATTCTTGACGAACTAGAATATTCCTCAAATTGTCCTGAAATATTATTAAAATGATCAATGGAATCTAGCATCTTTTCATGAATCTTTTCTCTATCTGGATAATTTGCATTCGCTTTTATTTCCTCTTCGTTTTCGTAATCAGAAAATGCCTTTTTCTTTACATATTCAAACACTCCGCCGTTTTGAGCAAAAATTTGATCAGAAAACTCCGACATAGACACAATTGAAAGTGCTAGAACAGCTGCACTTATAACTATCATATAAACTCTGTAACCTTTCTTTTTTACCGGAAGACTATGTAGTGTACGATTAATCTTTTCATTTAACTCTGGCGGTACTATAACATTCTCTTCGTTTATTCTCTTTTTTAATTTCTCATCAAATATTTTTTCATTATCCATCCTTTGCACCCCCTATTCCATCTTTAATCGTTTCTGTAGTTGTTCCCTCGCACGTGCCAATCTCGATTTCACTGTTCCTTTTGGTACTTCTAAAAGCTTTGCTATACTGTCTTGATTCATATCTTCATAATAATAAAGCACCGTAACAGCTCTTAACTCTTCATGTAACGATTGAATCGCATTACACAAATCTATATCTTCATACTGATCGCACGCACTCATATTATAACCATTCTCTTCTGTCACAATTATCTTTTTATACGTTCTAATAATGTTATTACATTCATTCATTAAAATTCGAATTAACCAAGTTTGAAAAAACTCTTCTTTCTTTAATTTTTTTATATTTTCATAGGCTTTTAAAATTGTTGTTTGTATCGCATCCTCTATATTTGTCTCATCACGTAACATAGCCTTTGCAATACGATACATCTTTACTTTTTCTGTATGTATAAGCGCCATAAATGCTTCATGATCACCTTTTTTCGCTAAAGAAACATCCGTTTCTTCTTTTACAATCATTTTATATAAAGGGATTACTTTCACAATTGCTCCTCCTGTTTCATCCTCACTTCAAATTTAACTTTACATGTATTAGACGGGTGAGCCTAGAAAAAGGTTCATTTTTTTGAATATTTTCATAAAAAAAGGTAAACATTCTTCATGTTTACCTTTACTTAGATGTGATCCTGAGGAAATCCCATTTGAATCGACAACTTTAAACCAATTATTTTCTTATAAAACAATAATGACTTTTCTACATCATTTACATATAGCTGCACTCATTCGTTTCCTCCTCATCAAAAAAAGCCCACTCTATCAGTGGACTTTCTACTTTACAACGGTAAATCCCTCTTCTTAAACACTACAATCGCTACTATGAAAATACAAAGTGCTCCAGCGGTTAAGCCTACACTCACTGGCCATATGTTATACGTTCCTTCAGCAATTTCTTTCGGACGAAATAGTGTAAATAATGATATTTTTTTCATCCACTCTAACTTATCGCTTAATTTACCTACCATATTTAATACAAAAAATAAGATAGTTAAGCTTGCTGAATAGCTAAGTGCTTTTCTTTCATCATTACATATACAAGAAAAGAAAAATGAATAAGCACTAACGACTAAAAATATGAGCCCTCCAACTACGTTTACCTTCAGGAATAATTCTGCATTTAAGTTATTATCTTCCAAAAACCATTCTGCACCTACTAAACCCGCTACATACGTAACAGCAACAATCATCAGTAGTCCCAATATAAGAATAGACGCTTGCGTGATTGCAATTTGCACTCTAGATACAGGTGTTGCTAACAAGTATGCCATCGCTCCTTTATCTACATGACGAGCAATTAAATGCGTTGCAACTGTTACACAAAAAATCGTTAAAATAATAATAAACAATAGACTATAATATTCGCCAGCTAAAAAATCCATTACGTTTTGAATCGGACTTTCCATGCCAACAATTTTTTTTACACTATCAGGCATAGCACTTATTAATTCATTTAATCCTTTCGCCGATACCATGGAAGGGAAGATCCAAATTAACAACCATAAATATAGAGCTGCACCAGTTGCATAACTCAAAATACTTTTTTGTGTTTCTTTCAAACTAGCTAAAAACAATTGCTTATTCATGCTTTACCCCTTCTTTCTTATCGTAATAATGCATAAATAAATGTTCTAAATCCATTGCTCTCGTTTGAAGTGCGGTTACATTATAGTTTGAAAGTGTTTGTAAAACAGCTTGATAATTTCCTTGTACAATAATTGATGCTTCTCTTCCTTTCACCGTTTCAAATTGCAAATTACATTGTGTAAGAGAGTCAATCTCTTCCTCTGATGATACAGTTACATCTATCACCTGTCGTCTCATACTTTGTAAATCATGAATATTTTCAACCGTGACAAGGCGACCATCTTTAATAATCGCTACCCGATCACACGTACGCTCAATTTCAGTGAAAATATGCGACGACATAAGAATTGTTTTTCCTCTTTGCTTTTCCTCTACTATTAAATCTATAAACACTTGCTGCATAAGTGGATCAAGTCCTGATGTCGGTTCATCTAAAATTAACACCTCTGGATCATGCATAAATGCAGCGACAATCCCTACTTTTTGCTTCATTCCTTTAGACATTTTTCGAATTGGTGTTTTCACATCAAATTGAAGACGTTCTATTAATTCATCTCGTCTTTTCGTATCCTTTAGCCCACGCATTCCTTGCATTAACTTCAAAAACTCTAATCCGTTCATTCCTTCAATAAAAGAGATTTCTCCTGGTAGATAGCCAACTTCTCTTTGAATTTTCGCTGCTTCATTCCAACAATCCAATCCAAAAATTGTCGCTTTACCATCTGTCGGTTTTATAAACCCCATTAAATTACGAATTGTTGTGGATTTCCCGGCACCATTTGGTCCTAAGTAACCGAATACTTCCCCTTCTTTCACTTCAAATGTAATATGAAACAAACCTTTTCCATTTGAAAATTTTTTTGTGACATTTTGAACTGAAATCATAATTCCACCTCATTTTTTGAAATATTTAATATGTGATATTTCAAAATTATTGTACTCCTCATCTTTCATATTCGCAACAACTTTTTTGAAATATTTATATGTCCATATTTCAAAATTATTGTTTTCCATTATTTTTTCTTGTATATTTTAATTGAGGTGATTGCATTGAACGGCTTTGAAAAAGTGAAAGAAAAGAAAAAACGTGCTATTAAAGAGGCAGCCTTCTTATTATTTTCAGAACGCGGATTTAATGAAGTGAAAATAGAACATATTGCAAAAGAAGCAAACGTTTCTCAAGTTACCATTTATAATCATTTCGGAAGTAAAGATGCGTTATTTCGAGAGCTTATACAAGAATTTATTATATCTGAATTTAAATATTATAAAGATCTTGCAGCGGAAAAATTACCTTTTCATGATATGATGCAAAAAATGATTGTAAGAAAAATGAATACTGGTGGGTTATTTCAGCCGGATATGTTACTACAAATGATGCAAAGAGATGAAGAGCTCCGAAAGTTTATTTATAGTTATCAAAACGAAAAAATCTTGCCTTGGTATTTAGAAATATTAGAACAAGCACAGCAAAAAAATGAAATTAACCCTCACCTTACTAAAGAAATGATGTTGCTATACATTCAAATGTTCACTAAATTAGGTGATGATTTCGGGGCACAGCTTCTTGAAGGAGATCGTGAAAAACATATACAAGATATCGTTACGATGTTCTTTTATGGACTGTCCGTCCCAGAAAAATAATTGTATCTAAAGAACAAATAAAATCAACAAAAAGCCCTTTGATATTTAAATCTCAAGGGCTTTTCATGTCAAATAAATGGCTAAAACTAACTTTATCTTAAAGAAGTGAAATGCTGCTTTATAGATAACACCTTATTATAGATTAACTCTTTTAGCATAACAGGCTGAATTGAGATAATCGTTTCTCCGAAATTCAGAAAATAGTTCGAAATAAAATCAACCTCTTGCTTATTAAAATAGCCTGTTATCATGTAATTTTCATTTTCTTTTTGTATCTTCATGGAAGGATAATTCTCTTTATCAAAAATGTCTTTTCCTTTTTGATTAACAATGACACTAAAATCAGTTGCATCAGGCTTTCTATGAAAAGTTGTAAGATAACTTAACAATTCTTCAAGATTTTTTGGATTCGTATTGCTTGTTTTCTCAATAGAAAGAATTTTATCACATCTAATGATTTGAACATGATTTGTCTCAAAATTAAAGATTTTAGCATACCACTGGCCAAATTTAGATTCGATTCGAATAAATTGAGCTACCATTACTTTCTCCACATCTTTTTTTAAATATGTTAAATGATAAACTCGCTCAGCAAAAATCCCCTGCAAAATTTCTTTTAAGAACGGACTAAAATTACTATGATTTGTTACTTCAAAAGAAAGTGTTCGTTCCATAATTGAAATATTTTTACTCACATTTTCAGGTAATACATGCTTAAATTTATTTTCAAGCGCAATACTTTCTATATTAAATGGTTTTGTCTTGTATCCATTTAATGTGAGAATCGAAAAGTATAACGCATACATTTCATCCACACTAAAATAAATTGGTGACAACACACTATTTTCTATAATTTTATAACTTCCATTTCTACCTAGTTCAGAATATATTGGTACACCTATTTCTTCCAATGATTGAATATCTCGCAACGCAGTACTTTTAGAAATATCATATCTAACCATTAAATCTTTTAAATTAAAATATCTTTTATTATTTAAGAAAATAAGCATATCATTTATTCGTTCCGTTTTTTTCATATTTCCCTCCTCGAAAGGTGTCATGTATTGAAACCTTTTTAGTCTATATTATAATTATTAACTAATAAAGGAGTTATAAATTTATGACATTAGAAATAGCTATTTTTCTTTCAATGAGTGGGCAAGCAAAGGAGGCAATTCATTTTTATACACGTAATTTAGAAGCCAAAAAGTTAATGATTGTTACGTATGAAGAACTGGCAAAAAGAGATCGTTCTTTTAAAATTACAAATGAAAATAAAGATCATATTGCTCACTCTGTATTACAAATTGGGAATACAAAGCTAATGATAGCAGAAGATACAATGAATCCTAATGAACGTTATAACGTTGGAAATAACATGTCACTTTGCATTCAAAGCGCTAATTTAGAAGAAATAAAAAGGTTTTATAATAATTTAATTTCCGATAAGCATGTAAAAATAATCTCTCCGCTAGAAAAAAATATATTTAGTGAAGCATATGGTATTATTGAAGATCCTTATGGCATACAAATCCAATTAATGTATGACAAACGATTAAAATAAATAATTAGTCATAATCGTACATTCCTAATAAAAAAGACACGAAATTCGTGTCTTTTTTATTTTAAATTGATGACTCTACCCGTTTCACTACTTTCAACCGCTAATTGAATCAGTTTAATAACTTCTAAGCCTTCTTGTGCTGTTACAGGTGGTTTCTCACCATTTACAATGCTATCTTTTACACCTTTATAGTACATGTCGTAGCAACCGACTTCTGTTGGAATACGTACTAACTCTTCTTCTGTTTCTAGAGTAGCAAAATTCTCTTCAATGTCTGCTCCATAACCGTTATCACCTGGCTTCATTCCATTTTTTAATTGCTCTTCCTGTGAATCCATACCGTATTTCACGATAGAACCTTTCTCTCCATGCAGTGTAAAATGTGGACCTGCCTTTTTCACATAACTGCTACTACGTAAAATGACACGTTTAACTCCGTAGTGAAGTACTATGTGGAAATAATCATCCACCTCTGCACCTGGTCGTTGTTTGATTAGATCTGCACTTATCGCATTTGGTTTCCCAAATAATGATAATGCTTGATCAATTAAATGCGATCCTAAATCATACAGTATACCTGATCCTGGTAAATTCTTTTCTCTCCATCGATCACGTACATGTGGACGGAAACGATCAAAATGCGCTTCATATGTGTATAGATTCCCTATTCTATTTTCTCCTAGTAATTTCTTAATCGTTAAGAAATCATTATCAAAACGACGATTATGATATACGCTTAACACTACATTATATTGCTCTGCTAATGAAATAAGCTCTTCTCCTTCTTCAATTGAAACAACAAATGGTTTCTCTACTACAACATGCTTACCGTTTAATATTGCTTCTTTTACATATGGAAAATGAGTTGTATTTGGTGAAGTAATGACGACTAAGTCAATATCAGCTCGCTTCACCAATTCATCAATTGTACGAACGACGTTAGCATTCGGTAATGTTTCTTTTACTACCTCTTCTTTTGAAGATAATACGGCACGAATATCGTATTCTTCTATCGTTTGTAACAACGGGATGTGAAATGTTGTACTAGAAAATCCAAAACCTACAATCCCTACACCTATTTTTTTCATGTTGCCCCTCCATTTATCCCGCTATTTGTGAGCAGTAAGACCCCCACTCATTTAAGTTTCACTTTATGAGAACGATTTCATTCAGTTATTATAACAAGATTATTATTATTTACATAATAAATTGCCTAGAAAAAAGCATCTTGCCATTATTCATGGCAAGATGCTTTTTTTATTCCGGTCGTTTTTTCGTCCACGTTTCAATAACTTCACCAGTATCATTAACATCTAGTACTAAACTACCGTTACTATACCTGTCCTTATTCCGATACGCTTTCGGATCAATTTCTTCTACGATATGTTTCTCTGTCTTCATGTAAACTAGTTCATCGTCTCTAACGATTTCAATACCGACAATGCGGTATGGATTACGTTTTAACTCTTTGAAAATAACAAGACCTCGCTTCGCCCTCGTTGATTTCTCAATTTCTGATGCTTTTAGGCGTTTTACAGCACCGCGCTGCGTTACGAGAATAAGTTGATCTTTTTCACCATTTAATGGTTTACCAGAAGCGACATAGTCATCTTCTTTTAAATTAATTGCTTTCACACCAGCGGCTCTTACACCGACTGGACTTACTTCATCTTCGTGGAAAATAAGTGCATATGCACCGTGTGTAGCAAGAACGATATCACTCGTTCCATCTGTCGCAAATATATCAACAACTTCATCATCTTTTTTCAAGTTTACAGCAACGAACGCTCTTGAATAACGCTGTACTTTATATTGGTTTAATTCTGTCTTCTTAATCATACCATTCTTTGTTACAAATACGATAAATCGCTTTTCTTCCTCAAAGTTCGGTACGACAGTTGCCCAAATAATGGTTTCATCCCGGTCGAGTGAAACGATATTAGCAACATGCTGACCTAAATCTTTCCAACGAATATCTGGCATTTCATATACTGGCAGATATATATAGTTTCCTTTATTCGTAAATAAGAGGACTGTCTCTGTCGTATTCGTATCGAATCGTTCAAGTAAGATGTCACCCTCTTTCATACCGAAGTCTTTGCCATTTGAGGCATTATGTGAGCGCCATCCAGTACGTTTCACATATCCTTCTTTCGTTACAGTAACGATGACATCTTCTTGTGGGATCATCACTTCTACATCGATTTTAATTTCCTCGATTTGATCTTCAATAATCGCGCGTCGATCATCACTATATGTTTTCTTAACTCTCTTTAAATCTGTTTTAATTACTTGAAGTAATCTTTTTTCACTTTGTAAAATTGCCTGTAGCTCAATAATTTTCTTATTAAGCTCATCTGCCTCTTGTTGTAGTGCTGTAATATCTGTATTCGTTAAACGATATAATTGCAAGGATACAATTGCTTCCGCTTGCGCTTCTGTAAATCCAAATTTCGCACTTAAATTATCTTTTGCATTACGCTTATCTTTTGAAGCTCGAATCGTTTCAATAACTTGGTCTAAAATCGATAATGCTTTCTTTAAACCTTCCACAATATGTTGACGATTTTCTGCCTTTCGTAATTCATATTGCGAACGTCTCGTAACAACTTCTTTTTGATGTCCAATATATGCATCTAAAATTTTCGGTAATGTCATAAGCGTTGGACGGCGATTATTAATCGCTACCATATTAAAGTTATATGGTATTTGCAAATCTGTATTTTTATATAAATAATTTAAAATACCTTCAGAATTTGCTTCTTTTTTTAATTCTACGACAATGCGAAGACCTGTACGATCTGTCTCATCACGCACTTCAGCAATGCCATCTAATTTTTTATCTAGACGTAACTCATCCATTTTCTTAACAAGGTTTGCTTTATTTACTTCGTATGGAATTTCAGTAATTACGATTTGCTGTTTCCCACCACGAACCGTTTCAACTTCTGCTTTCCCGCGAATAATAATTTTACCTTTACCTGTTTCATACGCCTTTTTAATACCGTCAATCCCTTGAATAATACCACCTGTTGGGAAATCAGGTCCTTTCATAACTGTTAATAAATCATCAACAGTACTATTCGGTTTATCAATACGCATCATTGTAGCGTCAATAACTTCTCCAAGATGATGCGGAGGAATTTCTGTTGCATAACCAGCGGAAATCCCTGTAGATCCGTTCACTAATAAGTTCGGGAACGCTGCTGGTAAAACAACCGGTTCTTCACTCGTATCATCAAAGTTTGATACGAATTCTACTGTTTCTTTATCAAGATCACGTAATAACTCAGATGCAATTGGTGATAAACGGGCTTCTGTGTAACGCATTGCCGCAGCTGGATCACCATCAACGCTACCGTTATTACCATGCATCTCAACTAAAACATTACGCACTTTCCAAGTTTGACTTAAACGTACCATCGCTTCATATACAGAGGAATCACCGTGCGGATGATAGTTACCAATAACGTTACCGACTGTTTTAGCTGACTTACGGAACGCTTTATCATGTACGTTTCCTTCTACATACATAGAATATAAAATACGTCTTTGTACTGGTTTTAAGCCATCACGAGCATCTGGAAGCGCGCGATCTTGAATAATATATTTACTATAACGTGCAAAGCGGTCACCTAACACGTCTTCAAGCGGGAGGTCATGAAACTTCTCTGCTTGCATGTTATTCCACCTCCGTCTCCATAATCATTTCATTTTCTAAAATATTTCCTTCTTCTTGCATACCGAACTGCACATTACGCTCAATCCATTTACGGCGCGGTTCTACTTTATCACCCATTAACGTTGTTACGCGGCGCTCTGCTCTTGCTGCATCATCAATTTTCACGCGAATTAATGTACGCGTTTCAGGATTCATCGTTGTCTCCCATAATTGATCTGCATTCATTTCACCAAGTCCTTTATAACGCTGTAACATATAGCCTTTTCCGACCTTCTTCGTTACACCGTCTAATTCTTCATCTGACCAAGCGTATTCAATTACTTCACTCCTACCTTTTCCTTTACTTACTTTGTATAAAGGAGGAAGTGCAATAAACACTTTACCAGCTTCAATAAGTGGTTTCATATATCTGTAGAAGAAAGTTAATAACAATACTTGGATATGTGCTCCGTCTGTATCGGCATCGGTCATAATTACAATTTTATCGTAATTAATATCTTCCACATCAAATTCATTTCCTACGCCGCCACCGATAGCATAAATGATTGTATTAATCTCTTCATTTTTAAATATATCAGCAAGCTTTGCTTTTTCTGTATTAATTACTTTACCACGTAATGGTAATACCGCTTGGAAACGTCGATCTCGTCCTTGTTTCGCAGAACCACCGGCAGAGTCACCCTCTACTAGGTACAGTTCATTTTTCTGCGGGTTACGTGATTGTGCGGGTGTTAACTTACCACTTAATGTACCTTCTGATTTCTTTTTCTTTTTACCAGTACGCGCTTCTTCTCTCGCTTTACGAGCGGCTTCACGTGCTTGCGCTGCTTTAATTGCTTTTCTCACAAGAAGTGTAGCTACGTCCGGATTTTCTTCTAAAAAGTAAGCTAAATGCTCTGATACGATAGCATCAATTGAAGAACGCGCTTCACTTGTGCCTAGTTTTCCCTTCGTTTGCCCTTCAAACTGAAGTACTTCTTCTGGTACACGTACAGAAACGATAGCCGCTACACCTTCACGAATATCTGTACCTTCTAAGTTTTTATCTTTTTCTTTTAATAGTGAAACTTTACGAGCATACTCATTAAACACACGCGTCATTGCTGTCTTAAATCCAGCTTCATGTGTTCCACCATCTTTTGTACGTACATTATTTACAAACGATAGAATATTTTCTGAGTAGCCATCGTTAAATTGAAATGCTAGCTCTGCCTCAATTCCATTTTGTTCACCAGAGAAATATACAACTGGATGAATCGAATCTTTCTCTTCGTTTAAGTATGTAACGAAAGCTTCAATTCCTGTTTCATAATGAAACACATCTTCTAAATCATTTCGTTCATCTTTTATTGAGATTTTCATCCCTTTTAATAAAAATGCAGATTCGCGTAATCTTTCACATAAAGTTTCATAGTTATAATTTGTTGTACTGAAAATTGTTGTATCTGGTTTAAAATGCATTGTCGTACCAGATTCTTTCGTCTTTCCGATTTTCTCAAGCGTCGTTACAGGAACACCACCATTTTCAAAGCGTTGTTCATAAATATTTCCGTCACGTTTAATCGTTACAACTAACCATTCTGATAAGGCGTTTACAACTGATGCCCCAACACCGTGTAAACCACCACTCGTTTTGTAACCACCTTGACCAAACTTACCACCGGCATGAAGTACAGTTAAAATAACTTCAGGTGTAGGTTTCCCAAGTTTATGCATTCCCGTAGGCATTCCTCGCCCTTTATCAATAACGCTAATACTATTATCTTTATGTATTACGACAGAAATTTCGTCGCCAAATCCCGCTAACGCTTCATCAACGGAGTTATCTACTATTTCGTATACTAAATGATGCAATCCACGGCTGTCCGTGCTCCCGATATACATACCCGGGCGTTTTCGAACGGCTTCAAGTCCTTCTAACACTTGAATCGCATCTTCATTATATTGGAACTGATGCTTCGCCAAACTCCTTGCCCCTTTCCTAATCCAAAATCAGAACATATGTTTCTATTATAGAATAACGCCTCGACTATAGTTTTGGCAAGTTATCTTATCTCTTTTATATACCATTTTCAATAGAAAAATCCTTGTTTTTTCACAAGGATTCCTCTAGGCTACTATTTCAGAAAAATAATCGTTTGTCAACGAGAAATGGATATGTATGCCAAGATTACATATTCCAAACCTTTATTATGATCCAAATGATCAAGATCCAAAACGGGATTACAAGTAACAATCCCCAAAAACAGCCTTTAAAAAATCTCATGATGAACACCTCGTTCATCGGCCCTACTTATCTATAATAAGGGCTGAAGCAATCTTTCTAACTTTACAATCAATACTATTTTGTCATTGCATGTTCTACTTTTATGCAACGATCCATGATTACAGTATAGTCTTTTTCTTTTAAAAGTTGATATGTATCTTCATCTTGTACTCCTAATTGTGCCCAAAAAACATCTGCATCAATCTCCACAAATTCTTTTGCAACATCCATTAAAAATTCTGAACGGCGGAATACATTTACAATGTCAACATGTTCCTTAATATCTTTTAGTGAAGCAACTGCTTTCTCTCCTAGCACCTCATCTACTGTTGGGTTTACTGGAATAATGCGGTATCCAGCATCTTGCATTGCTTTTGAAACCATATACGATGTACGTTCTGGCTTATCCGATAAACCAACAACCGCAATTGTTTTGCTTTTCTTTAATACTTCACCAATTTCCGTACGAGTTGGGTTTTCAATCATCATAATTAATCCCTCCTATTCCTTTAGTATAGCCGATAAAGAAAGTCTCTTTCAATATGAAAGAGACTTTCTTTTATTCCGATTATTGATTCTTTGTAGCTGAGTTATCTGCTAAAGTAGCTGTTTTCGTCATTTTTTGACCGTTACGATAGAATGTAACTTCCACTTTCTCGCCTACTTTTTTCTTCTCATATAAATATTTACGGAATTGAAGAGCATTCTCTACTTTTTGATTATCTAATGCTACTACAATATCATATTGCTCTAAACCAGCTTTTTCGGCCGGTGATATTGGGTAAATTTTACCTAATACAACACCATTCGTTACTTCTTTCGGTACTTTCAATTGATTTACTGCATAAGCTTGCACATCTTCTAATGAAACAACACCTACTCCAAGGGCTGGACGTTTCACTACTCCGTCTTTTTCAAGTGATTCAATAACTGGCTTTGCGATATTAATTGGAATAGCAAATCCAATTCCTTCAACTTCTTGTTGTGCAATTTTACTTGAATTAATCCCAATTATTTCACCGTTTTGGTTAAATAACGCACCACCACTATTACCAGGATTGATCGCTGCATCTGTTTGAATAACTTGTGCTTGCCAATCTGGACGTTTGTCCCCATCAATATCAACTGGAATTTCACGTTCTTTACTACTGATTATACCTTCCGTTACACTTCCATCAAACCCTAGTGGGTTACCAATCGCAATTGCTTTTTCACCCGCACGGATTTTACTTGAATCACCTAAAGTGGCAACTTTATTTACATTAGATCCATCAATTTCTACAACCGCTAAATCTAACCAAGGGTCTTTCCCTACAAGCTTTGCATCTACTTTTTTACCATCACTTAGTTTTACAGCAAGTTTATTTGCTCCATCTACTACGTGGTTGTTTGTTACAATATATGCTTTATTTCCTGCTTTTTTATAAATCACACCTGACCCTGAACCAGCTTGTTGTTCTTGACCTGTCGGTTGCATTGCAAATGGATCAATGCTTTGTTGCATATTAATAACACCTACAACAACATCTTTCGCGCCTTCAATCATCCCAGGTAAATCAGTCTCATTTTTTGCTTTATTGACAACAGGAACTACAGTACCTTCTACTTTCGAATCTGAACTAAATGATGATACCGCCGCTCCATTATTTTGAGCCCATGGCATATATGGTGCTGCAAAACTAATTGAAACAGCCCCAACTACAGCTCCGACTAAACCTGTGAAAAAATAACCTTTTTTACTTCCTGATTTTCTCACTTCTCTCGTTTCACTATGCTCTTCATTTAAATTTGGTCCGTCGTAATATCCCATGTTTACTTCCCCTCTCTGGTGAATTCGTATTTTCAGTATAGTCACGTTTTGTGTCCTTCTTGTGAACTCATCGTGAAATCCAATTAAAAAAATACTCTTATCTAACATTGTAGACAAGAAATGTATTTTTTGTACATTCTGCCTGCCAAAGAGGATATAAAAATCGACATTTCCCTAGGCTAAAGTACACAATCCGTTACGATTATTCTTCAAACTTATAACCTACTCGAATAACAGTACCAATATGCTTCGCTTTATCTCCTAGCTTATTTCGTAGTTTTTTAATATGAGTATCAACCGTTCGGTCATCACCGTAATAATCATATCCCCATAACTGATCTAATAAATGTTGACGTGATAACACAATTCCTTTGTTCTCCATTAAATAAACGAGAAGTTCAAATTCTTTATGTGTTAATATAATTTCTTCTCCATCTACTAAAACGGTTCTAGATAGACGATTCACTTCTATTCCAGCTAAAGACATAGCATTTTCTTCTGCTACTCCTACCACGCCATCCGCACGTTTCAATAACGTCTTCGCACGAGCTACTAATACTTTCGGGCTAAAAGGTTTTGTTACATACTCATCTGCACCTAATTCGAACCCTAGTAATGTATCATCCTCATCCGAACGTGCTGTTAGCATAATAATTGGTACTGCTGATTCTTTTCTAATTCGTCTACAAACAGACCATCCATCTATTTCTGGTAACATAATATCTAACATAATTAAATCAATTTCATGCTCTGCAAATAATTCTAGCGCTTTTTTTCCGTCTTCTGCTTCGATCACTTCAAAGCCTTCGTTACGAAAATAATCACTAACAATTTCACGTAATCTTCTTTCATCTTCAACAAGTAATACTGTTTTATTCATATCATCTATCCCGCCTTTTTACTCTTTCAATCGAATAATACGTTGATTGGAGCTTCCGCGAAATGGAAGTGTTAAATCTTTTTTCTCGATTTCAAATCTTCCATCGACTAAAACATCCCCATAATGTAACAACTCTATCATATCATTATTTTGAGAACTCTGTATCTCTTCTAACGTATAACCTGTATACATCCATAGATTTTTTTTCAAATCCTTCACAGCTTTTGCTATTTTTTTCACTTCAGCAGCTTGAAAAAATGGATCCCCACCTGAAAATGTTACATCAGTTAATGGATTACTTGCAATCTCTTTCACAATTTCTTCTACTGTCATTTCAGTTCCATTACAAATATTCCACGATTTCGGATTATGGCAACCGAAACAACGATGCGGACAGCCCGCAAAAAACACGACTGTCCGCAACCCTTCTCCATCTACTACACTATCATGAATGATGTTCATCACTTTCATTTATGCTTCACCCGATCCATCTCTTCACTACGTTTCGCACTATTCCACTTCGACATATCTCCTACAAGATAACCTGTTATGCGGCGAATTCTTTCTATATTGGCCTCATCTTCATTTCCGCAGCTTGGACATTCATTTCCGATAACTCCGTGATAACTGCAGCACTTACAACGGTCAACAGGATGATTAATTGAACCGTATCCAACGCCATGTTCTGCCATCGCTTGCACAATTTGTTTTAACGCCTTCTTGTTATGCATAGCTGCTCCGTCTAGTTCAATATACGTAATGTGCCCCCCGTTACATAGAGCATGGAAAGGTCCTTCTAAACGAATTTTATTTATCGCTTGCATGTTATAGTAAACTGGGATATGGAATGAATTCGTATAATAATTATGGTTCGTTATACCGCTAATCACGCCAAATTCTTCCCTATCCTTTTTCACAAACTTCCCCGATAACCCTTCTGCAGGAGTTGCAATGACTGAGAAATTCAGTTCATGTTCTTCTGTCGCTTTATCCATTCTATCTCTCATAAAGGAAATAATTTCATATCCGAGTTTCCATGATTCTTCATCTTCTCCGTGATGCTTTCCTGTTAAAGCTACTAAACACTCCGCAAGACCGATAAAACCAAGACTTAACGTCCCTTGCTTTAAAATCGATGCTACAGAATCTTCAGGCTGTAACTTTTCTCCACCGCGCCATACGCCCTGTGAATATAAAAATCGAAAATCTCTTGCTCGCTTCGTACATTGATACTCAAATCTCTCTAATAATTGCTGGATTCCTACATCTAAGTAATAATTTAACGCTTCAAAAAACGCTTCTTGTGAACCACTAATGAGCGCTAATTTCACTAAGTTAATAGACGTAAAGGATAAATTCCCTCTTCCAATCGCCGTTTCTTCTCCATGTATGTTAGACATAACACGAGTACGACATCCCATGTAACATACTTCACTTTCCGGTCTTCCATCATAATACACAGCATTAAATGGCACATCTAAAAATGAAAAGTTAGGGAATAATCGTTCAGCCGTTGTCTCTAACGCTAATTCAAATAAATCATAGTTCGGATTACTTTCTACAAAGTTCACACCTTTTTTCATTTTAAAAATTTGAATAGGAAAAATTGGTGTTTCCCCTTTACCAAGACCAGCTTGTGTCGCTTTTAAAAGTTGTTTAATTAAAAGTCTTCCTTCTTTCGATGTGTCTGTTCCATAATTAATAGAAATAAACGGTACTTGCCCCCCGCCCCTACTATGCATACTATTTGAATTATGAATGAAAGCTTCACAAGCCTGATACGTATCATTTTCTGTTTCTTTCCACGCAAATTCTTCTATTTGTTCTTTCGTAAGCGGATATGACTGTAATCGTTTCTTATGTCTCTCTACTGTTTTTCTCACATATGGAGCTAAATCAACATCAAAGAGTGCAAACGATTGACCACCGTGCTGCATATTTTGATTCGCTTGAAAAATAATAGATGAAAGAGCTAATGCACTTTTAATGTCTTGCGGTTGTCTCATATGTCCATGTCCGGTATGAAAACCGTTCGCAAGCATTTGCGCTAACGGAATTTGTGAACAAGTCGTCGTTCCTGTCGCATAAAAATCTAAATCATGTGGATATAATATATTTTCATTTATCGCTTTTTTCACTTGATCTGACAATAAATTTTCAACAGCGTAATATTTCGCACTCTCAGATGCGAACGTTCCCATTACTCCCATCGGAGAGCGGCCATCTACATTTGCATTTTCTTGCATTAAATCTTGTTCATTGCCGTGGACTATTGTCTCAAACACTTTCATTAATTCTTCTTCTCCACGTGTATTATTTTGTAACATTTATAACCCTCCACCAATATGTTGTTGTCTTTTGATTAAAATGTTACTACATATAGTCTTAGTGTTTCTGTGAGAAATGTAACATTACTGTGAAATTTTTTTCACGAAATAATGAATTTTTCATTTACAAAAAAGAAATGTGCTCTTTACAAATGTATGGTACAATATACGGGAAAAACTCTTTTTACCCTTTATCAACACATTTGAATAAAGGAGACTGAACTTATGGTTACTACATATCTTTTATTTATCGTTGCCTACTTACTTGGCTCGATTCCATTTGCACTAGTCGTTGGAAAGATTGGTTATGGAATTGACATTCGTGAGCACGGAAGCGGTAATTTAGGCGGAACAAATACATTCCGCACACTAGGGAAAAAAGCAGGTTTTATCGTTACAATTGCTGACATTTTAAAAGGTACATTAGCAACGAGTCTACCGATTATTTTCGCGTTAGACGTTCATCCACTATGGTTCGGATTAGCAGCTGTTCTTGGACATGTGTATCCGATTTTCGCGAAATTCCGTGGTGGTAAAGCAGTTGCAACTTCTGCTGGCGTGCTATTATGCTACTCACCAGTTGTTTTTGCAATATTAGCTGTTGTCTTTTTCAGCCTTTTATTTACAACAAGATACGTATCACTTTCTTCTATGGTAACAGCTGTCGTTGCCGTTATCGCATCAATTGTTAGCGGGGATAAAATCTTCATTATTGCGATGTGTTTATTAGCAGGTATGGTTATTTATAAACACCGTGCAAATATTGGACGAATTATAAATAAAACTGAACCGAAAGCAAACTTTTCAAAAAAGCAAAAATAAGATCGTAACCCACATAACGCAAAAAGAAAACGTGAAGCATATTAATAGCGTCTTTTTGCGTTATTTTTTATACTAAAGAAAAAGCAACATAATTTGGAGGAACTATACATGAATCTTTCCGTAACAAAAGAAGCAGCACAATGGTATAAAAACGAATTAAACTTACAATCGGGTGAAACACTGCGCCTTTTCGTACAATATGGCGGTTGCAGTACTGTGCAAAAAGGACTTTCTTTAGGTATTCGTAAAGATGATCCTGCACATCCTGCTGTTCAAACTCAAGAAGAAGGTATTAACTTCTTTATTGAAGGCGATGATGAGTGGTTCTTCGATGGACATAATTTATCTGTTACATTTAACGACGGTGATGATTTCCCGCAATTTAATTATGAAAAATAAAAAACGTGGCATCTGCCACGCTTTTTTTATTTTTTCTTAATTTCCTCATATTTCGCATACCACTCAGGATAGAACTTTTTAAATGATACGGGCCTGAATCCTTCTTTTTTCGCGCAAATATTTGTCGTACTTGCAGTAATACAAAGATCACCTTCACCATTATAAATTTCATATCCATATACAACGCGAAGCGGGCTCACAGTGTCCACCCACGTTTTCACAATTGCTTTTTCACCGTAACGCATCGCTTTACGGTATGAAATTTGCAAGTCTAACACAGGAGAAATAATCCCCTCTTTCTCCATTTCAACATAGGAAAATCCTAAATCTTGTATAAGTTTTGTACGGCCTAATTCAAGCCACACTAAATAGTTTGAATGGTAAACAACACCCATTTGATCTGTTTCCGCATAACGGATTTCAACTTCATGTTCTGCTACAAACATATGTATTCGCCTTCTTTCACTTCTGCTACCTTGCATACATTTAATCATAATACAGTGACATCAAAAATAAAATAAAAACAGTGAATCTTTTCCCGAAAGGAGCAAACATATGATTCAAATTGTAACGGTTCGGAGCGGTGATAGCGTATATAGCTTGGCATCTAAATATGGGTCAACACCTGACGAGATAGTAAAAGACAATGGGCTCAATCCAGCTGAAACACTCGTTGTTGGTCAGGCACTAATTGTGAATACGAAAGGAAATAATTATTATGTACAGCCTGGCGACAGCTTATATCGAATCTCTCAAACATATAACGTTCCTCTCGCTAGTTTAGCTAAAGTGAATAACTTATCTTTAAAATCCATTCTCCACGTTGGACAGCAATTATATATACCGAAAGGGACGCAACGTGCAGTAGAATCCATCGCCTATTTACAACCTTCCACTATACCCATTAAAGAAAGTTTAGTTAATGCTACACGTGCTATTAATCCATTTTTAACATACTTAGCTTACTTCAGCTTCGAGGCAAAAAGAGATGGTACGTTAAAAGAACCAACTGAAACAGCTAAAATCGCTAATATTGCAACGCAAGGTAATACCATCCCTATGCTCGTTATTACGAACATCGAAAACGGAAATTTCAGTGCCGATCTGACATCAGTTATTTTACGGGACGCAACAATCCAAAACAAATTTATTACAAATATTTTGCAAACTGCTGAGAAGTACGGTATGCGAGATATTCATTTTGATTTTGAGAGTGTTGCACCCGAAGATCGCGAAGCGTATAATCGTTTTTTACGAAATGTGAAAACACGCTTACCTAACGGATACACATTAAGTACAACGCTTGTACCGAAAACAAGTTCCAATCAAAAGGGAAAATTCTTCGAAGCTCACGATTATAAAGCACAAGGACAAATTGTTGATTTCGTCGTCATTATGACATATGACTGGGGATGGCAGGGCGGACCACCGATGGCAATCTCTCCTATCGGTCCTGTAAAAGAAGTACTTCAATACGCAAAATCTCAAATGCCTCCTCAAAAAATTATGATGGGGCAAAATTTATACGGATTCGATTGGAAACTTCCGTTCAAACAAGGAAACCCACCAGCAAAAGCAATTAGCTCTGTCGCAGCTGTTGCACTAGCTCGTAAATACAATGTTCCGATCCGTTATGATTTCACAGCTCAGGCTCCTCATTTCAATTATTTCGATGAAAATGGTGTACAACACGAAGTTTGGTTTGAAGATTCACGGTCTGTTCAAAGTAAGTTCAATTTAATGAAAGAACAAGGTATTGGCGGTATTAGCTACTGGAAGATCGGTTTACCATTCCCACAAAATTGGCGTTTACTCGTTGAAAACTTTACGATTACGAAAAAGGGCTGACAAAAGTCAGCCCTTTTTGTACATTCTGTTAAGATTCATCTTTGATTTCACTTTTTAATGAGTCAATACTTTCTAAACGTCTTTGATTTTTTGCTTCAATAGCAGAACGATCTTTTTCATTAGAAAGTTCCGCTGTTTCTTTTGCTTCATTAAAGTTATCAATTGTATTTTGCACCATTTCTTGTAACTTTTCAGCGTTATCACTTCGATTATCTGGATTTGGCATGTACTTCCCTCCTAATATTGTATATACACACCATCTTAAGTTACCTATCTTCCCTCAAATTTATACATAAAAAAGGAGAATACAATATTCTCCTTTTCTTTAACCGTTATCAACAATCGGTTGTTTACCCGTTTGGTCTTGCATTTGCTTTCCTTTATTGCCACCAGCTTTTTTTGATTGTGTTCCAATATGATTCGGTGCAAAGTCTTTTGAATTCTTTTTCGGATTACCCATTACTATCGCCTCCTTAACAGTAGTATCGTACTAGTGTTAAGAATTATTCAGCTTGCTTAAAAAGTTTCATTTCATAACGTTTTTCAATACGCTCTTCAATGCGATCGATTGCATCGCGATCGCTTAATAATTGTTGTTTATTTTCTTTCACAAGCTCGTCAAACGATTTACGGCGACTTCTTCTCATGCTGTTCACCCTCTCTCCTTCGCATTCTTACTATACATAGTATGAGCAAAGCAAAAACTCTTTAATCAGATTTGCAAGAAAATTTTATTTTTTAGTACTCCTAAAAAACTCTGTGTACAATAAATTGCAACACTCACGAAATCTGGACACATATCAAAACACCTAAACCATCCGCTGCAATTCACTTGGTACTTTTGACATATTCCCAGAATGGTATCCTTCTTTATATATAACGATAAGTTTGATTAATCCATATCTTAATTCGAAAAATATTTTAACTTCCAAGCAAATGTCCCTAGACTAAAATTGGCTTTAGTTGTATTATCCTTTATCGTATACAATCCACTCCTTTTTCATATATTAATTTAGTTCGTGCATTACGTATTACTTCTTTAGTACGAGCTATACGTAACTTAGTGTCTTCTCCCCCCAATTTTTACCTCATAAATTTTTTTAGACATATTTTTATAAAGTGTTCAAAATACAACAGATCGGCTATTTCTGTTTATTGAACACATGAAATATGCAAACTATAATAACAATATAAATAACCAACACTATGTTGATTAAAAAATAGGAGGCACTAAAATGAAAAACCAAGTATCAATAGTAGTTGAACATGAATTGAATAACGTAACACCAGAAATGATTGACTGGTGGTGGGACAATATTGATAACTCTGAACGATATAAACTATGGCACCCAGAAGAACATGTTGATTTTAAATGGTTAGTTGATCCTAAAGTACATGGGCATGTAGGAGCGATATCAGCTTCAATTGAATCTGCTGGGGGCGGACTAGAATTTCCGCTAAGAATTAGATGGGAAGATCCTAAAAATTGTCCTATAAGTACACATTACAGCCATGTTTTAATGGGTTCATGTTTAGATGATAATGACGATGTAATTTCGCAAGTAATACATCAATATGAAAAATCCGATAACGGTACAGTAATGACTTCTACATTCATTTTCCCGAAAGGATTACCACCATTTATTAATCTAAGTGGTTTATATAAACATAACGTAGAAGAAATGAGTGAGTTCAGTAACTTTTTACCAGAACTTTTCAAAGAAAATTTGTAAGGTAACGAAACAAATTTTCTTTGAATAAGTGACTAACTAAAAAACAAATTAGCCCCCATCATTTTAGATATGCCTAAAATGATGGGGGCTTTCCTTATCAAACCAATCACAATATTTCTTCTCAGCAATGCACTCTGCCCTTCAACTGAAAAACACCTCCGTCAAATTTACATACTTAGTATGCGAATTCAGGAGATGTTTTTGCTATACCTCGATTCGGGTTCACTTCAAAATAGCACACGGAGTTTTTATACCATAACGTTTAAATACTCTTTTAATTTCTCTTCTGCATTCACTTCACTTTCTTGATATTCACGCAACGCTTGCAGTATGAAATCATACTGTTCTAAAATATAACTTTCTAATTTTAGGACATCCTCTAAGCTATTAAGCATAATTCTCGTATTACCAACTTCACTTTTTAACGCCGGTTCACATACTAAACTCGTACATATTTCTTTCACATCATCTTCTAATATGTCTGTTAATACGTATTTCTTTCGCCCTTTCACTTTTACCCTCATCACTGGATAAAACGCTTTTATATCTAAATAGCTTCCCACATTCATACAACGTACCCATTCAATATCACGTTTATTTCGTACAAGTATCCCTTTTACTGCTTCATATACTGCGGTTTCATCAAGTACTTCTGTATTTAATTTCCTTTTCGCCTCTTCTTCAATAAAGGCGCATTTTTGATAAACTGCTGCACAAGTAATACAATCATCAAATGCATTATGAGAACTTAAACGAATTCCAAGCATTCGCTTTAACGTTTCAAGTTTATGATTAGGCGCGTGCTTCATATATTTCTTTGCTAGAAACACAGTATCAATCACTTTATTTTGTGGTTCCGGTAAACCAAGCATATTCACATTACTTTTCAAAAAGCGCATATCAAAAGATGCATTATGAGCGACAATTACATTTGTATGTAAAAATGCTAAAAATAAAGGTAACACTTCTTCAATCGTCGGTGCATCCGAAACACGATAATTTGTAATACCTGTTAAACTTGTTATTCGGTCCGGAATTGGACGCTCCGGATTCACATAGGAAACAAATTGATCTACTAGTTCATGATTACGATATTTCACTGCTGCCACTTGAATGATCTTATCATTATATGGATTAAATCCTGTTGTTTCAAAGTCAATTACAACATAATCTAACGGTAAGGATATATTCCCCACTCCAAATACACTCCTTTATCTTTCAACGTTTATATTTCTTTTATCATACCATGCAGTTATCACTACGTGAAAAAGAAAAGGCAGAAATGATTATATTTCATCTCTACCTTTTCACTGTTATTTTAATTTGGCAATCCGTTTCTCCATCTCTTTTTGCGTCATCGGCCCAATAAACTTATCTTGAATGACACCTTTTGTATCTATAAAATACGAAGTTGGGATCGTAATGACTTTATACGCTGTTGTTACATCAATGTTCTTATCCAATAAAATAGGAAAAGTAATTCCTTTTTCCTTAGCAAAATTACTTACCTTTTCTATCCCCCCGCCTTTTTCTGAAGGCGTATAATTTATTGCTAAAATTTCTACATTTTCTTTATGTTCTTTATAGAAAGCCTCCATATCTGGCATTTCTTGCTGGCAAGGCCCACACCACGTTGCCCAAAAGTTTAAAATCACTTTCTTTCCTTTTAAATCCGATAACTTTACATTCGTTCCATCTAACTTCGTTAATTCAAAGTCTAGCGCACTCTTTCCTATTTCAATACCATTATTTGCAATCATTTCTTTCATAGCAGCTTCACTTTTTTCCTGCTTCCCTTGTACTACTTGATCTTTCTTACCAAACTGTTCATAAGCTGCATATCCCGCTAAACAAAGTAACACTACAATAATCGTAAGCTTCCGCCACATGTTATATCACCCTAACGTGTTTATCTTCTTATAACTTAATCACTCAAATACTATATACCTTATTTTAGCTTATACGGACAAGCTTGGAAATATTCACAGCCCGAATAATTAGAATATTCTTATTTAAAGTGTATTTTTTTCCTTTTTATCATATAATTAGACACACAAATAAAGTGTTGTTTATCTTCTTATGGGACCATTCACCTTTTTACTTTCGTAGTTATATAAACTTCAACAAAAGGGGGATTTATTATGAATTCATTCGAAAAAATAACATTATATATTCTTAGTTTTCTTTTATACCCAATCGGTATTATTACATGGATCATTTCACTCTTTAGTAACGATCTTGAAAAAAAGAAAGTAGGGCGTATTTGTCTCTACGTTTCTCTAGTCTCATTCGTCCTTTTCTTAATTCTTGGAATTGTAGCTTTCCTTATGACTGCTACTTTTAACGTCGATCTGAATCATTCAGAATCTATCGAGTATCAAATAAATGACGCTGAATAAAGATAAGAGCATTGCTCTTATCTTTATTCACATCTCTTAAAAAATGAATGACTATTTATTAATTTTTGAGGACTTCCACATGCTACAATACTTCCTTCTTTCATGATGACAACGCGATCTGCTAGTATTACTTTCTCTACATCATGTGTCGCTACAATTCTCGTTACATCGCTTCCTAGCCCTTCTATCATATTCCAAACAACTTCTTGATTGCTCGGATCTAATCCAGCAGTCGGTTCATCTAAAATAATAAGATTTGGATTTGAAACAATTGCTCGCAATAATGCAAGGCGTTTTCTTTCTCCTCCTGAAAACTCTTCACCGCTTTTATGTAGTACAGTTTGAAGACTTTCCGGTAACCCCCTAATAATTGGCGTTACATTTACAAGTCCAGCATTTTTTTCTAACTCGTTTTCTAAGTCCTCTTCCTCAAAATACATATTCTCTTTTACTGTCGTCCGAAAGAAGCGCGGTTCTTGCCACACTGTAGTCAATCGAGCCTCATTTCCATAATAAGCAACGCTACCGTTAGATGGTTTATACAAGCCTGCCATTAATTTTAAAAGCGTTGTTTTTCCTGCACCACTTTCTCCGACAATGATAACGAATTCACCAGGATTAATTTGCAAATCAATATTATGAATTCTATATTTTTCTTCTACACTCTCCTGAAATGAAACATTTGTTATCGCCATCCCCATCGCTCTTTCTACATTGCTATCTGCCACTCTTTTATCTAAAAAAGAAAAAACTCTATTTGCCGAAGCGGTTGCAACTTGTGTCATCATTAATACATCGCCCACGTAACGGACTGGGAAAAAGAGCATTTCAATTGTAGCTAACACTGCAACAAGTGAACCAACTTCTATTTCCCCCTTCATTATTTTTTGCGCGCCTACAATGAGAACAACGATATACGCTCCTGTTTCAATAACTGTTCCAACCACTCCAATGCAGTGTTGCATCATCGTCTTCTTTACTTCTGTTTTATAAGATTGCGCCGTTACTCCTTTAAATAAGCGAATAGCCCATTTTTCTTTTTGCAAACTACGTAAATCTTGTGCACCTTTTACAAACTGTGAAACCATCTCTACAACACTTGATTGATTTTTTTGAGCAATGCTTGCGATATTTCTTACCTTCTTCCCTAAAAGCATTGGAATCGTTGCACTAAAAAATAAAAACGGAGTTATCCACCAGATAAACTGTGTATCTATATGTTGCAGCGCTATGATCGCACCGATAAATTGCGCAACGGCGTGTATATATTCTATTAATATAGAACCATATAATCTGACCCAGTTTGGAATATCAGACACGACTAACGTTTCTAACTCTCCTTGTTTGATTTTCTCACTCTCTTCAAACGGTAATAGGAAAAAATGGCGTAATACATCTAAACGCTTCTCTCGTAATATTCGCTGACTTGCTTTTGAGCTTACATAATCGAATGAAAGATTGTTTATCCACATCATCAAGCGGCTACCCGCAAACAATGCGATGTACAAATACGCACCTTTTAATTCCCGTTGAATAAGGTTATCTATCATTAGTCCCATAAATATTGGACGAGATAAATTTAAAATAGCTGAAAAAAGCCCGCTGCATACAGCTGCTATTACTAATATTTTTTCTTTCTGTAACGGTAATAAAATTCTTTTATATTCTTTCATGACGTTTCCTCCATTTTTTTATAGTAAAAAGAAAGGGATGAAATCATTTGATTTCATCCCTTTCCATAAAATAAGGAAGCTAACAGTTGTTAGCTTCCTTATCGCTCATTTCAATTATTTAGTTCGACACTTTTGACTCTTCAATTTTCTCACGAAGAACCATTTGCAGAATACCACCGTGACGGTAGTAGTCAATTTCTACTTCACTATCGAAACGAGCTACTACTTCAAATTGTTTTTCATTGCCATCTGCATCAGTTGCAACTACTTTTACAAGATCACGCGGTCTAACTGTTTTGTCAATTTGAATTTCAAATGACTCATTTCCAACAAGACCTAACGTTTCAGCACTTTCGCCATCTTTAAATTGAAGTGGTAATACACCCATTAATACTAAGTTACTGCGGTGAATACGTTCGAAGCTTTCTGCGATTACTGCTTTAATACCTAATAAGTTTGTACCTTTTGCAGCCCAGTCACGAGAACTTCCCATACCGTAATCTTTACCAGCAACAACTAGAAGGCCTGTGCCATCTTCTTTATATTTCATAGCAGCATCATAGATTGATGTTACTTCACCAGTTGGCCAGTATGTTGTATATCCGCCTTCTGTGCCTGGTGCAATTTGGTTTTTAATACGGATGTTCGCGAATGTACCACGCATCATAACTTCATGGTTACCACGACGAGAACCGTAAGAGTTAAAGTCAACTGGTTGTACGCCGTTTTCTAATAAGTAGCGTCCAGCTGGTGTATGCTTACCGATTGAACCTGCTGGTGAAATGTGGTCTGTCGTTACAGAGTCACCAAATTTACCAACTACGCGTAAGCCTGATAACGTTTCAACTTCACCTGGTTCTTTAGATAAGCCTTCAAAGAATGGTGGATTTTGAATGTATGTTGAATCATTATCCCAAGTATATAACGCTTCGTTTGAAGTTTGGATTTCATTCCAACGCTCATTGCTATTAAATACTTGTGCATATTCTTTCTTGAACAGTTCAGATGTAACAACACTTTGGACTACATCTTCAATTTCTTGAGCTGATGGCCAAATGTCATTGAAGTAAACAGCATTGCCATTTGCATCTTTACCAATTTCATCATTTTTCAGGTCAATATCAACAGTACCTGCAAGTGCATATGCCACAACAAGTGGTGGTGATGCTAAGTAGTTTGCTTTTACAAGTGGATGAATACGACCTTCAAAGTTACGGTTACCAGATAAAACAGATGTTACTAATAAGTCATTTGCTGCGATTGCTTCTTCTAATTCTGGCGCTAATGGACCAGAGTTACCGATACAAGTCGTACAGCCGTAACCAACTGTTTGGAAACCTAATTGATCTAAATATGTTGTTAAACCAGACTTATCTAAGTACTCTGTAACAACTTTAGATCCTGGTGCTAATGATGTTTTTACGTACTCAGGTACTACAAGTCCTTTTTCAATTGCTTTCTTCGCAACTAGACCTGCTCCAATTAATACGTATGGGTTTGATGTATTTGTACAGCTTGTAATTGCAGCGATTGCAATTGCACCTGTTTTCATCGTTACTTCTTTATCTTCTAATGTAACCTTCACTTCTTTATCGAACTCTTGCTCATTAAATCCAAGTCCTTGTGTTCCAACTGGTGCTACAACAGCTTTGTGGAACGCATCTTTCATATCTGAAAGTGGAATTAAATCTTGTGGGCGTTTCGGTCCAGAAAGGTTAGATTCAATTGTATTTAAATCAATTTCAACAAGATCAGTGTAAATTGGATCTTTGCTGTCTGCTGTATAGAATAAGCCGTTCGCTTTACAGTATTCTTCAACAACGCGAATTTGTTCTTCATCTCTACCTGTTAAACGTAAGTATTCTAATGAAATATCATCGATTGGGAAGAATCCACAAGTTGCGCCATATTCTGGTGCCATGTTTGAAATTGTTGCACGGTCAGCTAAAGGCATGCTCTTTAGTCCATTACCGAAGAACTCAACGAATTTACCAACTACACCTTTTTGACGTAATACTTGTGTTACTTTTAATGCAACGTCAGTTGCTGTAGTACCACTTGGAAGTGTACCAGTTAATTTCACACCGATTACTTCAGGTACTGGGAAGTATGAAGGCTGTCCAAGCATTCCTGCTTCTGCTTCAATACCACCAACGCCCCAACCAAGAACGCCGATACCGTTAATCATTGTTGTATGTGAGTCTGTTCCAACTAATGAATCTGGGTATGCAATTAAGTCACCTTCAGCATTTTTCACAGCGTGAACAACTGGTGCTAAATATTCAAGGTTTACTTGGTGTACAATACCTGTAGCTGGTGGAACTGCACGATAGTTATCAAATGATTTTTGTGCCCAGCTTAAAAATTTATAACGTTCTTCATTACGTTTAAACTCTAAGTCCATGTTGAATGCAAGCGCGTCTGCCGTACCCGCTCTATCAACCTGTACAGAGTGATCAATTACAAGGTCTACAGTAATTTCCGGATTAATTTTATCAGGATCCCCACCCATGTCTGCCATTGCTTTACGAAGCGAAGCCAAATCAACAACAGCTGGAACACCAGTGAAATCTTGTAAAATTACACGAGATGGTTTAAATGGAACATCGATATCTTGCACATCTTTCGTTCCCCATTTCGCTAAATTTGTAACATGCTCTTCTGTGATTACACGTCCGTCTACTTGACGAAGTACTGATTCAAGTAAAACTTTCACGGAATATGGTAATTGAGATACGTTGCCAACCCCTGCGTTTTCAAGCGCTTTCAAATCATAATAATGATACGTTTTTCCATCTACTTCAAAAGTTGCGCGTGATTGAAATGGATTATGTTTGACCATTATGTTTCCCCCCTGTTAAACGTGACTAAGTTGTCTGAATATAAAATGTAGACAAACTTTTCAATACCTTACGATAATATCTTATTACAACTTTCTAAATAAGTAAATAATAAGAAACTTATAGATTATCATAAGTTTTCTTTATGTTTCTAAATTTGAATAGTGTTCATGCTCCTTATGAATACTATTACCATAAAGTAAAGTGCTCTATTAGCGCTTTCTTTACAGTTCATACATACTATGAACTGCTTATCATTCAACTTACAAAAAAAGTTATAGAGGTGAAATAAAATGGGTAAAAGAAAAGCAAATCATACTATTTCAGGAATGAATGCGGCATCTGCACAAGGACAAGGTGCTGGTTATAACGAAGAGTTTGCAAATGAAAACTTAACTCCTGCAGAACGACAAAATAATAAGAAACGCAAAAAGAACCAGTAACAAAAAATCCCAAAAGGAACATTCACCTTTTGGGATTTTTTCTAATGTTTATAACGTAACAATTCCGAAACCTTTACAAATCGATAACCTTGCTTTTGAAGCTCCGGTAAAATTTTTGCTAGCGCTGCTACTGTTTGACTACGATCATTTCCTCCATCATGTAACAATACAATATCTCCACTTTTAGCATTTTTCACTACATGATTTACAATGGACTCAACACCTGGATTTGCCCAATCACGTGGGTCTTGGTGCCATGACCATAGTACAGTTTGATACCCAGCTTCTTTCGCTGTTTTAAATACAGCATCGTTAATATATCCACCAGGTGGACGGAATAACAAAGGTTCTTTTACCCATTTTTCAAAATATTTCTTTCCATCTAAAATATCTTTTTTTAATTTTTCATCTGATGAACTATTCGCATATAAATGATTCATCGTATGATTTCCAATTTCATGTCCCTCTTTCAACACTTGTTTTACTAAATAGGGATTGCGCTGCACTCGAAATCCGATCATAAAAAATGTTGCTTCCGCTTTATATTGACGTAATAAATGTAAAACTTGTGTTGTATAAGTTGGATCTGGTCCATCATCAAATGTAATGGCAATAATCTTTTCATTATTAGGTACTTCCCACGTTACATAGCCAGTTGGTTCTAGCTCTTTTCTGAGCAACATTTTCGCTTCCACTTTTTCCACTTGAAATATATGTACTGCGCATAGTAAAGAAAAAATTACTAAAAAAACTTTCTGTTTTAGCATAATATTCATTAAAGTAAGAGGTTGTCGAATACCAACAATCTCATTTACTTTTCTAATTGATCTACATTTCGCATAATGTTTTGGAGATTATTTTCATATTGCTCAAGTTGTGGGCGTTGTGTTTCCGAAGCTACTTCTAGTGCATTTTGAATCTGTTCATATGCTTCCTGAACCTCTTGGCGTAATTCTTTTAAATCATGACCGTAGTTTGGATCATTTTTCACAATGTTGTTAAATGCATTTTCTGCTTGTGTAACGCCTTGCTGCGCTGCTTGAAAAGCTTGTTGCTTATCTTTATGATATGGCATTATACAATCCCCTTTCCATAATAGTTAGTCCCACTTATCTTTACCTTTTTTTCTAAAAACATTCTCGTATAAATTTACAAACTTCTCTCATTCTAAAAAGAAAGAGGAGGTGTCACAGACAATGGGCAAAAACAATCGTGAAGCGAAAGAAAAAAAAGGACAACCCGAACCATTAAGCGGATCTCATAAAGTAAAAAACCGTAACCATTCACGCCAAAAACATCATGCACATCATGATATGTAAAACAAAAAATGCACAATAGCTACCTTTTCCACATACAATGTTTATATTTTTCCATTTATTCTTCACCCCTACTTCATTCATGCATAACATAGTATGAATTGAGATTTTACGGAGGGTGTCTTACATGGGCAAGAAAAAGAAGGATTGTCTTTTTCATGTTGATGGTTTCGAAGAATGGATGGATCAGTTTTGTTCTGATTCTTGTAGCAACTTTAGTTTCCCAAATCAAATTCATATTGACCTTTGTGAAACGGAACAAGAATACATTTTGGAAACAGATGTACCAAATGTAAAAGAACAAAATGTAGTCATTAAAAAGATGAAGACAGGCCTAAACATTTGCATACTTCATAAAAATATTTCTTTGCAGAGAATCATTCCTTTACCCGATAATATTATTTATAAGAAGATGCTAGCCTGCTTAGAGAATGGATATTTAGCCATTCATATTTCCAAAAATGAAGTTGCTCATAAACATGAGGAAAAAGTTCTTTTTCAAATTGAGAATTAAAATAAAGTAAAACTTTAACCAACAGGAGTTTTACTGCCCGTTAATAGCGGAATAAATACAAAAAATAAGCCCCAGCAGATGACTGGGGCTTATTTTATTTCGCATGTAACTCTAAATTACAATTTCCACCATGCCTTTTTTTCAATAAACCTTTCGTAATTAAAAGTACAGGAAATGCTACAGTTGAAAATATAGCTAACGCTGAAAATACAATAAATCCATTTTGATATCCGTAGTAATCGAGAAGTACTCCCCCGAACCACGGACCAATTACTGCTCCAATTCCTGAAAAGCCCATCGCTCCGAAGTATGTTCCTTTTAGATGCGCAACAGCAATATCATCAATAAATACATCCGTCATTGAAAACATTAAGACTTCTCCAATTGTAAAAATAATTGTACAAACGGCAGCACCTAGCATAGATTCTACTATTCCAAAGCCAAATAATCCTCCGCTCACAAATAAAGTCCCCACCATAATTGATATTAACGGTGTATACTTTTTGCACATTTGAATAACAGGATATTGAATAATCACTACAACAACTGCATTTAAAGCGAGCATATATGAGAATAGCTTCACTCCATCCTGGAATATATGTGCATTTGCAAAATATTGAGATACTGTCGTCGTCAAATGTGAAAAACCACAATTACTCAAAATAATACCGACTAAAGCAACTAAAAATACTATATCTTTTCGCAATATACGCATTGCATTTAGCATTGTAACAGGTTTTTCTGTACTCACTTTCTTTTTTCCCATTGGATACTTCTTAAATTGGAACGCTAGTATAGCTGTATATAGAATATATACCCCAGCTGCTACTAAAAAAGGAATTGTTGATTTTGCACTTCCAATCTGTAATCCAACAATTGGTCCAATTGCAACTCCAACATTTATTGCACCGTATCGTAAGTTATAGACGAGTAACCGATACTCAGGCTTTGTTAAATCTGATAATAACGCTCTTGATGTTGGCTCAAAAAACGACCTACATAATCCATTTAAAGCGTTTAATAAAAAGAAACTTAAAACATGATCTGCAAGTGAAAAACCTATAAACACAAAAATCCAAACGATCATGGACCAGAGCATAATCATTTTCCGGCCAAATCGATCTGATAAATTCCCTCCGATAAAACTAGCAAAAACACCAACAAGTGCACTCGTTCCAATAATAGCACCAGTCATTCCAGCTGATACACCTTTAACAGTCGTTAAATAAATCGCTAAAAAAGGAATACTCATTGAGGTAGCAAACCTAGCAAACAATGTCCCTAAAATAATACTCATTCCAAGCGGATGAATATGCTGTAACTTCCCCTTCATCGTTAAACCTACTCTCTCTATTTTCACAAAAAAAGAAAGCAAAGGATCTGCTCTCTTTTCCCCTTTTATACTTGAGCTGTTGATACTCGAGCTGTTCTCGTTATATCCATATCTATGCCATATGTAAACTGTAATTCTTTACAAACATCTTTAATTAAAATTGCTACATTATACTTTTCATTAAATTGTAAAACGATGTTTTCTACTTCTTCATATGTATACTTATATTCCCCTGTAATAACACTTTTTAGATCAAAGCATTCATTTATACAAAGTTGCACAAGTAGCTGGTCATATTTCTCGATTACATCTTCTTTCTTCCACAGTACCTCTTTTACATATAACCGATCAAACTTCACACTTTCTCGATTACAATCCGTTAAAATCCGGGTCATTTCATTTAATTCTCGATACAATTCAGAAATATTTTTGCTTAAACTAAGCAGTTTATCTACGCCATTTTCATATAACATATTCATTCCACCCCCGCATTTTCTTTCCCTTATTATAGCAAGAAAATTCTAAAAAAAGTTTCTTTCTTCTGAAATATTAGGAAACTAATTTCGATTGCTTTACAATGAAACTAGTGAACACGAAAGGGGAAAGAAAATTGGAGCAAAAATTATATTACACTGACACTTATAAACAAGACTTTACTACTAAAATTATAAAGCAAGATTATGATAAAGAAGGTAACTTATACGTTGTTTTAAACGAAACAGCATTTTATCCGACAGGCGGCGGACAACCACATGACACTGGAACTTTAAATGGTATTGCTGTACTCGATGTTGAAGAAGTCAATGAAGAAATCCGCCACTTCATTACAGAAGAATTACATACAGAAGAAGTAGAAGGTAAAATTAATTGGGAGCGACGTTTTGATCATATGCAGCAACATGCGGCTCAACACATTTTATCTGCTGCTTTTTGGGATCATTTTAACATACCTACAATTGGATTCCATCTTGGTAGAGAAACGGTAACAATTGATTTAGAAACAGAAAATCTGCATACAGAAACGGTTGAAAAAGCAGTACAAATTGCAAACAATATAGTTTTTGAAAACCATCCAATCCGTATAGAGTGGATGAATTTAGAAGAAGCGAAAACGTTACCCCTTCGTAAAGAACCGACTATGACTGAAAATATACGCGTTGTTATTATCGAAAATTACGACTACAACGGATGTGGTGGAACGCATCCGAAACGAACTGGTGAAGTTGGTCCTATCCAAGTACTAGGATGGGAGCGCAATAAAGGTGGTATACGCTTAACGTTTAACGCTGGCTGGCGCACACTTAAATTAATGGGGCAACAACAACAAATTATGAAAGATGTTTCTAAACAATTAAACAGTAGCGAAACTGATATTCCAGCAAAAGTAGCACAACTGCTTACTTCTCAAAAGGACAACGAAAAAACAATACAAACAATGAATGAAAAATTATTGTTTGCAGAAGCAAACGAACTACTTCAACAGCCTATGGAAATACATGCTGGCATACTTATTTCTAAAGTATTTACAAATCGTTCTATGCAAGAAATCGCAAAGCTTTCTGCTATTATTACAGAACAACAAGAGCATGCCCTTACATATTTCGTCATTGAAAATGATGACAAACTACAATGCATCCTCGCTTGCGGAAAAACAGTCACGCTTGATATGAATGCTCTTTTAAAAGATGCTCTTACTACAATTGAAGGAAAAGGTGGCGGAAATAAAAAGAGTGCGCGCGGTGGCGGAAAAGCGGTTATGACTGGGGACGAGTTTTTAAATCAACTTGTGTCTTCTTTACAGTCCGCATTATAAAACATGTTTATGAAGGATAGCTAACTGCTATCCTTCAACTATATTTACAGGCCTATATTTTGTTTCAACCCTTGATAACTCCCTGCATTTGCAAACCCCTCACTTACCAGTTTTATAAAAGATTCAGAAAAATCATAGTGACTTAATTCTTTAATCGGTACCATTTGCACATCATGAATCGGATTATGATCAAACTCGTTAGAAGGTAACGTAATTTCACCTTCAATCCTTTCAAGCAAAAACGTAATATGTAATAAAGATGGGCTAGTATCTGGTTTATCACAAACATAGAGTAGCTTCTTAATTTTAACTTCTAACCCTGTTTCTTCTCTCATTTCTCGAATCACCGCTTCTTCTAACGTTTCACCATTCTCTACCCTTCCTCCAGGTAAAGACCAATTTCTATTAGCAACTCTTTGCTTTACTAGCAATACTTTTTCATCTTCAATTAAAATTCCGGTAACACGAACTTGCATTACATTTTCCATATGTAATCTCCTCTTCCCATTATATTTACAAATTAATCCTTCCATAAAAAGAACGTACGTTTTATAATTAAAGAAAATTATGGAAGAAAGAAGTTGTTACATTCATGCGTCCACCTTTAACAAAGTCTATATCACTTGAAGATTTCCAAAACTATTATTGGTTAAAAACAGAACTGCAAACATTTTGTCGTGAGCATGGGTTGCCAGCTAGTGGCTCTAAGATCGAAATAACCGAACGTATCTCTCATTATTTACATACTGGTAAAATATTAAAAAACAGCTCCGGTCAAAAGGCGAGTAAAGCCTCCCTATCCTATAAAGATCTTTCACTTCAAACTGTTATTACTAACAATCACCGCTGTAGCGAAGATGTTCGTGCTTTTTTCAAAGAAAAAATCGGAGCAAACTTCCGCTTTACAGTAGCTCTTCAAAAATTTTTTAAAGAGAATGTTGGAAAAACATATGAAGACGCGATAAGGTTTTGGTATGAAGAAACCAAACGAAAAAAAGATCCTACATACAAAACAACTATTAGCGTGCAGTTTGAATACAATCGTTTCACTCGCGACTTTTTCGAAGATCCAAATAACAAAGGAAAATCAAAAGCTGATGCGATCGCTGCTTGGAATGAAATAAAAGCAAAACCTGGTAGCAATGCTTATGTTCCTCAAAAAGTAGAAGACTAACTAGTTAACTCGTTAGTCTTCTACTTTCTCAAATAATAAAGCAAGCCCTATTCCCCCCCCTATTCCCAATGTCACAATTCCATATTTCATATACTCTCTTTGCGCTTGATAAAACAAACGTGTTACGAGCATAGCACCCGATGCACCGTACGGATGACCGAGCGCAATTGCCCCCCCATTTACATTTAATTTTTCGAAAGGAATTTGTAACTCCTTTGCACAAGCAACAACTTTTGAAGCAAATGCTTCATTTATTTCAAAATAATCGATGTCCTCTACTTTCATATTCATTTCGTTTAATAATTTGTTCACCGCAAATATCGGACCAGTCCCCGGAAGATTTGGATCCACTCCAACTACAGCACTGCGGACGAAACGAAGAACAGGCTTGTATCCTAATTTTCGAGCTTGCCCCTCTTCCATGACAAGAACAGCACATGCTCCATCATTTATGCCGCACGAATTACCTGCCGTTACTGTACCATTTTGCAAAAATGCGGGCTTAGTTCTTTTAATCATTCTTTCATAATTTATTTCTCGCTTTATAGCTTCATCTAGTAATCCATTAAATGATAGTATTTCATCTTGTAAATGTCTATTTTCTAATGCTTGCAGTGTCCTTTTATAACTAAGACAAGCGTATTCGTCTTGCATTTCTCGTGTTATATTATAGCGCTCTGCAACATATTCAGCCGCCACTCCCATATTAGGATCTCCAATTGTTTCAGGTGAAAATCGCGCTCTATTTTGAAAAGGTGATGTACTTGTACTCTCTACTCCTCCTGCAATATAACAATTACCTGCACCACCTTGAATGAAATGACATGCAGTGCGAATGGCTTCCAATCCGGCACCACATTGCCGATCAATCGTTACACCAGGAATATGATAACCGAGCCCCGCCTCTAAAGTAGACAGCCTTGCAATATTTCCTCCTGGTCCAACAACATTCCCTAATATAACATCGTCTATTTCTCTCTCAATTCCTTTACTTAAAAACGAAAGAAGTGGTGCTGCTAAATGCTGAACTTCATAATCTTTCAACATCCCATTCTTCTTACCAATCGGTGTTCTTTTCGCCTCTACAATAACCGCCCTATTCATATATCTCCCCCTGATTTTCAATCATATTTTTCGCTGCAACACGAGCAATCTTCCCGCTATTTGTATATGGTATTTCATCAACAAAATGCCATTCTTTCGGTATTTTAAAAGAGGATAATCGTTGTAAGCAAAAACTCTTTAATTGTTGCTTCGTAGCACTTCCTTTTACGATAGCGACAGGCTTTTCCCCCCAATAACTATCTTCTACACCAACTACAACTATTTCATTAACAGCTGGATATGTCTGTACTACACTTTCTATTTCTTCTGGGAAAATATTGATTCCTCCAAATAAAATCATATTCTTCTCTCTACCAACAATATATATGAAACCTTCTTCATCTTGATAGCCTACATCTCGCACTGTCATCCAGCCAGCTGCAGTCAACTCCGGAACTAAAACCCCTTCTATTATGTATCCCATAAAAAACTGATTACTTTTCACATAAACAGTTCCTATAACACCTGTCTGTACTTCTTCTCCTGCTTCATTACATATTCGAACTTTCACATTGTGACAAGGTTTTCCTACTGAATTTGGCTTTCTATCGCCCTCTTCATCGACTAATGCTGTTACAAAGCTTAACTCCGATGCACCGTAAAATTCATATTTTTTCGCACAAGGAAATATACTCTTTATTTTTTCTTTCGCTTCAGCTTCCCACTTCGCTCCTGACGAAATAATTTTCATTTCATTTTCTATTACTCTATTTTCTTTATATAAAGATTCTAGCATTGTCGGGACTGTATACATGACCGAAATATTTTCAGTTTTCAACTTGTCTAACACTTGATCTGGAATAAACTTTCTCATAATGTGCACCGTTTGTCCTACATACAATGCACTTATTGCGCCGTATAAGAAAAGAGAATGAACAAGTGTCCCAGCTATAATAATAGAATCTTCCTTTTTCATATGAAAGTCTTGTACATTACAATCAAAACTATGAACCCACGATTGTTGTGCACGTAAAAATGCTTTTGCTTTTCCAGTTGATCCTGATGTGAATCCCATATAAAAAGGAGCTTGTTGTACATTTTCTTCAGGGTAATCAGTAGGAATATAGTTCTCTATCATTCTTTTCCATTCATCAATTACAATTACTCTTCCTTCTTCACCCGAAATATCATTTAACTTATACCGTTCTGTCACAACCATATCCGGATTACTGATTGCTAGTCTTTCCTTTAGTTCATCCTTTTTCCATTTTATATCTAATGGCACACAAATCCATCCGGCCATGGCAGCACCAGCAAATAGTTCTAAAAACTCCATACGATTTTCTAACACGATTGCTATCGTTTTATTCTTCGATTCTTTTTCATCCAACCAGCTTGCTACTTTACACACTGACTCAAACCACTCTTTATATGTTAAAACTCGATCATTTTCCTTTATTGCTATTTTATTCGGTTGTAAGGAGGCATGCTTTTTATATTCTTTTGTAATCCCCATATGAGACGTCCTTTCTCTTAAAAATAATAAAAAGAAACACGCAATGAACGTGTTTCTTCTCTTTTTTATCCCACATTTGTATATTTCCCACTCTTTAAAGCAGGCGTAATAATATGTTTCAATGAACGGTGTAATTTTGTTACAAGAACTGCTGCAATAATTGCTTTTATACAATCCCCTGGTAAGAACACAGCACTTACTTTCATCGTTTCCCATACAGAAACATCCATTAAGAAAGCTTGTACAGTGATACCAAACACATAAACTACGAAAATACCACCAATTATATTAATGCATAATACTTTTATTATAGAAACTTCACGTAAACGCTCAATTAAATAACCAATGACAAACGCTCCAACAATATAACCAAGTAAATATCCTGCACTTGGCCCAACAAATACACTAAAGCCACCACGTCCACCAGCAAGTAATGGTGCTCCAACTCCTACTATAAGTAAGAAAACAAGTTGACTTAATGCACCAAGACGTGATCCTAACAGTCCACCAGCAAGCATAACACCAAGTGATTGTAATGTAATTGGAACTGGTGTAATAGAAAGAGCAATTGGAGGAATTAACCCTAACACTCCCATAATAGAACTAAATAAAGCGACGAAAACTAAGTTTTTTGTATTCATATTTGCTTCTCCTATTTGTAAACTAAAAACGATTTTCAGATAACATATTATAGAAGTTATATTATATTTCTATCTAGAATTTGTCAACTTGTTTTTATAATAGGTTTACAAATGTGAATTCCTTTATTTTTCTTTATGCAAATGCTCAAGTTCTTTCCGAAGGGCTTGTTTTAAAAACTTCCCAACAGATGTTTTCGGTATTTCTTCCATAAATACAATATCGTCTGGTAACCACCACTTCGCAAACTGTGGTTTTAAAAACTCATATATCTCTTCTTTCGTTACTGTACTATTTTTCTTTTGAACGACGCAAGCAACTGGGCGCTCTTGCCACTGCGGATGAGGAACGGCCACGACAGCCGCTTCAAATATAGCATCATGTGCCATTAAAGCATTTTCAAGGTCAACTGAAGAAATCCACTCTCCTCCGCTTTTAATCACATCTTTCGTACGGTCAACAATTTTCACGCAACCTTCCTCATCGACTGTGACAACATCTCCTGTATATAACCATCCATCACGAAACCCTTCGACAGTACGCTCATCGTTATAATAGCTTTCAGCGATCCATGGTGCTCGTAAACAGAGTTCTCCCATCTCCGTACCATCCCACTTCACTTCACCATTTGTGCCGACTACTTTCATCTCTACACCAGGGACAAGATACCCTTGTTTTGATCGAATTTCTAGTTGCTCTTCATACGATAATTCTGTTTCATAACTTTTTAAACGCGCAAGTGTTACGAGTGGGCTTGTTTCGGTCATACCATATGCATGGATGAAAGGAACATTGTGTTTCTGTTCAAATGCTTTAATAACACTTTTCGGTGCAGCTGCACCACCACATAGTATTCTCGTCATACTAGATAAATCGTAACTATTATTTTCTAACTCTTGTAATACACCAAGCCAAATTGTCGGCACACCAGCAGCTAACGTCACTTTTTCAGATTGGATCATTTCTAATAAAATTTTTGGCGTAAACATCGGTCCTGGAAGAACTTGTTTTGATCCAAACCAAGTAGCAGCGAAAGGAAGTCCCCAAGCATTCACATGGAACATCGGTACAATCGCCATTGCTGCATCACTTTCCGATAAAGCAGCTGTATCTGCTAAACCAAGTGCCATACAATGCAATACAGTACTACGATGCGTATATACAACACCTTTTGGATTTCCTGTAGTCGCCGACGTATAACACATACCAGCAGGTGTGTTTTCATCAATATCTTTTACAAATTGGAAATTTGGATCACCTTCTTCTAATAGCTTTTCATAATGATATACAGGTTCTAGCGTAGTATTTGGAAGTTCATCTTTATCAGTCATAATAATGTAAGCTTGTACAGCTGATAGTTGTGATTGAATATTTTCAACGAGCGGTACGAGATCTTTATCTATAAGTAGAATGCGATCTTCTGCGTGCTGAATAATATATGAAATATGTTGAGGAGATAAACGAATATTAATTGTGTGCAAAACAGAAGCAATACCTGGAATAGCAAAATACGCTTCCACATGTCGATGATGATTCCACGCTAACGTTCCTATACGCTCGCCTTCTTTAATTCCTAATTTTTTTAACGCACTGGAAAGCCTTCTCGTCCTTTCACCTAACTGCTTATACGTTAACGTCGTAATTGTATCATGTGTCCGTGAAACAATTTCTTTCTTTGAAAACAGTTTTTCTGCTCTTTCCATCATAGAACTAATTGTTAGCGGTACATTCATCATCATATTGGTTATATCCCCCTTTAAAGCGTTTTCATTTTTTGTTTATTATAACAGACTCCTACAAATAATGACGACATTTTTCTGTATTTTCTGAATTATTTCTTTGGAAATAATTCAGAAAATACTAAGAGAAAACACATTAAAACTCCTTCTTACGATATATAAATACCGAAATAACAAATGAAAAGATATATATGATAACGCCAAATATTGTATATAAAATTGAAATATATACAGATTCATTTAAGTTTGATATTGGAAATTGTTCTATTATATAGCCAATTACACTTTGTAATCCAAAATAAGTAACAAGTCCCCCGCATGCGCCTCCAATTGTAATAGCATCAGATTTTTCTGCTCCAAAAATATAGAGGAGTGGATAGGCTATTGCTCCAGCATTAAGGATGATGAACATCCCTAAAGAAACACTCTTAAATATATCATCATCAATTGGCGTATCTGAAACTGAAGCATGTACGTAAAATATGCTATACGATAATAAAGTACCAATAATTACAACTATAAAATAGAAAAGGTAGTGACTTTGCACAATGTTATTTCTAGTAACCGGTAAAGTAAGTACATATTTTTCATAACCCGACTTACTCTCATACTTAATAACTTCAAGTGCAGGAATTGCAGCAAATAAGATAATGAATGTAGCAATTAAACGGTACATTGAAGCATTACCAAAATAAAAAACAAATCCCGATCCTAATATCGCTATTCCCATAAACATAAAGAAAGTTCGATACACTAGATAATAGTTTGTCAATAATAAACCTTTCATTTATTTTTCACTCCTTGTTAATAAAACACTTATTTCTTCTATCGAAATGGTTCTATGAGCAATCCCATTTGGTAGTTTATGCACATCTGATACAAGTACATTGAAATAAGAACCATTATCCCTTTTCACCTCAACTATATCTTTGTTGATTAAAGTTAGTTGTTCCTCATCAACATCTACAATGGCATAATTGTCCAAAACCTTATCCTTTTCTTCATTCAATAAAATTTCTCCATCTTTTATCACAATAAGGTGACTAGCTATTTTTTCTACATCACTCATAATATGTGAAGAAAGTAATATACCACCATTACTTTTATTCACAAAACTTTTTAATTCCTCTAACACCTGCTCCCTAGATGAAGGATCAAGACCTCCCGTCGCTTCATCTAGAATTAATAATTTGGCATTATGTGACAACGCAACAGCTATAGTTAGTTTCATTGACATTCCACGCGAGAATTTATCTACTTTCTCATTAGTAGGTAAAGAAAAAGTATTAACTAATCGATAAAAATTATCTTGATCCCAAAATTCAAACATCTTTTCAAAAACTTTGTTTAGTTGCTTTATTGTAAGATGAGCCGGTAGATTCATAGCATCAAATACGACTCCTATCTTCCCCTTATTCTTGGCATCTTTATTTATATTTTCTTCACCAAATATTTTGACTGTACCACTATCTTTAGAAATTAATTGTAGTACTGTTTTAAAAGTTGTGGATTTCCCTGCCCCATTGTCACCAATGAATCCAACAATTGCCCCTGATGGCACATTGAAGGAAATATCTCTTAAAACCACTTTGTTTCCAAATGATTTACTCAAGTTTTTAATTTCTAGAAGATTTGACATCATTACACTCCTATCTTAACTTTTAATAAAAAATCGAATAAAAATAGGTTTTCTCCTATTAAAAATTATCCACTTTTTCTCTCACTTTCTTTTTCAGTTTAAAAATAAGACGATTACTATATTCTTTATTTTCTACTAAAATTCGATACACCTCTAATACTCCTAACACACGAATAAAAAGATAGACTCCAATTGCAATAAGTACAACACAGTAAGGGTAATACTGCACTAATTCTCCTGAAGTGATATGCTTTTTCTCAAACAAAAACGGGATTGCGCCTGCGGCTATAAAACAAAATCCAACGATCACTACTGCCGCATACTTTTTCTTAATAATCGCATATCTTTTTGTCAATTCTTTTAGGAAGTTTTGATCAAATAGTAGTTCTTCCTTTTTCAATACATTGTATCGACTCTCTTCTATCGTTACAGGTACCATCATCGCTCCAATTCCAAGGACAGCAACAATAATGACAAGGAATGTCGACATTGTTGCATTTTCTTTAAATAATAAATACGGTATTGTAGATAAAATGAGCAAACTAAATCCTAGCGCTATATATTTAGAAATTTTTTGTCCATACACTACATACCCTTCTGCCATTTCCTGACTTACATAATAGCCATCCCCATTTTCATTACTTTGCTCAGCAGTTTCTTTTAATAAATAGTCGAGTGATACTTCAAATACATTCCCAATCATTATTAACTTTTCTGTTTCAGGAAAACCTTGACCGTTTTCCCATTTACTAACCGCTTGCCTTGTCGTGTTTAATTTTTCAGCTAATGCTTCTTGAGAAAGGCCCTTTTCCTTTCTTAACTTAAAAAGCTTTTCACCAAATCCCATATGTGTGTCCCCCTTTGTTTTCTTAACTCAATTGTATGTAAACATTCTCCTTATCTCTATCTTCCTGCGGTTGCACTTTGTCAACTTACGGTTGCGATTGTGTTATATAGCGGTTTTTTATACGATTTAGCTATTTTTCTTCTAAGATTGTGGCGTTAATAAATCACCCTCTCCTAATAACTAATTATAACAATTACAGGTAATTATTGTTATAAAATACAAAAACCCCCTTATTCATTTAAAGGAGTTTTCGATATGAAATATTCCAAGAAGGGCTAATTTCCCTTCTCATATTAATTCACAATTTCTTCTATACATTTTTGCATGTTGTGCAACGATTAATAAGCATCCCACACAGTATATGTTGTCATCTCTTTATATAAGGCGTATTCATATATATGTAAAATATTACTCCTATTAACTTCTCTAATAAAACCACTTCTCAATAATCATAACGGCTTCTGCTTAAACTTTTCATAATGTCGTACTTTTAATAAAAGGACATTCCCGCAATCTGTACAAATATAAGCATCTACCGGTGAAGATGTGAACATCGTCTCCTTTTTCCGTATTTGTGCATAACCGACAAACTCACCTTCTCCTATATTTTGAGAACCACAATTAGAGCATGTCTGCACGTCTTTCTGTTTCATGAGAGCACCACCTTTAATCTGTTTCTACTCCCTTCGACAGTTCACTTCCATTTCCCTTCCAAAAAACCTCTTATTCTCTTACATTTCAACAGGAATCTCAGAACAAACATCGTATAAGTACTATGAAATATATTTATTAACGGAGGAACTTTATGAGTACGATTATGACGCTTAATACAGCTCAAGAAATTGAAAACGCAGAAATACATATGCTCTCTTCTAGATTAACGCTATTACAAGCAATAAACGGAAATCCAATGCAAGTACAAATGAAAAAGTTCGGTAGTACCACTGCCTTTTCATCAAAAGTAATTGCTGGTCCGGCTTTTAATACGGTAAAAGGTATTACATTTACAAATACAGCTGAGTTAGATGAAATTATCTCTTATTATCAATCACTACAAATCCCTTGTCGTTTTGAAATTACACCCGCTCAAGGTACAGCTGAACTATTTCATTACTTATCTGAAAAAGGTTTTTATCAATCTAGCTTCCATACCGCTTTATATAGTATACCGAGAGAAGATCCATCCCTTCTTCCTTCTAACATTTCAGTACGCCAACTAAAAGAAAATGAATTTCATATTTTTGCAGACATATATGTACGTGGATTTAACATGCCATCCTTTACAAAAGATGGTGTTCGCCAAAATAACGAAATTCTTTACGATAAACCAGGATGGTATTTTTTCATAGCCGAAGTTCAAAATACTCCTGCAGGCATTGGTGTCCTGTACATAAATAATGGGATTGCTTCATTAGCTGCTTCTGCTACTTTGCCAGAATTTCAGCGTAAAGGCTGTCATACTGCCTTAATTCAAAAACGAATTGAGACAGCTATTGAATCCAATTGTCATTTAATAGTCGGACAAGCAAAATTCGGTAGCGGCAGTCAAAATAATATGGAACGTGCCCATATGAAAATTGCTTATACAAAATCAATATGGACTGCAAAAGACATGTAATTAACATTCCTTCTCCTCCCATTACAATCTTATACATTCTATGACAATTCCTTTTCTATACCATTAATCATTTGAATATTCAAACTGCATTTGTTAAGCTATTACTAGATACATCATTCAACTTGCAATATGAAAAGAGAACTCTAATCAAACTACAAGGAGGAGAAATGTATGACTAAACATGATCATGGTTTAAAAGAAAAAGTAGAAGGTGCTATTGATAAAGTAAAAGGCGAAGTAAAAGAAGTTGTCGGGAAAGTAACTGACAATAAAAAATTACAAGCTGAAGGAAAATGGGATAAAGTAAAAGGCACTGCTAAAGATACGGTTGGCAATGTGAAAGAAAAAGTACATGAATATAAAGAGCATAAATAATAAAAACACGTTAGATGTATTTTCATCTAACGTGTTTTACTTTATATACATAATGAACCACATAACATATGATATATTTTTACTTCTCTATACTTTTTGTAAGTGGCTCTTTAAAGGCATTTCTATTCCATACAACAAAAACAATAAGAGAAATAATAAAGAATACAACAAGACATATACCCAAATAATCAAAATTAACTACCTGTATGAGATTCCAAAACGGTCCCTGTAAATTATAGCTTTCAATAAGCAAAGATAATAGTTGATATCCCCCTATTAAAAAAGCCGTTATAACAGATATTAAGGTAATTAATACATTATACGAATTTCTTATTCGATTATTTTCCATTGCCCACTTATAATTCGTATTCATGAATGTACTATCTAATGTATCCATCAATGACATTCCTGCAGCAAATAAAATGGGGAAAGCAAATATACTTACAAGTGGAATAGATTGACTTGTTGCAGTTACTGTAGAAAGAGCAATTAATCCAATTTCACTTGCTGTATCAAAACCGAGCCCAAATAAAAAACCGATCATATACAATTGCTTCTGACTATTAATAAAACTAAATAAACGTTGTGCGAAACGATATATAAACCCCAAGTTTTCTGGTTGCTTATCTTCTTGGCTCCGTAACACTTTAATAAGATACAACAGATTGGTAAGACCGATAATAATAAGGAATGTGCTAGAAACGATTGTACCAATAATACCGCCTATAGTAGAAAAACTCTCCATTCCATGTTTTGCCGTTTTTCCAATTAAAGCAATTAATACAATCATCACAAATACTACTGTAGAGTGTCCTAATGAGAAGTAAAATCCCACCCCCTGTGAGTTTTTACCTTTTTCAATTAATTTCCGAACAGTATTATCAATTGCGACAATATGATCACTATCAAACGCATGACGCAATCCTAAAGAATATGCAATAATAGCCATTCCAATTATGCTATTACCTTTATACAGTGCTGGTAATAATAAGAGAATCCCAAGCACATGAAGAAATATAATAATAAAAAAAAATTTAGTTGCCTTCTTCAGTTCACTTTTCCACATAGTTACTAGCCCTTTCTACTTTAAATTGAATACTTTTGAAAACGAAAAGTGCCATAATAAAAACTACGATCGTTATAATAGTCGCTAAAATAATTACAAAATTATTTAACACATCTGTATGATTTGTAAGTGTTAACAGAGCTGGTACTGTTGCAGTAATCCAAGATTCAACGAAGCATACAATTCCTACATAAATATGAATCTTCTTTTTCAACCCATCTTGCAGGAAAAATAAAAACCAAAGGAATGCCCAAAAGAACCAAATTATTGTACTTTGTAGGCCTCCACTCTCATGTAATTGATTCACTATTCCCATAACCGTTGCAATGATAGCAACCCAAAGAGAATAGTAACCTACACCTGAAGAATCAAGTTTTAGTATATTTGTAAGACCAACATATAAATAAGTAAAACCAAATAAAAAGATAGTTCCATTAGATAGGATAGTCCACTCATCGGATTGACTTCCTGTAAATAATAAATATAATGGTGTCAAAGTTTGTAGTGCCCCTACAAATAAATTAAAGTACCCTACACTTTTGCTATCAATGAGTTTAAAAGCTGCTAGTGAATTCATAAATAGAACTGCACCAACAAATAATAATCCCACGTTAGTCATAGTATCCCCTTCTCCTACTTAATATTTTCGATAGGATGTTAATTCTTCATGCAGACAATTTTCTCTAACAAAACGATGACACTGAAAAAATATAGACTCCATATCCTCTGTATTATGACTAAGTATGCGTATGACAAAGCCTTTACATGTCGTAGAAGCTATTCCAATCTTCATATTGTTAGTGTTAGAAAACGATGTTTTTAATGCTGCAATTAAGTCATTTGTAACGTTCTCATTAATAACTATGAAAGTACCATAATGGGAATATTGATTTAATATTCCCATTTGATCTAATGACTCTTTAAAAGGGTTTAGCAATAAATGATCATATACTACAAGTTTATTTTCCATATATATTTTTGTTAGCGAATCAAAATATTGGTATGTGAACTTCTCCATATTCGGCGACCAGCCAGGCGTAACTGAATCACATAAAATCAATGTAGAATTATTTTGCATATATATATTTGTTTTTTGCTTATATGCTGCGTCCTTGTACATAATTAACGGATCTGGTAGATATTCCATAGCAGCATTCTGACCAATATAAAAATTCAATTCTTGCAAAGCATAACTATTTGGAGTCTTGTAAACTTTCGTTGCGGATTGGCTTGTTATATATGTTTTCGCATCTTTACCAACATTTATATTTATAGAATAGAAATCTCCTTTTAAATAGCCTCCACCAGAATTCATAATATAGTAATATGCTCTACCATACTTGTCCAAATATATCGGCTGCGTTACTTTTAAGGCATCTTTATGATAAACCTTAATAGGTACGGTTTTATCTCTCTTTTCCATCACATCAATGTTTAAGACACCTGTAGGAGATTTCATTTTTTCAATCCTTCTAACATAATGTTTTGTCGCATCCAATTTATTAATTCTTGTAAACCTTCCTCATCCTTCAAATTTGTAAAAAAGTATGGTTTATTATGTCGGTAATGTTTTGTATCCTGCTCCATAACTCCAAGATCTGCCCCTACATAAGGTGCCAAATCCGTTTTATTAATTACAAATACATCAGATTTAATCATTCCTTGCCCACCTTTCCGTGGAATCTTTTCTCCCTGCGCCACATCAATAATATAAATTGAAAAATCCACTAGCTCCGGACTAAATGTGGCAGCTAAATTATCACCCCCACTTTCAATAAAAATAATATCTAAATTATTATGTCTAATCATGAGTTCTTCAATTGCTTCAAAATTCATAGAAGCGTCCTCTCGAATTGCTGTATGTGGACACCCTCCTGTCTCTACACCAATAATTCTATCTTCTGGTAAAACACCTGTTTTCAATAAAATCTTTGCATCTTCTTTCGTATAAATATCGTTTGTAATTGCTGCAATTTCATAATCTGTATTTAGATGTTTTGTTAACTTTTCAACTAACATTGTTTTCCCAGCACCTACCGGGCCACCGATACCAATTTTAATAGGCTTTATCATTTTATTTTTCCTCCCTATGACATGAAGACCCTTACATTTACATCTTCATGTTGCATTTGATTTATTTCGAATTCAGGATCATTCAATCCAAAATCATCTAATGAAAGTATTTGAATTCTATCAATAGATTCACAGATTAATCCATGACATTCTTGTAATAGTTTTTGACCGTCTGTTTGTCCAAGAGGAATGGCTCTCACACCGTTTTGAATTATACTTCCAACACTTGAGTATAAGAAAACTAAGAGGGTTTCTTCTATTGTCATTTTCAATTCCGCTGCTAATATTCCATATACGATACTCGGATGACCTTGTAATTTATTACCTATAACATTTTCTTTATATATATTTAAATTTGAAAATGAAAACAATTCACACAATAATTTAGAAGTACTTTTACTAATCATTCTATTTGCTTTTCTACATTCAAAAGGCAATGTTTGTGCTGTTATTAAATCATCTAAAAATGTAATTTGTTCTCCCTCATTATTCTTAATTGCTTCGTAAGTATATTTGCAAATTAAGCCGTCCGTGTATGTTAATTGCACTTTTATATATCGATTCATCCATTTGAAAAATCCGGCTTTATTTGTAACTTGTCCCTCTTGAATAAACGTCTCTAATCCAAAAGAGTGACTAAAACTCCCTGTTGGGAAGTTCGAATCACTAATTTGGAGTAGGTTAAGTAGGTTAAATATGTTTGTGTGAAGCATGCTTGAACGGTTTTGGTAATACTCTATTTTCTTTTTGATAAGGAACACCTTCCTTTTTAAGTAAATCTTCTACTAAGTAGTCATTCGCCAAAATCATGCACCCTTCATCGAATTGTGCTGGTAAATGTCTATTGCCTAAGTTATGAGCAATGATTCCCATTTCTTTTATTGATGTTGGAGTAATTACAATTACTTCTTCTGGTAATACTTCAATATATACAATTCGATTTTCATCTTCATATAAAATATCACCGTTCTTTAATGTTTCTCCACTACCTAAAGACATCCCAATTTCAAAACCAGATTCTGAATATAGTTTCTGAACCCTCTTCAGTAAAAGCTCACTAGAAATCAATATTTTATCAAGATGCTTTTTTGTATTTGAAAAATCATCCATATTGCATACGTTGTTATTAATTTTTTCAATAATCATTTTATCTCCCCCGTTATATCAAAATAAAAAATATCTTTGAGCCATAGGCAGTACATCTACTGCTTCACACGTGATTACTTTTCCATCAACTTTAACTTCATATGTCTGCGGATCTACTTCAATTTCTGGTGTTGCATTATTTAGCTTCATATCTTGCTTCGAAATCTCTCTCGTATTTTTAACAGGTAATACAACTTTATTTAAACCTAATTTGTCTTTAATATTATTCTCATAAGCTACTTTCGATACAAATGTAATCGAACTGGACTGTACTGCTTTTCCATATGCACCAAACATCTTTTTTTCATAATATGGTTGTGGTGTAGGAATCGAAGCATTCTCGTCTCCCATTAATGCCATCACCACCATCCCGTTTTTCAAAACCATATCTGGCTTAACACCAAAAAATTGCGGATCCCATATTACAAGGTCAGCATACTTTCCTACTTCAATAGAGCCGACATATTCTGAAATCCCATGTGTAATAGCTGGATTAATTGTATACTTCGCTATATAGCGTTGAATTCTATTATTATCGTTATATTCTTTATCTCCCTCTAAACTACCAATCTGCTTTTTCATTTTATCGGCGGTTTGCCAATTGCGAATAATAACCTCTCCAATCCTTCCCATCGCCTGTGAGTCAGAGCTAATCATGCTGAAAACCCCTAAATCTTGCAAAATATCCTCTGCCGCAATTGTTTCTTTTCGAATTCTTGAATCTGCAAACATTACATCTTCTGGAATATTGGCTTTTAAATGATGACATACCATAAGCATATCTAAATGTTCATCCAGCGTATTCACTGTATATGGCAAGGTCGGGTTCGTTGAAGATGGTAAAATATTATTTAGTGTAGCAATCTTTATAATATCTGGTGCATGCCCACCTCCAGCCCCTTCAGTATGGTACGTATGAATAACACGATTATCAATAGCTTTTATCGTTTCTTCCACAAAACCACATTCATTTAACGTATCGGTATGAATAGCGACTTGAATATCATATTTATCAGCAATCTGTAACGAGTGATTAATTGCGGAAGAAGTCGCTCCCCAATCTTCATGAATTTTCAATCCGATAGCCCCTGCAAATATTTGTTCTTCCAAGGCAGGTAGACTTGAACTATTTCCTTTCCCTAAAAATCCAAGGTTTATTGGAAAAGCTTCTGCTGCTTCTAGCATTTTTCTTAAGTTCCAAGATCCAGGTGTTATTGTAGTTGCCTTAGTCCCTTCTGCCGGTCCTGTTCCCCCACCAATTAAAGTTGTTATACCTGAAGCTAATGCTGTATCAATTTGTTGTGGGGATATGAAATGTACATGTGTATCGATACCTCCAGCTGTAACGATTTTTCGCTCACCAGAAATTACTTCCGTCGATGTTCCAATGATGATATCAATATTATCCATAACCGAAGGATTACCACTCTTACCAATTGCTGAAATTTTCCCATCTTTTATACCAATATCCGCTTTATATATTCCCGTATAATCAATAATAATTGCATTCGTAATAACAACATCCACAACCCCCTGTTCCCTTGTAAGTTGTGAATTTTGTCCCATACCATCCCTAATTGATTTTCCTCCGCCAAAGACAGCTTCATCACCATATACAGTGGCATTTCGCTCAATGTGTGCGAATAATTGTGTATCCGCTAAACGAATAGAATCTCCTGTAGTTGGACCGTATAAATCAGCATATTGTTTACGTGACATCTTAAAACTCATGCTATCTCCCTCTTTTTGTGTAAGATTGAATATCGCCATCCACTTTATTTTTAAATCCATACACTTTTTGTTCCCCGGAATATGGAACTAATTCAATCGTTTTTTCATCTCCAGGTTCAAATCTTACAGCTGTACCCGCTGGAATATTTAAGTGTTGTCCAATTGCTACACTACGATCGAATTTTAATGCCTCATTCACTTCATAAAAATGGTAATGAGATCCAATTTGAATAGGTCTATCTCCCTGATTTAACACCTTAACTTTCGTTACTTTTTTATCTCCATTACATACTATGTCTTCTTTCGCAAGAATATATTGCCCTGGAATCATAACATTCACTTCCTTTAATGAATTGGTTGATGAATAGTTACTAATTTTGTTCCATCAGGAAAAGTTGCCTCGACTTGAATATCTGATATCATGTCTGCAATACCATCCATAACATCTTCAGCACTTAAAATATTTTTTCCAAGCTCCATTAATTCCGCCACATTTTTACCATCTCTTGCTCCTTCCAAAATTTCATACGTAATAATAGCGATACTTTCTGGATAGTTTAACTTAAGCCCCCTCTCCTTTCGTCGATAAGCTAAATCAGCCGCAACAACTACTAGCAGTTTATCAATTTCTCTTGGCGTTAATCTCATTACACTCTCCCTTTCTGAAGTATTTTAAAACTAAGAATATTCTAAAAACAAAAGGTGTATTTTCAATGTCCTTCCCGTGTTTTCTCCATGTTTTTTCTATCAATCAAATAAAAAAAGACTAGAATTTCTAGTCTTTTTTATTTCCCTTCATTCTTCTCTAACACATACAAATCTTCTTCGATATTAGATAATTTCTCTGTTACAAGCTTTCTAGCATCTCCAATTGCTTGATTGTATGCAAATGGTCCTACTAATTTAATCATTTCTTCTATTAAACGCTCTGCTTGGAAGCGTCCAATTTCATCTAAATCTTCTTCAACGAAAAATTGCTGAATTTGTGCTACTAGCTCTTCTTTTTTATCATTTGGTATTTTTATATTCATCATCATTTGTTACTCCTCTATATTTATAATAGTACGTTTCTTAACTCTACCATAGAAAAACGCTTTCCAGGACAAGTTTTTGTAACCCCTTCTAGCTCTCTATGACCGAGTATATTTTCTTTCTTTATAGCAAACTGCTTCATAAACATTTTACATAAAGAATATAATGCATTCATTTGTGCAGGAGTTGGATCGTATTTATCAAAATTACCCGTCATACATATTCCAATTGTATCCCTATTATTATCTTTCGCATGTGCTCCAATATGTAAACCCCGTCCTTCAACTATGGTTCCATCTTCTTCAATAAAATAATTGTAACCAATCCCGCTCCATCCTCTTACTTTTTGATGAAACTCATGTGTTTGATATACATCCCATCCATCTTCGGATGTATGGTGGATAATCAGTTTATTCACTTTTTCTAAAGGAACTAATTCATCTTGAAAGGTTAAATTAACACATTTAATTTCCATTTGAACATCCTCCCTTAAAAATCAATCATCATCATTGTTTTATCATCTGGTCTTATTCTCTTTTCTCCTTCTAACTTTTCGATAATTGCTACATATTCGCTTATACTATTCTTTCTTATATATGCAACAGCTTGTTCGAGCGACCAATCTGGGTGAAATAATCCGTCTGAACAAATAAAAATTCCGCTCACTTCATCTATAGGTAATTCACCATGCTGTAAATAATGTATTGCTTCTTTCATTCCGTTTGCAACGGAATACCCGCCCTGCATATTTGCAAGATAACGATTATATTTTAACTGTTCTCGCACATCTTGAAAAACATGTTCTTCTAGTACAGATAACCCTTGTTTACGATCTTCTTCTCTCTTCTTTTTTGCTCGTTTGCTAATTCCTTCAACTGTGTCTTTCGTTAATACTTGTATTGTTCCATTTCGAAGTATTGCGACAATCATACAGTCCCCTAACTGTGCGTATTCAATTTTCTCTCCACTTATTTGAACTGCCGCAATACATGTGCACCACAAATGCTCTTTTTTTCTCGTATCTACCTTATATTCTAACATTTTTCTTTGCAATGCTTCATTTGCTTTTGCAACTGCAACTGGTAAACTATGATTTTCACGTAATGAAGCAAAATAACTTGCAAATAAATGCGAAGCGATGTATGCTCCATTATGTCCCTGTTCATCACGAAATGGGACGAGAGGTGTTGCACCGTCACATACACCATACATCTTATTTTCTTCATTACAAAAATAAGAATCCTCACATTCTTGCTTCAACGGGCTTTTCTGTTGATATGTTTTTATCTTCACAACTGTATCCCCTTTCAAATGATAAAATACTCAAATTCTTTTGATTAATCAAATTTCCCGAAATAAACTGTTTTTACCCAAAACTTTCAATATCATATATAATCTTGAAATAATATGAATTTTTTAGTGAAGGACGGGAAAGAGATGGTCAGATTTCTTGGTGTTATTATTGGTTCTATTATTATTGCGATTGCCTTTAATCTTTTCCTTATCCCCCACAAAATTTTAAGTAGTGGAATTGGCGGAATTGCTATTATTTTAGGGATTGTAACTCCTGTAAACACAGGTATTATTAACTTTGTATTAAACTTACCTATCCTTATTTTAGGATACATAGGCCTTGGAAAAAAAGTAATTTTTAACACCATTGTCTCTGTTATTGTATTATCTGTTGCATTATACTACGTTCCAGTAAAAGTCGTAGCAACAGATCCACTTTTATCTTCTATCTTTGGTGGTGTCATTGCCGGAGCTGGTATCGGTCTTGTTTTTAACTGTAATGGATCAACTGGTGGATTTGATATTATCGGTATGTTGTTGTCTCGCAAAAGAGACATTAAACTTGGTGGATTCCTTATTATTTTAAATGCAGTCGTTGTTATTATTGCAGGATTCTTCTTCACTTGGGATGTTGCCCTTACAAGCTTACTTTCCATTTATGTAACTGGTAAAGTTATCGATGCTATTCATACGAAACATCGAAAGGTTACACTTATGATTGTAACAAATGAAGCAGAAAAAATGAAAAAACAACTTCTTTCAACTGTTGTACGTGGAATTACATTACTTGATGGCGAAGGTGCTTATTCTAGCGAAAAGAAACGTGTACTTATGACCGTTGTTTCTCGAGAAGAATTAGCAAGTATGAAATTAACAATTTCTGAAATTGACCCTCATGCATTCGTTAACATTACCGAAACGGTTGAAGTATTAGGATTGTTTAGAAAAGGTTAAAAAACTAGGTGGATTTCCACCTAGTTTTTATTTTCCATAAATTCAATTCGATTTCCGAACGGATCTGATACGTAAAATCTAATTACATCTGGACGTGCATGGTCATCTATTACTTCCATACCTTGCTTTATTAACTCTTGTTTAAATTCATCAATTTTTAAAACATAAAAAGCTGGATGCGCCTTTTTTGCTGGAATGAAGTTTTGCTCAACTCCGATATGAATCTCTTGATTTCCACACTTAAACCAACATCCACCACGCTTCTTTAATTCCTCTGGCTTCGGGATTTCCTCCATACCTATTTTTTCACCATAAAATTCTCGTGCTTCTTCTTCACACCCTACAGGCGCAGCTACTTGTACATGATCGATCCCTTGAATATAATTTCTCATTTTCTCTCCTCCTCTTCTACCCTAATGTTATAAGGAAAACCTACTCCTGTAACTTACAAATAATTTATAAAATAATATAAGCTCCTCTTATTATCACCTTGCACTCACTTTGCAAAAAATAAAAAAACAAAATTTATTCTATAACTTCCATTTTTTATAGAAATACACATTACATCTATATTATAGTTATGAATAGACAAATCTTTTTAGATGCTATTTGTACGGAGGAACTATTATGAGTCGTAAAAAATATTCATCAACTCAAAGAAAACGTCATCCGAAAATTTCTAGACGTTTACGCAACCATATACAAGATTGTTCATTAACAGAAATGTACGCATCTCTGTTCGAACACAACCCTGATGGTATTATTTCATTAAATTTAGAGGGAATTATTATACACACTAATCCTTCTGCTGAAAGAATACTAGGTTACACTTCTTCAGAATTAGAGCGGAAAAGCATTACCTCTATTTTAGAAGCTCATATTTCTGAGCAAGTATTACAAAATATAAAGAATACGGAAGCGGATAATCAACAAGAGTATATTTTATCTATTTATCATAAAGATGGATTCTTATTAGATGTCGTGACAAAACTAGTTCCTATTTTTGTCCAAAATCGTCTAACTGGCGTATATGCCATTATGAAGCCTCTTGAAAAATCAGAAAGAATTGAGAAAAAGCTTAAAGAAAGTGAGAAGAGGTTACGCACATTAGTAAACTCCATGCCTGCGTTTGTTATATTTAAAGATCATGAAGGGCGCTGGCTTGAGGCAAATGACTACGCACTTTCTTGCTTCAATTTCCATCATGTACCTTACCACGGAAAAAAAGATAGTGAACTCATTCAATATAATGAAGCGTACCGAGAAGCTTTTTTACATTGTGAAGAAGTCGATGAATTAGCATGGCAACAAAGACAAATTCTTCATGGTGAAGAATTTATTATTCATAGAGATGATTTCGACCTAATCTTAAGTATATCGAAAGTTCCTCTCTATCACCCTGACGGCTCCCGTAAAGGTCTTATCGTAATGGGAAGAGATATTACTGAGCTAAAGGAAACGGAAAAGTTATTACGAAAATCTGAAAAGCTCGCAGTAGTCGGACAACTGACAGCTGGAATTGCTCATGAAATTCGAAATCCACTCACTTCTCTAAAAGGTTTTCTAACATTGCTACTCCCTGAAATAAATGAGGAGCAGAAGTGGTATATCGATGTTATGTTAAGTGAAATTTCACAGATGGAATCTATCACGAGTCAATTTATGGCGATGTCTAAACCACAAGTATTAGCAATCCAAACTTGTAACATACAAACTTTAATTGAAGAGGTAGTTACATTTATTTTACCAACCGCAATTATGCATAGCGTTCATATCATTATGGATCATTTTGATTACGTATATGACATTCAATGTGACGGTAACCAATTAAAACAAGTTTTTATAAATATATTAAAAAATGCGATTGAAGCAATGCCAAATGGCGGAAATATTTTCATCCAAACAAAACCATTAGCAAATAATTTCATCTTAATACGGATTATCGATGAAGGTTGCGGTATCCCAGAAGATCGTATCTCCCGTTTAGGCGAACCGTTTTATAGTTTAAAAGAAAAAGGCACAGGGCTAGGATTAATGATGTGTTACAAAATAATTGAAGAACATCATGGTAAATTACACATTTCAAGCGAATTAAATAAAGGTACGGTCGTTGATATTCACCTACCACTTTCTTCACCTCATCTTGCAATCCAGTCTTAAATAATAAAAGAAGCATCTGCTAACGATTAGCAGATGCTTCTTTTATTATTTTTACTTATAGAACTGTTTTTCCATACCATTCTTTTGCTTTTTCTACTTCACCCATCGTTAATTGATGTCCTCTATTTTCCCAATGCATTGTTACATTAGCATTTGCATTTTGTAATAGTAGCTTCAACTCCTCTGACTCAGAAGATGAACAAATTGGATCATTCGTCCCAGCAGCAATAAACACGGATTTCCCAGCTAAATTAGGCAATTGCGTTCCTCTTCTAGGCACCATTGGGTGATGAAGCACAGCACCTTTTAACGCATTTTCGTAATGGAATAATAAGCTTGCCGCAATGTTTGCTCCATTTGAATACCCGATAGCTACAATGTTATTTCTATCAAATTCATATGCTTTTGCAGCTTCATCTAAAAACTCATTTAATTCCTTCGTACGGAAAATCAAATCTTCTTCATCAAAAATGCCTTCTGCCAATCTACGGAAGAAACGTGGCATGCCATTTTCTAATACATTTCCCCTAACGCTTAATACCGACGCTTCCGGATCAATTATTTCTGCAAGTGGTAATAAATCTAATTCATTACCACCTGTACCATGAAGTAATAACAACACTGGTTTTGACGTATCTTTTCCTTTTTGAAAAACATGTTTCATCATAATCCTTTTCCCCTTTCAATCACTTTAATCTAAATGTCTCACTTCAAACGGCAAAAGCGTTTGTTCAATCTGTTTTCTATGCTGTTCATATTGTTCCGGTAATTTTAATTCCTCACCCATCGTCTCTAACGATTCATCATGAGCGAAACCAGGAGGATCTGTAGCAATTTCAAATAAAATTTCACCGTGTTCTCTAAAATAAATTGCGTTAAAATAATTACGATCTTGTACAGGAGTTACGTGGTATCCAAAACGGGACACATGCTCTTTCCAGTCTAGCTGATCAGTATCGTCGCTCGCTCTCCAAGCAATATGATGCACTGTACCAACACCCATTTGGCCACGACCGATTGTTGATAACCTCAAGTCGATAATATTTCCAATCTTAGCAGAAGAACGGAATCGAACGAATTCACCTTCTTCTCCAATTTTCTCAAGACCCATAATATGTTCTAACAGTTCAGCAGTTTTTTGAGGCTGTGCCGATAATAGAACCGCACCACCAAATCCTTTAATTGCTACTTCTGGCGTAACTTCTCCAAAAGTCCAATTATTTAATTCACCCTCTTCTCTTTCTACTAATTCTATATGCAAACCATGTGGATCATCAAATTCTAAATACTGCTCTCCAAATCGAGTCATTTTTGTATACGAAACATCGAATTTTTCTAATCTATTTTCCCAAAACTCCATTGCACCTTTTGGTACAACATAAGAAGTGATCCCTACTTGACCGTCACCAATAACTCCTTGACGAGCACCTGCCCATGGGAAAAACGTAATAATTGTTCCAGGCTTTCCTCCTTCATTACCAAAATAAAGATGGTACGTACCCGGATCATCAAAATTTACTGTTTGTTTCACTAAACGTAAACCTAATACACCAGCATAAAAATCTACATTTTCTTGTGGATGTCCTACAATTGCTGTGATGTGATGTATCCCCATTGTTTTCTTTTCCATTTCGTCCACTCCTTTTTAATTCATTATAAAAATTGCTTTACATTAAAATTCATTATTCATTTTGTCCATACTAGAAAGTAAAATCCGTCACGATAATTTTATCTCGAATTCGAGATATTAATTATAAAATTACACATTAACGTTTAGCTTATCGAAATTATCTCGATTTCGAGATAATTTCCAAAAAACATTTCCTCACTTTAATACCATAATCAGTGAGGGTTTTACTGCCCATTAAAGTGGGATAAAACTTAATTTAGAATATCATTTACCTTGAACTTAACACTTATTATAAGTTACTTACTTTTCATTGTCAACAAGTTACTTATTTCATTTAAAATGAAAAGGGAGTAAACGCTATTCACCGTTTACTCCCTTTTCAAATCATTTCGTTTCTTCTTCCAGCACTGCTTCCATCTCATTAAATTCACGATGAATTGCTTTAACTGGTTCTTTCGTTAATAAACTTACAACAATTACAGCAAATAAGCTACAGAAGAATCCAGGTACCATTTCATACATAGTCGCTTTTAAACTTGGAATTTGTACCCAAGTAATTACAACTAATGCACCAACAATCATCCCAGCAAGAACGCCCCATTTGTTCGTTCTTTTCCAATATAAACTTAATAAAATGGCAGGTCCGAATGCTGAACCAAATCCTGCCCAAGCATAACCGACAAGTGTTAAAATTGTATCCCTTGGATGATATGCTAAAACAACTGCAATCATAGCTACTACTAAAACTGACAGTCTACCGATAAATACAAGTTCTTTATCACTTGCGTTACGACGGAAAAATGTTTTATAGAAATCTTCCGTTACTGCACTTGAAATAACAAGTAATTGCGAGGAAATACTACTCATAATAGAAGCTAATATAGCTGACAATAAAAACCCAGTAATGTACGGATGGAATAAAATGTTTGAGAATGTTACAAAGACCATTTCTGGGTCTTGTAATGTCCCATTATTTTTAGCATAGTAGGCGATACCAACCAAGCCAGTGAGCATTGCACCTATAATTGAAATCGCCATCCAACCGATACCGATTCTACGAGAAGTTTTCAAATCTTTAATAGAGGTAATTGCCATAAAGCGGACAATAATATGTGGTTGACCAAAATACCCAAGACCCCACGCCAAAAAGGAAATAATACCCAACACTGTGGTCCCTTTAAACATATCCAAATGCGATGCATCAACTTGCTTAATCGTATGGAATGTTTCTGTTACACCACCGACATCTGTAAAAGCAACAATTGGCACTAATACGAGAGCAATAAACATAATACAACCTTGCACAAAGTCAGTCCAACTTACTGCTAAAAAGCCACCGAATAATGTATAAGCAACAACGACACCGACAGTTACAAATAAACCAATTTTATAATCAAGGTTAAAAGAATTTTCAAACAAACGTCCACCTGAAACTAAACCAGCCGACGCATAAAATGTGAAAAATACTAAAATGACGATAGCGGAGACAAAACGAGGTATTTTCGTACGATCCTTAAACCGATTTTCTAAAAAGTCCGGAATCGTAATTGAATCATTTGCCACTTCTGTATACGTTCGCAAACGTGGGGCAAGAATTAAATAGTTTGCATAAGCGCCTATTAATAAGCCTATCGCAATCCATACACTTGATAATCCCGTTGCATACATCGTACCAGGTAATCCCATTAGCATCCAACCACTCATGTCAGAAGCACCAGCCGATAAAGCTGTAACTGCTGGACCAAGTCCCCTACCGCCTAACATATAATCTGATAAATCGGATGTCTTCTTATAAGACCAATAACCGATATACAACATACCTGCCATATAAATAGCAAGCGAAACCATAATCTCAATCTTCACCAAATCTCTCCCTTAGTTACATAAGCCATTCAAAATTTCGAAAAATGACTTTTTCTATTTTCTTGTTTTCGCTTATGGTTTCCTACCTTAACAAACATTTTTTGTTCTTTCAAGTGAACAGGTGCTTTTTACTACATGTGAAAACCTTTGTAAACGCCTTTATCCCAGTGGATTACCCGGTTTTCAAAAGAAATTAAAATATAAGTATTCAGAAAACAAAAAAACGCTTTTTCACTCCTTATTCCCATTTATTCAGCCTATAAATTTCCAAAAGAAAAAGCCATACAAATGCATGACTTTTAGCTTATTGGCATCGTAATTCTCTCTTTCTCTACGTAAACTTTACGAAATTTTATATAGCAGCCAATACGCCAAGGTACTATATAACAAACCGCAAGGGTGTAGAAAAGAATGCCGATTGACTTTGGATCTAAACCTTGTAAATGTCTTCTAAAATAAGCACGTAAAAGAACGATAACTAAAAATGTAGCAATAAAAGCAATACTTTTTTTCGCATAAATTTGACCATCTTCTCTCACTTCATATCCAGTTAAAATAATAAGTGGAATTGATAATAACAATCCAATCCCAGCAGCCACCCAAATTTGCCAATCAGCAAGTTGTATCGGTGCCGCATATAAAGAAAAAGCTGGTAATAAAAAGAATAATGGAAATAATAGTCGTCTTCCTTTATTTTTAATTGGTCGATTCATGGAACGCATACGTCCAAATATAACGAGTCCTATGACGAGTAAAAAAATTGTAATACTGTACGAACCTTGATCCAAATGAATCTCTCCCTAAAAATAGTCATTTTTAAAAACCTTTCCCATTATACTCTTAATATTTTCTAAAGAATATGATTATTCCTTCAAAAAATTTTACATATAAAATATATTTTTAGGTTTGATTTATTATAGGAAACAATTCTGAAAGAGGTACCACCCGCCCCACCTCATCTTTAAACACAATATGCTCTCTCGTTAAATAACGCGGACTCTTTACTCCCGCTGCTGCTGCAAGTGAGAACAAACTATATCTCATACTAACAACATAATTCATTACGCGCCATTTCTTCTCATACGGGTCTAGCGCTTTTTGATAGTGCGGATTTGTCGTGGCAACTCCAGATGGACATTGTCCGGAATTACACTGAAGCGCCATTATACAGCCACTTGCCATCATAAAACCACGTGCTGAATTTACAGCATCTGCACCAATTGCTAAAGCAATCGCCACTTTATCTGGTGTAATTAATTTCCCCGAGGCAAACACTTTGAATTTATCCCGAACATCATAATAATTCGCTGTATCAATACATGTTAGTAACGCTGGAATAAGCGGCATCCCCATACTATCTGCCATCGATTTATATGTTGCTCCTGATCCACCTTCTGAACCGTCAATTGTAATAAAATCTGGATAGATATTTAATTCTTTCATCGTTTTAAATAAATCTTCCAACGGCTGCTGCTGTCCGATTACAATTTTCATACCGATTGGTTTACCGCCAGTTTCTTGCAAACGCTGAATAAAATAAAGTGTATCTGCTGCATTGTTCAAAAATGAAAATCGATTCGGAGAATTAATCGTCTCTCCTACTCGTACATTCCGAACAGAAGCAATTTTCTCATTTACTTTTTGCCCCTCTAAATGACCACCACGTATTTTCGCACCTTGCCCAAATTTCAATTCAAATGCTTTAATATTACTTTCTTTCACTTTCTCCATAAATTTCTCCATTGAAAAATTCCCGTCCTCATCACGGTATCCAAATAGCCCTGGACCAATTTGCGCAACGATATTCGCCCCTGTATGTAAATGTTCTGGAATAACGCCACCTTCACCAGTATTAATCCACGATCCGCCTGCCATTTTCGCTCCAAAGCCGCTCGCTAAAATATAATTTTCGCCAATCGCACCGTAAGAAGTTGCAGATGCCCCAAACATGCCATACAGTTTCCACGGATATTTACGATTTTCGCCGACGATAATTGCATCATCTTCTTCGTACAGCCAAAGATTCGTTGTATCCGCTGTCAATTTTTCTCTCCGTGAAAATAATCCTTCTTTATGAATCACATACTTTTTCCCTTCACGCTCTTGCGTTACGTTCACACTTAATTCTTCTGTTAATACCGGAAACAACGTATTAGCAATATAATAACCAGATGCTTCAAAATCTCGTTTCGATCCAAAACCAAGTATTTCAGAGCGATACTTCGCTAAAAACATAACGCTTTGAAAATCGTAACGTGAAAAAGGTTTTCCATCTGTATCGTGATCAAACCAATATTGCCGGAATTCCGGCCCTATCTTTTCCAGTAAGTAACGCATTCTTCCTAAGTATGGATGTATTTTTAAAATAGAATGATGCGTCCGTTTTTTTATAAAAAATGTGATAATAAAAAAGACGATTAAAAGCAACATTAATAATAGTAATATACTAATAATAACGAGTAGCGTTTCACTCATCTCGCTTCCCCCTATGAAATTCCATAATAAAAGGAGAACACTCTATGTGTTCTCCTTTTATCTTTATTCAAATTAATGTAGCAAGATGCTCTTTCGCGTCATATTCAACTAAACTTTCAGCATGTTTAATTCGATGAACAAAATCTGGATTAGCAATTAACGGTCTTCCGAATGCAGCTACGTCAATTGTTCCTTCTTGTAGTGCTTCTTCTGCCTCTTTCGGATTCAAATTACCAACCCCAACAATCGTACCATCCCAATATTTTCTTACTAATTGATGAAAATTCTTTCCGTCAGCAATCACTTGCGTATAATTCATCGTTGAAGGGTGAATCATCGTTAATCCAACTTCTTTAAACATATTTACGAATGTTTCAATTGCCAGCTCAGGGTTTTCCCACATATAAGTAGGATTATCCCCTTTAAAAGCAGAGAAACGAAGAAGTGTTTTATCAGCTCCAACTGCTTCTATTACAGCCTCAGTTACTTCTTTCATAAACGTTAACCTTTGCTTTAAGTCACCGCCATATTTATCAGTACGCTTATTAGCAAACTCATAAGTAAATTGATCAATTAAATATCCGTGTGCACCATGAATTTCTACCCCATCAAACCCAGCTTCGATCGCGTTTTTCGCAGCCTGCGCGTATTGACTGATAACTTCTTGTATTTCTTCTAACGTCATTGCTTCTGGTGTATCAAATGGTTTACGAAAACGTGGAACATTCCCTTCTGCAGCGATTGCAGAAGGCGCTTGCGGCATTTGCCCACCAATTATTTCGTGATGACTCATACGTCCAACATGCCATATTTGAGCAATAATCGTCCCGCCTTCTTTATGTACTGCCTCTGTAACAGGTTTCCAAGAATTGATTTGTTCTTGTGTATAAATCCCTGGTACTCCTGGATTCCCTTTCGCTCTCGGACTAATGACAATTCCTTCTGTAATAATTAACCCAACTCCGTCAGCAGCACGTTTTCCATAGTATTCCGCTACATCAGCACCAACTACTCCAGTTTCATTATCTGCAAAGCATCTTGTCATCGGCGCCATCGCTATACGATTACGAAGAGACCAAGCTCCAACTTGAATTGGATCAAACAACTTTGTTTCTTCCGTATTTTCAAAATATCCCCAATTGTTTACATTTGTTCCTTCATAAATACTTGCCGCTTTCTTGTTCGAACTTGTCATGTTTCTTCCCCCTAAAAAAATTCTTACTACAATCGCATCATACTTACTTTTAGATAGTAACGTCAATTTATACGCTTCAACTACAAAACATTCGAATATTTAAAAATAAAATATTATGAATCAACAAAAAAAGGTTTCCTTAACTAGGAAACCTTTTTTTGTTGACCATATATGGCTGTCAATTTGTTTATCTCTCTTATATAAAAAATTATAATCTCTTCACATATAAAAAATCTCTTATCAATAGAAACGGGAATGGTTCAATATTCTTCTAAAAATAATAACTTATAAACCTAAAACAATGAAAGCCCTACCTCTCTTTCATCCTTACGGCTCCTTGTCCGTGCCAGTGTGAATCAGGATTGCAAAAATCAAGTAACTATTTTATCGAACTATTTAATTAAACTTCTAACATTCGTAAAAGAATTAAAAAATAAAAATGGATTTGATTGTAGTAATAACAAAAGAGGTTAATGCTCTAAAAGTGGTTTGAAAGAGTTGAATGTCTTTGAAATGATTGATTCTCTATAATTACGTTCCCAAAAAATTCAAGATCTTTTTTGGGATGCAATACATTATTTGTAATGAATCTTAACAAAAGCTTTTTATTTGATTTTCTGTGATACCTTCAATTAATCCCAGTTCACTAATCAAAAATTCATGTGCGTTATCTAACATTTTCTTTTCGCTTGCATTAAGTGCCTTTTCTTTCTGTATACGCATTAAATCACGCACAACCTCAGCACCTTCTTGCATTTTACCTGTTTTTATTTTATCAGTGTTCACTTTGTACCTTTGTTTCCACGTAAGTAATCTATCTGATTCTCCATGCTGAAAAATATCTATTATGTGTATTAATGCCGTGATATCTGTAACTGGTCGTATATTTGAATTCAATATTTTCCCTTCAGGAATCATTATTTCCATATTACTAGCCGACATTTTTATAACATAATACTGTTGTTTTTCCCCTGCAATTTCCTTCTCTTCTATGGCTTTAATTATACCTGCTCCTTGCATTGGATAAACAATGTTATCGCCAATTTGAAACAAATAATCCACCTCCATATATGGTAACCTTCTCAAGCTTAACACACTTTTAGTTTTTTAGCAAAATTTTTATTTTATCATAAAATTATTTTACACGTCAACACTTCAGAAGCAAGAATTTAAATTCACACAATACACTGTAAAAAACCGCAATTTTATTAACAGTTCCACACACATTCATTCTCTTTTAACATAAAAACACATCACTACATTTGAGTAGTAATGTGTTTTTGATATGGCATAAATAAAAATCTACTTTTCCGTCTATATACTAACCTGCTTACTAACTGTCTCTCTCGCCAAAAGAAAACTCATAATCACTTGTGCAGCTACTCGACTCGTCATATCTCTGAAATCAAGGGTTGGATCAATTTCTACAATATCCACCCCTTGAACAAGCGGCTCTTTGCCAAGAATTTCAATTGCATCAAGTAAAGTCGTACTGTCCATTCCGCCAGGACCAATCGCTGGACACCCTGGCGCAAATGCTTGATCTAGTACATCCATATCAAGAGAAATGTAAATAGAAGTCACGCCTTGCTTTCTTAATACTTCAATACTTTCCGTCATAATATCTTTTATTTCTCGCTCTCGTACATCTTTCATTGTATACACTGTCACGCCATGTTCTTTTGCATATTCATGGTACGCTCGTGCATTTGAAAAATTACGAATACCGATTTGAACGAGTTGTTTTCCTGTAATAACACCATTTTCTAGTAAACTACGGAACGGTGTACCATTTGACGGACCACCATCTTCTAAATTACGCAAATCATGATGGGCATCAAATTGAATAATACCGATTTTCCCTTTACTGTTTGCAAATCCTGTTATACTCGGAAAACTAATCGAGTGATCCCCGCCAAGAACGATTGGTATCATGTTCGGATTTACTTTCGTTACATGACTTACTGTTTTTGCAATTCGGTTATGACTTTCTTTTATATCCGTCACATGCATCGTAATATCACCGCAATCATATAAGACACTTTCTTTCATATCGTGTTCTTCTGTAATTGCGTACGTGCTATATGCATCTAACATCGCACGAATTGTTTTTGGAGCAAAACTTGCTCCTGAATGACTAATAGACGGTTTAGAAAGGGGTGCTCCAATTAAGGCCGCACCGAATATTTCCATGCCTTCCTCCCAATCTTTAATCATTTCACTCCATTTTGTCACTTCACGATCGATAAACTTGGCATTTCTCTTTAAATAGTGGCCGTGCTCCACGATTGTTCACCTCTTGTATATGCGATATTACCATTCTTCCATACTGTATTTACATGACTTACGCCGTAATGGTACGGTACGTAAGCATAGTTATAAGCATCCCATAACACTAAATCTGCCTTGCGACCTATTCTAATTTTCCCAGCTACATCACCACGATTAATTGCGTAAGAAGAGTTAACTGTTACGGCGTTCCAAACTTCTTCTGGTGTCATTTTCAGCTTGAGCATTGCGATGCTCATAATAAGCTGAATATTTTCCGTTGGACAGCTGCCTGGGTTAAAGTCTGTAGCTAACGCAACTGCAACACCTTCATCAATCATTTTTCGGCCGCGTGCAAAGCTTTCTTTATTTAAATAGAAAGTTGTTCCTGGTAATAAAGTGGCTACTGTATTAGAGTTTGCAAGCATTTCAATTCCTTTATCAGAAGCACCAACTAAATGGTCTGCTGATGCTGCACCGATTTCTGCCGCTGCTTCCGCACCACCAAGAGGGTCGATTTCATCTGCATGAATTTTCACATCAAAGCCAAGCTCTTTCGCTTTTAATAAAAATTCTTTTGATTCTTCTACTGAGAACACACCTGTTTCACAGAAAATATCAACGAACTCCGCTAATTGTTTCTCTTTCATTTCTGGTAATAGGTCTAACATCCATTGTAAAAATTCTTTCGATCTACCTTTATATTCTTTCGGAACTGCATGAGCCCCTAAAAATGTGGAAACTAAATCGACTGGATGCTCTTTTTGTAATTGTGCAGTTGCCTCTAATTGTTTCCATTCCGTCTCATCATCTAATCCGTAACCGCTCTTCGCTTCTACAGTAGTAACTCCGAAAGATAGCATACGGTCTAAATGGAATTTCGCTTTTTGAACAAGTTCTTCTTTCGACGCCTGTTTCGTTGCATTGACAGTTGAAAGAATACCTCCGCCTTGTTCTAAAATTTCTAAGTACGGAACTCCTTGTAATTTTAGTGCGATTTCATTTTCACGAGACCCACCAAATACAAGATGAGTATGCGGGTCGACAAGACCAGGAGAAACCATTTTCCCGTCGCAATCAATAACTTCTTTCGCCTGAAGTCCTTTCGCTTCTTCCACTGTTCCAACGAAAGTGATTACACCATTTCCAATTCCAACCACACCGTTTTCGATAACGGGAAGCGTGTTCATCGCTTCCCGTCTTAACAAGCCATCTTCTTGATCCATTGTTAGTAATTGACCGATATTTATTAGTAAAGTGTCCAGCATGTTTTCTCCTCCTTATTTCATCATTGGAATGTTAACGCCTTTTTCTTTCGCAGTTTCCACTGCTAAGTCATACCCTGCATCAACGTGACGAACAACACCCATACCAGGGTCAGAAGTTAATACGCGCTCAATACGTTTTGCCGCTGCTTCTGTTCCATCTGCAACGATAACCATTCCAGCGTGAAGTGAATAACCCATACCAACGCCACCACCGTGGTGAACAGATACCCAGCTTGCACCGTTTACACTGTTAATTAATGCATTTAAAATTGGCCAGTCTGCTACTGCATCACTACCGTCTTTCATCGCTTCTGTTTCACGGTTTGGAGATGCTACTGATCCGCAATCTAAATGGTCACGACCGATAACGATTGGTGCTGATAATTCACCATTTGCAACCATTTCATTAATTATGCGGCCAAATTTCGCACGCTCACCGTAACCAAGCCAGCAAATACGTGATGGAAGACCTTGGAATTCAACTTGCTGACGAGCCATACGAATCCAATTACATAAATGCTCATTATCCGCGAATTCACGTAAAATTACTTCGTCTGTTTTATAAATATCTTCTGGATCACCAGAAAGTGCTACCCAGCGGAATGGTCCTTTTCCTTCGCAGAATAATGGACGGATAAATGCTGGAACGAATCCTGGGAAATCGAATGCATTTTTCAAACCTTCATCGAAAGCAACTTGGCGAATGTTATTTCCATAATCAAATGTAATTGCGCCTTTTGCTTGCATAGCAAGCATTGCTTCCACATGTTTTGTCATGCTTTCTTTTGATAATTGTACATAACGTTCTGGATTTTCTTCACGAAGTTTTGCTGCTTCTTCTAACGTGTAACCTACTGGAATATAGCCATTTAATGGATCATGAGCAGATGTTTGATCCGTAACTAAATCTGGCGTAATATTACGCTTCACTAACTCTGGTAAAATTTCTGCCGCATTTCCTAATAAACCAATTGAAATTGGTTCTTTCTTCTCTTTATACTCGTCCGCAACCGTTAATGCTTCTTCTAATGATTCTGTATACATATCACAGTATCTCTTTTCAATACGACGATCGATGCTGCGCTTATCAACATCAATAGCAATAACAACACCGCCGTTCATCGTTACAGCAAGAGGTTGTGCACCACCCATACCACCTAAACCCGCAGTAAGTGTTAATGTCCCTTTTAATGAACCACCGAAATGTTGACGTGCCGCTTCACCAAACGTTTCATATGTTCCTTGTAAAATACCTTGTGTTCCGATGTAAATCCAGCTACCTGCTGTCATTTGTCCATACATCATAAGACCTTTCTTCTCTAGTTCACGGAAGTGATTCCAGTTTGCCCATTTTGGTACTAAGTTTGAGTTCGCTAACAGAACGCGCGGTGCATCTTCATGTGATTTAAAAATAGCAACTGGTTTTCCTGATTGAACAAGTAACGTTTCATCGCTTTCTAACGTTTTTAATGAATCTACAATCGCCTGATAGCTTTCCCAGTTACGAGCTGCACGGCCAATCCCGCCATATACAACTAATTCTTCTGGTTTTTCAGCAACTTCAGGATCTAAATTGTTCATTAACATACGAAGTGCAGCTTCTTGCACCCACCCTTTCGTTTGTAACTCAGTACCTCTTGGCGCGCGAATTGTTTGTTGTACTTTTTCCATTTCAATCTCTCCCTTTTCTCATTTTATAGTGCTGCGTTTACATCTAATCTTTCTTTTATTGAATAATTCGTTTTTAACCAATACGCAATATTTTCAATATCCGTTGAGAATATGCGGTCATTAGTAATAGAAGGTACTTGTTGACGACCTTGATGATAGAAGCTCTTCGTCACTGTACTCATATTTTCAATACCGCGATATTCTGCTGCTTGCATTGCACAAATCATCTCAATTGAAAGAACACGTCTTGCATTTTGAATAATTTGATGCGCATGGCGTGAAGCAATTGTTCCCATACTTACATGATCTTCTTGGTTAGCAGAAGACGGAATTGAATCTACACTCGCCGGATGTGCTAACGTTTTATTTTCAGAAACTAGTGACGCTGCAGCATATTGCATAATCATTGCACCTGACTGTAATCCTGGTTCTGGACTTAAAAATGGTGGTAAATCATTTAATTGCGGATTTACTAAACGTTCAATACGGCGCTCCGAAATATTTGCAAGTTCCGCCATTCCTACTTTTAAGAAGTCCATCGCAAACGCAATCGGTTGACCATGGAAGTTACCACCTGAAATTACTTTTTCTCCGCCATCAAAAATTAACGGATTATCTGTTGCTGCATTCATTTCAATTTCTAATTTTTCTTTCACATAATTTAAAACTTGCCAAGAAGCACCGTGTACTTGCGGGATACAACGAAGTGAATAGGCATCCTGTACACGTAGTTCTCCTTGTTTTGTTGTTAACTTACTATCATGAAGAATGTCACGAATTCTGCTTGCTACATCCACTTGCTCTTTATAACCACGTGCTTTATGAACATTTTCATCAAATGCATCAATAATGCCTTGTAACCCTTCAATTGTCATCGAAGCAATTAGTTCAGCTTGATACGCCGTTGCTTCTGCTTCTATATAAGAAAGAACTCCTTGCGCTGTCATCGCCTGCGTACCATTAATTAACGCCAGACCTTCTTTCGCTTCAAGTTCAATTGGCTCAAGCCCTTCTTCTGTAAGAGCAACCATTGCATGAACGCGTTTCCCCTTATAGAACACTTCACCTTCGCCTAATAATACGAGCGCAAGATGAGATAAAGGCGCTAAATCACCACTCGCACCAAGTGAACCTTGTTGCGGAACGACTGGGTGAATTTTACGATTTACAAACTCAAGAAGCATATTTACAACGAGCGGTCTAACACCAGATACTCCTTTAAGCATCGTGTTCGCTCGTAAAATTAACATACCGCGTGATACTTCTTCAGGGAATGGCTCGCCTATCCCACATGCATGTGACTGAATTAAATTGTGCTGAAGTGACTTTACATCATCTTTTTGAATTAGCACGTCACTGAACTTTCCAAATCCAGTTGTAATACCGTAAACGACTTTTCCGTCCTCTACAATTTTCTCAACTACTTCTCGGCACTCTGCCACCTTTTGCATACTAGTTGAACAAGCTGTTACACCTTCCCCTTCATGTAACAACCTCTTCATTTCTTCAATTGTCAATGTATGTCCTGTTAATGTAATCATTCTTTTTCCTCCTTAAAAAGGCAAAAGGGGGCCTTATCTTTTTAAGACAGACTTCTGTCCTAAAAAAAGTAAGGCCCCCTTCTAACTAATAGACTATGGGCAAATCATATGTGATTAATTCCTAAACCAATCGCCTCATGCTCAGATCCTTTTACAGGTGCACCAATCGTTCCATATAATGCAACAGCAACCCATTCGCCTTCTTTTTTTCCGTCGTATGGTGTACCGCGCACAATCGCAAAGCGAAGTCCTACTGTACGAAGAACGTCTGCTAACTGAATTTGACCTCTCGTCACTCCGTACAAAGCTTCCATAATTGCGTGATAAAGTGCATGTGTTTCTCTGTAAACGTCTGTTTCAATAACTTGGTTGCTCTTAGCCGCTGTTTCCATTGCTGCGACAACCTTTTGCGAATTCATCGAACCCACTTTCCCCGTACAATACTTCCAACCTTTTGGGATAGATAATACAGGGCTTTCATTCTCATCCGCAAGTGCCAACAGCATGGCCATACGACCAATTCGATGTGTTCCTTGAAGAAGCATGTGACTCTCTCATTTCTTTTAATTATTTGAATATTTCTTAATTTAAGAATATATGAAAACGGTTAAATCGTCAATAGTTTAAACTCACATTCAAATAATTTTTTCATCCCCTCCATTTGTGTACACAAATAATTTACACAATTTTTTCAGGCATGCTATAGTCTCACTAACAGATGCAAAGGAGCGAATTTTCAATGACAAAGCGAAAAGATATTCATTTTCGAATTGAAGAAAAATTACTTGAAAGGTTTGAAGCTGCACTCCATTACGAAGACTTAAAGAAAACCGACGTATTAACACATGCGATTCAGCAATTTTGCACGAAGGTGGAGTGTGAAAAAATGAATGATGTAAAACGCCAATACAACGTAAGTAACCATTTACAAACACGTATTGATACGCATAAACATTATGAAGAAAAACAAGTGAATTTAGATAAAGTCGTCATGGAACATTTACAACTTCAAGGAGACGAAAAAATATTAGAGGTTGGGTGCGCTAATGGAAATTTCCTTTCCCTTTTACAAACTAACGGTCATAAAGGACAACTAACCGGTTTTGATCAATCGAAAACGATGCTTTCTGAAGCTGTAATAAAGAATAGCATAATTGAATGGAGACAAGGTGACGCTGGTAAACTTCCTTTCGAAGCTAATGGCTACGACTGGATTATCGCAAGACATATGTTATATCACATGAAAAATGTCGAAAAAACACTTCAAGGATTCCATAAAGTAATTCGTCCCGGTGGCTCACTTTTAGCTACAACAAATTCTAACGTTACACTACCTCGTATAGTTGAAATGTGTAACCGCATGTTAGACGCATTTGATTTACCGAAAACAACATCATCAGTCACTCCATTTTGTTTAGAAAACGGTAAAGAGATATTACAATCTGTTTTTCCAACTGTTGAAGAAACAGTTATTCATAATGCTCTTATTTTTCGTCAGGCTACTCCGATTGTAAACTATATTTCTAGCATGTTTCCGTCGCTAAATATACCTGATAATACATACCTTCACGCCGAAATGAAAGAATGGCTAAACGCAGAAATAGAAAATGAATTGTCACTTCATAACGGTATATGGCGCGATCCGAAAACGTTAGCCATTTATCGATGTCAAAAAGAAAAAAGCTAGCATTCGCTAGCTTTCACACGTTTTCTGGCAAAAGCTTCTCCATCATCACATTGCCCTTACCACCATAAAAATTTGTATTATGTTCATTCGCTACTCCAAAATAAGAGGCAATCGCTATTCCGAATGGTACAAATGCATGCCCCTGTGCTGTAATAATATTTGAGTGTTGCACAACTTCTTCATACACAAAATTTTCTACTGGAAAACAATCTAATTTTTGATAATCCATAGTCACCGTATACGAGATTTCTTTGAATAAGCCTGCTTTTGCTAGCGCATACGGTCCAGCACAAATAGCAGCTATTAATTTTTCTTGTTCGTGAAATTGACGGATAACTGAAAAGAGTCCGTCTGCATCCTTCACATGTATCGCATCTCCGCCTGGAATAATAATCCCCTCATATTCTTCTACACGTACTTCACTTAATTCTATATGCGGTTGCACTTGCAAACCTGTTTCACTTATAATCAATTCTTTCTTTAAACTCGCTGTAATGATTTCATATTTGTTTTTCAACAATGCCGTTGCTACAGTAATTTCAAACTCAGCAAATGTTGGATATACAAATAAAAGTATTTTTTTCATATCCCTCTCTCCTTTAACCAATCCATAAAATATACCTCTAACTCTTCCGCTGTTAATCTATTCGTGTCCACATAAGTTACAGGAAATTGTTTATACCAATCTTTTTCAGTTTCTACTAATTTAAATTGCTCCTCAAATGTACTTCGTTTTCTAGCTCTATCATTATTTTTTCTATCATATACATTTTTTTCCGTCACATCTAAATAAAAAATCGCATCCGAACGGCATTCTCTTAATTTATATAATTCATCTTTTAATTCGGTTTCTATATCCCACTCTTCTCCTATAATCGTTGGATAAAAGAGTGTAAAAAACTCAATGTCTTCTGGCCCGCGATCAAAAATCACAACTGCATCTTTTACATTTTGAAATTCCTTTATTTTTGCTTCCATAAACATTTTTTGATTTAGAATAAACCCTTCTTTTGAATTCATATCCAAATTTAATACTTTTCGCTTTTTTACAATTGGATAAGGATTTTCATATATAACTGAAAGCCCTTGTCGCTCTAGCCTTTTAGCCAATGTCGTTTTTCCGCTTGCCATCGGTCCTTGGAGTGAAATTACATATGCCATTCCTCTCATTCCCTTGCACTTTAGTAAAACTATAATATACTGAATTTTTAAAACAATCAACAAAATATATATCATCTTGTTTCTTATTCTTATGTAACTTATAATAAAAAATAGAGATTATGACGGACGCATCAATAATGTAAGCTTGGAAATCCAAGCTTACATTATTTTTTGCTTTCCCTTTTCTAATAAAAAGAGTATACTAGATTAGAACGTATGTTCTTAATGATTACATACAGTAAGGAGATAGAACAATGGTATACGACACAAAAGCAATTTCTTGGAACGAGTCTTTAAAACAACTTCAACGCCGCTATACAAACAAACAAGTTGACCGAAAAGAATTTGAGGATATTGAACTGATGGAATTCTTCCGCGATAACGACTACATTTCTTTACCTACACATATAAGCGGCCTATCAACAGCACGTTTTACTTCTTACTCTATTTTCACAACTGAAGATAAAGATCGTAAAGTTGGCACATTAATCATTGAATATGTAGAAGATGATAATAATAATTTATGTGTGGAACAACTATACTTTGTTTAAATGATAACGCTTGGTCAAAATGACCAAGCGTTCTTGCTTTCTATGAATCCCACTGTTTATAATATGAATAAAAGAAAACCGCAATCATTAAGGGGGGATACACTTGCTCGAAGGATGGTTCAGTTGGTTTATTGTGCTATGGACTGTTATTTTATTAGGACTTATGTCAATCGGTGGATATTTTATGTTCAGAAAATTTTTAAAACGATTACCAAAAGAAGATGGTATGTCCATTTTAGATTGGGAAGAGCACTATATTAATAAAACGAGACATTTATGGGATGACGAACAAAAACAATTGTTAGAAGAGCTCGTAAGTCCTGTTCCAGAACTATTTCGCGATGTTGCTAAATCTAAAATTGCTGGCAAAATCGGAGAGCTTGCATTACAAGAAAAAGCCTCTCAAATTACACAAGATTTAATTATTAAAGGGTATATTATCGCTACACCGAAACGTGATCATAAATTTTTAGTAAAAAAACTACAAGAAAAAGAGATTGATTATTCAAATTATAAAACTTTATTAGCAAAATAATCTTCATTTTTCAAACACTTTAACCGCAAGACTAAACAATTTATACGTTGCGATTGGAACAAAAAATTATTAATAATATCAATAAAAAAACAGCGTCTTTGACGCTGTTTTTTCTGTACAGATATATACTTCACGTTAATTTCATATCTTTTTCATTATAAAAACCATCTTCTTTTTCCATTTCCTTCTGTAATTTCGTAAAGGAACGGTACATCGCAATTCTCCATGACACAATCATCGCAAATGCCAGTAAGAAGAACATACCACTAAGTTGTCCTAAATCAAGAGATTGGCTTAAGTATGTTTTAAATACAATCCGCACGACAAGTAATCCAATTAATATAAAAACAAATGCTTTGGAACGCTTCAAATAAATCTCTTGTCCTCTAATTTCAAATTTAGATGTTTTAATAAGAAAGATAGAGAAAAACAAACCGACTCCAATTGCTTCTAACATTTCTGCTGGAGTTAATCGAAATTCAGGAAAAACATACATCAATGCTCCCGTACTCATAAAAAATGGTGGAAGTATAATTTTTTTCAATGTTGCAGGTTTCTTAGCTGCTTTCAAGCGGATAAACATCGCACCAACGGCCATACAAACAGCAACGATACTGGATAAAACAACTATGTTCATATTTTCTCATCCTTTTTTGTGGCTATATGCAAAATATACTTTCATTATATGCTTTTCCGTTAGTATTTCCAACATTTTCACAGAATAATACTAAAAACCAGTAAAACCACCAAATAAACTTGAGAAATATACAATAATCTTTGTCATCCAGTTAAAGTATAAGAAGACACCCATGATAATCATAACGTATCCCCCAATTTTCATGAACTTCATACTATTTCTTTTAATCCAAGACATTTTCGTAATAAAGAATGATAGTACGAAAAACGGGATAGCGAATCCAAGTATGTATGCAATCATATAAATCATTGCAGACTCTGGGTTCGTTGCTGCTAATCCAATTACCGATACTAAAATAGGTCCAGTACAAGGAGTCCATCCTGCGGCAAACGCCAATCCAATTAATACGGATCCAAAATAACCACTCGGACGATTCTTAAATGTAAATTTACGGTCTTGCATTAAAAACTTCGGCTTAAATACACCGATAATAATTAAACCGAACACGATGATAAATATACCACCTAACTGTCTAATTAAATCTTTATAATTCGTAAAAATGCCCCCGATAAAGCTTGTACCAAATCCAATTGCAATAAATATAATTGAAAATCCAAGTAAGAAAAACGCTGTATGTATCATACTTCTTTTGCGAAGCATTGCATTTTCTTCTTTCAACTCAGAAACCGACATACCTGTTATGTACGATAAAAATGCCGGATAAAGCGGTAAGCAACATGGGGAAATAAATGATAAAAACCCAGCGCCAAACGCTAAAAAAATACTAATATCTTGCATTATTCCACTCCTCTCCTTACATATTGTAGCAAAAACATATAAAAATACTATGAACAATTCGTGAAATCACTTTTCCAACGTGATAATAAGAAAAACTATCCTTTCACACTTTTTCTAAAAAAACGTTTTCATTCCCTTCTATTGTATAGAAAAATCTCAATTAAACTACAAAACCTCTCTAATGTTATTAACATAACAAAGGTAATATAGTTTCTCAAATGATTAGCATGTTATTCGTACGTCTATATACGTATTGATTAAAAAATATTTTTTTCAAATGCTGTCTTTATACAGTACAAACCTGATTTTACAATACTTCTATTATTACTAATTTCAAGATTATGCATAAATATCATACTTTTATTATTATTCTATAAAATGTCACACTTTTCTTTTATTTGACCCTTCATTTTTAATTTTGTATACTTCCCTCTAGTTATATATGTCCGTTACGGAACAATTTCATATAGATGGGAGGAATTTTTCATGCTTCGTTATTCTCTTTTAGTTTTATTAGGAGCGTGTAGTTATGGGATTTTAGCTATTTTCGTTAAACTTGCATATGCAGAAGGATTTTCACTTGGAGAGGTAATTGGCAGCCAATATTTGTTCGGTTGGATTATTTTGCTTGCTATTACACTTCTATTTTCTAGACATCGTGTTCCATTAAAACAAGCATTAATTTTATTCGTTGCAGGCACATCTGCAAGTTTCACTGGAATTTTTTATTATGCTTCATTAAAAACTGTACCAGCATCTATCGCCATTATACTTTTATTCCAGTTCGTTTGGGTCGGAATTATTATTGAAGCAGTCGCAACAAAAACTTTACCTTCAAGAGAAAAAGTTATTTCTGTTATTTTCTTACTTGCAGGTACATTTTTATCAAGTGGTTTACTAGAAAAATCAGCAGGTGATTTCGATACGACTGGAATCATATTAGGTTTATTATCTGCTGTTACATTTGCAACATACATTTTCGTGAGCGGAAAAGTTGCTGTTGAAGTACCTTCATTACCACGCGGTGTTCTTTTAATGGCTGGTGCTTTAACTTTAGTAATGATCGTATTCCCTCCAACATTTATTTTTAACGGTGCAATTTCTGAAGGACTTTGGAAATACGGTTTAGGTTTAGGAACATTCAGTATCGTCATTCCTTCTATCGCCTTTACAATTGGTATTCCAAAGATTGGTTCTGGCTTAGCAACTATTCTTGGCGCTGCGGAACTACCTGTTACAACAATTATGTCTGTATTCATTTTAAAAGAAGCTGTACTATCTTCACAATGGTTCGGTGTATCACTTATTTTAATCGGGATTGCAATCCCGCAAATTGCTTATGCAATGCGTGGACGTTATCGTAAACATCATACACACAAAAAATTGGCAGCATAAACGAGAGAGGATTTTCATTTGAGAATCCTCTCTTTTAATATTGTATACTTAATGTAAATACTTTATTTAAGAAAGAAGGCATTATAAGTGGCAGCAACTCTAGAGCAATTAACTGAGACGCTAATTTCTATTCGTCGAAATTTACATGAGCATCCAGAACTATCATACGAAGAATTTGAAACGACGAAAGCTATAAAGAATTGGTTGGAAGAGAAAAACATTACGATTATAAATTCTAATTTAAAAACAGGCGTTATTGCTGAAATTTCGGGGAATCGTAACGGACCACTTATAGCAATCCGTGCTGATATTGATGCCCTACCTATTCAAGAAGAAACAAATTTGCCGTACGCTTCAAAAATTCACGGTAAAATGCACGCTTGTGGACATGATTTTCATACAGCTGCTATTATAGGTGCCGCTTATTTATTAAAGGAAAAAGAGTCTTCTCTTAGCGGAACTGTACGCTTTATATTCCAGCCGGCTGAAGAAAGTAGTAATGGTGCTTGCAAAGTCATCGAAGCCGGGCATCTACATGGTGTGCAAGCTATTTTCGGTATGCATAATAAACCTGATTTACCAGTAGGTACAATCGGTATTAAAGATGGTCCACTGATGGCCGGAGTTGATCGATTTGAAATTCACGGAGTTGGTACACATGCAGCTGTACCAGATGCTGGGGTAGACCCTATTGTCGCGTCCTCTCAAATTGTTATGGCACTCCAAACAATTGTAAGCCGAAATATAAGTTCTTCACATAATGCCGTCGTTAGTGTCACAAACATCCATTCAGGAAATACGTGGAATGTTATTCCTGAAAAAGCAACGTTGGAAGGAACTGTACGTACATTCCAAACGGAAACACGTGAAAAGATTCCCGCACTCATGAAACGTATTATTCAAGGAGTTTCTGATGCATTAGGTGTAAAAACAGAATTTCGTTTTTATGCAGGTCCTCCTGCTGTTCATAACGATACCTCTCTAACAAACTTATCGACTCAAGTTGCAGAAACAATGAATTTAAATATCATCTCCCCTACCCCTTCAATGGCCGGAGAAGATTTTTCTTTTTATCAACAAGAAATACCTGGTTCATTCGTCTTTATGGGAACGAGTGGTACACATGAATGGCATCATCCAAGCTTTACAGTAGATGAGCGAGCGTTACCTATAAGTGCAGAATACTTCGCTTTGTTAGCTGAAAAAGCACTTAAACACTTTTCCTAAAAAAGGAGCCGTTAAGAAATGCTTAACGGCTCCTTTTTTAAGTTAAATCACGTTTTAAAAATACTGTATAGGAAATGATTAAAAATACAAATAAATACAGTAATAACATACATGATGCAAACGGGAACGTTACTCCATCAATAAAGCTTCCATTCTTTGCAATACTGTATAAATCTGTGTTTGCTGGCAATAAATATTTCGCCCAATCATATCTAGTTGCTGCTAGTAATGCGATGTTTCCTGATAAAGCGAGAAATAGTGAAATACCAATCGCGCCTCCGCTAGATCTTGTTAGCACAGAAATCATAAATGCAAACGCTGCGTACACAATCGTCGGCAACCACGATAAAATATAATACTTACTAGCTTCTACAAAAATATTTTGTTTTATAATATTTCCATCTTGGAAAATAAACTCGCTCCATGCAGGCTGCTGGAATTTATAAATAACAAGCCCACATAAAATGGAAAAAATCATATTAAATATAAACAATAACGCTGCAAATATGACAATTGCTAAAAATTTAGCTGTCAAAATTTTAAAGCGACTCGCTGGTCGTATTGTTAAAAATTTATATGTTCCCCAGCTATATTCATTCGCAAAAATTGTACTTGCATACACGAGGATAAACGGAAGTAATATTGGAAATACGATAAAGCCTGTATCTCTCATGAAAGAAAGTGGAGAACTACTTGCCGGTGCTGTATCTGTATCTAAATGCTTCATCTTAAGCTGATATTCCTTTACAAGCTCATCCCCAGATCGTTCCGCTAAAATTGCTTCTTTTTCCATGCCTAGCTTTTTCTCAATTTCTACAGTTCGTTCTGTATAATCAGCTTTCCATCCTTTTGTTTCCGGCTCCAAATACTTTACAGTAACCCATCCTAATCCGATTATTAATACTGCAATAACTGCAAATGGAATAATCGTTCGCTTTCGCTTAAATATTTTATACAATTCGTTATACACTAAATTAAACAATATCTTTTCCCCCTGTTAATTCTAAAAATTGCTCTTCTAACGTTTTTCTTTCTTCATATACACGATACACTTGAATGTTTTTCTCAAGCAATGTACGAATAACATTTGGGATTTCTTCATCTTTTACATGAATAAGTAAATCATTACCTTTTATTAAAACATCTTGGTCTAACATTTCTGCCGCTTTATTCGCATCATCTACGCGTATACGGATTGTTTCCATCTCTTCACTTTGATTATGCTGAATATTTTGCGTCGCGACATATTCTCCGTGCTGAATAATGATAACTCTATCACACATTAATTCAACTTCTGAAAGTAAGTGACTAGATACAAGAACAGCTTTTCCTTGTTCATGTGCAATTTTCTTTATGTACATTCTCATTTCATGTATTCCACTAGGATCTAATCCATTCGTTGGTTCGTCTAATATTAATACATCTGGATCATGAATAAGCGCTTGAGCAATTCCTAAACGTTGTCTCATGCCGAGTGAATATGCTTTTACTTTGCGGTCAATTACTTGTCCCATTCCTAACAATTTCACTACTTCATCGATACGTTCTTCTGTCACGTTCCCATTCATGCGTCCGAAATATGTTAAATTTTCATAGCCACTCAAGAAAGGATAAAATTCCGGTGTCTCAATTACTGCTCCAATTTTCGAAGCAGTACTTTCAAATTGTTGTTTTACAGATTGACCATCAATCCAAACTTCGCCCTCTGTCATACGAATCATGCCGACCATCATTCTCATTAAAGTCGTTTTTCCAGCGCCATTTGGTCCGAGCAAACCAACTACTTCACCCTTTTTAACTTCAAAACTAATATTTTCTACAAGTGTCTTTGAACCGATTCGCTTCGTTAACCGCTCGACCTTTACAATTGATTGTTCATTTGTCATTCTATACAACCTTTCCTTCCCATTCTTTGTCAGGTCTTTACACTGTAACATGATTATTTTTCTGTGTAAAATGAACACTCCCCCACTTAGCAAAGCTTGAAGTGGGGGTTTCTAACGTTTCGACCTAACGGACGATTAACGTCAGGGGAGTTAACACATTAGCGAGCTGTTTCACGCCTAACCCCTCTATCCCATTTGTCCATGCATTTGGGATTACTTTTCGTAAAATGTTAGCCGCAGCATTTACATCTGCATGAATTAAAGTTTTATTTGCTGAACGATATATGCCGCGCTTTATTCGTTTTCCTGAAAAAGTTGTATTTTGGTCATTTTCTCCATACGTTGGAATGAAGTCGTTATCCAGAAAACTTGCTTTCGATGTATATGATTCTTCAGTTACAACAACTTGAATGCCTACAGCATTTGCTTTGTATGTAATCATTTGAATCAGTAAACTATGTGGGATATGACAAAACGATTGGTTATTTCTTTTTCCCATATTCGTTTCTTGTTTCCAACTTTTGTTTTGACCAATAACGATTTTACAAACTTCTTCTTCTTGAGCTAGTTTTACGATATGGTGACTAACTTTATGGAAGACGTCTTTTATTTTCAAGTAACGTTTTTGATGAAGTTTTTCTATCCTTTTAGAAGAAAAAGGTCCTTCATTCGTTTGTTTTCCATTTCTAAGAATGCTTGTAAAATGACTCTTCATTTTGTTGTAATATTGATTTATGCTTTTGACATGTTTGCCCTTAACAAGGACAGGTTTCATACCTGTGTTTGTTACGATGGTTGCAAGGTTATCAATACCTAAATCAATACCCATATAACGAGCATTCTCTTCAATAATTTGTTGTTCAGAAGGAACATCAATTACCAATTCCACTACATATTCATTGCATTTTGGAATCACACGAACTTGTTTCAGTTTACCTTCAGTGAAACCTAGTTTCCCAATATTTAATTGCAATTTCGTCTTTGGAAACTTTAAAAATCTACCGTTTTTAATGATGCAATCTTGGTTTGTATACAGAATCTCTTTTTCAGAAGAACGAATATACTTTGGAATCCTAGGCATTCCAGCATATTTGTTTGGATTCTTTTTATAGTCTTTTAAACTAGCAAAAAAGAACGTACGTTTCTGTTTTTCTTGAAAATAAAATATTTCTTTTGATTCACCTCACCACCTTCATTTACGTTTAGGGGTGGGAGTCCTCTCGAAAGGCATTTCAAGAAAAAGGCATGATTTCTCATGCCTTTTTCTTGAAATGAAACGAATTTTTATCTTGTAAACTTTGAACAAATCGAAAACATTGCACCATCGATAATAGAAGGATAACGATCATAATTATACTAACTACTACTATTGCATATATTGTAATCGGTGCACTATCTATCCCTTGTATTCCTGCTATTTTCATACAGATAATCGTAAACAATTTTAAAAATAACATCCCATTAACTAACCCAAAAACAAACGCTACTCCATAAATAAATAATTGCTCCTGACATAATAAACATAGTACATCATTTCTCTTCCCATTCCCTGCTACATAAGACTTCATTTCTTCTTTCCTCACTTGCAGAAGAGAATACGTCATTTTATATGTAATAAACATACATATGAAAATGACTACGATAAACAACATGTAAAAACACATTTGAAATAAAAGTGTAGTCCCTAATTTCCCAACAACTACTTCATTAAATTGTAGCGATATCATAAAAAACAAAATCATAGTACTCATAGCAATCCACATAAATTGCTTCATCCTTTTGGTAGCAAATGTTCTTATATTTTTTCTCGCTAACCGACATAAAGACATAAAATTCTTCCCCTACCTTATTACATACGCATTCTATACTACTAGTGTATAAAAATATGACATTTTAAACATCGCACTACAATCGGAATTTCCTCTAAGTCTTTAGTCCTAGAAAACAAAAATGAACATGTTTATCTCTTTAGTATAGAACTAAAAAAAGAACACTAAAGCGGAAAGGCAATTATATTGCCTTTCCGCTTTAGTGTTTAATGAGGTGTACTTTTTAACAACTTAATTAATCTCATCCTCAACTTCTATTCTTTTCTTCTCTCTTGCAATTTTTAAAAACTCTAAAAGCTCTGGATTGCTATTCATTTTTTTGTAAGCTACTGACATTTCTGCAACAAAATTAGAATCATATAGCTCCTTATATACAACTTCTGTTTTATATAATTTATTTGCTGATACAGGTATGACTGTAATTCCAATCCCAGCTGCTACAAGTCCCATAACTGTTTGATACTCCGTTGCTTCTTGCACAATACGCGGGCTAAATCCAACTTCTCTACAAAGAGATAATATTGTATCATACAAAGCTGGCCATACTGGTCTCGTAATAAATACAAACGGTTCATCCCGTAAATCTTCTATATGTATTTCATCTTTTTCTGCAAGTGGATGAGCCTTCGGTAAACATAAAGTACACGATAGTTTTTGAATTGGCTCTAATTCTAATAATTGTGTTGGGATTGGTGGACGCAAAAATCCAATATCAATACGATTATCATGAAGTGCATGCACTTGATCTGGAGTAGATAATTCATGTAATGCAACAGACACCCTCGGAAATTTCTTTCTATACTCCCTTACGATAGATGGTAAAATATCATATATCGCCGCACCTACAAAACCAATTGAAAGTGAGCCCACTTCTCCCCTTTGGGCACTTTGTGCAATCTCTACCGCTTTTTCAATTTGTTCGAACGCTTTTTTTACTTCTTTCAAAAACATTTCTCCAGCTTCTGTTAATTCAACCTTTCTCTTCGTTCTTGAAAATAACATAACTCCCATTTCTTTTTCTAATTGCTGAATTTGTTGACTAAGCGGTGGTTGTGTCATTTGTAAACGAGCAGCCGCTCGTCCAAAGTGTAACTCCTCTGCCACTACAACAAAATATTGCAAATGCCGTAATTCCATTTTGGACACCCTTTTCCATTTCAATTAATACGTCTAATATATTAATAACATATAATTTATATATTAGACAAATTTTTCGAATGAACGTATAGTAGAAATTGTTAATTCTTTTTTACAATTTTTATGTAAAAAAAGAAAGAGGTGGTTACTGTATGAAATGGTGGAAATTAAGCGGACAAATTTTACTATTATTTTGTTTCGCTTGGACAGGTGAATGGATTGCAAAACAGGCACACCTCCCAGTTCCAGGAAGTATTATCGGTATTTTTTTATTATTAATCTCATTAAAATTTAACCTAGTGAAAAAAGAGTGGATACAGGACGGTGCAGACTTTTTATTAAAAGAACTTATTTTATTTTTTATTCCTTCTGCAGTCGCTGTCATACGCTACAAAGATACACTATCACAATATGGAATCGATCTCATTTTAATTATTATGATTAGTACACTTTGTGTCACTCTCGTTACAGGACTCTTAACAGAATTGCTACTAAAGCGGAAAGGATCCGTGCAATGATCGGCTTTCTTTGTTTACTATTAACACTATTCACATATTGGATATCGAAGAAAATGTATCAACGCTGGAATTGGAGCTTACTTTCTCCTCTTCTCGTCTGCCCTATTATTTTAATCGCTTTATTACTCGGACTAGACACATCTTATGAAACGTATGAAACTGGAGGCCACTGGTTAACAGAATTATTAAAACCTGCAACAGTTGCTTTTGCATGGCCAATCTATAAATACTTTGATTTACTTAAGAAACATGGAATGGCTATTTTACTTAATGTCATTGTCGGTTCGTTTCTATCAGTTATTACTTCAGCACTACTAGCAAATTATTTTCAAATTGATTCATCGTTAGAACATAGTTTAGCACCTCATATTGTAACGACGCCAATCGCAATGGCCATTTCAGAAATGATTGGTGGTATGTCACAATTAACAGCAGTATTTGTTTTTTTAACTGCGTTAACAGGAGCATTGCTCGGACCTTCTCTTATTCGTATATGCCGTATTAAAACAGCAATTGCAAAAGGTATTATGTTAGGAACGAGCGCAAATGGAACTGGCACATCAAAAGCTTTCGAAATCGGTCCTGTAGAAGGAACGATTGCAAGTTTATCTATGCTTTTAACTGCAGGAGCTAGTTTAGTTATCGTTCCGCTTTTCTTATCGTGGATACATTGAAAAAGCAAGTGTTTACACACTCGCTTTTTTATTTATGTATTTGTTTAAAATCTCATAATCCTCCGGGAAAGATAACGTTAATTCCTTCATTTCATCTATCCTCTTCCAAGCAATTTCATGTATTAACTCATCAGGATCTTGGATTTTCATACTACCACCTATTTTTTTTACGACATAATAATGAACGTATACAGGAACCCCATATGTAATACCTTCTTTTTCGTATATTTTACTTACAACTTCCACATTGTAACCTGTTTCTTCCCAAACTTCTCGGATACAACATTCCTCTAGTGTTTCTCTTTTTTCAAGTCCTCCACTTGGGACGGACCACCTTTTTTCTTCACCCTTTTGTCCTTGCAATACCATTAAAACTTCATTTCTTTCATTTACACATACTGCTGCACAACCTATCCATCTTTCCATATACACCCCTCCCCTACTACTATTCGGTTCCTTTTTCCTTTTCTCCTTGAAAAAAGAGGAAAAAAGGAAAACGATGACGAAAATTTACATCAACTTCATAGGCAGTTCCTTCTTAGAAATTAAAAACGGAAGGATGAAAGCATGATTTCTAAATATGTTGTGGAGTGTGTCTTTTGCGAAAAAAATCGAAAACCTCGTCAGGCTATCGTCACAGTTCCAGCTACTACTCAGCTACTAGCTATTGAAAAAGTGCGTGCAGAATGTAAACGTCGTTTCGGAAAAGCTTTATTATTACAAACTGAAATTAAAGAAGAAATAGTTTTTGAACCAAAAGAAAGCTGACCATAAATTGGTCAGCTTTCATATCCGATCATATTTTCACATGAAGATTAGGGGCATCCTCTTTAAGGATCGGGATTTTCCCATTATGTACGTTCCATAATGGTCATCGAACAATATATTTCTACACAATTAAATATTGAATAGAATAGGGCAAAACTTGTTCGCATTTTTAGAAAAGGGATAGGGATATAATTCAAGTAGTACTTCGAATACTCGAACTTTACACTCATTATATTAAAGCAAATCCTTTTATATGGGAAATATGAATTACTTACATAATTCATTCGTAAAACATATTAGTTTGCTATATTATTTTCATTCCATTAATAACATACATCCAACTAGAACTGGTGTCATAATCATTGAAAACTTTAAAAGCATCCTAGACGGATGCTTTTCTACATTAATACTATGTACTTAATCTTGATTAATTAAAATAACCGCGGGGCCAGCGACTACTACTCCAGCTACTTCGATTTTTTCAAATTCCTTTACTGTAATAGATATAACGCCTTCTCTTTCCATCAATTCTTTACTCAGGACATCAGTCGGTATAGCTTTCACCGTCTTACCTCCTTTTCATTTATACAATATGCAAAAAATAACTTAACGCATCTATATATATGCATCACCTCCGCTTTCATTCCTTATTCCACTCAATAGACTTCCCTCCCTGCCATAACATATTGAAAAATAAAAAAGCACTCGCAAACGCGAATGCCCTTCATTATTTACTCTCTATTACTTTTAACATTCTATTAATAAATGCTGCCGATTCTCCACGCGTTGCAGAACCTTTCGGCATAAATTCATTATTTTCATTTCCTTTTACAATGCCTAATCCATAAACACGTTGTACAGCTTGTTTATCATATGCTAAATCTTGATCTGAGAATGGTAACGAAACTAATTTACCTGTAATCTTTTTATATTGCAGTGCACGGTCAATCATGATAACAGCTTCATCTCGTTTAATCGTATCGTTTGGAGCAAATATACCATTTCCTCTACCACTTATTATCCCGGCACTTGCTGCACGATTAATACCATCTATTAGTGATGGATGCGCTGTATTTAAGTCACTAAAATTCGATGACCCTTCAGGTAACTGCAATGATCTTGATATTAAATTTGCAAATTCACCACGTGTTACGAGACGCTCTGGCCAATAAGAACCTTTTCCATCTCCAACCATAATGCCCCGCTTATCTAATTCACGAATGTCTGCTTCGTACCAACCACCCGTTATATCATCTTTATGGTTCGCATCATAATACATTTTTGTTCCTTGTAAGAATGGTTCCCACCCATTATTTTTAATCATAATAGCCGGACAAATCTTCCCGCTCCAAAATTGATGCTTCTTCACATTTTCTAAAGGGATATTTAATTCCCCCATTAAATAAGCTGCTAGTTTACGAGCATTTTCAACAGCTTTATTATAATCACCATCTTCGTTTACAGCAATTTCAATCGCAATTGATTCTCGATTCCCAGTTCCTTCTGCTCCATCCCCAGCATGCCAAGCATTTTCGTTTAATGGAAGGTGTTGATAAATCTCTTTATCGTCTACCGTAAAGTGCCACGACGCTGAACGATCTTCCGTTCCCGTTGCTTGGTTATATAAATATATCGCATGGTTTCTAGCATTTGCCCCAACACTATAATTATCTGTCTCATGAATCGTAATATACTTCGGGTTCATCGCGTAACCTGGACGAATATTTTCATTTCCTTTTGGTACAATCATTTCTTTTAAAGGGACACCATAAATATCCGTTGTTTTCTCTTCTATTGGTGTAGCATACATAGCTGCTGCACGTTTTGTACGTGTTGGTGCTGCGTCTTGTATAAGCGAAGCTTTTGTTCCTTCAAATTTTGCTGAAGGTGAATGAATCCATTTTATCTCATTATTTATTTTTACTTGGAACCATTCTCCCGCCTGTCCAATTGCTTGAATAGTTTGCGGCTCCAGTACATTTTCTTCTTTGTATGAAGTAAATGGTTCAGAATAAGTAGAGCTTTCTTCATTAATAACTAACTTTTCACTTAATAATGGGTGAATTTCTTTAACCTCTACATTTCCATCACTATTTTGTATCCATCCCGTTCCCAATGAAGTTCGAACATAGTAAGCGTTTCCTTTTCTCTTCTCAGCCTTTACGACTTGATTCGAAATACGAACCCCTGTCTCTTTTTGAAAATTACTAGAATCATATAAAGGTACTTCTCTCACTATATGTACAAGAAACTCACCTTGCACTTCATTTCTTACTCCTTTATCTTCCCCTCGACCATCTTCATCTTTCATATGGTTTTCAATACTTTTTAAAGCTTGTTTATCAGATGAAACTGTAGCAGTTTTTTCAAGCTCATTAGCATAGGAATAATTTGGAATCGTTACCATACTAAATACAATTGATGCAGCTAAAACATTATAAAATCCTTTTTTCATCATAATACTTAACACGCATATCATTAAATTCGTGTTAAAATTCCCCTCCTCAACCAAAATATAGATTATCTACTAAACTATTAAGCAACATAACCATTTACAATATAACAGAATCATTTCAATTCGTATAGATAGGAATGACTACTATTTGCCTACATTTACTATATTGGAATATGAAAAAGAAGCTATAATATATAGCTTCTCTCTACGTTTCTTCAATCTTTATGCACCTTATATTCCACAATTTTACCATCTCTATCAAATTGTAAAACAAGATGTTCACTATCTATGGGAATAAAGCCACGTTCAGTTCCAAGATAGTACGAAGTGATAACCCCGTTTTCTCCATTTCTCGTTTCAGTAGGCGTTCCTAATAATTGTGTAATTTCTTCATTTGATTTTCCTGTTAATTTATATTTTTGCAATAGATCATCTACCATATATACCCGTTTATCTTCAGCATGTAACCACCGATCTTGGTTAAACTTGGAAGTGTACGTATTCATACTTAATTGTGCAGTACATACTACTAATGGAATAAGTGCTACTATTAACACTCCCGACATTTGCTTCTTTTCTTCATTACGATTTTTAGCAACATATAAGATCGACTTTTGAATCATAACTAATAAAACAAATGGCATGACTATTATAAAAATGCTCGTTACACTTAATGACGTATGAGCCATACCAATAATAAACATAAAAGCAAGATACATGAGTATATACAAACAAATATAAACATACAAAATACCCCTTAATATAGCACTCAGAAAGCCCACCTCTTTTTAATTCATTATATAATTCATTCGATTAATGGTTTCTCGAAGTTTTTCTAACTCTTGACCTGTATATATTACTTTCCCCGTTAAGAATTCATTTCTGAAGAACGATACAATTTGCTCTCTATTTTTTAATCTCGGCGTTTTTTCTTTAGAAAGATCTAGCACTTCTTTCCCATTCTCATTATAAAAATATACAATCGGTTTTATGTTTTCCTTTACAATATCAACTTGCATTTCTTTCAAACAATTGTATAGAATATGAGACAGTTTCTTCGCTCTATATACTGGGTTCCCTTCATTTTTCACTTGTATCGTTAATGAATCTTCACCTGTAATATATTCAAACGTCTCTTCTTTCTCTATCTCTTGTTGATACTTGCCAATTTCATCAATCATAAATGAATATGTACTAGCATTTTCTTTCGTTAAGCCATGAATTAATTTCCCTGTCCATTCTTTCGTCTCAAGTACATACATACCCGTTTTACTTAAAACAAGATGATGAATTCGAAAATCATTTCCACCTTGTTGATTTTTAATAAAAACATTCGGCATAATATGAAATTCATGATCTTGTATTATGCCTTGCTCTACGAAACCACGCTTCATATATTGTAATGTTTCGTGTGTACTCATTTCAGCTCCATTTTTCGTATACTCTCGCAAATCTGCAATTAACTTTTGAAACATATGTATTTCATTACTATGTTTTTCTTGCATTTCACTGCGTTCTTTACTATGTTGCACAGCTAATTGATTTTTCATCATACGCATATTTTCAAGTTCTCTAGCTGCACTTATTTGTAAATCATTGTATTTTTTCTGTTCCATATTTTTTAATGTATTTTGCTGCTCTTTATGTTCTGTAACCGCAGCTGCAATTTCATTTTCGTACGTTTCAATTGCTTGTTTCTTTTCAAATTCTACTTGCTGACTCTCTGATTCTAGCTGTTTATTTTTATAAAACAGCACAAATGCTACAGCTAATAATATTAAAATCGCACCTATTAGCACATAATTCATATTTTTACTCCTTTATTTCATTTTCGATTATTTTTTATAAATATATCTATTATAGTATACTATGGTTTCGATATAGACTTTGTAAAATTTGTATATTTTTAATAAAAGGTACCTCTGAAGAGATACCTTTTATTTCCACTCTATTGTACACCATACTGAATATAACTTGAATCGTAGTATATCCATTGATTTGTCCCTAAGCAAAGCCATCCATCTTGCTTACTCCATACTCGATACGATTCACCATGATATAACTGTCTTATAACATTTCCATTTAATGATGGAGCATCACGTAGATTTACATTATCACCAGTAATAGTCGCCACATAATGTTTATACTGAATATAACTCGAATCATTATATACCCACTGATTTGTCCCTAAACAAAGCCAACCACCCTGTTCTCCCCAAACTTCATATGCTTCGCCACGATTCAATTGGCGAATTACACTAGACTGTAAAGATGGTCCACTTCTCAAATTCACATTATCTCCATTAATTATAGCAACTCCGTACACTGGAGTTGCACTATTAAGCGGGGAAACATTACCTCCACCACTTGCTCCATTCCCTTGTAAAGCTTCTAATGAAACTGCAGCTGATACATCACAATTTCCTACGCCTGAAATTTGTCCAGAATCTGTGTATTGCCATGCTGTCCACTCTGTCCATCCACCAGCATTAGCAGGCGGTGTACTCGAGTATCTAGCAATCCAAAGCGGAATATCACTTAATCCGCTAATTCCGAACTCATTAATATACCAAACTCCTGTATATAACATTACATCTTTTCCAGTAGCCTGTTTCACATAATTTATGAAGCTTCTTGCCCAATTCGATATAGCGTTACCAGTTAAATTACTGTTGCTCGGATCTGTTGGTGATTCTAAATCCAGAACTGGCATTAAGTCTGTGTGGTTACTTTGTAATATACTCACAAAATATTTCGCCTCTGAAATTGCATCATTTTGTTCTGGGCGTGCAAAATGGTATGCACCAATTAATACATTCGCATTTCGTGCTGCTTGTACATTCTTAGTAAAAGTAGGATCAATGTAATTTACACCTTCTGTCGCTTTTGCATACGCCGCTGAAATACCGGATCCCTTCACTGCATTCCAATCAATATTCCCTTCCCAATGGGACACATCAATAAACGTAATATTTGAACTAGATCTATCTTGCATATAAAAGCTCCTATCAATTTTTTCATTTCGTATACATACAATATGTACAACTTTATTAAAGGGTGACGACGTTTATACTATAGACATAAAGAGCAAACATATTTTATAAACAAAGTAAAAAAGCCTTGTAATTACAAGGCCTTTTGTAAACTTCCTTTATTTTGTAGTAAATACATATTATAATACAACCCTTGTTCACTCAGTAATTCTTGATGTGTCCCTCTTTCTACTATCTCTCCATCATGCATAACAAAAATTTGATCTGCATCTTGTATGGTAGATAATCTGTGTGCAATTGCTATCGTCGTCCGTCCTTTTCGCATTTGCTGTAACGCTGTTTGGATTGCATCTTCAGTTTCTGTATCAATATTTGCTGTTGCTTCATCCAATACTAACACTTTCGGATTCGTTGCTATCGTTCTAGCAAAAGCAATTAATTGTCGTTGACCACTAGAAAATGCAGCTCCTCTTTCTACTACTTCCGTTTCATACTGCTCTGGTAACTTTTCAATAAACGTATTCGCTTGCACAAATTGTGCTGCTTCTTTTACTTCTTCATCCGTAATTTCTTCATTATACATGCGAATATTTTGTTTTACATTTCCCGCAAATAAAAATGCATCTTGCAATACAAGTCCTATTTTCTTTCTAATTTCTTGTTCTTCAAATTTATCTAACTCTACACCATCTATTACAATATTTCCGGACTTAATATTATAGAATCTCAGTAATAAATTCATAATGGTACTCTTTCCGCTACCAGTGTGCCCAACGAAAGCAACCGTTTGCCCTTGTTTCACGTGAAAAGATACATTTTTTAAAACATTACGTTTTCCATCATACGAAAAAGTAACATTTTTAAATTCAATATCTCCATTAATAACTTGAGGATTTCCATCCCCTTTTTGAACTGGCGCTAAATCTTTCTCATCCATTAAATGAAATACACGTGATGATGAAACCAGTGCCTGTTGGAAAAATGATAATTTCATCATCATCTCATTTACAGGCTGGAAGAAACGATGTATATAGTTAACAAACGCATATAAAACGCCTACTTCAACAGGACTCTTCAAAGCATCAATTCCAAATAAACCAAGTACTAACGCAATAGCTACAATATGAACTAAATCCGTTGCTGGACGTAAAAGCAATGCATCTAACTTTAATGTACGTCGCCCTGCACTATAATGTTTATTATTCACTTCTTCAAACTCTTTTCTCATGCGCTTTTCTTGTCTGAACACTTGAACAATATTCATCCCTTGAATGGACTCGTTTAACTTTGCATTTAACACACTTAATTGATTACGGACTTCTAAATAAAAAGCTGCACTTTTCCGGCGATATAGCACCATAATCGCAAACATAATCGGAATTAATACGAGAGAAAATAGCGCTAATTTTACATTTAATAAAAACATCGCTACTAAAATCCCTACTAAAAATACGATATTTTTAACAAATGTTGATAATACACTGACATAAAAATCTTTAATTGCTTCTGTATCATTCGTTATGCGCGATACGAGCGTACCAATCGGCGTACGATCAAAGAAACTTAATGACAACTTTTGAACATGCTCATATACTTCAACACGCATATCTTGAACAATTTTAAAAGCGATATTTTGAAAATATAACAAGTCTAAATAAGTAAATAATACTTTTAATAAGTGAGCAACAATATACAATACAAATAGAGTAACAAGTGCTGATTGATCAAAGTTACGTGGTACTAAGTGTTCATCAAGAAATTGTTTAATTAAAAACGGACCCATCATTTCTGTTATAGTTGCACCAACTAGAAATAAAAATGCTAATGCTAATAGTCCTTTATATGGCCTCATATAAGACAATAATCTTCTTAAATCGCTCTGTTTTTTCGCAGCCATCATACGCCTCCTTTCTCGACTAATGCTTCTAACTGCTGGCTCTCATACATTTCTTTATACCAACCATGTTCCTTCATTAGTTGTTCATGTGTACCTCGTTGCACAATTCTGCCCTCATCCACAACAAGAATGAGATTGGCATGCTGAATTGCACTTAAACGATGGGCAGTAATAATTGTCGTTTTCCCTGCTCTTTCCCTCTTTAAAGCATTTAAAATTGTTTCTTCTGTTTTTGCATCTACTGCTGATAAACAATCATCCAAAATTAAAATTTCAGCATTTGTTAATAAAGCACGAGCAATAGAGATTCGCTGCTTTTGACCACCAGATAATGAAACGCCTCTTTCTCCTACTACTGTTTCATATCCTTCTGAAAATTGGAGGATGTCATTATGAATACAAGCAATCTCTGCAGCTTGGGTAATTTCATTGTACGTAGCATCCGCCTTTCCAAAGGCAATATTCTCACCAATACTTGCTGAAAACAAAAAATGATCTTGCGGCACGTATGAAATGGCAGAACGGACACCATGAAGTGTTATATCTCGAATATCTCGCTCCCCAATTTTTAATTCACCATTAAAGTGATCATACTCACGGATTAAACATTTTAATAAAGTCGTTTTCCCTGCGCCTGTACGTCCTACAACTCCTAGCGTTTCGCCCTTCTTCAAATCAAAGTGAATATCGTTTAAATGTAACAATTCATTTTTCTTATACGAAAATGAATCAACGGCAAACGAAACATTACCGCTCGCTATTGTATGTACAGCATTTTCGCTATTTACTACATCTGATTTTTGTGAAAGAATTTTTTCTACACGGTCATATGAAGCACGCCCACGCTCCATAATATTGAATAACCATCCAAACGCTAACATTGGCCAAACGAGGGTACCTAAATATGTCGTAAATGTAACGAGATCACCTACTGTTAATTCACCTCTTACAACTAATACCGATCCGTAACATACTGCAATTAAAAAAGAAAAACCTACGATAAGAGCGATTGTTGGATCAAATAACGAATCAATACGTGCAACTAACATATTTTTATGTACGACATCTTCTGATTTTTTTCGGAACGCTTGTAAATCTTCTTTTTCTTGTCCAAGCGATCGAATTACCTTCATTCCACTCATACTCTCTTGCACTTTATCATTGATTTCCGAAAACGATTGCTGTGCTTTATGAAACCTTTTATGTAATAAAGTGCCGTAATAATTTGTCGATATTGCTACAATCGGCATTGGAATTAAGCTTAACAATGTTAACTTCCAACTAATTGTAAAACCCATCGCTACGAGTACACATCCCCCAACAGCCAATGAATCAACAAGTGTTAAAACACCCGCCCCAGCAGTTTGCTGAATTGCTTGAATATCATTGGTCGCGTGCGCCATTAAATCACCTGTGCGATTTGACTGATAGAAAGATGGACTCATCTTTGTAAAATGTTCATACAAATTTTTCCGTAATTGGCGAGCTAACTTTAATGAAGACCCAAAAATCATAATACGCCACACGTAACGTAATATGTACATCGTAATACCTACGAGTACTAAGAGTACAACCCATTTTAGTAACTTATCAGTCGTTAATGTTCCATCGTTAATTTCATCTACAACAATTCCAATCACTTTTGGTGCTACAAGTTCTAAAAGTGCAACGCCAAATAATAAAATAATTCCGGTTATGTACGCTCGTTTTTCTTGTTTAAAAAACCACGCTAAACTCATAAACACTTTCATATTTTTCCCCCTCCCTTAAAATGAGCGATGTTTTCAGTTTACCAAAAATACAGAATTTTTAAAAGTTTTAAACTCTGTCTATATCAAAAAGAAAAGACACTCTTAGCGAGTGTCTTTTAGCGCTTATTTCATTTGTTGCTTGTTCATCGCGCTCATCATTTGATTGATTTTCTTTTGGGAAGGTTTTTGTCCCATTTGCATCATCATCATTTTTAACATTTGTTCGTTAATTGGTGGATTTTTTTGTAAGTAATTCATCATGTATTTGCGGGCAATGAAAAATCCTAACGCCACGCCTGCTACTAGTGCTACTACGCCCACTAGAATACCTAACCAAATTGGCATATATTTTCCTCCTTCATGTTGTCTACCTTACAGTGTACTAAAACCTTTTCAATAAGACAAGATACAATTCGACATTTTTTACACATATGTTCGTACTTGTTTTAGAGGATTCAGCCATCCGTACTTTGTATTTTCATAATCCATAGCTAAAAATGTTAATTCACACTTCCGAAGCACCTCAAAGAAAGTCGTTTCCATAGAAACATTTCCAGAGGTATTCATGCGAATATAGTGTGGTTTCACCATTATTTCGCCATATTCTGCCCCTGTATAAAGTGTATGTGTATGATGTGTTCGATCATATTTACCAAGAACGCGCAAAGCTTGTTCTAATTTATGATGAATTTTCATTACTTGCAATGGCATCGTTATATACATCATTTGCTTATATAACACTTTTTTCTCCGAAAGGGACCCAGATTCTGAAAATCGAGCAAATAAATCAAAAAACAAATATTCACGACCAAAATAAGCTTTCGCAATATCCTCTTGAATTAAATACAATTCATACGTTTTCATTTTTCCACTCCCAATCTGGACAACCTTTTCTCTTCATTATATATAAGAAAATTTGCAATGATTGTCTGACTGCGGAGAGAGAAAAAACTTTTTCTGTCGAAAAAACTCATTTACATAGAAAAACCTCTCCATGCTGGAGAGATTTTTCTGAAATCATTAAAGCATTTCTTTTACTTTACGAACAACGTTCTCTACAGTAAATCCATACTCTTCCATAATCTTCTCACCAGGAGCAGAAGCACCGAATGTATCGATACCTAACACATCTCCTTCAAGACCTACGTAACGGTGCCATCCGAATGTAGCACCCATTTCGATTGCGAAACGTTTTGTTACTGCTTTTGGTAATACAGATTCTTTGTACTCTGCAGTTTGAGCTTCGAAGCGATCCATAGATGGCATGCTGACAACAGCTGCGTCAACGCCGTCTACTGCTAATGCTTTTTGAGCTTCAACAGCTAGGCTTACTTCAGATCCAGTTGCAAGTAAGATTACATCAGCCGTTTCTTTCTTGCTTGCAGAAACTACATATGCACCTTTTGCTACTTTTTCATACGTATCATCTTTTGCACCTTCTAATGTTGGAAGGTCTTGACGAGTCAAGACTAAAGCAGTTGGTTTGTTTGTAGATTCTAGAGCTAGTCTCCAAGCTGCAACAGACTCGTTACCGTCAGCTGGACGAATAACAGATACATTTGGCATCGCACGTAGCGCTGCTAATTGCTCGATTGGTTCATGTGTTGGACCATCTTCACCAACAGCGATACTGTCGTGTGTGAATACATACGTTACCGGCAATTGCATTAATGCTGCAAGACGAATTGCTGGACGTAAGTAGTCAGAGAATACGAAGAACGTACCACCGTAAGTTTTTAAACCACCATGTAGTGCAATACCGTTCATTGCTGCACCCATTGCGAACTCACGTACACCGTACCAAATGTTCTTACCGCTGTAATCATCTCTTGTAAAGTCTTTTTCGTTATTCATGTATGTTTTGTTAGAACCAGCAAGGTCAGCAGATCCACCGAAGAATGATGGTACAGATTCTGCAATTGCATTAATTACAGCACCAGAAGAATTACGAGTTGCTGCTTTTGATCCTAATTCATAAGTTGGTAAGTTTTTCTCCCAACCTTCTGGAAGTTGACCGTTCATTGCTGCTTGGAATTCGTTTGCTAATTCTGGGTATGCTTGTGCATATTCACCTAGCATAGTGTTCCACTCTGCTTGCGCAGTTTCACCAACATCTTGTACTGTTTTACGGAAGTTGTCGTATACTTCTTCTGCTACGTGGAAGTCTTGCTCAGCAGTCCAAGCATATGCTTCTTTCGTTAATTTTGTTTCTTCTACACCAAGTGGAGAACCATGTGAAGCTGATTTTCCTGATTTGTTTGGAGAACCGAAACCAATTGTCGTTCTTACTTCAATTAGCGTTGGGCGTTTTTCGTCAGCTTTCGCTTCTTCAATTGCTTTTGCGATTGCTTCAATATCGTTTCCATCCTCAACACGGATCACTTGCCATCCGTATGCTTTGTAACGATCTTCTACACTTTCAGAGAATGAACGATTTAAATCGCCATCTAATGAAATATCGTTTGAATCATAAAGCACAACAAGACGACCTAATTGTAAATGAGCAGCTAATGAAGATGCTTCAGCAGAAACGCCCTCCATTAAATCTCCATCACCACAAATAGCGTATGTATAATGATCTACTACATTATACGCATCACGGTTATATTTAGCAGCTAAATGTCTTTCAGCCATTGCCATACCTACAGCTGTTGCAATACCTTGTCCAAGTGGACCAGTCGTTGCATCTACACCAGCTGTATGACCGTACTCAGGATGTCCTGGAGTTTTGCTTCCCCATTGACGGAAGTTCTTTAAGTCATCCATTGTTACATCATAACCAGATAGGTGAAGTAGGCTGTATAATAACATTGAACCATGACCTGCAGATAATACGAAACGATCACGGTTAAACCACGTTGGGTTATTTGGATTGTGTTTCATAAATTGAGTCCATAATGTATAAGCCATTGGTGCTGCACCCATTGGCATTCCTGGGTGACCAGAGTTTGCTTTTTCAATCGCATCGATGGATAATGTGCGAATCGTGTTGATAGAAAGTTGTTCGATTGAATGTGACATGCTATTCTTCCCTTCGCTTATATTAGTAAACGTTTTATACATTTATATGATAGCTTCCCACGCAAGATTATACAACATGTATCGACAAATATGTTGATGTTTTTTTGATTTTTTATAAAAAAATCAATGTTTCCGGGAATGTATGGGCATTCAATATGACATACTTTTTCATTATTTTTATTTTGAAAAGAAAGGGAATTATCTGTATATTTATACAGATATACAAAATTCTTCTATACTAACTTTTTCAATCCGCTTTTAAAAGTACAAAAAAGCATCTAAATTCGATGCTTTTCAAATCAGTTAAACAATCCGTTTCCGAATCGAACTTGAAATAAAATCAATGATAATAACCATTAAAATGATGCCTAATAAAATAATTCCTACACGAGACCAATTGCGTGAACTCAGTGCAAAAATTAAAGGTGTGCCAATTCCACCTGCTCCAATAACACCTAAAATGGCAGCGGATCGCACATTAATTTCGAACCTGTATAACGTATAGGATAGAAAATCTGGTAATACTTGTGGCAATACTGCATACCAAAGTATTTGAAAACGATTCGCACCTGTTGCTATTAACGCTTCCGTCGGTCCTTTATCTATATTTTCAATTCCTTCTGAATATAATTTCCCTAACATTCCAATAGAGTGTAACCCTAAAGCTAGAACGCCGGCAAAAGAACCTGGTCCAACAGCTTTTATAAATAAAAGAGCCATAACTAATTCAGGAAATGTACGGACAAAACTAAGTACAAATTTCCCAGTTCCCGAAGTTAATTTTCCACTACTCATATTCGTCGCCGCCCAAAAAGCGAATGGAATAGATAAAAAGGCAGAAATAAATGTACCTAATATCGCAATTGCCAACGTATCAATTAAACCATGTAATAAATCTTCACCATCTGGCAAAGATACATACGACCAATCTGGATTCAATACGCCTGTCATAATTGCTTTTGTAATTTCTCCCGCCGTATCCTTGATTCCTTCTAGCGGTACTCCTGAAAAAGCCCATACATAAACAAATGTAAGTGCTATGAAAATAATCCAGCGATACATACTCGGTTTCTTCGGTTTTGGTACGATTAACGTCGTTTTACTCATTATAATTTCTCCCGCAACAATGTACTTACATAATCAATTAACAATACAACAACAAGGGTATAGATAATAATAGATGCAGTTTGTTGATATTGTAAAAACCCAAGTGTACGGTCATAATATAATCCAATACCACCTGCCCCTACTAAACCTAAAACAGCTGCTGCACGTACGTTCACCTCAAATGTATAAAGAACATAGGAGACAAAATGTGCTTTCACTTGCGGAATTACCCCATAAACAATCCATTGCACCTTATTTGCTCCTACTGCTGTCATCGCTTCTAATGGGCCTGGATCAATCGATTCAATTGACTCATACAACAATTTCGCCACGAGCCCAATTGAGAAAAAAGTAAGAGCTAAAATACCTGGAAGTGGTCCTATTCCAAAAATAGCTACAAAAATCGCCGCTAATAATAAATCTGGTATCGTTCGGATAAAATTTAAAATCAATCGAGCTGGACTGTACAAAAATGCACTAGTAAACACATTACTTGCCGCAAATAGTGCCAGTGGAATAGCTAATATCGCTCCTAAAGTCGTCCCAATAATCGCCATACGTATTGTATCTAACATTGCTGTTGTAATAACTTGAAAATAACTCCAATCTGGTGGCACCATCTCTTTTAACAAATCCATCATATTAGGAAAACCAGCTACTAGTTTTGAAAATGATGCGTCGACCTGTATACTACTTCCCCACAACAGTAAAATGACTAGAATTAACGTTAACATATGTTTTAACTTACTCGGCGGCTTCGGTATCGATTTCGAATATATCGTCACATCATTCATTTAACTGCCACCTCTAACAATTCACTTTTCTGCGCTACGTCACCATAAATTTCAGCAAATTTTTCATCCGTTGCCTCTTCTACTAGGCCATCAAAAACAATTTCGCCTGCATGTAATCCAATAATACGTGTCGCATATTGCCTAGCTAAATCAATAGAATGTAAGTTTACAATTGTTGTAATTCCAAAATCTTTATTAATTTTTTTCAAATCATCTAATACTTGCTTTGTTGTTAGCGGATCTAACGACGCAACAGGTTCATCTGCCAATATGATTTTTGCTTCTTGCGCCAACGCTCTAGCAATTGATACACGTTGTTGTTGTCCTCCTGATAATTCATCAGCGCGCGCATATGCTTTTTCTAAAATATTTACCCTTTTTAACGATTGAAAGGCAAGCTCCAAATCTTCTTTCGGAAATAAGCCTAACGTTGTACGTAGTGTCGAATGATACCCGACACGGCCAGCTAATACGTTCTTTAATACCGTTGATCGCTTTACAAGATTAAAACTTTGAAAAATCATACCAATATCCCGGCGCATGCGGCGTAATCCTTTTCCTTTTGCAGCAGTAATAGACTCACCTTCAATCATGATTTCACCTTCTGTAATCTCATGAAGACGATTTATCGATCTTAGAAGTGTAGACTTTCCAGCTCCGGACAACCCTACCATTACAACAAACTCACCTTTTTGAATTTTCAAATTTATATGATTCAATCCTTTTGTACCATTTGGATACACTTTGGAAACATTTCGAAACTCTATCACACATCTTACCTACCTTCTATGAATTCAAAACGGCAAACTAACTGAAAACATACCTTTCCAGCTAGCTGCCATTTCCATATGTATTATTGCGTTTTTACTTTCTTCCCATAGTCACGAACGATATCAAATTTACTATCATCAGATTTAACATATCCTTCATGTGAATATACTTCTTTAATGATTTTGTGACCTTCCTCATTCTTTCCAATTTCAATGAAAGCATCCTGTAATTTCTTGCTCCACTCTCCATCTAAATCAGAACGTACCGAAATCGTATCGTTTGGAATCTTCTCCGTAAATTTCACTATTTTCGTTTGATCAAATATATTCGGATAATCTTTTTTTACAATATTACGAGCATCTTGGAATACAACAGCTGCGTCTACATCACCATTTAAAAGAGCAATAAGCGACTGATCGTGACCTTTTAATGTAACAGGTTTCACATCTTTTAGCGGATCAACGTCCTCTTTTAATAGTACAGCCGCAGGCCACACATACCCCGCTGATGACGTTACATCTTGATAACCAATTTTTTTACCTTTTAAATCTTTTACACTATTAATATTTGAATCTTTCTTAACAACAAATTCAGACTTATAAAAGTCTACTAAATCCTTTGTAGGAGCTCCCGTTTCATCATCTACTCCAAAACGTTGTGCTTGTAAAATTACGTTTGCAGCCTTTTTCTCATGTGCTAGCACATACGCTGTTGGAGGTAAAAAACCTACATCTACTTGCTTAGATGCCATCGCTTCTACAATTGTATTGTAATTCGTCGAAATACTAACTTTTACTGGAATATTTAACTTATCACTTAATAGCTTCTCAAGTGGTTTTGCCTTCGCCTCTAACGTATCTGCATTTTGAGAAGGAACAAATTGAACATTTAAAGTCTTTGGTACATACCCTTTTTTCGTATCTTCATTTTTACTTGCGCTTGATTCCTTCGTTCCACAGCCACTTAATAAACCCGCTGCTAGTACAACTGTTGTACTCATTGCAAAAACTTTTTTCAACATGTTAATGCCTCCATTTTTCTTGTTATAAAATAACCTTCCGTAAACATGAAGAAATATATCACACATTTTCACGAATAATTGCTTATTTACAGAATCTTTACACATTCTATACACTCACATTAAAATTCTCTTCATATATTTGATATGCTTAATTGGTAGATAATAATAGAAAAGGTGAATGATATTGAATCAAAATCAAATTATAACTTTAAACATCTTATTAACAAGTGATATACATGGTACTGTTTATCCAATTCACTATCAAGATAACTCCAAAGCTGAAATTGGTTTAGCTAAAATTTCTACTCTTATAAAAAAAGAACGTTCCGAAAATAGAAACGTCCTATTAATTGATAATGGTGACTTCATACAAGGAACACCCTTTACTTATCATTACGCTACATATGAAAAAGATAAGAAAAACCCAATGTCATTAATAGCAAACTATTTACGTTATGACGCTGCAGTGATTGGAAATCATGAATTTAATTACGGAATTGATGTCTTAAATCATGCTATTTCTACTGCCAACTTCCCGTATTTATCAGCAAATATTTTAGATAAAAACAGCAAAGAATCTTATTTCGGAAAACCATATATAATAAAACACATTGAATCAAATATAAAAATTGCTATTTTAGGGATGACAACGCATTACATTCCAAATTGGGAACAACCCCATCACATTAAAGACTTACAATTTGAAGATGCGTTAGAAACAACAAAAAATTGGGTTGCTTACATTCACGAACACGAGAAACCAGATTTACTAGTCGTAGCGTATCACGGGGGATTTGAACGCGATTTACAAACTGGAGAACCGACTGAAGTTTTAACAGGTGAAAACCAAGGGTATGCAATGTGTCATGAAATTGAGGGCATAGATATTTTATTAACAGGCCATCAGCACCGAAAAATTGCTCAAACAGTGGGTAATGGTGTAACAATTTTACAGACTGGATGTAATGGACATTCAGTTGGAAAAGTAACTATAACATTTGAAAAAATGAAACAAGAGTGGGTAAAAAAAGAGAGTTATTCAGAACTATTGACTGTGCAAGAAATCGAGGCAGATCCAGATGTTCTTTACTTGGTAGCCGATTATGAAGAGAAAACACAAAAATGGCTTGATCAACCTATTGGAACCATCCACGGTGACATGCAAATTTCAGATGCTATGCAAACTCGTTTGAAAGACCATCCTTTTATTGAATTCATAAATAAAATACAGATGGATATTGCTAATGTTTCCATTTCTTGTACAAGCCTATTCCATAATACATCTCCAGGTTTCCCGGAACATGTAACAATGCGTGACATCGTTTCTAATTATATTTATCCAAATACATTAAAAGTAATTAGAATAACTGGCTCAGATATAAAAGATGCTCTCGAACTCTCTGCTTCTTATTTCACATTAAAAGAAAATGGATCTATCATCGTAAACCCTACCTTTATAGAACCAAAGCCGCAACACTATAATTACGATATGTGGGAAGGAATTTCGTACGTATTAAACATTTCAAAACCAATTGGCGAAAGAGTAGAATCTTTACAACATAAAGGCACTCCTCTTAATATGAACGAAGAATATGACGTCGTTATGAATAATTATCGCGCAAGCGGCGGAGGGAACTTCTTTATGTTTCAAAATAAGCCCGTAATAAAAGACATACCAACAGATATGTCTGAACTTATCGCTAACTATATATTGAAACATAAAAAGATAGAAGCAACAGTTAATAACAACTGGAAAGTTATTACTAACGATTATAATAAATAAAAAAGATGGGCTTCGCCCATCTTTTAGTTTAATTTTGCATTATCTTGCTTTTTTAAAGCTTTTAATTTCGCCGGTGTAACATCAGTACCTTGTTCGTTAACGACTTTAATTCCTTTTAGTTCGTTTAACATATTTTGACGAAATCCTTTTAAATATTGTTCACGTAGCGATTGACGCTCACGTTGTTCTTCTTCAGTTAAACCTTCAGCTTTTGCTTTTTTCGCTAAGAAGTTAATGCGTTCAACGAGTTCGTGACTAAGCATCTCGAATCCCCCTTCTAATCAAAACTGATTATTATCATACAATAGTTACTCTTCTTTATCAAGCAATTGCTTTGTATACTCTACATATCTACGATGTACCGTCGCTTTTGAAACATTATGACCAAAGCCACGTAGTGTTGCTGCAATTTCTTCAAAAGTAAGTTCACTCTTACGCAAACGTACAATTTCCTCAATTGGCACTTCTTTCTTCTCTCGTCCTACACTTAAATGACGATTCTTTAAATTATTTTCTGGACGATAGCCTTTTTCTACTGCTCGTTGCATACCACGTTTAATTTTTAAATTATGAATCTTTCTTTGATACTCTTCAACAATACCAATAATATCTAATACCATTGAATCAGAATCCGACAATTGCAATTCACCATTATGTGTATGCGTATATACTTTTATTCCTTCTTTATGTAAACAGTGCATTAACGCAATCTTTGCATTCCCCCTACCAAGGCGCGTTTCATCTTGTATAAGTAGCACATCAATTTGTTCGTCTCGAATTGTATCTAACACTTCTAATATGCCGTCACGTTCAATTGTATAGCCACTAGCCTGTTCCTCAATCACCTTAGTAACATTCATTTGATAGCGCTCCGCTAAATGCAATAATTCATCTTTTTGACGTACTAATGATGTTTCTTGTGCTTCTTTTGTTGTACTCACACGCGCATAAATAATTGCATTCATTATGAACCCCTCTTTCTCACTATAATTTCCCTTTAGTGTAACATAAATTCGCCTTTTGTTCGAACTTATGTTTGTAGAATGTTTTTTCACATGTTATACTTATTAATAAGAAAAATGAAAGAAAACGAGGTGTTAGAAAACATGGAAAAGTTAACGAAACGCCAGCAAGACATTCTCGACTTTATTAAGCTAAAAGTACAAGAAAAAGGATATCCACCTTCCGTACGTGAAATTGGTCAAGCAGTCGGCCTCGCTTCTAGTTCTACAGTGCACGGACATTTATCAAGATTAGAAGAAAAAGGATACATTCGACGCGATCCAACAAAACCACGTGCAATTGAAATTTTAGGTGAAGACCGAATGGATACAGAAACACAATCTGTTATTCAAGTTCCAATTGTCGGGAAAGTTACTGCTGGATTACCAATTACAGCAGTCGAAAGCGTTGAGGAACACTTCCCTCTTCCAGCTAGCATTGTCGCAGGAGCAGATCAAGTGTTTATGTTACGTATTTCTGGAGATAGTATGATTGAAGCTGGTATTTTCGATGGAGATTTAGTTGTTGTTCGCCAACAACAGTCTGCATATAATGGTGAAATTGTAGTCGCTTTAACAGAAGATAATGAAGCAACTGTTAAACGTTTCTATAAAGAAAAAGACCATTTCCGTCTACAACCGGAAAACTCTTCATTAGAACCTATCATTTTAAAACAAGTGTCAGTTATCGGTAAAGTAATTGGCGTATATCGTGATTTACATTAAGAATATAAAAGAAGATAATTACCCTATTCATATACGGTAATTATCTTCTTTTTTGTATTTTGATAGATTTTCATACATTCTATTTCTTATGAACGCGTTTCAATCGTCACATCGCCCGCAGCTGTTTTACCACTAATCTTTTTACTCCCCTTGCCAATTGTTACGTCTTTATTTTCTTTATTAAAAATTGTTACATCCCCGGCAGCACTTTGCCCAGTAATTACCGCATCTTTTGGTTTTTCCGATAAAGTAATATTTATATCTCCCGCAGTTGAACTTGCTTCTAGATTATACGTAGAATCATGATCTAGAATATTTATTTCCCCACTGGTCGTTTTTGCAGTCACTTTCCCTATTACTTTTTTAAAGTTTACTTCACCAGCTTTTGTAGATCCCTCCACATTCTTAGCCGTTACATGCTTCAAATCCACTTCTCCAGTAAGTGTTCTAGCACTTACACGGTCACTTTTCACATCACTTATTTCAATTTGTCCAGCAGATGAATTTACTTTTACATCTTGGTAAGAGCGTTCAGGCACAAGGAGAGTCACTGTAGACGTTTGAAACCTAAAATCGTAAAAGGAAAAATCAAATGAAGCACCTTTTTCTCTTTCTCCAATGATTTTTAATGTATCACCATCTTCAGTAATACGAATCTCTTGTTTACGCGCATCTCCTGATTGCTTTACATAAAAAGAAGCGTCAGAAGATTTTTGGACAACAATATCCCCGACATCTAACTTAACTTCTATATTTTTTAGTGTTTCATTTTTAATTTTATCTTCTTTGTTTCCTTCTTCTGCAGCTTGCACTGCTTTTTCATATGTTTGTGAAATCCCAATTACTCCAATAATGATACAAGCAATTGCTGCTAACAATATTTTTTTCATCATCTACTCCCCTTTTATCATTTTGAAGTTCCATATTACATAACGTACACAAAGCCTTTTAAACCACTTCGTACTATAATAAGCAATCATACATAACAACAAACCTACTCCAACAAAAGTTATACTAACGAATAAATCCAACCATATAAAAGTACCCACAAAAACTTTTCCAATAACAAAAAATGGTGTCACTACACTAGCAATCCCACCGACCCAAAAAGAAAATATAAAAGCAATAATTGCAACTAAAGGGCCTAACACAATAATAAAATTAAACAAACTAAGTCCAATCGCTGCCATGACAGCTCTTGTCACATTTGAAGTCGACGGGTCTTTTTTCATTTCATCGAAACGATATAAAGCGAGTAATTCTTTTGCAATTACTTTCGGAGAGCCAAGCCCCTTTATTATTTCCGATTCAGTTTTCCCCTCTTCTATCCCAAACTGAAAATGCTCTTCATAATCAAATAAAATATCTTTTCTTTCTTCGTCCGGTAACTTTCTAAGGTGACTTGATAATTCCTTAAGAAACTGTTCTTTACTCATCCCATTCCACCCCTTCAATAATTTCTTGTACACCTTTCGCAAAATCACGCCACTCTGTTACTAACACATTCAGTTGCGTTTCCCCTTGCTCAGTTAGTTGATAATATTTGCGAGGTGGCCCCTCCGTAGATTCTTTTAAATACGTTTGAAAATATCCTTCTTTCGTTAAACGGCGTAATAAAGGATATACTGACCCTTCCGATATTAAAAATTTATTTGAGATTTGTTGAACAAGTTCATAACCGTAACAATCCTTACGTTTCACAAGTGCCAATACACACAGTTCTAACACACCTTTTTTAAACTGAACGTTCAAGGACAATCCCCCTTTCTCATTTCAGTACTGTTCAATACACGGTACCAGACATATCCATAATATACCACTTAGTATTATTTATTGCAAGGTACTATAGTTTTAAACAATCGAACTTTAGTATTAAACATATCCAATACCGAACACAACATATCGTACAATTTTTTATACCTATAGATATTACGCATGTTACTTTTACTTATCCACCCTTTTGGAACACAAAGCAATTCGAATTTCACCACGTTACATTAAAGATATGGAATAGAAATTCAAATACCGTCATATTTTTTTCAGGCATCTATTCAATTCATTTCAACTAACACCTATATTGCCGACAAATAAAAAAGCCCTGATACCGTAGTATCAGGGCTTCCTCACCTCTTAGTATAGAGACATATATTGATCGCGTTCCCATTGGTGAACTTGTGTGCGGAAGATATCCCACTCAATTTCCTTCGCTTCGATGAAGTGCTCAAGTAAATGGTCACCTAGTGCACCACATACCACTTCATTTGATTGTAACGTAACTAAAGCTTGCGCTAATGTTGCCGGTAAATCAACGATACCTGCTTCTTCGCGCTCTTCTTTTGTCATTACGTAGATGTTACGATCTACTGCAGCTGGTGGAGTTAATTTGTTTTTAATTCCATCAAGACCTGCTGCTAATAATGTTGCCATTACTAAATACGGGTTTGCAGCTGGGTCAACACTACGTACTTCTACACGTGTGCTAATACCACGAGATGCAGGGATACGTACTAATGGACTACGGTTTTGTGCAGACCATGCTACGTAACAAGGAGCTTCGTATCCAGGTACTAAACGCTTGTAAGAGTTTACAGTTGGGTTTGCTACCGCTGTAAATGCTGGTGCGTGTTTTAAAATACCTGCGATGAAGTGACGAGCGTCATCACTTAATTGTAAGTCACCGTTTTGATCATAGAATACGTTCTCACCATTTTTGAATAGTGATAAGTTACAGTGCATACCTGAACCGTTCACACCGTATAATGGTTTTGGCATAAATGTTGCGTGTAAACCGTGTTTACGAGCAATTGTTTTTACAACAAGTTTGAATGTTTGAATGTCATCACATGAACGAATTGCATTTGCATATTTGAAGTCAATTTCGTGTTGCCCTGGAGCAACCTCATGGTGAGACGCTTCAATTTCAAAGCCCATTTCTTCAAGTTCAAGAACGATATCACGACGACAGTTTTCCCCTAGATCCATCGGCGCAAGGTCGAAGTATCCACCGTTATCGTTTAATTCTAATGTTGGATTTCCTTTTTCATCTACTTTGAATAGGAAGAATTCTGGCTCTGGTCCAAGATTGAAATCTGAGAATCCTAAAGCTTCCATTTCTTTTAATACACGTTTTAAATTGTTACGTGGATCCCCTTCAAATGGAGTGCCATCTGCATTGTAAATATCACAGATTAATCGAGCTACTTTACCTTTTTCAGCTGTCCAAGGGAAAATCACCCAAGTATCTAAGTCTGGATATAAGTACATATCAGATTCTTCAATACGTACGAAACCTTCAATAGAAGATCCATCAAACATCATTTTGTTATCAAGAGCTTTTGTTAATTGGCTCACTGGAATTTCTACGTTTTTAATTACCCCTAAAAGGTCCGTAAATTGTAAACGGATATACTTTACATTCTCTTCTTTCGCCAAACGGAAAATATCTTCTTTTGTGTACCTAGCCATTATAAATTCCTCCTTAGTCCCTCTAAACACCTTCAGAATCAGTTCTCTTTAGTGAAAAAACCTTGAAATATCACCTTGTCGCAATGAAGTTCGATTAAATCTACCTGTATGTTGTAGTTCATCTCGAAGTATTTTGCGAAGCTCAGTTTTTGAAATTTCTTTCGTTTCTTCTTTTACTTTCACTGCTTCTGTTTGATTTTCTTTCATTAGTAACACTTGTTTAATACCAGCCATATTCAAGCCTTGATCTAATAAATCTTTAATCTCTAACAACTTATCTACATCGTTAAATGAGAATAATCTACGATTCCCCTTTGTACGGGTTGGAGAAACAAGATTATGCTCTTCATAGTAGCGAATTTGACGTGCAGACAATTGTGTTAAATCCATAACAATACCAATAGGAAACAGCGGGGCAGAACGTCTATCTTCTTTCATTGTTTCAGTTCCTCCTTCGCCTTAACTGCTTCTCATTTTATACCATGTTATGTTTAGTGTCAATAGATGTTAGCTTTTCTTACATGATTTTTTTAAAAAATTTTTCATTCTTTTTTCTAATGAAATAAATCATTACTTTCACGCAAAAGAAGCTGTCGAAATCGACAGCTTCCCTTTAAGAAATTGTTAATAATTCTTTTTCAATTAATGCATCAATTGCAGAACAAATCGCAATCTTCACATGTGAATAAGTTAGCCCACCTTGTACGTAAGCAACATAAGGCGGACGAATTGGACCATCAGCCGACAATTCAATACTTGCACCTTGAATAAACGTTCCCGCAGCCATAATTACATCATCTTCATACCCCGGCATATAGTTGGCATATGGAGTGAAGTGAGAGTTAATCGGAGATGCATATTGAATTGCTTGGCAGAATGCAATCATGCGATCTTTGTCATCAAATTGAACAGATTGAATTAAATCCGTTCTTGGTGCATTCCACGCTGGTGATGTATTCATTCCTAACTTTTCTAAAAATGCAGCTGTAAAAATCGCACCTTTTAGCGCTTGTCCTGCTACATGCGGCGCTAAGAAGAAACCTTGATACATTTCTTGCAGACTGTATAAAGATGCCCCTGCTTCCGCACCGATTCCTGGAGATGTTAAACGATATGCACACGCTTCAACATACTGTTCTTTACCAACAATGTAACCACCAGTTTTAACAATTCCCCCACCCGGGTTTTTAATAAGCGAACCTGCCATTAAATCTGCACCAACATGACATGGCTCTTGCTCTTCAATAAACTCGCCATAACAGTTATCTACAAACACAACAACATCAGGTTTAATTTCTTTAACAAACGCTATCATTTCTTTAATTTGAGAAATAGTAAACGACGGACGAGTAGCATAACCTTTTGAGCGCTGAATACCGATCATTTTCGTATTACTATGAATGGCAGCCGCAACAGCTCCAAAATCAACAAGCCCCTCTTCAGTAAGCGGAACTGCATTATAACCAATATTATATTCTTTGAATGACCCTACACCTTTTCCGCGCACACCAACAATTTCCTCTAACGTATCATACGGCTTACCCGTGATGTACAATAACTCATCTCCTGGACGTAAAATACCAAATAGCGCTGTTGAAATTGCGTGAGTACCTGAAATAATTTGCGGACGAACAAGACCAGCTTCCGCTCCAAATACATCTGCATACACTTTTTCTAACGTATCACGGCCAATATCATCATAACCGTAACCTGTCGTCGGAATAAAATGTGAATCGCTAATTTTGTTTTTACGAAAACTTTCTAATACACGAAACTGATTGCTTTCAATTACTTCATCCGCACGTTTATGTACTTCTGTAATTTGGCTCTCTACTTCTTTTACGATTGGAGCAATTTTTTCTCCATTTTTCAAACGATCAAACATTTTTATTTTCTCCTTCTTCCACTAAAAATCTCTTTAATTGTACATTAAGCGATGAATGAGCAAAAATATACCCCGCGCAATCATATACAAATTTCTCTTCCAAAAACTCCATTTTCGTTAATAGTGTCTCTGTCTTTAATAGAGTTAATAACTTACCTTCACTCGGAGGTATTTCCACTTGATAACGATTCATTTCTTCCTTCATTTTCTTTTCTATCGCTTCTTTTATATGTAATAGATCCTTTTCTTCAAAAGCACTAGTCATTAAAAAATCACTTTTCGGAAACGGAATAAAGTTTTGATGTAATTCATCTTTTTTATTATATAGCGTAATGATAGGAATATGATTAATTTCGAGTTCTGACAATAATTGTTTTACTGTTTTCTCATGCCCTATATAATTAGGGTCTGCAGAATCCACAACATGTAAAATAACATCCGCTTCACCAGCTTCTTCTAATGTCGAACGGAATGCAGCAATTAATGACGTAGGTAAATCTTGTATAAAACCAACCGTATCAGTTAGTAATACTGTATAACCAGAAGGTAACGGCATCTTCCTTGTCGTCGGGTCTAGCGTTGCAAACAACAAGTTTTCTTCAAACGTATCAGCTTCCGTTAATCTATTAAACAACGTAGATTTTCCCGCATTCGTATATCCTATTAATGAAACCTGAAATACTTTATTATCTTTTCTTCTTTCACGATATCTTTTTCGATGTTCCACAACAACTGCAAGTTGCTTCTTTATTTCATCAACGCGCGATCGAATATGACGACGATCAGTCTCAAGTTTCGTCTCACCCGGTCCTCTCGTTCCAATACCACCACCAAGACGTGATAAAGACAATCCTTGTCCCATAAGACGCGGCATTGTATATTGCAATTGGGCTAATTCTACTTGAAGCTTCCCTTCTCTCGACTTCGCACGTTGCGCAAAAATATCTAATATGAGTTGCGTTCGATCAATTACCCTCGCATCTAATACTGCGGATAAATTCCGAATTTGACTCGGCGTTAATTCGTTATTAAAAACGATAACATCCGGTTCTAATTCTTCAGTTAACATCGTAAGCTCTTCTAATTTACCTTTACCTATATAAGTCGCCGGATGAAACTTCGGTCGTTTTTGCGTTGTAGACACTAACAATTCTGCTTGCGCAGTCTTCGCTAATGATGCAAGTTCTTTCATGGAATGCATAAATTTTTCATCATCATCTTGCGGCAATTGACAGCCCACTAATATGACTTTTTCTTTTTCTTCCATCAAATATGTTCACTCATCCTTTTCGAAATTTAAACCTTCTAATATAATAGCAGAGGAAGCACATTTCATCTAGTTAGCGGGGGAGAAAATTCATGGCATGGGAGATTTTTAGCATCATAGGCACAATTGCTTTCGCATTAAGCGGAGCCATTGTTGCAATGGAAGAGGATTATGATATTTTCGGGGTGTATATTTTAGGAATGGCAACCGCATTTGGGGGAGGTGCCCTTCGTAATTTATTAATCGGCTATCCGATTGTCGCGTTTTGGCAACAAGACATGTTATTCCAAATCGCACTTTTATCAATGACGATTATTTTTCTTTTTCCAAATAAATTAATTAAACACTGGAAAAAGTGGGAAAACATTACTGATGCTATCGGCTTATCAGCATTTGCCGTACAAGGGGCATTATACGCTCAAAAATTAAATTTACCAATTAGCGCTACAATCGTAGCAGCCGTTTTAACCGGCATTGGAGGCGGTATTATCCGCGATCTTTTAGCCCGTAGAAAACCTCTCGTTCTTCGAGCTGATGTATATGCTTTTTGGACGATTCTGGCAGGTTTCTTAATCGGCGCTCAAATTATTGTTAGCGATTGGGCTCTATACACCTTATTCATTTTAATTGTTTGCTTCCGCATGGTTTCTATTCATTACAAATGGCATTTACCGCATAGACGCATCGACACAAACGAACGTTCAATGCATAAATAGCAATCCAACCTCTTTACAAATCGTAAAGAGGTTTTTCTTTTCTAACGAGTTTTTCCTCACATAATGTTTATACTAATTCTCAAAGCGAGGTGAACACAAATGACAAACCATGTGAATAAAGGGGCTCAAAAAAGCTCAGTAGGTCAAATTGGACATGATCCTAATTCTGCACACGAAAAAAGCGCTAAAATGGAACGTTTCCATAAATCTTATCAAGAAAAAGCAAAAAAATAATAAAGCACTTATATAAAAAACAGACGCACAGTTTACGTACTGTGCGTCTCCTCTTCAAGCATCAAATCACTACTTGATATTCCAATCAAATCATATTTATCATACGCATCCTCTTGTAACAACCGCATAGCTTGTGTACGAATTGATTTTTCAACAATATTCCGGACGTATCGCCCATTACTAAAGGATGTAATTTGCGATGAGTACTTTACAGCATGTAAATGATCTCTAAATTTCCATTCAGCCTCTTTCGATAACTGATATTCACGTTCTTCATACATCCTCTTCCCTATTTCTAACAGCTGATTTACTGAGTAATCCGCAAACTCAATTATAAACGGAAAACGAGATTGTAGTCCTGGATTCAATGAAAGAAAGTGATTCATCTCTCTGGAATATCCAGCTAAAATCAATACAAAACCGTGTTGTTTATCTTCCATATGTTTTACGAGCGTATCAATTGCTTCTTTTCCAAAATCTTTTTCTCCCCCTCGGGCTAATGAATACGCCTCATCAATAAACAAAATTCCTCCCATTGCTTTTTTTATTAAATCTCTTGTTTTTTGAGCTGTATGACCGATGTACTCTCCTACAAGATCCGCACGTTCAGCTTCAACTAGGTGCCCTTTTGATAGAATATTCATCTCAAATAATAATTTCCCTATCATTCTAGCAACAGTTGTCTTCCCTGTACCTGGATTCCCTTTAAATAACATATGAAGTACTTGTTTCTCAGACTTCAATCCTATTTCTTGTCTTTTTTTATTCACATAAATCCAAGCATATATTTCTTTTATTATCTTTTTTATATCATCCATCCCAACGAGTTTTCCCATCTCTTCTTCAATTCTTTGCAACATCTCGTGTTTCGTAGTAGTTTCACTCGAAATTACTGTTTTATTTTCTGCAGCCGGTAAAGAAATTTTCTTTCGATGATTTAACACAATGTTAATTTGATTATTATTTTTCTTTCGCATCGATTGTTCCATACAATCACCTCATTTTATCCACTCACCAAATATTATTATTCTTGTCTCCCTTGCAAATGACTATTTTCAGAAAAGTTTGCTATAATAAAAGAAATAATGAAGGTGGTGGGACTATGGAGACAACGGAATTCCATGATACAATACAAGCCTTTTCTATTTTTTTATTGAATAAAGGCCGAAAACCTTCAACCATTAAACGTTATGTTTATGACATTGAAGATTTCGGACATTGGTTAGAAAAAAACAAAAAGCTCCCTTCCAGTAATATATGGGCTACACTTTGTACAAAAGACTACGAAGATTACTTTTCCGACTTAAAAAAGAATCGACATTACTCAGAAAAAACGATGCACCGCGTATTTATTGTATTAAATAGAATGCATCATTTTCTAAACATTCCTAACCCATTAAAGAACATGGAAATTTCTATTCAACCAGACCGCACACTCCGCAATGAAGATTTCATTTCATCTGATGAAGAAAAAAGATTAAAACATATAGTCACTTCATTGGAAGGACTTTCAGAAAAGCAACGTCCTGTACGCCCTTTATTGATGGATCGTAATACCGCTATTTTGAATTTATTAATTGACTATGGATTATCCTTACAAGAACTTACAGCATTAACTATGCATCATGTCCACTTTGAAACTAACACGTTATCTATACCTGCAACCGCAGGTGTAGAAAGAACAATTACATTAACCAGCAAAGACAAAAAACAACTATATACTTATTACAAAAGCATCCCTGAACCCGTTCGTCCAAAATACCATAGTAATGACCCATTATTTGTCGCATTCGATTTTAATCGCGGAACATACAGGTGGGTATACGAAAATGACGCACCAAAAGGATTAACAGAAATCGCAATCCAAAAAATGATTCGCCTTGAAGTATCTAGAGCAAATTTACGCAAAGGAATCTCAGGACAACACTTTCGTAACACCTATATTTTAAACTTAATAAAAAAAGATACTCCGGAATCAGAAATTATAAAGCTAGCTGGGTTCAAATCAAAGATTTCACTAAAACGATATTATCAATACGCAGAAAATAGAAAAAACGCCTTATCATAAGGCGTTTTTTCTATTTTTTCTTCAAACAAACGATTTTACTATGACCATTTAACTAATTTTTGCATCTACTATGATGAGTTTCGTTCATATCCTCATTAGAAAGGAGAGATTTAATGTCTCATTATAACGACAGTCAGAACAAATTCTCCAAACCATGCTTTCCAAGTAGCGCTGGACGAATCCCCAACACCCCATCAATCCCAGTTACTAAGGCACAACTTAGAACATTTCGCGCAATCATTATCGACTTAACAAAAATAATCCCAAAACTTTTCGCAAATCCATCTCCCCAAAACATTGAAGATCTAATTGATACATTGAACCTACTAAGTAAATTTATTTGTTCACTAGATGCTACTTCCTCCCTGAAAGCACAAGGGTTAGCAATTATTAAAAACTTAATAACTATATTAAAAAATCCAACCTTCGTAGCAAGCGCTGTATTTATCGAGCTTCAAAATCTAATTAATTATTTACTATCCATTACAAAACTATTCCGAATTGACCCTTGCACACTTCAAGAGCTCCTTAAATTAATTGCAGCATTGCAAACCGCCCTAGTTAATTCTGCTTCATTCATTCACGGACCTACTGGACCTACCGGGCCAACAGGCGCTACCGGACCTCGAGGTAACACTGGCGCGACTGGGGCCACTGGGCCTCGAGGTAACACAGGCGCTACCGGACCTCAAGGTAACACTGGCGCGACTGGCGCTACTGGCGCTACCGGACCTCGAGGTAACACAGGCGCTACCGGCGCGACTGGCGCGACTGGCGCTACCGGACCTCGAGGTAACACAGGCGCTACCGGCGCTACCGGACCTCAAGGTAACACAGGCGCTACTGGCGCTACCGGACCTCAAGGTAACACAGGCGCGACTGGCGCTACTGGCGCTACCGGACCTCAAGGTAACACAGGCGCTACCGGACCTCGAGGTAACACAGGCGCTACCGGACCTCAAGGTAACACAGGCGCTACCGGCGCTACCGGACCTCAAGGTAACACAGGCGCTACCGGCGCTACCGGACCTCGAGGTAACACAGGCGCTACTGGCGCCACTGGACCTCGAGGTAACACAGGCGCTACCGGACCTCAAGGTAACACAGGTGCGACTGGCGCGACTGGACCTCAAGGTAACACAGGCGCTACCGGCGCTACCGGACCTCGAGGTAACACTGGCGCTACTGGCGCTACCGGACCTCAAGGTAACACAGGCGCTACCGGCGCTACCGGACCTCAAGGTAACACAGGCGCGACTGGCGCTACCGGACCTCGAGGTAACACAGGCGCTACTGGCGCTACCGGACCTCAAGGTAATACAGGGGCTACTGGCGCTACCGGACCTCAAGGTAACACAGGCGCGACTGGCGCTACTGGCG
>NZ_JBVVXV010000004.1:0-367311 GCF_055902415.1 Bacillus sp. SSR7 | reverse complement strand
GCGCTAGCAAAACAAAAAAGAGAAGGAATGGAAGAAGTAACAGAAGAAGAAAAGGTCAAAGCAAAGGCGAAGGCAGCAGCAGCCGCAAAAGCGAAAGCGGCGGCGTTAGCGAAGCAAAAAAGAGAAGGAATGGAAGAAGTAACAGAAGAAGAAAAGGCCAAGGCGAAAGCGAAGGCCGTGGCGGCCGCAAAGGCAAAAGCAGCGGCGCTAGCAAAGCAGAAAGCTTCGCAAGGTGATGGGGATTCGGGAGATGAAAAGGCGAAGGCAAAAGCAGCAGCGAAGGCAAAAGCGGCAGCGGCTGCAAGGGCGAAGACGAAGGGTGCTGAAGGTAAGAAGGAAGAGGAAGCGAAGCAGGAAGAGCCATCTGTGAATCAACCGTATTTAAATCAGTATGTTGAAGTTATTAAGGGAAAAGTAGGAGCGGGTGCTTTAGTAGATTGCTACATTAATAAACTTTCCAAAGATGTGCCAACTCTTGTAGTGGAGCCCTCAAAATATTATGAAGTAATGGAGTTACTGCGATCCCATGAGGAACTTGCATTTGATTATATGTCAGAGTTACATGCGACGGATTTTGTGACACATATGGAAGTGTATGTTCATTTATTTTCATATGGAAAGAAACAGTCAGTAGCGGTAAAGGTGAAGCTGGATAGGGAAGCGCCGCAAGTAGAATCAGTGACAGCGCTTTGGAAAGGGGCGGACTGGCCAGAGCGGGAAGCGTATGATTTGCTCGGTATTGTATTTAAGGGACATCCGAATTTATCGCGTATTTTAATGCCCGATGATTGGATAGGTCATCCACTTAGGAAAGATTATGAACCGTATGATGTGGAGGTGTAGCTAAATGATCCGTACGGAAGAAATGCTTTTGAATGTAGGTCCTCAGCATCCAAGTACGCACGGTGTGTTCAGGCTTGTTATTAAGATTGACGGGGAAATTATTAAAGAAGCTACACCGGTTATTGGATATTTGCATCGCGGGACCGAAAAGATTGCGGAGAGCTTACAGTATACGCAAATTATCCCTTATACAGATCGGATGGACTATTTATCAGCCATGACGAATAATTACGTCATTTGCCATGCTGTAGAGACGATGATGGGGCTTGAAATCCCGGAGCGAGCCGAATACTTGCGAGTACTTGCAATGGAACTTGGAAGGATTGCGAGTCATCTCGTTTGGTGGGGGACAAATCTTCTCGATATAGGAGCGGTCAGCCCGTTTTTATACGCGTTCCGTGAGCGGGAGATGATTATTAATTTATTAAACGAATTATGCGGTGCCCGGCTTACTTTTAACTATATGAGAGTCGGCGGTGTAAAGTGGGATGCGCCGGACGGTTGGATTGAAAAAGTGGCAGAATTTGTTCCGTATATGAGAGAGCAATTGGCGGGTTACCATGATCTCGTTAGTGGCAATGAGATTTTCTTAAATCGTGTAAAAGGCGTTGGTATATATAGCGAAGAAGATGCAATTTCGTATTCTTTAAGCGGAGCGAATTTGCGGTGCACCGGAGTAAACTGGGATCTTCGCAAGGATGAACCGTACTCCATTTACGACCGTTTTGATTTCGATATTCCTGTTGGGAGCGTGGGGGATGCTTGGGATCGCTACGTTTGCCGCATGCAGGAAATTGAGGAGTCCTTAAAAATTGTCGAGCAAGCTGTCCAGCAGTTCCCGAAAGAAGGAGCAGTACTTGCGAAAGTACCGAAGATTATTAAGGCTCCTAAAGGGGAAGCATTCGTCCGTATAGAGTCGCCGCGAGGAGAGATTGGTTGCTATATTGCTAGTGACGGAAAGAAAGAGCCATACCGTTTGAAGTTTCGCAGGCCGTCTTTTTACAATTTGCAAATTTTACCGAAGTTATTGAAAGGTGAAAACATCGCCAATTTAATTACGATTTTAGGTGGAGTGGATATTGTACTTGGGGAGGTTGATGGCTAATGATTGAAACGCTCTTACAATCACCTTCTAGCTGGACGAATTTCTTCATTTTTTTCGGATTAGCGGTGCTCCTATTATTTGCAGTCCTTGGCTTCGTTACATATGGTATTTTGGCAGAAAGGAAAGTGATGGGGTTTATGCAAGGGCGGATTGGGCCAAACCAAGTTGGAGGCCGGTTTGGTCTGCTGCAAACGGTAGCCGATGTTTTAAAACTATTACTGAAAGAGGATAGTATTCCGAAGGCGGCAGATAAACCGTTATTTATATTAGCGCCTGTCATTGCATTCGCTCCAGCATTTATGGTGCTTGCAGTCATCCCGTTTACTGATAAATTTCAGTTCGCAGATATTGGCGTAGGTTTACTGTATTACATTGCTGTTTCTGGCATTACGACGATTGGTGTCGTAACCGGAGGATGGGCATCGAATAATAAATATTCCCTTTTAGGGGGGATGCGCGCAGCGGCGCAAATGATTTCTTATGAAATTCCGCTCGTAATGAGTGTAATCGGGATCGTTTTATTAGCTGGTAGCCTAAATTTAAATGAAATCGTAGCAGCGCAGGAGAATGTTTGGTACATTTTCGTGCAACCAATCGGTTTCGTCGTATTTTTAATCGCAGCGGTAGCAGAGTTAAATAGGACGCCGTTTGATTTACCAGAAGCTGAGTCGGAGCTTGTTTCTGGATATCATACGGAATACTCAGGGTTTCGCTGGGCGTTTTTCATGCTTTCAGAGTACGTATATTTCTTCGGGATGGCATCTTTAATTACTGTGCTCTTTTTAGGCGGATGGAATCCAGTTATGTTCCTTGGCTTCATCCCAGGTGCCGTATGGTTTGCTTTAAAGTTTAGCAGTGTAGTTTTTCTGTTAATTTGGTTCCGCGTTACGTTTCCGCGTATAAGAGGTGATCAGTTAATGGAGTTTGGCTGGAAAGTATTATTGCCAATTGCACTTGCAAATATTTTCTTAACGGCATTGATTAAGGAGTTATTCTTCTAATCTATGAAGGGGGTGCCAGTAAGAGATGAAAGGGCTATTTAAAGGATTAAAATATACACTAAGCAATTTGAGTAAGAAGAAGGTGACTTATGATTATCCGAATCAACCGTTGCCATTGCCAGATCGTTTTCGAGGGATTCAAAAGTTTTATCCAGAAAAGTGTATTGTTTGTAACCAGTGCTCCAATATTTGTCCGACAGACTGTATTCAGTTAACGGGGAAAAAACATCCGGATCCTACGAAAAAAGGAAAAATTATCGACACGTACGATATTAATTTTGAAATTTGTATTCTTTGTGATTTATGTACAGAAGTTTGTCCGACAGAGGCAATTGTCATGACAAATAATTTTGAACTCGCGGAATATTCACGTGATGACTTATTTAAAAATTTGCAGTGGCTTGACGAAAACGACGAAAACGTCAGGAAGGAGAATAAGGCATGAATGGCGAGTTTATAGCATTCTTTATACTATCCTTGTCTGCAATTATCGGCGGCGTTCTTATGTTGAATTTGACGAAAGTCATGCATATGATGCTAGCTCTCGTTCTGACATTTCTCAGTATTGCAGGTTTGTACTTTCTTTTATCAGCTGAATTTATCGGGGTTGCACAAATTTTACTTTACTCGGGTGCGATCACAATTATTATGATTTTTGGCATTATGTTAACGAAACATAACGCAGAAAATGAATCACGTCTTACGCTTCGAAAATGGATTATCTTCTTTGCGGTTGTAGCATTTGGGGCAGTTATGTATTTCGCTGTTAACAATATTGATTTTGCAAATGAAAGTACACAAGGAAGTTTACCTCTCCATGAAAAAAACACACTTCAAATCGGTACACTTCTCTATTCAAAATATATTATTCCATTTGAGCTAACCTCAGTTATTTTACTTGTAGCACTTGTTGGCGCAATTATTCTTGCGAAGAAGGATGAGAAAGAGGAGGATTCCAATGAGTAGCGTTCCTGCTTCTGCATATTTAACGCTTGCGATTATTTTATTTTGCATCGGTTTATTTGGCGCTTTAACGAAGCGAAATACAGTGATTGTATTAGTTTGTATTGAATTAATGCTTAATGCAGCCAATTTAAATTTAGTAGCGTTTAGTAAATTAGGTTTGTTCCCAAATTTAACAGGGCAAATTTTCTCTCTGTTTACGATGGCCGTAGCAGCAGCGGAGGCGGCGGTAGGACTCGCCATTTTAATTGCTTTGTATCGTAATCGTACGACAGTTCATGTAGATGAAATGGATACGCTCAAAGGATAACATTGTGACCGAAAAGGGGGAAGGAAACAATGATCGATTATGCATGGCTCATACCGCTTTTCCCGCTTGTTTCGTTTTTGTTATTAATTATATTCGGGAAGAAAATTAGAGAAGGAAGCAGTGTACTTAGTATTTTCTTCGTCTTTCTCTCCTTTATATTTGCGGTACTTGTATTAATAGAACGGTTTTCGACAGTACCAGTGAAACATAAGTGGGTATGGCTTAGAGCTGGAGATATTGATATATCATTTGGCTTTGAAGTGACAGCATTAGGGGCTTTAATGCTGTTTATCGTTACCCTTGTGAGTTTACTTGTACACGTGTATTCGAAAGGTTATATGAAAGGTGAGGAAAGATTACCAACCTTTTATGCCTATTTAGGACTCTTTACATTTGCGATGCTCGGGCTTGTTATATCACCGAATTTATTACAGCTTTATATATTTTGGGAGTTAGTCGGCCTTGGTTCGTTCTTACTCATCGGTTTTTATTTCTTTAAAGAAGAAGCGAAGGCTGCCGCAAAAAAAGCTTTTATTATGACACGTATTGGAGATGTCGGTTTATTTATTGGGATGATCTTAATTTTCTGGCATGCAGGTAGTTTTGAATATGACGCAATATTTAGAGCGATTCATACGGGTGATCTTACTCCTACAATGATTACAATAACGGCGATTTTAATTTTTATCGGGGCGATGGGTAAATCAGGTCAGTTCCCGCTTCATACGTGGTTACCGGATGCAATGGAAGGGCCGACGCCTGTTTCGGCACTTATTCATGCGGCGACAATGGTCGCAGCTGGCGTATATTTAGTGGCAACGATGTTTCCGCTATTTTCAGCAAGTGCGGTGGCGATGCAGACGGTAGCACTTGTTGGCGCCTTCACTGCAATCTTTGCAGCTTCCATCGGTCTTGTACAAACGGATATAAAGAGAGTGCTCGCTTATTCTACAGTTAGCCAGCTCGGGTATATGATGCTTGCACTAGGATCTGCCGGTTATGTGGCTGGTGTGTTCCATTTAACGACACATGCTTTTTTTAAAGCATTACTATTTTTGGCAGCAGGAAGTGTCATTCATGCGGTGCATACGCAAAACATTAATAAAATGGGTGGGTTACAGAAGAAGATGAAAGTAACGGGTGCCTTATTTTTAATCGGTACTCTTGCAATTAGTGGTGTACCACTCTTTTCCGGTTTCTTTAGTAAAGATGAAATTTTAGTGGCAGCTTGGATGAACGGCAATTATGTTTTATTCGTCTTAGCAATAATTGCAGCATTCCTAACAGCGTTCTACATGTTCCGCCTATACTTTCTTGTCTTTACGGGGGAAGCAAAGACGAAGGAAGATGTGCATGAATCGCCCCGCATCATGACATATCCGATGATTGTCCTTGGCGTTCTTGCAGTCGTGGCAGGCTATATCAATACACCATGGTTTGGAACGTTTCTCGGGGATTGGCTTACGAAAGATGTAGCGTTTAAAGTGCGAGAGGCGCACGGACCAGTTTGGATTATGGTTGTTGCGACGCTCGTTTCTTTGACTGGGATTGCTCTTGCATATGTCATATATGGCAAGAAATCTATTTCTAGAGATTGGGCTGGTGGCGAGGACTCGCCTCTTTATAAACTTTTGAAAGAAAAATATTATGTGGATGAACTATACAATATGACGGTGCTTCCTATTACGAAAGGAATCGCTCATGTGCTTCGCCTATTTGAAGTGTATGTAGTCGAAGGAATTGCCGTTTTAATAGGGAGCTTAGTGAAAGGGATAAGTGCAATTGGCTCTAGACTCCAAAATGGAAATGTACAAGTGTACGGGACTGTAACAGCTGTTTCACTTGCAGTACTCTTCATTATTTTGCTCTATACGGGAGGGGATTTACGATGAATGATTTGTTATTAACGTTCTTCATTTTTTCCCCGCTTTTAGGAATTCTCTTACTTACATTAACACCGAAAAAAGAATCGCGTACAGTGCGAGCGCTCGGTTTATTTGGAACGGTGCTTCCATTTGGAATCGCTATCGTCCTCGCTTGTACATATGCTTCTGGAAAGAGTTTGTCTCTATTTGATGAAAAAGTGAAATGGATTACATTTGGGGATTTTGCAGCGGTGGATAAAAGGTGGTTTTCCATTTATTACGAGCTTGGTATTGATGGTTTATCGCTCGTTATGATGGTACTAACGGCCCTTCTAGCAATGCTTGCAGCAATTGCAGCATTTACTATTAAAAGAAACTTGAAAGCATTTTATATGCTGTTACTCATGTTAGAAATAGGGATGCTCGGTGTCTTCGCTGCTCAAAATTTAATGTTGTTCTTTGTCTTCTTTGAAATTACATTGCCACCGATGTTTTTATTAATTGGGAAGTGGGGGAAATTGTCGAGTGAAAAGGCTGCTTATAGTTATTTAATATATAACGGCATTGGCTCCGCTATTTTGCTCATCGTTTTCTCGGTTTTATTTGCGAAAACAGGTACAACCAATATTACAGAGCTTAAAGAAATATTAACGAGTGTAGGTGCTGGTGGAGGAATGGCTGTCCCAAATAGCTTACAGTTCGGTTTGTTTCTTAGTATAATGATTGCTTTTGCAATTAAGCTACCCGTTTTCCCGTTACATCGCTGGATGGTCAATGTACATATTGAAGCACATCCGGCTGTAGTTATGCTTCATGCAGGTGTTTTACTGAAGATTGGAGCATACGGTATAATCCGCTTCGGACAGGGGTTATTCCCGGAATACTTTCGCGAGTTTGCAACGCTCATTGCGATTTTAGGGGTCATCAATTTATTGTACGGAGCCTTCTTAGCGCTCATTCAAACGGACTTCCGGAAGGTGCTTGCTTACTCTAGTATTTCACATATGGGTATTGTATTAATGGGCCTTGGGGCGTTAAATGCACCAGGTACACAAGGCGCTTTATTCCAAGTTGTTTCGCACGGTTTAATTGCAGCCTTACTCTTTTTCTTACTTGGTGTTATAGAACAGCGCTTTGGAACGTCGGATATTACAGCGCTTGGCGGACTTGCAAAAAGTGTACCGGTACTTAGCGGCTTCTTCTTAGCGGGAGGAATGGCATCGCTTGGATTGCCAGGGATGTCCGGATTTGTTAGCGAATTTCTTGTCTTTCTCGGTTTATTCCAAGGAGAGCCAGTCGTTGCAGCGGCCGGAGTACTTGGTATCATTTTAACCGCTGTATACGTATTAAGAGCAACACTGCAAGTAACATTTGGTAAGAAAGAGTGGGAAGCGAAAGCTGATATACACGGTTGGGAGTATGTTCCTATATTGCTACTTATCTTCTGCATTATTGCAATTGGCGTAATGCCAGAAATACTAGGGGATCCGCTTCAAAATACGTTGAAAACATTGGGGGTGAAGTAGGATGGATATGGATACGTTACTTAGCTTATCGTGGCATCTCATGGTGCCAGAATTCATTATTCTCGGGGCTGCCATCCTTCTTTCCATATGTGATTTGTTTTTTAAGCTGAACCATAGATACGTAGCACTTGGTGCAATCGCGGCGGTCGTATTAGCAATCGTGTCACTAATTACGCTATATAGCGAACCAGCGGGAGATATTTTAAATGGATCATTTGTGTTAGATGGATTTTCAAAAGGATTTAAAACGTTGTTGTTAGGCGGGGCGGTCCTCATTTTATGCATCGCAATGAGCGATGATAAGAAAAATCCAATTGAAGATAAGGGAGAATATTATTACTTATTTTTAATGGCGCTTCTTGGGGCGATGTTTATGGCTTCTAGCGTTGATTTTATTACACTTTTCGTCGGTTTAGAATTGCTTTCACTTTCTTCCTACATTTTAGTAGGAATACGAAAAAAGAACCGTACATCAAATGAGGCAGCAATGAAATATGTCATTAACGGAGGGATTGGAACGGCAATTACGCTCTTTGGAATGAGTTATTTATACGGTATCACAGGGTCCACTAATATCGTGGATATGCAAAAAGTATTCTCAGGGGAGCTTGCTGATGGTATTCAGTTATTGTTAGCTCTTGCATTTCTACTATTACTCGTTGGGCTTTCATTCAAAATTGCGACAGTGCCGTTTCATATGTGGGCGCCTGATGTGTATGAGGGAGCGGCTACACCTGTTACTGCTTTTCTTGGAACGATTTCTAAAATTGCTGGGTTCTTACTCATTATTCGTCTGTTCCTCATGGTTTTTGCAAGTGTATCGGTGCAAGGAGACATGCAATCTTTATACGGACGTATGAGCATATACATCGCTGTGCTAGCTAGTATTACGATGATTATTGGAAATGTAGTCGCATTAAAGCAATATAACGTAAAACGCCTATTTGCTTATTCAGGAATCGCGCATGCAGGATATTTACTCGTACCCCTTGTAGCATTATCACCATTTACGATGGATAGCATGTGGTTTTACATGCTTGCGTACATGCTTATGAATATAGGCGCGTTTGCAATTATCCACGGCTTAATCTTACAAAGCGATAAAGAAAATATGACCATTTTCACTGGATTATATAAAAGGTCACCATTTACAGCGATTGTGATGACAATTTTTATTTTATCGCTAGCAGGGATACCAGGAACAGCTGGGTTCATTGGGAAAATTAATATCTTTTTAGGGGCCCTTCATGTAGAGCCAGCCCATTACGTACTAGCTTCTATTATGATGGGGACGACAGTCATTTCATTCGTATATTATTTCCGTATTTTACAGCAAATGTTTTTCCGTACGGGAGAAGTAGAAGAGAAAATTCGTTTGCCACTCAATATAAAGGTTGTGATGAGCCTTTGCGCAATTTCAATTGTAATACTAGGGATTATGCCGATGATTGGGTACAATTTCTTTTATGAATATTTTCCATTAATGAAAGATTTCTTCTTCTTAGGGAACGTGGTACAATAGTGAAAATAAAAGGTGTGGAGTCGTTACTCTGCGCTTTTTATTTTGTGTGAACTACGATTAAAAATGCATATAAGTATACGCTTTTAAAGAGAAAATTACGATGTAAAATGTAAGATGCTTATTTGTATTTGAAAAAGTGTGGCTCCTACTTATTATGGTATCGTTTTTATAAGATTTCGTAAGTAGTAGCTGGGTAAAAAGGGGTCGGTTTTTTGGCACATCTTTTAGGGCAACAAGCACTGATTGCCATTGTTTCGCATTTATTGTTTATTACCATTACGTGGTGGGCCTTACAAGGTATTCACATTGAGCGTTTAATGAAGCCTGGAAAGGTGATGCAGACGAGAGTATTACTCATCTTAATTACAATTGCAATTGGGACATCTGTAAGTAACTTTTTCCTTGATTATTTAGGCTATTCAAAGAGTTTAACGTATTTAGTAAAGTAAGTGTATAGAACCTCATATCTCCGTTAACAATGGGGATAGGAGGGGATGAAATTGAAGCTTAAAGCCATTCTTATTGTTGCATTAAGTGTTGTTTTATTTTTGGTTGGGTATAGAGAGATGAAACCAATCAGCGATGAACAGAAGATGGAGAGCATGATCGCAGCTGTAGAGAAAAATGATGCTAAAGTAGAGAAATGGTCATGGCTAGCGCGAGAAACAAAAACGATTTCTAATATACATACGTTTCAAAAGTTGTTAAACGATGTGAAGGATAAGGCGAATATTCAAAAGTGGGAATTAGAGAAATCTCCAGATGGATATAAAGCTACATCCTATAAAAAGTATTCTTCTTATGAAGAACGAGTAGTAGTAACTTGGAGTAAGGAAAATACTAAAGAAAACACTTTCATTATTTTTGAAGTAAGCGGGGCAAAATGGGACCCGAAGTACATTCAGAAAACAAATAAAATTTTTAGTGAAAAACCTATAATTTACACTTGTGTTCAAGGCGTACTGAATGATAAGATTGAAGGTGTTTTGCAAAATAAAACCAATCAGTTTTTGAAAGATCTTTCAGCAAGAGCGATCGAACAGATAGAAGAAAGAGCATTTGTGTCAGTCTCCGCATACAATAAAAAGTGGGATGACGCTCTTTCAACAAATAGAGAGAAAATAAATGTGCAAATAGCAATACGTTCTACAGACAACAAAGATACAATTGTGGTTGGCACACCGATCATAACTTCTGAGTATTGAGTGAATAGATACTGAAAAAAGGACACGGAGGGGAATAATTTGGAAAAGATCATCGTCCGTGGCGGAAAGCGGTTAAACGGCACAGTGCGTGTTGAGGGCGCAAAAAATGCTGTATTACCTATAATCGCTGCAGCCCTATTAGCGAGTGATGGAAAGAATGTACTATCTGAAGTACCAGTTTTGTCTGATGTATACACAATTAATGAGGTATTACGTCATTTAAATGCTGAAGTCGTATTTGAAAATAACCAAGTAACAATCGATGCTTCTAAAGAGCTAAACATTGAAGCACCATTTGAATATGTACGTAAAATGCGTGCATCTGTTCAAGTAATGGGACCTTTATTAGCACGTAACGGTCGTGCTCGTATTGCACTTCCTGGTGGATGTGCAATTGGTTCACGTCCAATTGACCAACATTTAAAAGGCTTCGAAGCAATGGGAGCAAAAGTACAGGTTGGTAACGGTTTTGTTGAGGCATACGTTGAGGGAGAACTAAAAGGAGCTAAAATTTATTTAGACTTCCCAAGCGTGGGCGCGACAGAAAACATTATGTCTGCAGCTACATTAGCAAAAGGGACAACAATCCTTGAAAACGCAGCGAAAGAACCAGAAATCGTTGACTTAGCTAACTTCTTAAATGCAATGGGAGCGAAAGTACGCGGAGCTGGAACTGGAACGATTCGTATCGAAGGCGTTGATAAATTATATGGTGCAAACCACTCTATTATTCCTGACCGTATTGAAGCGGGAACATTCATGGTTGCAGCGGCAATTACTGGTGGAGACATCTTAATTGAAAATGCTGTGCCTGAACATTTACGCTCAATTACAGCGAAAATGGAAGAAATGGGTGTTAAAATTATTGAGGAAAATGAAGGTGTACGTGTTATCGGCCCAGATAAGTTAAAAGCGGTTGATATTAAAACTATGCCTCACCCAGGTTTCCCAACAGACATGCAATCACAAATGATGGCATTATTACTACAAGCTGATGGAACAAGTATGATTACAGAAACGGTATTCGAAAACCGCTTTATGCACGTTGAAGAATTCCGTCGTATGAATGCTGATATTAAAATCGAAGGTCGTTCTGTTATTATGAACGGTCCAAACAGCTTACAAGGTGCTGAAGTAGCAGCAACTGATTTACGTGCTGCAGCTGCATTAATCTTAGCTGGTTTAGTATCAGAAGGTTACACTCGTGTAACTGAGTTAAAACATCTTGACCGTGGCTATGTAAACTTCCATAAGAAATTAGCTGCATTAGGTGCAACTATTGAACGTGTAAATGAAAAAGTAGAAGAAGTGAAAGAACAAGAAGTTTCTGATCTTCACGCTTAATTGAAATAGTCTCTATGTCTTTTGACATAGGGGCTATTTTTTTGGGCTTATTACTGTTATAGTCAAGAAATTCTATACTTATGCACGTACCAGTAAAAATATTTAGAAAATTTTTGTTTTAAATTGGTCCCCTTAAGTATGTTCTAAAAGAAAGAGTTGTTCCATAAGAATGAATGGAGTAAAGCTTTTTTATCCCGCTTTAATGGGCAGTAAGACCCACACCTCAAAATTCAGCAAAAGCAAAGAAGTTAGGTGGGGGATCAACTGCCCATAAAAGCCCGATTGGTTCAACTAATAATCAGTGGGGGATGAAGGAAACCCCCACTGATTAAAGTTTCACTTTATATTGGGGGAAATAAGATGAAATTTTCAAAGCCACTTTTTATTACAGTAGCGCTTCTCATAGCGCTCGTTATCATTGTACCTGCTGCTCTTGTGATTCCGTTTGCGAAAGCAAAAGTAGAGGAAAAAGCAGCTTCTAAAACTCCTCCAGCGATAGAAAGTATACCAGCTCCAGGGAAAGTGGATACAGCGGTTCAAGTTGCTGTATATCGTGAGAAACAAAAGAAGGTAGAATCATTGCCTATGGAGGAGTATGTGACCGGTGTAGTAGCTTCTGAGATGAATGCCAGTTTTGAAATAGAGGCGCTAAAGGCGCAGGCATTAGCAGCGAGAACATTTGTAGTCCAGCGTATGCTAAGCGGAGGTAAGAAAAACAATGCGGACGTGACAGATACGGTGAAGGATCAAGTGTACAAAAGCAAAGAAGAATTGAAAAAACAATGGGGCAATAACTATGAAAATAATTTGAAGAAAATCGAAGAAGCTGTTTCGAAAACCGCAGGACAAGTTTTAACGTATGACGGAAAGCCAATCTCAGCATCATTCTTCTCAACGAGTAATGGCCGGACAGAAAATGCGGCTGATTATTGGGGAAATGATTATCCGTACTTAAAGAGTGTAGATAGCCCGTGGGATCAAGCCTCTCCGAAATTTACGAGCGAGCAAACCTTTACCGTAGCTGACTTTCAAAAACGTCTCGGCGTGAAAGTGCTAGCAGACGGAAAAGTTGGAAATATTAAAGATCTTACGGAAGGAAAGCGCGTAAAGGATGTAGCATTTCAAGGGAAAACATTAACAGGAAAGGAAGTTCGTGAAAAGTTAGACTTACGTTCTTCCGACTTCACGTGGAAACAACAAGGGGATAAAATCATCGTTACGACGAAAGGCTTCGGCCACGGCGTTGGTATGAGCCAATACGGAGCGAACGGCATGGCAGCAGAAGGCAAGAAATATACAGATATCGTCGCTCATTACTATAAAGGTGTTGAAATAAAGACGATGAACGATTATGAAGGTAAGTTGATGGTGAAGAAGTAGGTGTCAGGGTCTCCTGGCACCTGCTTTTTGTTTAAAATATCATAATTTTCCATTAATTGTTTGGTATAATAGGATAAAAAGTATTTGGGGGAGACAAAATGGCGTTACTGGAGTTGAAACAGTTAGGGAAGAGCAACCAGTTACCGACAGTTGAACTGAAGGTTGAGAAGGGGAAATGTGTTGTTTTGCAATGTAATAACCATACAGCTAAAGTGTTACACCGCATTATTATTGGTCAGGAAGAAGCTTCAACTGGCAATGTGCTATTTGAAGGTGAAGCGATTGGAAAGAGAAATTATTCTCGCATCGGATTTTGTTTTTTGAAAGATGAAGCATATGATCGTTTGAAGGTGAAGGAATACTTTAATTTTTTAATAGGGCTGTATGAATCGAATATGAGTATAGAAGAAGTTGTACAATATGTCGGCCTCTTAGATAAATTAAATGTTAAAATAGAAAAACTATCATTTTCAGAGAAACGTCGTCTTCATATAGGGCGAGTGATGATTCATAATCCGGATTTAGTTATTTTGGAAGAACCAGAGCAAAATGTAGATACAGAGAGTACGATTATGATTCGAAAAGCAATTATGAAAATGAAAGAGCAAGGAAAGGCGATTTTTATTACATCATCTTTCCTATCGGATGCCCTTTCGTTAACAGAAGATGTATACATATTAAACAATGATGGTGTGAAAAAAGTAGAAATCGAACAAGAGGAAGCAGAAGAAGTCGATGAAGAAAAAGTCGTTCAAATGATTCCGCAAATGAAGTTAGAAAGAATACCAGCGAAAGTGAATGATAAAATCATTTTACTTGATCCGATGGAAATTCATTTCATCGAAACGCAAAACGGAGTGACACATATTCACGTTCGTGAAGGGGATTTCGTATGCGCATTAACATTAAGTGAACTAGAAGCAAGATTAACAGGTTTTGGTTTCTTTAGATGTCATCGCTCTTACCTTGTGAATTTACAAAGAGTACGAGAAGTAATTACTTGGACTCGTAACAGTTTCAGCTTAATTTTAGACGATGAAAGAAAAAGTTCAATCCCGCTTTCAAAAGGACGAATGGATGAATTAAAAAGCGTGATTGGGCTATAAAAAGTGCTCCAATAAGCTCAAAATATGATTCATTCACCGGTAAAAATACTCCTTTTACCGGTATTTTACTGCGTAACCTCTTTGTTTTTCATATGATTGAGTCAAGAAAAGCGAAACAAATAAACGAAAAGCGCTAAAGCGACTTTCATCTATAAAAGAAAAAACAAAGGGGATGACGAGATGACATTAGCAATTGAAATGAAAGATGTAATGAAAAGTTTCAATGAAAAAACGGCACTTCGAAATGTAAATATTGAGGTGAAGCAAGGAGAAATTTTTGGATTCCTTGGACCGAGTGGATCTGGTAAAACGACAACGGTAAAAATTTTAACTTCTCAATTACTTCATAGTGTTGGAACGGTAAGAGTATTAGGAAAAGATATTACAGACCCAAGCAGCATCGATTACAAACGAATTGGTATTTTAACAGATAATAGTGGCTTATATGAAAGACTTAGCATTTATGATAACTTACTATTATTTTGTGACTTATACGATTGCAAAAAAGAACGAATCGAAGAAGTACTAGCGCAAGTGAATCTATTAGATGATAAAAAAACATTAGTGAAGAAACTATCAAAGGGAATGAAGCAGCGCGTTACATTAGCTAGAGCAATCCTTCATAAACCAGATATCCTCTTCTTAGACGAACCAACATCTGCACTCGATCCAGTTAACGTACAAAACATTCATAAAATCTTAAAAGACTTAAATAAAGAAGGAACGACAATTTTCTTAACGACGCACAATATGGAAGAAGCAGAGACGCTCTGTAATCGCATCGCCTTTCTATGCGGTGGAGAAATTGTAGCACTTGATACACCAGAAAACCTACGCTTACAATATGCAAAAGACCAAATCCAAGTCGTATTAAAAGATAAGCAAAAAGAAGTGGTGCAAAAAGATGAATTAGGTGCAAAACGCATTTCAGAATGGATGAAAAAGGGCGAATTACTATCCATTCATTCACACGAACCAACGCTAGGCGATATCTTTATTGAAGTTACTGGGAGGGGATTATAATGACATTTTCAATGAGAAGATTTTCAGCTATTTTTCGCAAAGAGGTACAAGATATTAAAGCAAATTCATCTATGCTCTTAATGGCAGCAATGCCAATTATATTTTCCTTTGTTTATCAACAGATGGATGGGCCGAAAGATCAAATAGCTAGTATGTTAACTTTAATGGCTTTAACGATGGTAGGAAGTTTTGTTCAAGCGTCTTTAATTGCGGAAGAAAAAGAAAAGCATACGCTACGTGTGATGATGTTATCACCAGCATCATCGTTAGAAGTATTACTAGGGAAAAGTGCATTAACGGCTCTCATTACATTTGTAATTTGTATTAGTAACTTTGCTATTTTAGGTGTGGTAAAGGGAAATATGGTTTTAATCGTTCTATTTTTACTTGTTAGTATACTTTTCTTCCTTATGCTAGGTACGGCAATTGGATTAATATCTAAAACAATGGCATCAACATCGGTAATAGGTATGCCAGTTCTAATTATTTTTCTTCTAGCTCCGATGTTAGGAGAATTTATTAAAAGTGATTTTTTGAAAAAGGCAATCAATTTTATTCCAACGAAACATCTTGCAGATGCAATGCCAAAGATGCTGGCTGGAAAAGGTTTTTCAACTGTTAGTGGTGATTTAATAAATATTATAATTTGGTGTGTCCTTTCCATTATTCTTTGTATGGTGGTTTACAAAAAGAAACAAATGGACTAAAAACTGAGCCAAAACGCTCAGTTTTTTCTTTTTTCAATCATTTCCTCGGAAATTTTACAATTCCTATACATATTTTTACAGATTTTGTCGAAAAGTAATTAGTTATACGTTGTATAGGATGCGTGAATATTGTTCAAAATGATTGCTGAGGTGATGATGGAATGCGAGGAAGAAATAATAAAAAGTCGCAAAAGGTAGTACATTTATTTCAAAAAAGATGGGTATTTCCGGCACTATACATTGCTTGTGCAGCGGTAATTTTAATGGTTGCGCTATGGTTCCAAGGAGCTAATACGAAGAAGACTCCGAACCAAGATCAAGCAACGCCGTATACACAAACGGAAGATCCAGCAGTACCAGTAACGAAGTCTTCAGAAGTAGTGAAAATGCCAGCTCCTGCTAATGCGGAAGTAGTTGTACAGAAGAAGTTCTATGAAGATGCAGCAACTGAGGCGGAACAAGAAAAAGCACTTGTCTTTTATAACAACACATATTCCCCGAACAAAGGAATTGACATTGCTGCGAAGAATGGAAAAGAATTCAATGTTACAGCTGCTTTAAGTGGCACAGTAACGAAAGCTGAAAAAGATTCACTTCTTGGTTATGTTGTAACAGTTGATAGTGGAAATGGTGTAGCAGCTTCTTATCAAAGCTTAGGCAGTGTAAAAGTAGAAAAAGGTGCACGAGTTGTACAAGGTGAAGTATTAGGAAAATCCGGTCTAAGTGCAATGAATAAAGAAGCAGGTTCTCACGTTCACTTTGAAGTACGTAAAGACAATGTGGCTGTGAACCCTGAGCGCTACTTAAATAAGTCAGTAGCAGAAATTAAAGCTGATGCAGGTGCTGCAAAGGCAACGAACGCTTCTGGTAAAAAAGCTGATGACAAATCTCAAAAAGAAGAAAAGTCAACGAGCACGAAACCAGAAAGTAAAACAGAAGACAAGTCTCAAAAAGAAGAGAAATCAACTAGCGGTTCAACTAGTGACAAAAAGGAAGAACCGAAGAAAGAAGAAAAATCAACAAATGGTTCTACAGAATCATCTAACAGTTCTTCTTCACAAGAATAAGAAAGTGAAAAAATCAGTTCTCACTAGGAGAGCTGATTTTTTTATTTCCATATAAAAATACTCAATTTCGAGAAAAAAGTTGCAATAACAAGGAAAAATGACGAGATTCTCGAATATATATTACAAAAAGGAGGGGATACTGTGTCATTTTTGTTTGTTCTGTCGACTGCTATTATTTTATTGTTTGTTTTATTTACTTTATATTATTACATTGCCGGTAAGAAAGAGGTTCCCCACCATCAATTATTAGAAGAAGAGTTAGAACGAGAAGAATGACGCCTTATATATAAGGTGTCATTTTTTTTCGCCAAAATAGTCACTGTTAACGTATTTCTCACAAAAAAATGTAATTTTTCTTAACTTAGTCCGCAAAAATAGTGAACATGTAGCATATATCAGTAGTGCGGGCAATACAATGGTATAAACCAAAGCAAAGAGAGTGTTTGAGGTGAGAAATCGTGAATCATTTCATTATAAATCCAAGAATGTTTAACGCTTACAAACAGCACTCACACTTACTTCTTAGTCGTATGCAGCGAGGCTCATTTCACCCTTCTCACATCCAATTTAGGGAGGCGAGTGGTGTGCACGATTACATCAAAGAGAGAACTATCAAGATTGGTAAGTATATCGTGGAGACAAGAAAGACAGTGCGTGTCATTGCAAAGGAATTTGGGGTATCAAAGAGTACAGTCCATAAAGATTTAACGGAACGTCTACCAGAAATTAATCCAGAGCTCGCAAATGAAGTGAAAGAAATTCTTGATTATCATAAGTCTATTCGTCATTTAAGAGGCGGAGAAGCAACAAAACAAAAGTATAGAAAAGAAGATGTAGAAAAGCCGGTACGTCAATAAATATGCGATCGCAAACATTCCGTTTCAATTCGGTAATATTTTTCAGAAGAATTCTTTTTGCGAATATTACGTTTCTGTTAAATTTATGATAAAATCAGAAATTAGGTGTAAAAGAATTCGGGTGTAACCTGATTTTGAATATCGAGGAGGAAAAAACGGGAATGTTTGCGCGAGATATCGGAATTGACCTAGGTACGGCTAACGTATTAATCCATGTTAAAGGTAAGGGTATTGTATTAAATGAGCCATCTGTTGTTGCTATTGATCGTAACACAGGTAAAGTATTAGCAGTAGGTGAAGAAGCAAGAAGTATGGTGGGACGTACGCCTGGTAATATTGTAGCCATTCGTCCACTAAAAGATGGTGTAATCGCAGATTTCGAAATTACAGAAGCGATGTTAAAGTATTTCATTAACAAATTGGACGTAAAGAGCTTCTTTTCAAAACCTCGCATTTTAATTTGTTGTCCAACAAATATCACATCAGTAGAACAAAAAGCAATTCGTGAGGCTGCTGAACGTTCAGGTGGTAAAACAGTATTTTTAGAAGAAGAACCAAAAGTAGCCGCAGTTGGTGCTGGTATGGAAATCTTCCAACCAAGCGGTAACATGGTTGTTGATATTGGTGGAGGTACAACAGATATCGCTGTACTATCTATGGGTGATATTGTTACCTCTTCCTCTATCAAAATGGCTGGCGATAAGTTTGATATGGAGATCTTAAACTACATTAAACGTAAGTATAAGCTATTAATTGGAGAACGTACTTCAGAAGATATTAAAATTAAAGTGGGTACAGTATTCCCAGGTGCACGTAGCGAAGAACTTGAAATTCGCGGACGTGACATGGTAACAGGTTTACCACGTACAATTACAGTATGCTCTGAAGAAATTACAGAAGCATTAAAAGAAAATGCGGCTGTTATTGTACAAGCTGCAAAAGGCGTACTAGAGCGCACACCACCAGAATTATCAGCGGACATCATCGACCGCGGTGTGATTCTAACAGGCGGTGGAGCTTTACTACACGGTATCGACATGCTTCTAGCAGAAGAACTAAAAGTACCAGTATTAATTGCTGAAAACCCAATGCACTGCGTTGCGGTTGGTACAGGCATTATGTTAGAGAATATCGATAGATTACCAAAGCGTGCTTTACGATAAAATGAGAGGAACTAAGGTGTAAACCTTAGTTCTTTTTTGTATTTTTATTTTTTTATTTCGATTTTTTGAGAAAATAGAAGAAAAATAAAGAAAAACGAAGAATATAGGTAAAATATTCATATATATGGTTAAATTTAATATTTCCTTATTTGAAAACGTTTATAATATAATGAGTCGAATACGACATTAAGGCAAATCATGTGTTAATACATATTGCCTTTCCCTAATCTGGGCATACACTCTTTTCTACCTCCGTGTCAGTTGCAAGTATATGCAGCTATTTTAAGGGAATAGAGTGTGTGCATTTTTTTATATATAGGGCTGAAAAGATATTAAAGTTTCACTTTATAATGACAAACAATAAACAAAATGGGATAATAAACAATATGTCCAAGTGGTAAGACCAATATTACAAAAGGGGCGATTGTTATATGCTAAATATAGAACAAATTAAAGAAATCATTCCTCACCGCTATCCATTTTTACTTGTTGATAAAATATTAGAAGTAGATGAAGGAAAAAGAGCGGTTGGAATTAAAAATGTATCCGCAAACGAAGAATTCTTTAACGGGCACTTTCCTGACTACGCAGTTATGCCCGGTGTACTTATTGTAGAAGCATTAGCACAAGTTGGAGCAGTTGCTGTATTAAAGAAAGAAGAAAACCGCGGAAGACTTGCTTTCTTCGCAGGTATCGACAATTGTCGTTTCAAAAAACAAGTACGTCCAGGTGATCAACTTCGTCTAGAAGTAGAAATGACGCGTGTACGTGGTCCAATCGGAAAAGGAAAAGCAATCGCAACAGTAGATGGTGAAGTTGCATGTGAAGCTGAAATTACATTTGCGATTGGTGATAAAAAAGAATAGATGTGAATTAAAAAAATTCTTCTGCAACATGCAGAAGAATTTTTTTAATTCATATATTTTTTGTTCGAAATATTAAAATGCAGATTAATCAGAATTTTTATTGTAAATGAATGGAAATTTGTATATAATGGCGCTATAAATATCTTGAAATTAAGATAAATGATAGCGCGATAAAAATAGGGATATCGTTGTCACATTATAGAAGGTGTGGGATAGGACAAAGATTATTCTGATTCGTTATGATGAAGAGTAGAGGAAAGTAATGGAGAAATTTAACGGTAGAAGTAAATGGAAAATTGGCGTAGCATATCGAGCATAAAAGAGAAAAAGGGGAAAATGTCGTATTCTGAAAAAAGGAGACCATAACATGTTCGGAAGAAAGAAAAGAAAGCCATTAAGACAATTAATTACACATAAAGAGCCTAAATCACGCATTACGGAACAGTACCGTAATATCCGTACAAATATTGAATTTACATCTGTAGATAACCATATTCGTTCTATCATTGTCACTTCAGCAGATCCAGGTGATGGGAAAACAACGACCATTTCTAATCTAGCAGTTGTTTTTGGACAACAAGGTAAAAAAGTATTGTTAATTGGAGCTGACTTACGTAAGCCAACATTGCAAAATTTATTCGCTGCACACAATCCAAATGGATTAACGAATTTATTATCAGGACAAGCATCATTTGTGCAATGTATTCAAAAAACAGACATAGAGAACGTATATGTTATGTCAGCGGGTCCAATCCCACCAAACCCAGCAGAGCTACTTGGGTATCGTAAAATGGACGAATTACTTCTAGAGGCATATAACATGTTTGATATCGTTTTGATTGATACACCACCTGTATTGGCCGTTACAGATGCACAAATACTCGCTAATAAATGTGATGGAGTTATATTAGTAGCACGCAGTGAAAAAACAGAAAAAGATAAACTAATAAAAGCGAAACAAATATTAGATAAAGCATCTGGAAAACTACTTGGTGTTATATTAAACGATAAAAGAGAAGAACAAGAACAGTATGGATATTATTAGAAAATAATGTATAAAATAGTATTTTTTAAAGCTAGTAATTTTTTTGCTAGCTTTTTTGAATTGTTATAAAATTTTTTTATCGTATTATATAAAAAATATGATATAATAGAATTTTTGCCAAATTGATGGAATGTGTTGTCATATTTAAGATTATTTTGTAAGATTATATATGTTTTTAAATAACAATCGTACATAGATATTACTAAAATAAAAAAATGTAAGATTATATGTTATAATTTTTGTTATGTGTAAAATTTAGAAAGTTGGAGGAACTTATGGAAGAAACAATTAGTTTGAAAGAGTTATTTCATATTTTAAAAAAACGTTTAGCAATGATCCTCGTAATCGCCTTTGGTGCAGCTATTGTAAGTGCTATCATTAGCTTCTTCTTTATGACACCAATCTATCAATCTTCGACGCAAATTCTTGTTAACCAGAAGAAGCAAGAAGGTGCGGCAATTCAGTACAATGAGGTACAAACAAATATTCAGTTAACAAATACATACAAAGTTATAATTAAAAGTCCTGTTATTTTGGATCAAGTGAAAGAAAAGCTTGCTTTAAATTTAACAACAGAAGCTTTAAATGAAAAGATTGAAGTAGCTAATAAGAAAGATTCGCAAGTTGTAGAAGTAACGGTACAAGATAAAGATCCTAAGTTAGCACGTGATATTGCAAATACAACTGCCGAAGTATTTCAAAGTGAAGTGGCAAAAATCATGAGTGTTAACAATGTTACTGTATTATCAAAAGCGGAATTATCAGAAGAATTATCGCCTATTAAACCCCGACCAATGGTAAATGTTGTGATTGCCTTTGTTCTCGGTTTAATGGCTGCAGTTGGTTTGGCATTCTTACTAGAATACTTAGATAACACAGTGAAAAAAGAAGAAGATGTAGAGAACTTACTTGGGTTACCAGTGTTAGGTATTGTAGCTCGTATGGATGAAGAAACAATGAACGTGAAATCACACGCTCCATCATCAAGAAAAGTGAGGGGACAAACAATTGGCTCTTAATTTATTTAAAAAGAAGAAGAATCATCGTCAACGTCGTCAATTAATTGCTCATCAACAACCGAAATCACCAATTTCAGAACAATATCGTAATATTCGAACGAATGTTGAGTTTGCAGCTGTTGATACGAATTTACATTCATTAATGGTAACATCTGCGAACCCAAGTGAAGGGAAAACAACAACAACAGCGAATATGGCAGTTGTGTTTGCTCAGCAAGGAAAGAAAGTATTATTAATTGATGCAGATATGCGTAAACCAGCGATGCATCAAATGTTTCAAGTAGATAATATTTTCGGATTGACGAACGTATTAACGCATAGTGAACGTTTAGAAAAATGTGTACAACCGACAGCTGTAGATAATTTACACTTTTTAGCGTGTGGGCCAATTCCACCAAACCCAGCAGAATTGTTAGGCTCAAAATCAATGCAAGAGCTTCTTGCGCAAGCGTATAGTATGTACGACTTAGTTATTTTTGATCTACCACCAATTTTAGCAGTAACGGATGCACAAATTATGGCGAATGTATGTGATGCTTCTATTCTTGTCGTTCGTAGTGAATCGACAGAAAAAGAAACAGCTGTAAAAGCAAAAGGTTTATTAGAATCGGCAAAAGGTAAACTGTTAGGCGTTGTTCTGAATGATCGTGAACGTGAACAAAGCTTATATTATTACTACGGTGCAAATTAATTGAAAGAGTGAGATATGAGAAGAACATATCTCCTTTTTTCCCTTGAATATGAGATGTCTCATATTCAAGGGAAAAAAGATTTATATGAGAGAGGGAGGATGAAACAAATGATAGATTTACATTGTCACATTTTACCTGGTATCGATGACGGTGCACAGACAGTAACAGATAGTTTAGTGATGGCGCAAAAGGCAATAGAGGAAGGTATTCATACAATTGTCGCAACACCACACCATCAAAATGGAAAATATATAAATGAACGTACCCCAATTATTCATCACGTAAAACAGCTAAATGATGAACTGCAACAACATAATATTCCACTTACCATTTTACCAGGGCAAGAGGTCAGGTTATATGGTGATTTATTAGAAGACTATGAAACTGGTAAAATTGTTACCTTAAATGAAACAAACAAATACATATTCATTGAATTTCCATCTAATCATGTACCCCGTTATGCAGAACAACTATTCTATGAACTACGTGTAAAAGGAATGATTCCAATTATCGTTCATCCAGAACGTAATGCCGAGTTAATCGAGCGGCCAGATAAGTTATATAACCTTGTTAATAAAGGTGCATTAACACAAGTAACGGCGGGAAGTCTCTTGGGTAAATTTGGGAAAAAGATTAAAAAATTCTCACTACAACTTGTTGAACATAATCTAACACATATGATCGCATCGGATGCACATAACACAACATCAAGAGGATTTCATCTAGCAGATAGCTACGATTTAATTGAAAAGGAATTCGGAATAAATGCTATGAGTGACTTAAAAGAAAATCCATATTTAATAATTAGCGGGAAAGCGATTTATAAAGAAGATCCAGAGCAAATTCGTCGTAAAAAATTGTTTGGTATTTTTTAAATAAAGAATTGGTGATGTCTCCTAACCGTTATCAACGGAGGCACTCGGTCGTGCTGTGGGTAGAAATTTTTATTTCGAACCTACCTTAGACGCTTGTCGTCGGGAGTATGGCGTGAGGATGGGTTAGATGCCCATAATTTATTTGTAATAGAAACTCTACCTATGGAGTTATAAACATGACTTTATAGGTAGGGTTTTTGTTATTGTTACATAAATATAAAACGATATAGGAGGGCTATGATTGAAAAAAGTAAAAAAAGCAATTATCCCAGCGGCTGGTCTTGGGACGAGGTTTTTACCGGCAACTAAAGCGATGCCGAAAGAAATGTTACCGATCGTCGATAAACCGACAATTCAATACATAGTAGAAGAAGCGATAGAATCAGGAATTGACGATATTATTATTGTGACTGGAAAAGGAAAGCGTGCGATTGAAGATCATTTCGATCATTCTTTTGAGCTAGAACAAAACCTTTTAGAAAAGGGGAAGCATGAAATGCTTGAAAAAGTACAAGCTTCTTCGAAAATTAATATTCATTACATAAGACAAAAAGAACCAAAAGGACTTGGACACGCAGTATGGTGTGCACGTAAGTTTATTGGAAACGAACCATTTGCGGTATTACTTGGTGATGACATTGTACAAGCGGAAACACCCTGTTTACGTCAGTTAATGAATGAATATGAAAATACAAAATCATCTGTTATTGGTGTACAAACAGTGCATGAGAATGAAACACATCGTTACGGTATTATCGATCCAGTTGAACAAAATGAACGTCGTTATCAAGTACGCCAATTTGTTGAAAAGCCAGCGGAAGGTACGGCACCATCAAATTTAGCAATTATGGGTCGTTACGTGTTAACGCCAGAAATTTTTATGTTCTTAGAGGATCAACAGACGGGTGCTGGTGGAGAAATTCAGTTGACAGATGCTATTCAACGTTTAAATGAAATTCAACGTGTGTTTGCTTATGATTTTGAGGGAACACGTTACGATGTTGGGGAGAAGTTTGGGTTTATTAAGACAACGGTTGAACTGGCACTTCAAAATGAAGAATTGAAAATAGATTTAATGGAATACATGAAGGAACTTATAAAAAAGGAAAGAGTACATTCATAAGGGAATGTACTTTTTTTATGAGTAAAATATTAATTATATAAAGAAGGGAATAGGTATATTGAGTTATCGAAAACGGCTCTCATTATTAACATTATTAGATTCATTTATTGTATTAACTGCCGTGTATTTAAGTTATTGGTTTGTACATCCTAATATATTAAGTGAAATTCCTGCGACAGTAATTATTAGCTCTATTACATTATTATGTAGTCATCATATTTTTGCAGCTATTTATAAGCTTTATAACAAGGCGTGGGAATATGCAAGTATTGGAGAATTAAAACAAATATTCAAAGCAATTACGCTATCTATTTTAGTCACAGCAATTGTACAACAAATTATTAATCATGATATCTATGTTCGAATTTTAGCAATCGCGTGGATGATACATTTATTATTAATCGGGGGTTCCCGGTTTGTATGGCGTATGTTCCGTGATACATATATTACTAAAGCTACCGATAAAAAACGAACATTAATTGTTGGTGCAGGTTCTGCAGGAACTATGGTAGTTAGACAGTTATTACATAATAAGGAAGCAGACCTGTATCCCATTGCGTTTGTCGATGATGATAGAAATAAGCAAAAATTAGAAATTTATAATGTACCAGTTACTGGTACAACAAATCATATTAAAGAAGTTGTAGAAGATAACGATATTGAACATATTATTATTGCTATTCCTTCTTTAAATCGTAAACAAATAAACGAGATTTTTGAAAAGTGTAGAGAAACAAAAGCTAAAACTCAAATTGTACCAATGCTTGAAGATCTTCTAGATGGTAAAGTGTCTGTCAATGAAGTACGTGATGTACAAGTAGAAGATTTATTAGGAAGAGAGCCGATTCAATTAGATGATGCTGGAATTGGGGAGCAAATTACAGGTAAAACCATCCTAGTAACGGGTGCCGGTGGATCAATTGGATCAGAAATTTGCCGTCAAGTGATGAAATATAAACCAGGAAAAATTGTTCTTTTAGGACATGGTGAAAACAGCATCTATAATATTGAAATGGAAATGAGAGTGACCTATAAAGATGTAGTTGAAATTACGACAGAGATTGCTGATGTACAAGATCGAAATAAAATCTTTGAAATAATGAAAAAGCACCAACCATATATTGTATATCATGCAGCTGCACATAAGCATGTACCTTTAATGGAACGTAATCCTGAAGAGGCTGTAAAAAATAATATTTTTGGTACGAAAAACGTAGCTGAGGCTGCAGATACGTTTAAAGTAAACACGTTTGTCATGGTTTCGACAGATAAAGCTGTAAATCCTACGAATGTAATGGGGGCCACAAAACGATTTGCAGAAATGCTTGTACAGCATTTGGCAGCTGTGAGTGTTAATACAAGATTTGTTGCTGTTCGGTTTGGTAATGTACTTGGGAGTAGAGGAAGCGTAATCCCATTATTTAAGAAGCAAATTCAAAAGGGTGGACCTGTAACTGTTACTCATCCAGATATGATTCGTTACTTTATGACAATCCCAGAGGCTTCAAGACTAGTAATTCAAGCTGGAACGTTAGCTAAAGGAGGAGAGCTTTTTGTCCTTGATATGGGGGATCCAGTAAAAATTGTTGATTTAGCAAAGAACCTTATTACCCTTTCGGGATATTCCATTGAAGAAATTGGAATTAAATTTACCGGATTGAGACCAGGAGAGAAAATGTACGAAGAATTATTAAACGAAAGTGAAATACATCCAGAACAGATTTTTCCGAAGATTCATGTGGGGAAAGCTATTTTAATGGATCAAGGTATTTTATTGGAGTTTATGCATGATTTTGAATACATGAGTAAGGAAGAAATAAGGGAACGGTTATTGGATATAGCTAATAATAAAGTGTTTGTAAATTAAAAAGATTTCATTTTTATTAACAAGATATTAAAAGTAACCTAAAGTATAAATTAATATAATCGGGGTTGTGAAAAATGTTATATATAAATTACGTGAAACGTATGATGGATTTTATTATTTCATTAATAGGATTAATAATTTTATCGCCAGTATTTTTATTATTAATTTTGTGTATAAAGATTGATTCGAGAGGTCCAGTTTTATTTAAGCAATGTAGAATTGGAAAAGATAAATCTGAGTTTTATATTCTAAAGTTTAGAACAATGAAAATAGATACACCTAAAGATACACCTACACACCTTCTAGAAAATCCAGATCAATATATTACTAAGGTTGGTCGCTTTTTACGTAAAACAAGTTTAGATGAACTCCCACAAATTATAAATATTCTTAAAGGTGAGATGAGTATAGTTGGCCCTAGGCCGGCACTTTGGAATCAATATGATTTAATAAAAGAACGTGATATGTATAATGCAAATGATATTCGTCCAGGGCTTACTGGATGGGCACAAGTTAATGGTAGGGATGAATTACCTATAAATATAAAAGCTAAGCTAGATGGAGAGTATGTTCAAAAAATAAATTTTATTTTTGATATTAGAATATGTTTTAAAACAATACTTAGTGTAGCTAAAAGTGAAGGTGTTAAAGAAGGAAATAATTGATAAAACCAATTTTTTAGCAATATTAAGAGTTTAGGAGTAAGGTCATAATGAAAATACTTGTAGTGTGTCAATATTTTTTTCCTGAACAGTTTAGAGTCAATGATATTTGTTCTGAACTAGTACGAGAAGGACATGAAGTAACCGTTCTAACAGGGCTTCCTAATTACCCTAGTGGAATTGTAGATGAAAGGTATAGAGTATTTAAAAATAGAAAAGAAGAAATAAATGGAGTGGAAGTAATACGTTCATGGCTCCTTGGAAGGGGAAAAGGGACTAAAAGGTTAGCACTAAATTATATTAGTTTCGCTATATCTTCTACATTAAAATCCATCTTTATGAAGAAGGATTTTGACCTTATTTTAGTGTATCAACTTTCTCCTGTGACTATGGCAATACCTGGTATTGTTTTGAAAAAAATGACGAAGAAACCCCTTGTATTATATTGCCATGATTTGTGGCCTGAGAGTATTGCATCGGCTGGTATTTCGCCCAATAGTAAAGTATATAGAGTGTTGTTGAAAATAAGTAAGTGGATTTATAAAAGTGCAGATGAAATCTTTACAAGTTCTAAATTGTTTGAGGAGTATTTTAAGGATACTTTAAATATTAAGAGTCAAATTACACACCTTCCAGTATATGCTGAGGCATTATTTGAAGATATTAATTCTATTAATAAAAAAGATGGAATTATAAATTTAGTATTTGCAGGTAACATAGGTGAAATGCAAAGTGTGGAAACAATTATTTATGCTGCAAATGAACTTAAAAAAGATAGTTGTATTAAGTTTCATATTGTAGGTGATGGATCTTCACGTAAAAAATGTGAAGAACTGACCAAGGATTTAGAAATTAATAATGTTATATTCCATGGACAATACCCTGTTACAGAAATGCCAAGATTTTATGAGATGGCAGATGCTTTCTTAATTACATTAAAGGAAAATAAGGTAATATCATATACATTGCCTAATAAAGTTCAATCGTATATGGCTGCTGGAAAGCCTATTATAGGTGCGATAAACGGAGAAACTCAAATTGTTATAAATGAGGCAAATTGTGGATTATGTTCCCCAGCAGAAAATTATATAGAATTGGCTAATAGTATAAGAAAGTTTGCTAAAGAAACAAACAAGCATTTGTTATATGGAGAAAATGCGAGGAATTACTATGATTGTAATTTCTCTAAAAAGATTTATATGGAGAGACTGAATAACTTATTAAATAAAATAAAATTAGAGGGGACTAGTAAGTATGTTCAAAAATAAAACGCTACTAATCACAGGAGGTACAGGATCTTTTGGTAATGCAGTGATGGAAAGGTTCTTAAATACTGATATAAAAGAAATTCGTATTTTTTCACGTGATGAGAAAAAACAGGATGACATGAGAAAGCTTTATACAAATAACAAAATTAAATTTTATTTGGGAGATGTGAGAGATTTAGCAAGTGTTAAAAATGCTATGCATGGTGTAGATTATGTTTTTCATGCAGCTGCATTAAAACAAGTTCCTTCATGTGAATTTTTCCCATTAGAAGCAGTAAAGACTAATATTATAGGTACAGATAATGTATTGACGGCTTCTATAGAATATGGTGTAAAAAAAGTCATTTGTTTATCAACAGACAAAGCTGCTTATCCAATCAATGCAATGGGGATTTCGAAAGCAATGATGGAAAAAGTGTTTGTGGCAAAATCAAAAACAGTATCTCCAGAGAAAACACTAATTTGTGGCACAAGATACGGTAATGTTATGGCTTCACGTGGATCGGTTATTCCATTATTTATCGAGCAAATTAAAGCAGGACAATCTTTAACGGTAACTGATCCTAATATGACAAGATTTCTAATGAGCTTAGAAGAGGCTGTAGAATTGGTAGTGTTTGCTTTCAAAAATGCTGTAGTTGGAGATATTATGGTTCAAAAATCTCCTGCAAGTACTATTGGTGATCTTGCCCAAGCTGTAAAAGAATTATTTAATGCTGATAATGAAATTAAGGTAATTGGTACACGTCATGGAGAAAAGCGTTATGAGACACTATTAACGAAAGAGGAGTACGTGGTAGCGGAAGATTTAGGTGGCTTCTTTAGGGTTCCTGCGGATCGAAGGGATCTTAACTATGATAAATATTTTGCTGAAGGAAATCAAAAACTTACTACTGTAGAGGAGTATAATTCAGATAATACTCAGATACTTGATATTGAGCAAATTAAAGAAAAATTATTAGAATTAGATTATGTGAAAAAAGAACTAGAGGAATGGAATAAAGCGCACGTCTATACAATGAATTAGAGGGCGGGGAGAATTAATGAAAATTCTTATTACAGGTGCAAAAGGTTTCCTTGGAAAAAACCTTGTTGCTGAACTTAAAAATCAGGGCTATAAAGATATATTTGAGTTTTCTAGAGAAGATGATATTACATTACTTGAAAGGTATACAAAGGAATGTAATTTTGTTTTTCATTTAGCGGGTGTCAATAGACCAAAGGATGAAAATGAATTTATGGAGGGGAATGTTGGATTTACATCCCAGCTGCTAAACTTATTAAAGGAGTCTGGTAATAAGGCTCCTGTACTTATTACCTCATCCATTCAGGCGGAAAGTAATAATTCTTATGGGAAAAGTAAAAAAGCTAGTGAAGAGATAGTATTTAATTACTCTCAAGACACGGGTGCTAAAGCTTACGTATATAGACTCCCAAATTTATTTGGAAAGTGGAGTAAACCTAACTATAATACGGTGGTAGCAACGTTCTGCCATAATATCTCCAGAGGTTTAGATATTCAAGTGAATAATCCAGATGTAGAACTGAATCTTTGTTATATAGATGATGTTTTGGAAGAGTTTTTTAGGGCTCTGAAGCATAATCCAACTATACAGGATAAGTATTGTGTTGTTCCTATAACACATAAGATTAAGCTTGGAGAATTAGCACAGCTTATAAAGAGCTTTAAAGAAAGTAGAGCAAATCTAAGTATTTCAAACATGGGAGATATTCTAACTAAAAAGCTTTATAGTACATACTTGAGCTTTTTACCAGAAGGCGAGTTTGCATATGACCTTAAAATGAATATTGATAATAGAGGGTCATTTACGGAATTTATTAGAACGGCTGAAAGAGGACAAGTTTCTATAAATGTATCGAAACCAGGAATTACAAAGGGAAATCATTGGCATCATACCAAAAACGAAAAATTTTTAGTAGTGAGTGGCGAAGGTTTAATTCGATTTAGAAAGATAGATTCAGATGATATTATTGAATATCATGTGAATGGAGAAAAGTTACAAGTCGTTGATATACCAATTGGATATACACATTCCATTGTAAATGTAGGAGAAAATGACCTTGTGACAGTAATGTGGGTAAATGAATGTTTTAATCCTGAAAGACCAGACACTTATTTTTTGGAGGTATAATTCATGGGAAAATTAAAAGTTATGACAATTATTGGTACTAGACCAGAAATTATAAGACTTTCGGAAACTATTAAAGCATGTGATAGATATTTCGATCATGTTCTTGTTCATACAGGACAAAATTGGGATTATACATTAAACCAAGTATTTTTTGAAGACTTAGGCTTAAGAGAACCGGATCATTATTTAAATGCTGCGGGCTCAAATCTTGGTGAGACGATGGGGAATATTATTGCTAAAGTTTATGAAGTTCTAGAAGCAGAAAAACCTGATGCACTTCTTATTCTAGGAGATACAAATAGTTGCCTTGCGGCTATTCCAGCGAAACGTTTAAAAATACCAATTTTCCATATGGAAGCAGGAAACAGATGTTTCGATCAAAATGTACCAGAGGAAATTAATCGGAAAATTGTAGATCATACATCAGACATTAATCTTCCGTATACTGAACACAGTAGAAGACACTTAATTTCTGAAGGGATTCGCAGAGAGCACATCTTTGTTACAGGATCACCAATGACAGAGGTTATCCGTAAGCACATGGATAAAATACAAAACAGTGGTATTTTAAAAGAATTAGATTTAGAAGAAGGAAAGTATATTGTTGTATCTGCTCATCGTGAAGAAAATATAGATGATGAAGAAAACTTTATGTCTTTAATGAATGCTTTAAATCAAATTGCAGAAACATATCAAATTCCATTAGTATATTCAACACATCCGAGAAGTTGGAAAAAAATAGAGGAACGTGGATTTAAATTCCATCCTTTAATTAGACAGTTAAAGCCATTTGGATTCCTGGATTATAATAAATTACAATTAAATTCATTTTGTGTTCTTTCAGATAGTGGTACCCTTTCTGAAGAGGCTGCAATTCTTGGATTCCCAGGTGTGCTTATCCGTACTTCAACAGAGCGTCCAGAAGTTCTTGATAAAGGGACAGTAGTTGTTGGGGGAATCAAAGAGTTAGATGTTATTCAAGCTGTAGAACTATCACGTGCGATGTGGGAGAATTCGGAGGAAACAGTACTTGCGCTTGATTATGTAGATACTAACGTATCTACAAAAGTAATTAAACTAATTCAAAGCTATACAAAAATAATTAATAAAGTAATTTGGGGAAAGGCATAATCAATGAAAGCTAAAATATGTTTTGTTTGTTTAAGTAATATGTATTTAGTTCCATATCTGTCGAAATATGTAGAAAATATAGATACCCCTTATGATGTAATATATTGGAATAGGCATGATGTAAAAGAGACCTCATCGGCCGAAAATTTATTTCCTTTTGAATATCAGATGAATGAAAATTTAAGCAAAAAACAAAAGTTAGTAGGCTACATGAAATTTAGAGCCTTTGCAAAAGGTATTTTAGAGAAGAACAATTATGATGGAGTAATTGTTCTTCACACAACAACTGGTATCCTGTTGAAAAGTGTATTGAAAAAATATTATAAAAAGAAATATATTATTGATATTCGCGATTATACTATGGAAAAGAATCCATTGTTTTATGCTTTTGAAAAGGATTTGCTAGAGCACTCGGCATTAGCAGTTATTTCTTCTAAGGGTTATGAATCTTTTTTGCCAAAGTATGATTATGTTTTATCTCATAATGACATCAGCATTTCCAAATCTACTATCCGTGATTTTAGAAATACAAAAATAATAAATGAAAATAAAATCAGTATTTCTTTTATAGGCTTGATTAGATTTCATGAACAAAATAAAAAGGTGATAGCGAGATTTGCAAACGATGAAAGATTTGTTTTAAATTTCATTGGTGCGGATGCTTATGCATTACGTTCATATTGTGAAAGTTTAAAAGTCAGCAATGTTAATCTTATCGACCGATTTCCGCCAGAAAAAACGATGGATTATTATAAAATGACTGATATGATAAATAATCTCTATGGAAATAATTCGATGCTCCTCGATTATGCCTTATCCAATAAGTTATATTATGCAGCTTTATTAGGATTACCTATCCTAGTTTCACCAGATACGTATATGGAGGAAGTTGCATGTAATTATGGATTTGGTTACAGTGTGGATTTAAACTCTGATACAGTTTGTGATGATATTTATCATTACTATAGAAATATAGATTGGGAAGAGTTTTATGATTCGTGTGATCAATTTTTATTAGATGTAAATGCAGATAATGAAAAATTTAAAAAAGCTATTAATAATTATATTTTAGATATTAAAGAATGAAAGATGAGGATTTCTCTATGACTCAAATGAAAATTTTGTATATACTTGGTGCATTTGGCTCCGGAGGAGTGGAGAGTGTTGTATTAAATATACATAAGAATATAGATCACTCAAGATTTAAGATTGATTTTGTATTATTTAATGGTTTAGATCATAGTCGTAAAAAAGATCTTGAAAAATACGATTCGAAAATTTATTTCATAGAACGTAGTGGAAAGGGAATTGGGAAATTTATATCTGAAACATATAAGATATTACGTACAGAGAAATATGATGTTATTCATGCACATACTAATGAAGCGGCCTTATTTTCTGCTATAGCTGGAACCTTAGCACGCACCCCAGGAAGAATATGTCATTCTCATAATACCAGTTTCGGAAAAAACGAAAAAATAATCCCATTTTTTAGAGTTCCATTTAAATTGTTTTCAACAGAGCTATTTGCTTGTTCGAAATTAGCAGGTACATCTTTATTTGGAAAAAAGGCTGACTTTACTGTGATTAATAATGCTATAGACGTCAAAAAGTATAACTTTAATCCTACAGTTAGGAAAGAAATACGAGAAGAACTTGGCCTTGAAGGGAAATTTGTAATTGGTAATGTGGGCCGACTATCTTATCAAAAAAATCATAGTTTTATTCTGGATGTCTATAAAAATATAGTGAAAACCAGAAAAGATACTGCATTATTACTTATCGGTGATGGTGAATTAGAGGAAGAGATAAAAAATAGAGTTTATGAACTAGGACTTGAGAATGAGGTTAAATTCTTAGGTGCTAGAAATGATGTAAATAAAATTTTACAGGCTATGGATGTCTTTTTATTGCCATCCCATTATGAGGGGCTACCAGTCTCGTTAATAGAGGCTCAAAGTGCAGGTTTGCCATGTATAGTTGCAGATACCATAACAAAGGAAGTAAAAGTTACAAACTTAGTAGAGTTTGTATCTTTAACTCAGTCAGTTGATTATTGGACGGAACAAATTCTTAAGTATTCAGATGATTATACAAGGGAGAATACTTTTGATGAGATGAAACAAGCAGGGTATGAAATGGAAAGTTCGGTTAAAGGGATTCAAAAATTATACGGAAAATATGCAGAGGGGGAAGGTGTGTGAAGCTAAAAAAAAACAATAAGATGCTTTTGGCATTTCTTTACTTAGGATACATTGGAATATTGTGGTTGATTTTGAAACGGACAGAGGGCCTTAGCTATGATAAATGGATGATATATATAAATGCAACATTGTTTATAACAATATTTATACAATTAATCTTTATGAAGTATTTAAGGATTAATATAATATCAATCGCAGGGATGTTCTTAATATTTTCATATGTATTCCATTTTTCACATTTGTTTCTACTCTCGATTAATTATAGTTTTGTAGACCTAGCATATGGTGTCGGTTTGTATAAATATGGGGAAGATATATATAGAGCAGTTATGAATTTTAGCATGCTTAGTGTAGCTTCTTTATTTTTGGGTATGATGCTTGCTAAGAAATCTAAGGGGAAAGAAAATCCTAGTATTAGTGTGAAAGGAATAAATAAAAATCAACAATACTATGGTGTGTTAGGTGCTATTTTACTTGTTGTTTCACTTCCGATAGATTTATATCTATTATTTAATCAAATCAAGCAAATGGGTGCAGGAGGATATTCTTCTGTTCATGAGTTTGGAGTGAATTTAGGTTTAAGATATGTATCCTATTTAGTTAATCCAGCGATTTTTTTGCTTATGGTTTCTAATAAAAATCACAAATGGAAAGCAAAATGCATCTTGATAATTTATATATTATATAAATTTATTACAATGTTTACTGGCATGAGGGCATATGCAATATTAAATATACTAATTATGTTATATTTATATCATAGTTCTGTAAAAAAATTCAATCGGAAATTTGTGATTTTGGGTAGTTTTATAGGGTACTTCATCTTGTCCTTATTTATTGTGATTAGAAATACAAGAAGCTATGGTTTAAGTTTTGACAAGATTTATGAGGGGTTATTATCTAATCAAAGTAATCCTATTTTAGGAACCCTTGAAGAGTTCGGATTAACGATAAATGTTGTTTGTGAGGTTATAGAAAAAGTCGGTAGTAATGGATTGGTAGATTATGCAGGTGGAATGCAAATAGTTACTGCTAGTATGTCTGCAATCCCATTCGTATCAAGTATATTTAGTAATATCAATTTTACTGAATATAATTTAATAGAGAGACTGGATATCTGGCATTTTGGAGGATCGTATATAGCAGATTTTTATTTTGATTTTGGTACTAAGGGTATCTTTGGTATAGCTATATATGGTTTCTTAATTCAAATATTTAGCCAATATATCGAAAAAAACTTAAAGCAGATGAATTATTATAAGGTAGCTATGTTTATTCCAGCTGGTATAGATATAATTTTTTCAGTGCGTTCTACTATTACTAAAATACCAAGGGTATTGTTATGGATACCGATATTTATGTGGTTATTAGAAAAAATAGTAACTAGGAAAAGGCATAACAAAAAAATCAACTATAAACATATTGATAGTTATCCAAATGGAGGGAAAGTGGATGATTAAAGTAATAAAAGAGAGAGTGATTAAGAATAATAAATATATTCATTATTCCCTTCTCTGGATCTTTAGGTATATGCCTAGAATTATGACATTTAATTTTTTTCGTATGCTTAGAAAATATGGTATCTACAGTGGATATAATTATGAAAAACTTAAGGGATTTAAGGATAAGCATAAAGGTGAACGTTGTTTTATAGTAGCAACAGGCCCAAGTTTAAAGCTAGAGGATTTAGAAATATTAAAAAATGAATCTACATTTAGTATGAATTCCATTGTATTGTCTTATGAAGACACGAGCTGGAGACCGACTTATTATGGGATACAAGATTTAAGAGCTTATGAAAAGTTAAAAGAAGCCATTTCTAATGCAGATATGCCATATACATTTTGTGGGATATCTACTAAAAAACTTTCACCTCCAATATCAGGTGATTTTATTGCGTATCCTTTAAATTTGTTAGATCATAATGGAGCTAAATTAAAGCATTTCACAAAATTTAGTGACGATGCTTTTTCCGTAATATACGATGGATTTACCATAACTTATTCCCTAATGCAATTAGCTGTGTACATGGGATTTAAAGAAATATATTTGTTAGGTGTAGATTGTAATTATACAGAAAAGGGAAAAAATTATTTAAAAGATTATATAACACAAACTGACTTTAATGCAGGATATTTAATGGCACAATCTTATAAAGTTGCACAAGAATATGCAGAAAAAAATGGTGTGAAAATATATAATGCATCCCGTGGTGGGAAATTAGAAGTCTTTGAACGAGTCAATTTTGATGAATTAACATTTTTGAAGGGTAATGTGGATGAGAATAATGTCAATTATCAACAAGTATAAAAATACACCAGCGCCTATTAAGGCTTCTTTTTGGTTTTTAATATCTAGTGTACTTACGGCTGGAATACGTTTTTTAGTTACTCCTATATATACAAGAATTATGAGTGAGACTGACTATGGAACCATAGGTTTGTTTAATGCATGGCAGGCAGCGTTAACGGTGGTTGTTACTCTTTCATTATCTGCAGGTGTTTTTAGTAATGGATTACTTGATTTTAAGGAGGATAAGGCTAGATTTGCTTCGTCCATTCTTATTCTATCAAGTATTTCTGCAGGTGTGTGGTATATAATATTTTTAATTTTAAAGGATAGTGTACTTAATATAACTAACCTCTCTAATTTGCAAATGACAATAATGTTTATAGGTTTTTTGGTAAATCCGGCTCTTGGATATTGGTCGGCTGAACAAAAATTTGACTACAAATACAAAGGATTAACTGTAGTAACTGTATTAACAGCTATGGCATCTCAAATAATAGCAATTATTGCAGTGCTACACATATCAGGCGATAAAGCTACTATTGTGATAGTAATTAGTGGGCTTATAAATATATTTGTTAATAGCATGATCTACATTTATATTTTATTGCGTGCAAAATGTTCAGTTAATTTGAAGTATTGGAAGTATGTGCTTGTTTTTAATTTACCGCTCATACCGCATTATCTATCTTTCTTTGTTTTATCGCAGGCTGATCGCATTATGATAGCAAATATTATAGGGATAGATAAGGCCGGTATTTATACTTTAGGTTATACAGCTGCATCAATTCTTCAAATTATATATGCAGCTATTAATTCTTCACTATCTCCATTTACTTTAAAGAAAATGAAAGAACAAAAATATAAAGAGATAGGCAAGGTGGCAAACTATATTTTAGTCATATATGGTGTTGTTAGCATTATGTTTATTAGTTTTTCCCCTGAGATAATAAGTATCTTAGCACCACCAAGTTATTCTGAAGCTATGTGGATAATTCCTCCAGTCACTATTGGTTTATATTTCTTTGTTGTTACGGGATTCTTTACTAACATAGAGTTTTATCATAAAAAAACAGTATTTATTATGATTTGTACTGTAGGTGCTGCATTGTTAAATATACTACTTAATTACATCTTTATACCTATGCTAGGATTCATAGCAGCGGCGTATACCACTGCTATAGGTTATTTAGTTTTTATGATACTTCATTACTTGTTTATGAAAAAAATAGAGAGTAATAGTATATACGATATTAGATTCTTTATCCAAGTATCAATTGTATTTATAGCTGTTAGTATTTTTCTTATGACCCTTTATAATTTTCTTATTATGCGTTTGATCATTGTATGTATAACATTTATTGCTTTATTTTATAAAAGAAGATTTATAGAGCAAAAAATAAGAGAAATGTGGATTCTTAAATAAAGTATCTAATACAGAAAGGTAGGATGAAAAAATGAAAGTTGTAGCAGTAATACCAGCCCGATATGGTTCTACTCGTTTTCCAGGCAAACCTTTAGCTGAAATTAAGGGTAAGCCCATGATTCAACGTGTTTATGAGAGAGTAAGTTTAGCCAATTTAGTTGATGAAGTAATAATAGCAACGGATCATGAGTCAATTCTAAATAGTGTAAATATGTTTGGTGGTAAGGTTATAATGACCAAAGCTACTCATGAATCAGGTTCGGATCGTATTGCAGAAGTAGCTGAAAAGGTTGAGGGGGACATATTTATCAACATACAAGGTGATGAACCACTTATTCATCCAGGGCTTATTGATAAAGTAATAATGGAAAGTAAGGGTGATTGTAGTAGTGTTATAACGGCTATGAAGAAAATAGAAAATGAAACAGAAATAGATAACCCAAATATAGTTAAAGTTGTAACGAAGAATAATAATGAGGCTTTATATTTCTCAAGGTCTCCTATTCCTTATAATCGAGGTGCCGAAGAGATTGATTTTTATAAGCATTTGGGGATTTATTGCTATCCTAGAGCAATACTAACTGAGTTTGTAAAGTTATCAAAATCTAAACTTGAAAAAATAGAGATGCTGGAACAGTTGCGACTTCTTGAAAATGGTTATAGTATAAAAGTTGTTGAAACTGCTTATGAGGCTGTAGGAGTAGATACTCCAGAAGATATAAAAAAAGTGGAAAGATTAATGGAGGAAATAGTATATGGTTAAGACTTTAAAATTAAATGATAATATCACATTCGGTGGAAATAATCCTTTTGTATTGATAGCGGGTCCTTGTGTAATTGAGAGTGAGCAACTTGTAATGGAAACTGCAGCAGCTGTAAAAGAAATTACAGATAAGCTAAATATTCCGTTTGTTTTTAAAGCATCTTTTGATAAGGCTAATCGTTCTTCGATATTTTCAAATAGAGGTCCTGGAATTGAAAAGGGCTTGGAAATATTATCGAATGTTAAAGAGAAATTTGATATACCTGTTACTTCTGATATTCATGAGGCAAGTCAGGCGGAGCTTGCTGGACAAGTCTTGGACATTATTCAAATTCCAGCATTCCTTTGTCGTCAAACAGACTTACTAATTGCAGCGGCAAAAACAAATAAAATTATTAATGTTAAAAAAGGGCAATTCCTTGCGCCATGGGATATGAAAAACGTTGTCATTAAATTACAAGAAGCAGGTAATGAACAGATTCTTCTTACTGAAAGAGGATCTACTTTTGGCTATAACAATTTAGTAGTTGATATGCGTTCAATACCACAGATGAGAGAATTAGGGGTACCTGTTGTTTTTGATGCAACACATAGCGTTCAAATTCCGGGAGGGCAAGGGACTACTACTGGTGGAAAGAGAGAATTTGTACCTTACTTAGGACGTGCGGCAGCAGCTGTAGGAATGGATGCGTTATTTACAGAGGTGCATCCAAACCCAGATAGCGCCTGGTCTGATGGACCAAATATGATTAAGCTTGAAAATCTAGAAGAGGTGCTAAAACCAATTGCTGATATAGATAAAATTGTAAAAGGAATTAAATAATTGTAAAGGGAGTCCATCGATGTCTAAATTAATTAATAGAGCTACTAAGAATGATTATTCTAAGGATATTCAAGATGTCCTTTTTAAAGAAGCGAAGGCTTTGCTTGAATTAAGTGATAACATTGGTGAAGGCATAAATGAAACGGTTGAAATGATACTAGAATGTAAAGGCCGACTTGTAATTACGGGTGTTGGTAAATCTGGTATTGTTGGTAAAAAGATGGCGGCTACATTTGCAAGTACTGGAACACCCTCATTTTTTTTACATCCTGCAGAAGGATTACATGGTGACTTAGGGATGGTAACATCAACTGATATCGTATTAGCGCTTTCTAACAGTGGAGAATCAGAAGAGGTCCTTAATATTGTACCATCTGTTAAAAGAATTGGTGCTAAAATTATCGGATTAGTAGGTAATGAAGATTCAACATTAGCGAAAAAGGCTGATCGAGTATTGAGTATTGGGAAAGTACAAGAAGCTTGTCCATTAGGATTGGCACCAACTACTAGTACAACACTAACCCTAGCTCTTGGGGATGCTCTTGCAATTGCTTTATTAAAGGCAAGAGAATTTAAACCGGAAAATTTTGCAGTCTTTCACCCAGGAGGTTCTTTAGGAAAGAGGTTATTATTAACGATAAGAGATATTATTGAAGACTATGATAAAAATCCAATTGCTTTTCGTGAGTCCAGTGTAAAAGACGTTATCTTTAAAATGACATCTTCGGGGCTAGGTGCAATAAGTATAGTTAATGAGGAAGGTAAAATTATTGGAATTCTTACAGATGGTGATTTAAGAAGAGCCTTGGTGTCAGGGGTTAATCCATTAGAGGAAACAATTGAGAAAATTTATAATAAAGACCCTATAACTATTAAGGAAAGTACATTAGCCGCAGAGGCTTTAGGGATCATGGAAGAAAAAAGAATTAATGTTTTACCTATAGTGGATGAATATAGACAGCCAGTTTCAATGATTCATCTCCAAAATTTAACGAAGTTAGGAATTTAAGTATAATGAAAAATGAAATAAAATTAATTGTACTTGATGTTGATGGGGTTTTAACTGATGGAAGCTTATTAATTGGTTCTCATGGGAATGAATATAAGAGCTTTAATGTAAAGGATGGAATGGGCATTAGTTTAGCGAGATATGCTGGAATTAAATTTGCCATTATTACCGGAAGAAAATCTGAAGCAGTTACAATAAGAGCTAAAGAATTAGGGATAGATTTTGTTTATCAAGGTATAAAAGATAAACAAAAAATTCTTCAAGAAATAATAGAGTTACTGAATATTGATAGATCGTGTGTTTGTTTTATGGGTGATGATATAAACGATTACTCGATAATAAGAGAGGTAGGAATATCTTTTGCCCCAAGTGATGCAGTTGATTATATAAAAAATCATGTTACATATGTTACTACAAATAAGGGCGGACATGGTGCAGTAAGAGAAATGATAGAAGTTATACTGAAGAAACAATTAGATTATAATAATCTTGTAACAGATTACTTAAATAAAAAAGAGAAAATTATTCAGTAGGGATATATATTGAAGTTTTTGTAATGTAAAAGGGATGAGTTTTTAGAACAGTATAGTAATTAAAGATTTTATATAGTGAGGTATAACTATGGATAATTGCGTAATTTGTAGAAACCATTGTATAAAGGAGAGTGTAATTTTCGAAGGGGAAAATATGATTGTATCTTTTGGGAATGTAGAATCACAAATATTGGGATACGTATATATAGAACCTAGAAGACATGTAGAATCCTGGTATGAATTAAAAAGCGATGAGTTACTAGATTTAGGATTAATTATCCAAAAGGTGTCTTTATTTCTAAAAAATGAGCTAGGAGCAGAACGTGTATATACTGTAACGATTAGTGAAGTTGTTAGGCATCTTCATATTCATGTTATTCCAAGGGAAGAAAATTCAGATATTAAGGGGTTATCCCTAATTGAACAAGCCACTCAACAAAAGATTATTCGAGATAGAAAAATTTCTGAAGAAGAATTTGAAACATTTAAGAGAAATATGCAAGTCTTTTTAAAGAATGAATTTAAGACTCAATTATAAATATGATTTTATAGTGTTAATAAAAGTAGAAGATAAGTGGAGTCGTTACGGCTTCACTTATTTATTCAGTCTATAAAAAACACATTTCCCTAACTTTTACAAAAAAGTAAATAAATGCGAATTAGTAAGGTGACATTTTTGATAGGAAATTGTTCTTGAGTAGATATGAAATAAGGGAGTATTATATAAATTGAAAGAGGGCTAAAGGAATGAAAAAGAAAATCCTATTATGGATACTAGGGATTATCGGAGTAATGATTATAGGTGGTGGAGTATATGCCTATAATGTATATTCTAAAGTCTCAAAAACATTAGATGAAGTCCATAAACCATTACAACGTGATAAAGACTCTAATAGCTCAGAAACAGCAAAAATCAGTAAATCTGAACCAGTATCTATCCTATTATTAGGAGCAGATGAACGTGGTGAAGATAAGGGACGTTCAGATTCTTTAATGGTCATCACATTAAACCCTAAAAATAATTCAATGAAAACTGTAAGTATTCCTCGTGATACTTATACAGAAATCGTTGGAAAAGGAAAAAGTGATAAAATCAACCATGCTTATGCATTTGGTGGTGTAGATATGTCTGTAGCGACAGTAGAAAAGTTTTTAAATGTTCCTATTAACTATTATATTGAAGTGAACATGGAAGGCTTTAAAGATATCGTCGACGCAGTTGGCGGTGTTGATGTGAATAATGATTTAGAATTTTCTCTTGGGGAGCATCATTTCCAAAAGGGGAATATCCATTTAACAGGTGACCAAGCCCTAGCATTCACACGTATGCGTAAAGAAGACCCACGCGGCGACTTCGGACGTCAAATGCGTCAACGCCAAGTAATGCAAGCCGTTATTAAGAAGGGCGCAAGCTTCTCTTCTTTATCAAGCTATGGTGATGTGTTAACAGCGATTCAAAAGAATGTGAAGACAAACTTAACGCAAGATCAAATGTTTGATATGCAAAAGAACTATAAAGATTGCTTGAAAAATAGTGAAGATATTCAAATCCCAGGCGACGGACATAAAGCCGCTGATGGTATTTGGTATTACTACGTTCCAGATGCAGCGAAACAAGATATTACGAATAAGTTAAGAGCGCATCTTGAAGTGACTAAGTAATATGTAATAACCCAACTCCTTTGGTAGGAGTTGGGTTTATTTTTGCGTGAATTTATATTAGTATTATATGTTGTGAGAATAATAGATGAGGTGAATCGATGAATAAGAAAGCAGTACTTGTCCTAGTTATTTTTGTATTGTTTGTCGCTTCGGTTGTGAGCGGTAAATTATATTGGAATAAGAAGATTGCGAATGCGACGGGACAGACGAGTGAAGTAACGAAAACGAAGTCTGAAGTGAAAGATAGTGGAGCGAAGAAAGCAGAGAAAAAACAAGATGCAAAGTCATCTTTTAATGAAGCATATGCAAAGAATTTACCAGATGAAGTGAAAGAGAAGTTAAAGAAAGCTGCTGAGGAGAAAAAGGCAGTAAATCTTGTTATTGTTGGTGATGAAGCTTCTTCATCTGAAAAAGGTGCTTGGGCAGCTAAGCTAACAGCTAATTTAGAAACTGCTTACGGTAAAGGTTTATGGAATGTGAAGGTAAAGGAATATAAGGGTGAAAGCACAGAAGAGTTAATTGCGAATAAACGTGATAAAGAGATTGCGAAGGAAAATCCAGATGTGATTTTATTTGAACCACCATTTATTACTGACAATGGTAAAACTGGTAATGGAAACTCTGTTGCGAGTACACAGAAGTTTGTACAAGCACTTTCTACTAGCGCGAAGGGTGCTACAATTATGATTCAGCCATCAAACCCAGTGTATGGTGCGAAGAATTATCCGAAGGCAATTGAGGCGTTAAAGCAATTTGCGACGCAAAATGGTTATACATATGTGGATCATTGGGGAGCATGGCCTGATGCATCAACGAAAGCTATCCTGCCGTACTTAACAGAAGAGTTTGGTTTCCCAAGTGCTAAAGGCCACGAAGTTTGGGCACAATATGTAACGGATTATTTCGTTGCTAAGTAATAAAGGTACACAAAAGGTATACGAGCAATCGTATACCTTTTATAATAAGAGAGTGAATAAGAAATCCTAATATATAGTAGGAGGAAGACAATGAGTTCAATCCTAATTTGCGGCGGAGCTGGATACATCGGTTCTCACGCTGTGAAAAAATTAGTAGACGAAGGTTTATCTGTAGTAGTAGTAGATAACTTACAAACGGGTCATGAGGATGCAATTACAGAAGGTGCAAAGTTTTATAATGGCGACCTTCGTGATAAAGCATTTTTAAGGGATGTGTTTACACAAGAAAATATTGAGGCGGTTATGCATTTCGCAGCTGATTCTTTAGTTGGAGTTAGTATGGAGAAGCCTCTGCAATATTATAATAATAACGTGTATGGTGCACTTTGTTTATTAGAGGTAATGGATGAGTTTAAGGTAGATAAGTTTATTTTCTCTTCTACTGCGGCGACGTATGGTGAGGTAGATGTAGATCTTATTACTGAGGAAACGATGACAAATCCAACGAATACGTATGGAGAGACGAAGTTAGCAATCGAGAAGATGCTTCATTGGTATAGCCAAGCTTCTAATTTACGTTATAAGATTTTCAGATACTTTAACGTGGCTGGTGCAACTCCAAATGGTATTATTGGGGAAGATCACCGTCCAGAGACGCATTTAATTCCTCTTGTATTGCAAGTGGCGTTAGGTCAACGTGAGAAGATTATGATGTTTGGTGAAGATTACAATACACCAGATGGTACTTGTATCCGTGATTATATTCATGTTGAAGATTTAGTGGCAGCTCACTTCTTAGGTCTTAAAGACTTGCAGAACGGCGGAGAAAGTGATTTCTATAACTTAGGAAATGGTAATGGTTTCAGTGTCAAAGAAATCGTTGATGCAGTTCGTGAAGTTACAAATCATGAAATTCCAGCTGAAGTAGCACCGCGCCGTGCGGGAGATCCAGCACGTTTAGTTGCTTCTTCTCAGAAAGCGAAAGAGAAGTTAGGTTGGGATCCTCAGTATGTAAATGTGAAGACAATCATTGAGCATGCTTGGAATTGGCATCAGAAGAAACCTAATGGTTATGATAAGTAAGACTAATAAGTGAAGGAGAGGGTATTGTCGTTCAACATATGTTCGACAATACCCTCTCTTTTTTTATAAGATTTTTGCTATACTAAACTGTACTATAATACAGGATGGAAGGAGGAGAATAATGAAAATACTTGTAGTGGATGATGAGTCGAGTATTCGTAATTTGATTCGGATGCAGCTTGAGATGGAAGGATATGAAGTGCTTACGGCGGCTGATGGGAGAGAAGCTTTAGAGAGATGGAATGAAGGACCGGATGTTTTGATTTTGGATGTTATGCTTCCAGATACAGATGGGTATGAATTGCTTCGTTTGTTCCGGGAGAAGGATCGGGATATTCCAGTCCTCATGTTAACTGCGAAGAGTCAGATGAATGATAAATTACTTGGCTTGCAGCTTGGTGCAGATGATTATGTGACGAAGCCGTTTAATTATGCGGAGCTTATTCTTCGGGTTAAGAATATGACGCGGCGCGTGAAGAAGAAAGAGGTAACGGTAAGCCATGAAGTAATCGGGGCGGGAGAGATAACGATTTGTCCTAAGGAAAGAAAAGTGCATGTGAGTGGAGAAGAGATTCAGTTAACGTACCGAGAGTTTAATTTATGCCAGTTGTTTGTTTCCAATCCGCAGCGTGTCTTTATGAGAGATGAGTTACTTGAGAAAGTATGGGGATTTGAGTATATCGGAAATACGAGAGCGGTTGATATTATGGTGCAAAGATTGAGAAAGAAGCTCGGAAATAGCGGGGAATATATTAAGACAATTTATGGCGTTGGCTATAAACTGGATTGTTAAGTGGTGATGGTATGTCTTTAAAAAGAAATATGGTGTTTGGAATCGTTGGGCTGTTAATTCCGATTTTTGTTCTTTTGTACGCAGTTGTTTATATTACGTTAGAAAAGAATATGTATCATAACGCGGCAAATTCTTTAGAAAAGTTAAGTGTAGAAGCACAAATTTATACGATGAATTATTTAGAGAAGGAAGCAGAGGTAGAGACGCTCGGTCCGAATTCACTTTTAATTGCTTCGTATTTAGCGAAGCGCATGGATGTCCGTGTACAGATGATTGGGAAGAATGGGGATGTTGTGGCAGATACGCAAAAGGGAGCACTTCTTCATCGGAATATTGATATTGAGAGTTCTTTGAAGGGGAAGAAATCTTATGTGTTTGAAGAGGGAGACCCAGCTCCAATTCTTTTGTTTTCAAGCCCAGTGTATTATGGAAACGATGTCATTGGTAGTGTTCGTTTTATAAATGAGTTAACGGGTGAGAAGGAAGTTTTAACAAATGTCGGTTGGACGTTTTTAATGACGTCTCTTTGCCTCGTAGCTGCAGGTATTTTCTTTGCAATTCGTTTGGCAAAGTCTCTTCATAAGCCGATTGATCAGTTAAGACAAATGGCGCACCGGCTTGCGAATGGTGATTATAAAAGTAAGATTGAGTTAAATGAATATGTGGAAATTGCGCAGCTTTCAGCGTCTTTTAATGCGATGGCTGATGGGATTGAACTACATATTAAGCAATTGAAGGAAGAAAAAGAGAAGCAGAAAGATTTCTTAGACCGTATTACGCATGAGCTAAAAACACCGCTAACGGCGATTATTGGCTATGTGGATTTAATTCCGAAGTTAAAGGCGAAGGAAGATGTACAGGAGAGCTTGCGCTATGTAGCTGTAGAAAGTGAGCGTTTATTATCACTTGTAGAGGAATTACTTAAGTCTTCAAAGTACGGGACGAGTACGTTTGAAATATCACCTACAGTTGTGAATATAAAGGAATTGGTCGAAGAAGCAGTTTCAATTGTGAAACCTCGCTTGCAGAAATTTGAGATTGAAGTTCTTAATGAGTTAACAGATGTACATGTTGTTGCGGATTTCGATAAGACGAAACAGATCTTCTTAAATGTGCTTGATAATGCGATAAAATATAGCGACGCTACGCAAATTCGTATGAATGTCATTGTAAATGAACGTGAGGCAAAGGTGTTTGTTCATGATGATGGCATTGGTATCGATGAAGGGGTGCTGGCAGAGTGGAATGAATCGCCAGAAGGGAAGGTACTTTCTTCTAGTTACGGGAATGGTTACGGTTTGTATATTTGTCAGGAGATTATGAATAAGCAGGGCGGAAGTATGCGGATTGAGAGTAGTGAAGAGGTTGGTACTACCATATTTATTACATTTTTGCTTCCGAGACGGATGGAAGACATAAAAAACTTGAAAGCGGTTAAATGATACATTTATGAAACAATTATGCGGTATTTTCGAAACAACGTTTTTTTATCTTGGAGGTAGGCAGAAATGAAAAGGCTATCATTTCAAATTCTTATATTTGTCTTTTGTATAATTGTTTCTCTTATTTTGTTTTATGTGATGGAGAAGCAAATATATAATCGGATCACAATCGTGAATGACAAACAAGCTGTTTTACAAAGAGTGAATGAATCCCTGCCTACTGAAATGAAGGTTAGGCATGAAAAGTGGGGAGAAATTGTTATAACGGATGAAGTTCGTTTGCATACGATTGTTTCATTCTTTGACCGAATTAGAATAGAACCGAGAGAAGCTAAGGACCAAGAACAAGTATTTACTGGAGAAGTAACGTACTTGAATGGACAGAAACGTACTTTTGCAGTAGGTGACTTGTTCCAGTATGGGGCTGATATGTACGGAAAGAATGGTACGGATCCTATGATTTCAGCATTTCAAACGTATTTATTAAGTCTGTATTACACACCAGAGCGTATTCATGATTTCTTTGCGTCAGCACAGGATGTCATAGTGCGCCAAGGTAATGTGATACGTACTATCGACCTTACGCACATACTTGATTCGATTCGGTACGCAAAGCAAATTACAGATTACGGAGAAATCCAGAAGTTATTACAATCACAGAATGAACCGATCGCTTATATTACCGCTTATAAAACTGGTAAGCGTATAAAGAATGAGCGTGAAGACATTCTTACTATTTCTGTGTATCCATCGTACTTTGTTGTGCAATATCTCGGTGATAATAATGGGAATGTCATGTATATGAAAAGCTCCCTCGCAAATGTATTTGTAAAGGAGAATGTGTCATGAGAAAGATAGCCTTTTTCTTCTTTTTGCTAGTAATTGGAGGAGCGATGTCTAGTTGCTCTCGAGATACAACCTCTATTAAATATAATAAAAGTGGTCTCCCTATTTTGAATGATCGTCATCTAGTTGCGTATGTAGCGGCTCGCGAGGAAGTTGGGGAAGCGTTGCTTTCATCATTTTGTAAACCACGCGGCTGTACGTATGAATTTATTCGTCTTTCGACAGAAGAGCTTCTTCGGAGGGTAGAAGAGGAAGCTGGAAATCCGAAAGCGGATATTATTATTGGTGGTACGGTAGACGCGCATCAAATGATGAAGCAAAAAAATCTATCTATTCCTGTTACGAGTCAGCATGCGAACCGTATTTCAAAAACTGTGAAAGATAAAGACGGTTATTGGTACGGTTATGAAGTAGAGAAGCTGGCAATTGCAATCAATAAAGAGCGGTGGAACGAAGAAATAGCACCGCTCGGACTTCCTTATCCATCAAGGTGGCAAGATTTATTAAATCCAGTATATAAGGGAAAGATTGTTATGCCAGATCCAAATGTTTCAGGAACAGCCTATACGTTTTTTCAATCACTTATTGATACTGTAGGTGAAGAGGAAGCGAAAGAATATGTTAAGAACTTTGCAGGGCAAGTTGGTGAAGTAACAGTGAATGGTTACATGCCAGTAGAGCTTGTTGCGAGTGGTGAGTATATGATAGGCATCAATTTCATGGGAGATCAGAGAATGCTTCAAAAACAAGGCTTTCCAGTTGTAAGTATCGTACCTGAGCAAACAGGGCTATCTGTTAATGCGATTTCGAAACTAAAACGTGCACCGAATGGTATTATTGCGGATTTATTTATTGATTATTGTTTATCAGAAGAAGCGGGTCACATTTTAGAAAAGGTTTCGTTTGGCGTGCCAACGATGTTTGCGAAGAACGAGAAAGAAATAGAAGGACAGCCGGTTAGAAGAACGAACCAACATATATCAAATAGCGGAATAATCGAGATATGGAATAGACAACGTCTCTCTCAGAAGTGAGAAAAGGAGACGAAAGAATATGTTTAAATGGCTCAAGCCAGCACCTGCAATTGAAAGATTGCCAGCGGATATGATCGATCGTGTATATCGATTACTACGTATTCGTGTGTTAATCGGAATTTCAGTTGGATATGCTGCTTATTATTTAGTTCGTAGTAACTTTACGTTATCAAGCACATATTTAGTAGAAGAATTTGGATTTAGTACAGCTGAAATTGGTCTACTAGGCTCAGTAATGGCAATTGTTTATGGATTTAGTAAGTTCTTTATGGGGAATTTATCAGATAAAGCTTTCGCCCAGCGCTTTATCGCGGTCGGTTTATTCTTATCAGGGCTTGTAAATATTTGTTTCGGTTTTGCATCATCCTTTGGGATGATCGTTACATTACTTGTTGTGAATGGTATTGTACAAGGTATGGGAGCACCTCCTTGTAGTATCGTTATGACGAAATGGTTTTCGAAGAAAGAACGTGGTACGAAAACAGGTCTTTGGAATATTTCACATAACGTTGGTGGAATGCTTGTACCACCACTTGTCGGAATTGGTGTAGGTATTTTTGGTGAAAATCATTGGCAAGGCGGCGTATTTATTTTCCCAGCGATTATCGCAATGGTAATTGCAGTTCTTGTTTGGATTAATGCGAAGGATACACCGGAATCAGAAGGTCTTCCTCCAATTGATGAGTATCGTAATGACTATGAAAATCTTGAAAAAGCAGACAATGCTAACAAGATGTCACCAAAAGAAATTTTAATGAAGTATGTAGTGAAAAATAAGTTTGTATGGTTCTTATGTATTGCAAATGCATTTGTGTATTTAATTCGCTTCGGTGTTATTAACTGGGTTCCACTGTATTTAACGACAGTTAAAGGGTTCTCAAAAAATGAAGCACACGCAGCGTACACAATCTTTGAAGGTATGGCAATTCCAAGTTCATTAATCGTTGGTCTTTTAAGTGATAAATTATTTAAAGGAAAACGTATGCCATTATGTATCTTTAGTATGGTCGGAGTTGTTATTGGTACGTTTGTGTACTGGCAAGCAACTAGCATACTTGTTATAAGTATTGCAGTTTCTATTATCGGTTGTTTAATTTATGTACCACAGTTCTTAATCGGTTTAAGTGCGATGGAATTAGTACCGAAATTTGCAGTAGGTACGACAGTTGGTATGTGTGGTCTGTTCGGTTACGTAGGCGGAAGTCTTGTAGCAAACGCAGCAATCGGTGTTATTGTTGATCGTTCTGGCTGGGATGGTTGTTTCATCTTACTATTAACAGGTGCTATTTTATCAACGATCTTCTTGTTCATCGTTCAACGTGGACATGAAAGCAAAGCTCCTAAAGCGGCGTAATATTTTGTTTGAAAAGCTATCCAATTATTATTTTGGATAGCTTTTCTTATATTACTATAATCTTTCCTTAAATCTATCTTAAAAGACATAATGTCATATTTCTAATCATTGGAATTTTTGTTACAATATAAATGGATGTGTAAAACTTTGTAAAAAGAATGTAATAATATGTAATTCATTTTCAGAAAGTTTTATACAATTTTATATTAAACTATTAAGTTATAAAAAGGAGAGAGAATATGGTACCAAATACGGTTCGTACTCCAAACAAGAAGAAGAAATGGATTATTATCGGGGTTATTGCACTAATTGTTATTGTAGCAGCAGTTAATATTTTTGTTATGCAAGGGAAGAAGAAGGGCGCAGCAACAACGGCTGATGCTGTAAGTTTCGAGAAGGTAACAGAGCGAAAGCTGAATAATACGAAGTTAATTTCTGGTCAAGTGAAACCTGGGAATATTGAAAGTTTTTATGCGGATCCGGCCAAAGGAAAAGTGAAAGATATTGAGGTAAAAGAAGGACAAGAGGTAGAGAAAGGTGCGAAGTTATTCTCTTATGATAATGAAGAGATTAATCTTCAAATGAAGCAAGCTGAGCTTGATCAGAAGATGGCAGATATGCGTTATGATCAAGGGAAAAAGAAGATTGATTCGCTGAAGAAAGAAATTAAGAAAGCGAAAGATAGCGGAGCTGGGAAAGAAGTAACAGATCCGATGGAAGAGCAAGTAAGTGAGTTAGAGATAGCACAAAAGACAACTGATCTTGAGAAAGAAAAAGGGAAGTTGCAGAAAGAAGAATTAAGTAAAAAGCAAAAAGAGCTTACGATTTATAGTAATTTTGCTGGTGTTGTTCAAAAGTTAGATAAAGATGCGGCACAAAGTTCATCTCAAGCGTTAGGTGGTCAAGGGAAAGCCTTTTTACAAGTGGCTTCTAAAGATCCATTCCAAATTCAAGGGACATTAACTGAGCTTCAAAAGTCGCAAATTCAAAAGGATCAAACATTTACTGTAACTGCGAAAGCAAACAATAAGAAGAAGTGGACAGGTAAGATTACAGAAGTAAGTGAATTCCCAACGAGTGCAGAGATGGCGCAAGCTGGTGGTATGGGTGAAGCGACTCAAAACATGTCCCAATATACATATAAAGCAAGTCTTGATAGTCAAGATGGTTTATCTCCAGGTTATCACGTTTCTCTGCAAGTAAATTTAGAGAATAAGAAGATGGTTGCTGTTCCGACTAAGAGCATTGTAGAAAAAGATGATGATGCATTTGTTTATGTTGAGGATAAAGGAAAGCTTCGCAAACAAAATGTGAAAAAAGGTTCTACTGATGGAGACTGGACGGAGATTACTGAAGGCGTAACAGTGGGGCAAAAGGTGGTTAAAAATCCTTCCGACGATGTGTATGACGGAATGGAAGTGAAAGAGAAATGATTACGTTAAATCATATTGCTAAAACGTATTATCAAGGGAAACTTGCGGTACCGATTTTACACGATATTAGTTTAACAATTCAAGGCGGGGAGTTCGTTTCAATTATGGGACCGTCTGGTTCTGGTAAGTCAACGCTTATGAATATTATCGGCTGTTTAGATCGTCCAACAGAAGGCGAATATATGTTGAATGATGTGAATATCTTAACAGCAGACGAGTCAAAGCTTGCTTTAATTCGTAATGAATATATCGGTTTTGTGTTTCAGCACTTTAATCTGCTTCCGCGTCTTTCAGCAGTCGAAAATGTTGAGCTTCCGCTCGTATATGGTGGCATAAAGAAAGCAGAACGTCGGAAGCGTGCTTTAGAGGCGCTTGGTAAAGTCGGATTAGCGGACCGCGTGCATCATTTACCGAACGAATTGTCAGGTGGACAGAAGCAGCGTGTCGCAATTGCAAGAGCGATCGCGAATAATCCAACGTTCATTATGGCCGATGAGCCGACTGGTGCGCTTGATACGAAGTCTGGTGAGCAAGTTATGGATATTTTCAAGAAGCTTAATGCAGAAGGTACGACGATTGTTATGGTTACGCATGAAGAGGAAGTAGCAGCGTATTCTTCCCGCCGCATTGTACTGCGAGATGGGAAAATTACAGAGGATAGAAGGTGTGCGGTATGAGTTTACTAGATAGTATAAAAATTGCCCTATCTTCTATTTTAGCTCATAAACTGCGTTCAGCTCTTACGATGCTCGGTATTATTATCGGTGTTGGTTCCATTATTACTGTCGTTGCGATTGGGCAAGGCGGGGAAGCAATGCTAAAGTCAAAAATCGCAGGTTCTGGTAATAACCTTATGCCAATTCAGTTTAAACCAGATATTAATGATGAGTTTAGTATGGGGGGGCATCAAGTACCGAAATTAACAGAAGAAGATATTATGGAAGTAAAGCAAGTTAAAGATGTTTCCCATGTTATTACGACGAATAATACGATGGAAACAATGGACATTAATGATAAAAAATCCATGATTAATGTTATTGGACTTGATAGTGAGTATTTTGAAGTAAATAAAGTGAAAGTGGTTAAAGGCCGTTCATTAAATGAATCTGATATTTCACAAGGAAATAACGTTGTTATGATTAGTACGAAATCAGAAGAGACGTTATTTAAAGATGAAAATCCAGTAGGGAAAATTATTGAAATGAAAGGACAACCGATGCAAATTATTGGCGTCTATAAATCAGATAATGAATTTATGGGATTCGAAGCTGAGGAAATGTTAATTCCGCTTACTTTATGGCCCGTTTTATATGGAACGGATGAAATTCAAAGTATCGCCATTCAATCTAAAAACGTAGATAATTTAGAAACGGCAGGGAAAAAAGCTGTTGATGTATTGAACAGTCGTAAACCGAGCGATATTCCAGGTAAATATGAATTGGTGAATTTAAAAGAATTCCAAGAAGGTGTTTCTAAAGTTACTAACATTATGACGATGATTATTGGCGGTATCGCAGGTATTTCATTAGTCGTTGGTGGTATTGGTGTTATGAACATTATGCTCGTATCTGTAACGGAGCGTACGCGCGAAATTGGAATACGTAAAGCACTTGGGGCAACGCGTAGTAAAATTTTATTACAGTTTTTAATTGAAGCAGTTATGTTAACACTTCTAGGCGGCTTAATCGGAATTGGTCTTGGATATGGCGGAGCCTATATCGTTTCCACATTCGCAAAATGGCCACCACTCGTTTCATGGGAAGTTGTCGTTGGAGGCGTACTGTTCTCAATGACACTCGGCATTATTTTCGGATTAATTCCAGCGAATAAAGCTGCGAAATTAGATCCAATTGAAGCATTACGTTATGAGTAATTAATAGTGTAGTAAGAACTACACATTACCGTTCTAGTGGGCGGTTCGTAGCCTCTATATGAGGAAGTGAACCGCCCGTTAGAACGGGTTATATACATAGAAGGAGGCGTTATAATGGAAGCAAATATTAATACGCAAGATGCATATGGAAAGAAGCCGTCATTGTTTGGGATGATTACTTCTCCAAGTGAACAGTTTGAGAGAATGAAGACGAAAAGTCCGGTTTGGGGAGGTTTTTTCTTATTTCTTGTAATGGGGACTATCTTTGCAACAGTAGCAGCTTACTTAGGGTTAATTAATAATCCGGATATGGCAAAGCTACTTCAAGAAGATACGACAGGGATAATGAAAGGAACTACACTTGGTATTGGAGCTTTTGGGGGGCTAATTGGAACAGCTATTGGTCTTTTCGTAGTAGCAGGATTTTATAAAGTGATTATGATGTTTATGAGCAATGATACTCCATATATGAAGATATTATCTATTTATATTTATGCTAATGTTGTTTTTTATCTTGGTAGTCTTATTAATGTCGTTTTAGGTTATATACTTGGTGGAAACGGCATTGATAAATATACAAGTTTAGGACCTTTATTTGAACAAGGAACAATTGCATATGGCATTGGTTCTGCATTTGAAGTTTTCAACATTTGGAGCTTAATTTTAACTGGCCTAGGCTTGCATATCGTTGCTGGTTTAAGTAAAAAGCAGGCAACAATTTTAATTTGCATATTCTTTATCTTTACAGTTGGGTTTAGTATGTTAGGCGGTATGTTTTCTGGTTTTGGCGCATAACATATTATTTTGAAAAGGTGGCTCTTCCAAGAGTCACCTTTTTTATTTTTAACCTTACTTCAAATACCACCAACAAAATTTGAAATTCTACCCATTGTAATTTCAAATTTCAGCGATAGTATTTAAAATTACTCACAGTGAATTTCCCTCTTTATTTTTATATTGTGGAGGTACCGGCGGAATAACAAAGAGGTATACCTTTTAGAAGTGGGTACTGTGTGAAGCCAGCGACTTTTAAAGAGGCAGTTTTGTTGTATGAAGGATTGATTGTAAATCAAATAAAGAAGTTAGGGATCTATCAAGATTATGAAGAGTATTATCAATGTGGGTTAATCGGTCTTTGGCATGCGTATGAAAAGTTTGATGCAGAGAAAGGGAGTTTTCCTGCATATGCAGTTGTAACGGTGCGTGGTTATATATTAGAAAGATTGAAGAAAGAGTTTGCAGTGCAAGAAAAGTGTGTATGTGTAGGAGAGTATGAGGATATCTTTCGTTTTGAAGATATTGAAATGAAAGTGAAGGATTTTATGAGTGTATTAGATGAGAAGGAGAAGTATATCGTTTTTGAGCGTTTTTTTGTAGGAAAGACGATGGGGGAAATCGCTTTAGAGACAGAGATGACCTATTATCAAGTGAGGTGGGTGTATCGGCGAGCACTTGAGAAAATGCGAGATAGTTTAAGAGGATAAACATTATCATAAGAATGGAAGGCAAGGGATATTGCTTTCCATTCTACTTATTCTGTTAAGGTAGTAAATGTAGTAAGAGTTTTTTAAATTGTAGTGAATCTTGCATGTTCATACGTGATAATACATATCCGGCTTTTAATAATTGTTGTTTTAACTTATGGGGACTGATATGTATGGTTGTAGTCGTGCCATTTGAAAAATGAATGGTAGCTTTTTTACTTTTTTTGAAAAACTCTATGTCATCTATATGGTTATAAAACAGCCATATACAGTTTGGAGAAGAAGGAGACTCTGTTGGGAAAGCACAAATATATTCTCGATGATTAATTGGAATCGGGACATTTTGTTTGAAATGAAAGTTTGTTTGAACTGCTTTCCGTCTACCTTGATAAGTAGAGTGAACATTGGTTAGACAAGATTGCTTGATAAGTTGGAGAGCAGTTTGACAGGAGTAAAGATGGTTCCCGCTACTTTCTATAATCTTTGTCTGATAGTAAGGGTGCTTGTATGGTTCTAACATCATTGTAGAATTAGAAATAATAATATCATTTTCGTCATTCATAAATTTAATTCCCCCTTTATAAATGATAATAATTCTCAATATAATTATATACGAATTAAGTAAATTAATTGTTAATCTTTTATTTCATATTGTAAATTTTAGCTATTCGTTTACAATCAATAGATGATAGTCTTTCTAATTTGCATCGCTTGTACATATATATGAAAATAGAAAAGGGTAGGCGGTGAGATAGTATGAAGAAAAGGTATATTATTATGGCTCTAGTTGTTGTTCTTCTAGTATATTTAGCAAATAGTAATCCGAGTAAAGGTGAATATACGGATTGGGCAGCGAAGCAGTTTATGAAACGTAATGATGTAAGTAAGAAGCTAGACGAAGTTCAAAAGGAAAATGAAGAGGGGCTCCTTGGTGATTTAGCATCGGCTGGTAAGAAGTTGGCGAAAAAATATGTTGAGCCGCAAGTTGGATTGTTAATCGATCATTATACGAAGCGAGATGATTATATATTCTTCTCAACATATAAGACGGAATTTGATATCGGCGGAGAACACTATAAATATGTATGCGTCGGTTTTTCAAAAATCTTTATTCCAATTGAAATGCCGAAGAAAAAAGACGAATCTGCAAAATGATGCAGATTCGTCTTTTTGTCTATAAGGTAATAGGAACTTCAGATACATTTCTTTCTACGAGACGAGCTCCTTTTTTTCGGGTATTTTCATTAATTGATGAAAATACAGATGAGGCAAGGATCGTATCCATTACTTGATTTACGACTTGTGCATCAATAGGTGTGATCGGCTTCTCGATAGAAAAGACAACTGTTTTTCCATCTTCTTTCGCGAAAATTAATTCTAGTACTTGCATACGTTGATTCCTCCTTTTTATTTATCTTGTAATCAGTGGGGGCATCCCCACTGATTATATTTCCACCTTAAAGGTTAGAAAGATCTGATGTGCTAACAAGTTGTACAGCGTGAAGTGGTGATGCTTGTAAAGAAGCAAGAGCACGTGCTACGTTTTGTACTTGCTCTAAGTTTGCGTTTGTTTTTACGCGCTTAAATTGTTTGTTCTTAAAAACTGTTTTTCCATTCTTATCTAATCCATTGTTTAAGACGAGACGTAAAGTTAAATCCATTACGATTGTTTCGACTGCCATGTTTATCACCCCCTTTCACTATATAAATAGGATGCAAATGTCATGTTTTGGCGTGAAATTTATTCTTTTTTTTGGTACTCTTAAAAGAATAAGAGAGGGGTTTCGGAAGAATGAATCGTAAATGGTTATTTTGGATTCCTGTTTTACTATGGATGGGGCTGATTTTCTATTCCTCGGCACAACCATATAAAAAGCAGGATATGCGTTCGGATATTGAACAATATGTAAATGTGGAGTTTGTGAAAGAGCATTTTTCATGGGTATCTATCGATTACGGCGGTGGTACACCTGTTAGTATTGCAAATAAAGGTGTAGGTGGATTTATTGAGTTTTTCCTTCGTAAAGGTGCTCATTTTATGGTGTTCTTTATGCTCGGTTCATTGACGTATTACGCTTTTCATCGATCAGGTTATTCGAGAAAAAGGTGTTTTATATACGCTCTCCTTTTCGTTGCGGGATACGCAACATTTGATGAAATTCATCAATGGTTTACGGGCGATCGTACACCGATGTGGCAAGATTCATTACTGGATACGTGCGGCGGATTAACAGGTATTATAATAAGTAATTGGTTTTGGAATAGAAAAAGGAGCTAATCTCGAAAAGATTAGCTCCTTTTGTTTATCCCGCTTTAATGGGCAGTAAGACCCCCACCTCAAAATTCAGCGAGAGCAAAGAAGTTAGGTGGGGGGGCGGGCTGCCCATAAAAGTCCGATTGGTGAGGGCTGATAATCAGTGTGGGATGAAGAAAACCCCCACTGATTAAAGTTTCACTTTATACACCAAGTAATTCTTTTAGTTCATCTGTAGATAGTTCTGTCATCCAACTATCGCTTGTAATGACGGCGTTATTTAATGATTGTTTTCTTTCTAACATTTCATCGATTTTCTCTTCAAGTGTCCCCGTTGTAATCAGCTTATGAACGTGAACGAAACGCTTTTGACCAATGCGATATGCACGGTCTGTTGCTTGGTTTTCTACCGCTGGATTCCACCAACGATCGTAGTGAATGACATGGTTGGCAGCTGTTAAGTTTAACCCTGTACCACCTGCTTTTAACGATAAGATGAAGATGTCATACGTTCCGTTTTGGAACTGTTCGATCATTTTGTCACGTTCTTTCTTCGGTACACTACCGTTTAAGAAGAGGACGCGCTGACCGAAATGTTCTTCTAACACATCTTTTAGCATATTCCCCATACCGATGTATTGCGTGAAGATTAAACAACTTTCATTTTGATCTTTTATATTTTCAATGAGTTCCATAAGCGTGCTCGTTTTCATGGAACGCTCGATGATGTCTTTCGGTTCCGTTTCTTTTAAATAAAGAGCGGGATGATTACAAATTTGTTTAAGTTTGTTCAGCATGAGTAATATAAATCCGCGTCTTTCAATCCCGCTTAATCCTTCTACATTTTGTAATGTATCTTGAACAAGTTGTTCATATAAGGAAGCTTGTTCACCAGTAAGTGGACAGTACGCTTTCTGTTCTTGTTTATCTGGTAAGTTTAATGCGACTGTTTGATCTTTTTTCGTTCGTCGCAGTAAAAACGGTGAGATAAAACGTTGAACTTGTTGGATTTTTCCTTCGTCACGGTCCTTTTCAATTGGTGAGACGAAGCGGCGCTGGAATTGTCCTAAGCTGCCAAGATATCCATGATTAATGAAGTCGAAAATAGACCAAAGCTCGGCAAGGCGGTTTTCCATCGGTGTCCCAGTTAATGCGATTTTGTGATTTGCTTGTAAGTTTCGTACTGCTTTAGACTGTTTCGTATGTGGGTTTTTAATATTTTGTGCTTCATCCAAAATAACAGCATCCCAGCATAACGTACTAAGTTCTTCCTCATCAAGCTGAGCTAATGCATAAGATGTTAATACAACATCTGCTGATTGAAGGAAATCTTTAAAGGATTCCCCTTTAGCTCGGTTACTTCCATAATGTAACTGAACACGTAAATTCGGTGCGAAACGCTCAAATTCTTTTTGCCAATTTCCAAGAACAGATGTCGGAGCCACGATTAAAGCAGGACCTGTTTGGAGATTGTTTTCTTTTATATATAGTAAGTAAGTAATCGTTTGAATACTCTTTCCAAGTCCCATGTCGTCAGCTAACAATGCGCCGAATCCAAGTTTTCTTAAATATAATAACCACTCAATGCCATGTTGTTGATATGGACGGAGTGTGGCGTTTAGTGATGAAGGGACATCTATTTTTGGAATATCTCCAATATGCAATAGTTTTTGGAATAAGTCTTCATAATATCCATCTAGTTCAATTTCAATATCGGTAAACGGACTATCCTCTTCTACAATTTCTGTTTCAGCAGTGTTTGATAAATGTTGCTGAAGAACATCTTTCATTTCGAGCCCATACTTATCAGCACGGTTCATGAGCTTTCGTACTTCTTCAATAAAGGCTGGATCTAGTCTCATCCATTGACCATTTATATTGAATAACCGTTTATTTTGTTCAACGAGTTCGAAAAATTCGCTTTCTGATAAATCAATGCCGTTCGTTGAAATGCGCCAGTCAAAATTGACGAGTGTATTCATGCCGAAGAAAGATTGCGTTTGCGTCGCATTTTGCTTCAGCTGCACACGTAATTTTGGTTTTGTCGCTTTTAAATTTTGCCACCATGATGGTAATAAAATCGTAATACCTGCAGCGAGTAATTCGTTACTTGCTTCTGTTAAGAAGTTCCATGCTTCTGTTTCAAAGAGTTCACTTCGGAATGTATCACCATCTTTTAACCACGGTACAAGTCTACTGAAGCCTTCTTGTGTTTCAAGAATACGTTCTTCATAATCGTGCCATCGTTTTGGCAAAGAATCGATACCCTCATATACATATATGCGATGGGCCCCGCGCTTTGGTGTAACAATTGTTTCAAGCTTCCACATTTCAAATTCTTCTTGCGGCTCTTGTAGCCGTAGACCGATTGTAAAGGGAAGGTCATCTTCAATGTAACCAATTTTTCGAAGCCAATCTTCTTCATGTAGTGCTGCGTCTAATTGTCTTTTCGTAAAGTCATAATGTTCATAAAGTCTCTTTGCATCTTCCCATCCGTCATTTGAACGGTTATCTTGTAATATGCTTTCATTTACTGCAGCCGAGAAAAGAGATGCCAATGTGTCATCTTCGATTGGAGTATTTTGAACTTTCCAAGATGGTTGTTTAGGCCAACGCTCCATATCAGGTACGAAGCTACCGCTTGTGAAGGCATCCCACAATTCGTTCGCATCTTCCGTAAGTGCTGTAATAGGACCGTTCATTTGAATACGAGCAAAGGAGTTCATTGGTTTATTAGCGATGTATTCAAATGCTTGTGCGTTTGTTAGCATAACACCTTGTCTTCCTTCAAAGGTTGCTTCTTTTAGAAACGTGCCGTAGAAGGAAGTGGAGTGCCATGTAAATGCATTTCGTTTCCAACTTGTTACGGATAATGGATTACCGCTATCATCCTCTCCCCAAAGGAACCAACCGTGACTAACGTGCTGGAGCCTAATTGTTACTTCAGTTTGATTGATCATCGATTAATTTTCCTTTCCGTAATTCCTCTTGTAGTGCACGCAGACGTGAATGTAAGTTTGCGATGTGAATAATGAAAGCATCCCATTCATCGGTACGCTTTAATCGTTTATATAATGTACGTAATTTCTTTAAGTAACGAACTGCACGTCTATATGATTTGCGATTTCGCTCTTCAATAGCTTCGGTAGCAGCAAGGTGATAAAGAGGAAGTGCTGCTTCTGGTGCTTCCTTTTCAATATCTTTCAGCGGCTCTTTCAAAATTTCAATTGCTTCAAATCCATGTAAGAGCTGAAGTTCTGCCCATGTTCGATACTGCTTTTTCGCCAGTACGTATTGCTCATAGTTTGCGAAACTGTATGGTAATAGCTCTTGCAAAATCATTTCGAATCCAGCTTGTTCATTTGTATGGGTTGCATACGTTTCATACATGATGACGAATAAGCGAACGATATCTTTTATGAAAATTGTATTTTCGTGCTCATGTATCGTTTTCTTCACTTGTTTATACGTAAAGGAAAGCCAGTTTTTCGCACGATCCCATTTCATTGCATTTAATAACTCTTCTAACCAATAGAAGTATAGACTTACAACAGAAGCAGGCTGTTTTTTTAGTAAGTCCATCGCTAATCGATCTTCGTCATTTAAAAAGAGTAGATGAGAAGATGCTAATGCTTTGGAAAGTGGATTCATTTTCGTATCGATTCGTTTTTCTTCTTCTTGTAGTTGCTCGTTATTGTGTAAGAGTTCACTCCATATGTGACGATAAATAAAAAATCTCTCTTGCGTATAGGCATCGGTGGAGAAGAATACTTCGTGAACGAGACGAGCTGTTTCTTGCAAAATTGATTTAGACTCTGAAGGGATCGATTCTGATTGTAAGTCCCGAACGATGGATTCCACTTTATCTACAAATAGGCGAACGACGTTAACTGGTTGGTGATAAGAATACGTTTTATTTGCTTCAAATTCCTGAATTTCTTCTAATAATTTTTGAAAGCAATAAAGTGCTGCATGTAACCTGAACAACTCATGTATCACAATGATACGTGGAGCTTTCCGCTCGAGTTTCGTATAGAAGTCCGTAAAAATACTCATAAGAAAATACATTTGTTTATAAGTAAGCCGAGCTTGTTCTTTTTTAAATGATTCATATTCGTTATCAAAATAGGATTGCCAACTTTTATAATCCGTTTCTTCAAAAGCTGATGATTGCAATACTTGTCTTGCAGTTCGAATAGGAGGAAGGGAAGGCTTCGTATTATTTTTAAATAAAGTTAATACATCTCCTACTTGCCCGAAACTAGATGCTGCCGATAGTAACACAGCGAGCATATGCTCACATTGCGTTGGTGCGAAGCAATCGCAATAGCTTTCAGCGACGTTGCGAATCGGGATATGGACGCTATATACGCTGCCTTCAGCATCTACAGTTCCTGATAGCGTATAGCCATCAAAGTCAACGTTGTAGACAACACCACTACGATATAGGTGCCGAGCTGTAGCGACATGTTCCTGATCAGCTGTTTGCTGTGGATCTAGTCCTTGAACGAACTCATTCGCAATCATCATAATTTCATCTTTCGTAATTGAGTGTTGCAGCATAATATTCCTCCGTACATATATTTCTTTCCTTTACCATTATAAACAAAAAATGCTTAAAACAGAAAAAATGAAATTTAGATTACATTACTTGAAAATCATGGTAATATATAAAATGTTAATTTTGTATATTACTATATATTTATGGAGGGATTAAGTTTTGTCAGATTTACAATCGAAGTTTGGTAGCGGTATGAACAAATTGCAAGAGGGAATTGAGCAAGGGAAGATGAAATTACAAGTAGCTCAAGAGGTTGCGCAATTAAAGAAGATTACGCAAGAGAAACTACAGGTGAAAACTGAAATTTTGTTGGAACTTGGTCAAACGACATATATGCAACTCCGAAATGATGAAGTTCGAGTAGATGTGTTAAAAAGTATTATAGAACCAGTACAAGAGCTGGATGTAGCTATTTATAACACGCGTAAGCAAATAGCTAATTTACAGAATCAAGGACAGAAAGGGCAATGTAGCTGTGGCGGCCCATTATCATTAAATGATAAATTTTGTGGACAGTGCGGGAAAATAAATGAGTTACTCCTTCAATCAAAAAATGCTGAAAATGGGTCATGTACTTCATGTGGTGAACAAATTGCAGCAGAGGCTACATTCTGTCCAGTTTGTGGTATGAAGCAAAGTAAGGAGTGAGGAACATGTATTGTAAAACTTGTGGTTTAGAACAATCGGATGTAGCGAATTATTGTACACATGATGGATCAAGTACAGGTAGTGTAGAAAGTGAAGTTATGTTAGCACCGAAAGACTCAAAGTATTGCCGAACTTGTGGTGTGGAAAGTAAAGGGACTGCTACGTATTGTGAGAAATGCGGGGATTCCTTATTAGGTATTATGAAAAAAGAAATGAAAACAAGATTACCAGACGAAAGTTTACAATTACATGTAAGTCCACCTGGCAGCACTTTGAAAAAAGGTTTACTTGGTGGTGGGCTTGCAATCGTATGTATGTTTATAGCCGGTTGGATTGGTAGCCTAATTGTCGATGCGGCGATTAACGATCTAGTGAGAACGATGCTTACAAAGATGAACGGTATGCTGAATATGACTACTATTGATCAATCTTTCATCGGTATAGCACCATTAATTTTAATGTATCATTTAATAGGCCTTGAAGTTAGTGGGAGCGGGGAATATGCGATGTCATTTATCCTTCATTTCCCATTGTTCATCTTGTTAGCAATTCCAGCACTTATATTAGGTGGAATTGGATTCTTTGTAGAGAGAAGCAACCCTTCTGCTATTTGGCGTGAGAAGTTACTAACATCAAGTATTATCGGTATTGTATATGGGGTTTTCTTGTGTATTGTCAGCTTTATCGCAAGTTCTTCTACGACAATTTCTCAATTCTATAAAACGATGACAATCAGTATTGGTTATTCACATGTTAGTAGTTTATTGTATGGCATTATATTTGGTTTATTATTTACCTTTATTGGTATGTGTATTCAGGCAGGACCACACCGTCTATTATCTTCTATGAGTCGAAGTATTCCATATGCAACATCTATTTATTATAGTGTGGTAACTGTATTAAAAGGATTGCTTATTACATTTGGTATTATACTTATTACAATTTTATTTAGCAGTTCAAAGTCAGTGGGACCAATTGATTTTCCAGAGAAAACATATAAAACATTCATTTCATTAGAAGCAACACCATACATGTGGAATATGGCTCACTTTGCTCCAACAGCAATTGAATGGGGAGACATGGATAGAGAAATGAGAAGATACTCAATGGAAAAAGGTCCATTGCATTTATCTTATACGTCAGGAATATCAATACATGGTACGTCATTAAAAGATCTGGAAGTAGCTAATGGAGCGAATTTTAAACGAGTAAAAGAAATTGAGGATTTCAATTCCTACATGCACTGGTGGGGGTTATTAATTGTACTACCATGCATTTTACTATTTAGAGCTGGGATGAAATTGGCTCAATATCCGATGAAAAATATGTACGTAACTATTGCTGTGTTTAGTGCGGTGTATACTGTGATGATGCTTTGTGTAAATGGATTGGCCAAAATTCATATTGAGGCCTCAGGGAGTAAAGAAGTTATGAAGGAATTTGCTGGGATTTCCGGACCATTGTTCTCTATTCAAAGTAGCACGCTGTATTTAATGGTAGGGAGTTTTCTTCTTTCGTACGCATTAACATTCGCTGGTATGAAGTTCGGGAAAAAATAAGGGGGAGAGCCATTTGAAGTTTTGTGGGAAATGTAATAAACAAGTTGCGGATCATTTGAACTTTTGTTCCGAGTGTGGAAGTAAGGTAGATGTAATTGCTGATCAGGCAGCTTCTTCTCGTTCAGAAGTACAACGAGAAATAAAGCCAGTGAAAAGTAAGAAAAATATAATGTTACTTATAGGCTTTGTTGTTATCTTTGCTATATTGTTTGGTGCGTATAAATTTGGAGCAAGCAAGTTCTCAAAAGAAAAGCAGGTCAATGCTATGATTGAAGCATTCCAAAAGAAAGATGCGAATGCAATTGATGAGTTTGTAAAAGTAGATGATCCGAGTTTGAAAGTGAAAGTTGACGATATTAAAGGATATATCCGTTATTTAAAAGAAAATCCTTCTTATAATAAAGAACTGCTATCTTATTTACAAAGAGAGACAGTAGATCAAAAACTAGCAAGTGATAAAGCATCATTTAAAGATGGTCAAATTATAGAAGACGGGAAAGAATGGTTCTTATATCCGAAGTATAAACTTAATATGAAATCTTATTATATGAATGTAAGCACAACTGCGAAAGGTGCTGAAATATATGTGAATGATAAGAAAGAGATAGAGCTATCAAGTGATAAAACTTCAAAAGAAGTTGGTCCGTACTTCCCTGGTTCTTACGTTGTAAAGGCAAAAGCGAAGACGGAACTAACTGAGTTAGAAACAGAAAAAGAAGTGGACTTGGCAGATGAAAAAGAGGCGAAAGTGGATGTTAAATTATCATTAGAAGGAAATTATGTAACCATTTCTTCTGATGAAAATGATGCAACTGTATTTGTGAATGGTACGAAGCGTGGGAAGTTAAGCCGCGGAAGTTATAAACTTGGTCCTGTGCCAACAGATGAAACGGTAGAAGTACATTTAGAGAAAACTACTGATTTTGGTGTGATGAAATCTGAAAGTGTTAAAATTGGAGACCAAAGCACGTATTACTTAAAATTCCCGAAAGAAACATCAAGTTCGGCTGTTGGTGACTTTGTACGAAATCATCTTTATGATAATGTGCGTGCGATTTCATTAAATGATTTTAGCTTAATTGAAAATAATTATGATAAGAGCGGGAAATCGTATAAGGAAGACCGTGATTATATACAGTATTTACACAAAAAAGGAATTACAGAAGATTTATTAACAATGGAAATTCGTAATGTAGAGCGTCAAAGTGCTACGAAATATAAAGTAACGACATATGAAGAGTATCATATTCGTTACGGTGATGGCTCTGTGAAGTTCAAAAGCTTTAATAATGATCATATCGTTACTGTGAATGGAAATGGAAAGATATTGTACCATTCTCTTGGAGCGAATAATACGTTGAAATCAGAGGAAGTATCTGGTCCAACTCATTAATGCAAAAGACTATCTCATAATTGAGATAGTCTTTTTTCGATTAGAAGCGCGTTTCCTTTAATATCGCTTGTACATATGGATCATGTAATATTTGCTCTATGATTGGTAACATGTTTTGTTCGAATGGAATGTCGATAGGAAATGGCTTTTGTGAGCCGGGTTTGATTCCATATTGGACAAATTTGTAATGTGTATTATCTTCAGACTTGAGCACAATTAATTTATATCGATTGTCGTCGTCAGTGAGTGAGAAATCAATGGAAGTAGCGTCGTATGTTGCTTCATCCTTATATATATACGGTTTTGGTGTACCGATCCAGTCTACTTTTGCTTGTACATTCATGGACATAACCTCCTTATGGCTATTATAAAGTGAAACTTTAATCAGTGGGGGTTTTCTTTATCCCCCACTGATTATTAGCCCTCACCAATCGGACTTTTATGGGCAGTTGATCTCCACCTAACTTCTTTGCTTTCGCTGAATTTTGAGGTGGGGGTCTTACTGCCCATTAAAGTGGGATAAAAAAATAAAAGCCAGCTCTCAACAAAGAGAACTGGCTTCAGCAGTCATTGGTTATTTTAAAATTTTCACTTTAACAGTTTTGCGTCCCCATTTTTGAGCAGCGCTATCTGATCCAAGTAGGATGTCGATACGGTTACCTTTAATTGCACCGCCAGTATCGCCAGCGATAGCTTCTCCGTAACCTTCTACCCATACTTTAGATCCTAATGGGATTACTTTCGGGTCAACAGCGATCATTTTCATGTTTGGGTTCGCTGTTAAGTCATGACCCATTGCAGTTAATACACGGCCGCCATATGTGCCACCGTTTTCGCTCGGATGAGCTGTATATGCTGTAGCTACAACTGTTAACTCACGACCACCAGAAGGTGTGTTAGTTTCAGCAGCCTTTACAGCAGGCTTAGCAGCTTGTTTTGCTTGAGCTGCAGGTGCTTGAGCTGGTGCTTGCGCTTTAGCAGGAGCAGGTTGTTCTTGTTTCTCAATAACTGGTGCTGTACCTGTTAAGAAAGGAACGTGAACATAAGCTGTTTTTCCGTTATATTCGAATTGTAACCACTCATTTTGTACTTGGTTCGTTGTTTCGATCATATCGTCTTTCTTAAGCGTCCCAAGAATTTCTGAGTTTGTGTTCGCTTCAGCACGTACGTTTAATACGTTAGCTGTTACGTAGTAGATGCTTTTAGTGAACTCTGTACTTACGAATGCGTCTTTACCATCTAAAGTGATTTTTGACCATCCGTTCTCTGTATTTTGAACATCTATTTTATTACCGTTTAGTAATTTACCGACAACTTTTGATTCCGTAGTAGGGTTTTCGCGTACATTTAGTACGTCTGTTGTTACAACAGTTTCTGCATTAGCAGATGATGTGAAAATCCCAAGACCAAAAACTGCTGCTGTTGCTATACCAATTAATTTTTTCATGATAGCCTCCATTGCGTTTGTTTTCGTGTCCTCATTATAGCAACAGATTTTTTCGGATTTGGGGAAAACACACAATTACAAACCATTCGTAATAAGTCGTTAACATCCTGTAATATAACAAAAAATATAGGAAAGCGTTTTTCATTCTATGTGATTAGTAGGTTTCTACTTATATTCAAAATATTTAATACAACATATTGTTTTCGACGTAAATAAAAATATTACATGAGTGTTACATAATGTTTACTAAACGGTTACATTCCTTGAGTATTTTACCGTTTTATGGGTAATATAGTTATATAAACATAAACATTTCGTTTGTGAAACTATAAACACGTGCTATATACTAGCAAAAAAACCGCATAATTGTTACAAAAAGAAAGGGTTGCAAGGAAGAAAAATGCCCTTTTTTACATCTGTAACACATCCTTTTTTGGGAAAATACATTCCCATCCGCATTTTTCTCACACAATTTGACAGCAGTATTTCGATCTTATAGCTCTTGCAGAGTGAAAAGGTTATACGGAAGGTAAGGCTGTCCATAAGAATTCGAATTGGTGAAGGTGAAAGTAAGAAAATCACCGTGAAATTATAGTTTTCTATCCGATTTTACATATCGGAATTTATGTTATTTACAAAAGTGAAACCTACGAAGGGGGATTTGATGAGGAAACTAACAAAAACATTCATCGTATCATTAACATTATGTATTGCATTTACAATTTGGGGAATTATTCCCGAATCTATTATTGGAAAAGGTAGCCTAGGAAATGTAACAACCGCAATTCAAACTGCATTAGTTAGTAAGTTTGGATGGTTTTATATTATTTCTGTTTCTATTATTTTAGTTGTGTCTATCTTTTTAATTGTTTCGAAATACGGTTCTATTCGTTTAGGTAAAGATGATGACGAACCTGATTATAGTTATATGACATGGTTTGCTATGTTATTTAGTGCTGGTATGGGTATCGGTCTAGTTTTCTGGGGCGTTGCCGAACCATTAAACCATTTTTATGCACCTCCGTTTGGAGAAGGTGCAACTGAGGAAAGTGCGCGCCTTGCACTACGCTTCTCATTTTTCCATTGGGGATTACATCCGTGGGGACTATATGCATTTGTAGCGCTGTGTATTGCTTACTTTACTTTTAGAAAAGGAAAAGCGAGTACGATTAGTGCGACAGTAGGTCCGTTATTTAAGGGCGGGGAACATGGTCGTATTGCTCATTCATTTGATGTGTTAGCTGTTTTCGCAACGGTGTTTGGCGTAGCGACGTCATTAGGCCTTGGTGCGAAACAAATTGCCGGTGGTGTTAGTTATTTAACATCTATCCCGAATTCATTAACGACACAGTTAGTTATTATAGCGATTGTAACTGTTCTTTTCATGTTATCTGCGCAAACAGGTCTTGATAAAGGAATTAAATATTTAAGTAATACGAATATTATTTTTGCGTTTGCACTTATGATCATTGTATTATTTGCGGGTCCAACAAACTTTATTATGAATTACTTTACTTCAACAATAGGTTCTTATATTCAAGAATTACCGAGTATGAGCTTCCGTTTAAGTCCATTAGATGAAGGCGGAAACCAATGGATTCAGTCATGGACAATTTTCTATTGGGCATGGTGGATTGCATGGTCACCATTCGTAGGTACATTTATTGCTCGTGTTTCACGAGGACGTACGATTCGTGAGTTTGTTATTGGTGTTTTACTCGTACCGACCGTAATTGGTGCACTTTGGTTCTCTGTTTTTGGTGGAACTGGTATTCATATGGAGCTATTTGGTGACGCACATATCTTTGAAAAGGTTAAAGAGCTGGGAACAGAAGTAGGATTATTTGCTATGTTCGATCAGATGGGAAGCTTTGGATCAGCTTTATCAGTATTAGGCATTCTACTTATTGCAACATTCTTTATTACATCAGCAGATTCTGCGACATTCGTTCTAGGAATGTTAACGACGCATGGTAGTTTAAATCCGCCAAACCGCATTAAAATGGTTTGGGGTATCGTATTAGCAGCGATAGCTTCTACTCTATTATATGTTGGCGGATTAGAAGCACTGCAAACAGCAGCTATCATAGCGGCATTCCCGTTCGTATTTGTTATTTTCTTTATGATGGCAGCATTATTTAAAGAGTTACAAAAAGAAGGGCGTATGCAGCGTCATAAATAATAGAAGGAAAAAGAGTTGATTATGTATCAGCTCTTTTTTTTAATCCCGCTTTATAATGGGCAGTAAGACCCCCACCTCAAAATTCAGTGAAAGCAAAGAAGTTAGGTGGGGATGAAGAAAAACCTCACTGATTAAAATTTCACTTTATATAGAAGGAATTTGAACTGCAAGTAAGGGAAATAAAATACTTTACTATATTAGTAGTATGCCTTTTATACGAATAAAAATCGATTCGTTTCGACAATGTTCGATATCTTGCGGATTCTATTCATATTTTTGACAAAAAATTGTCGGAAATGTGTTGTCACGTTTATATATATGTGCTATATTATTTCCTGTAAGCGATTTCAAATAGTTTTAAAGCGCATTCAAGGGGGACATCTAGAATAATGAAACGTTACGAAAGAAAGTGGAAGCATATTTGTTTGAAACGTGTGGCACATCGTAGTGTCCAAGAAAGCACGGAACCTAAGACTGAAACGCGCAAAGAGCAGCAAGAGAAGCAATTGGTTCTACAAAAATAGCAATCACTTTTTCGTATATAAATGAAGGTCGATCGTTCGTTGGGGGATGGACGTGAAATTACTTTCAGCTAAGGGGTATTGTCTGATATATAAGTTATACGGCAATAAATAAGCACAGAGCATACGGCGCTCTGTGCTTATTTTTAATGTGCTGTTTATTTGTCTTTTTTGAATCGAACTGTTTTATCCCAGCCAATGACTTGTTTCTTACTCTTTGCACGTAAGTATAAGATTAAACTACGAATGAATAAGTACGTAAAGAGCTGTGCGTACGTAAAGTACATGATCACACTAATAAAAATATTAGTTGGTGTAAAGGTTCGTTCCACACTCTGGGCACTAAATAATTGAGAAACATATGTAATATATGCGACATACCACATAAATAGTAGCGGAATGCTATATTGAATTTGGAATATCCCGAGTAACCCAATTACAAACCAAACGTTTGAAATAATTAAGAATAGCCAAAATACAACATACACTAAAACTTGTTGTAAGGAATGAACGAGAAGCTTTCCTTTAAAGAAACTTAATGAAGAAAACATTTTTTCTAAAATATACAAGTTTCCTTGGAGCCAACGTGTACGCTGCTTAATAAGGATTTTTAAATGCTCAGGTTCTTGTTCCCATGTAATCGATTCGGGCACAATCGGTAAGAGGTAGCCTTTTTGTGTAATACGCAATGTTAATTCAGCGTCTTCTGCAATTGCATAAGGGTCATAGCCGCCAAGCTCTTCTAATGCAGCGCGACGAAGAAGCATGTTTGTTCCTGTTAGTGAACCTGTTTGGAATAGTAACCAGCGTCCGGATTGCATAAGGAGCTGGAAGATTTGAAATTCTAACGAAATCATTCGTGTTAGCCAGTTTCTGTTTTCATTTACAGTACGAACATGCCCAACAGCTCCAACAGCATCCTCGGTTGTTTCAGCGTGTTCTACAAGCATTCGCAGTGCATGTGGTTCAGGCTGGTTATCTGCATCATAAACACAGAAGTATTCACCATCTGAAATACTAAGGCCGTAGTTTAATACACGTGATTTTCCTTTTGGTTCACCAGGTGGAACGCGAATGTGACGAATATGAGCATAAGCTTTGTCAAAATCGTCACCAATTTCAGGTGTCTCATCCTGCGAGTTATCGTTTAATAAATAAACAGTTAGTTTGCCTGGATATTCAATCTTTGCCATCGCCTCTAAAGTATCCTTAATCACGACGCCTTCGTTGTGAGCTGGTATTAAAATATCGACGCTTGGGTAATGTTCTAGCGTACGATCTTTTCGTTTCCTATTTCGGTGAACTAAACCTGCGAGTGTTAAGAAAGAATAGTAAACGAGTAAGCCAGAGAATAGAAAGGCTGTAAAAATAAGTACATACTTAATGGAAAATGTGATACTGATCCAAAAAACGAGTACGCAAAATAGAAGGAATAAAAGAAGTATAACGAGTGTCATCATAATACTGTCGGTCCTTTTGTAGCGATTTGTTCTCGTTTAATCTTAATATCTTGAATTGCCTCATCTGCAAGCCATTTTTCCATTTTAGGCTGTAGACGGTTCATTACAATATCGGCACCAGCTTCATTTGTATTTTGTAATAAAGTGACTAGTGTGTTGGTATCATACTCAGCAACAAGGTCAAAGTCAGCTCTTACCGTTTCAACTAATAATGAAGCTACACGATCCATAACACTTTCCTTCGTATATTTACTAAAGGAAGTGAAGTCAAAATAAATTATAACGCCTGTTTCATTACGACGATTCATTGCATTGATTAATAATGCTTGTCGTCTTTCGAATTCTTGTCTTGTTAATAATTTCGATTCTCCAATGTACTGTTCTAACGTTCTCACACGTTCGGTTAATTCTTTATTTTCATGAATAACCTTCTTTAATAGATGAGTGGAGATATATACAATGAAGAAATTTGCTGCCATTAGGAAGTGAGTAATAATGTATTCCCATTGTTCTGATGTACTCCATAAGTAAAGCCATGCTTCGTAGAATAAATAGAAAACAGAAATAATGGTTCCTAATATGAAGAAAACAAAGGCAGTTTTATCAGGGAAAAATAGAAATAGTACATTAACAATTACATATATAATTGTAAAAATGAGAGCATGCTCATATTGCGTTACATGTACAGTTGTAAAATAAAATAAAATTTGTAAAATCCACATAGAAAGGATCTTATAGAAGTTATCTTTCACAAAACTTTCCTCCTTTAAAGATAATTCATGCAAGGATATTTGTAGTATGCGCAATTATTAAGAAATAGACCATTTAGCTAAATTCTTTTGAAGTGAGTAACATAAATTAGTGGTTCTTTTTATTTTAAAAAAATAAAAAGAACCACTAATCATTGTATCATAATGTAATTATATTTAGACATAGGATATTTTGCATATAAATAAAACATATTATAAAATAAAAACCCTCCTCTTTAGAAAGAGGAGGGTTTGCATAAATTTATAGGAACATCATACCTGCAACTGCTGCATTTAAGAAGTTAGCTAGTGTACCAGCGATAACTGCTTTAATCCCTAATTGTGCAATTTGTTTACGGCGAGTAGGAGCTAATGTTCCTGTTACACCTAACTGAATTGCGATAGAAGAGAAGTTTGCGAATCCACAGATTGCAAATGTTAAAATTAAGTTTGTTTTTGCAGAGAACTCTGCCATATGTGGTCCTAAGTTTGCGTATGCAACGAATTCGTTGATTGCAAGTTTTTGACCGATAAAGCTTGCTGCTTGTACAGCTTCACCAGGAGAAACCCCGATTAAGATTGCAAATGGTGATAGTAAGTAACCGAAGATTAAATCAAGGCTAAGTTTAATATGGAACAGAGAGCCAATTAATCCTAATAAACCGTTTAATAAAGCAATTAATGCGATGAAAGCCATTAACATTGCTGCTACGTTAATAACAAGTTGCATACCTTCTGATGCACCACGTGCTGCTGCGTCAATAACGTTTGCATCTTCACGCTCTGTAGAAAGTTCAACGTTATTATCTACTTGTTCTGTTTCTGGCATAATTAGTTTCGCAATTAATAGACTTGATGGAGCTGCCATAATTGCTGCTGCTAATAAGTGTTCTAACGGAATACCCATTGCTGCATAGCCGACAAGAACTGATCCGGCAACAGCTGTCATACCGCTTACCATAATAGCGAAGAATTCACTATTTGTTAAACGTGCTAAGTAAGGCTTGATTAAGATTGGAGCTTCAGTTTGTCCTAAAAATACAGTCGTTACAGAGTTTAAACTTTCTGCTTTAGAAGTTCCAAGAAGTTTGCTTAATGCGCCACCAACGACACTGACAAATTTCTGCATAATACCGAAATGATATAAGATTGCAACTAATGAACTAATAAATACGATTGGAAGTAGTGCTTGAATGAAGAAAACAAATCCCCAAGGGCCTTTTGCGTTGACTAAATCCCCAGCAACGAACTTAATTCCCTCGTAAGAAAAATTAATTAATCCTTGAACGCCATCTGCAGCGTGTTTTAAACCTGCTTTTCCGGCATCCCATCGTAATACGATAAATGAAAATGACATTTGTAATGCTAGCGCGATTAAAATCGTGCGCCAATTAATAGCTTTGCGGTTGGAAGATAGTAAGAAAGCGATTGCTAATACTCCAATCACGCCGCCAATTCCCCATAAAAGATTCATGCAGTGTATGCTCCTTCCTCATAGTAAAAAAATGTATAAAACAGTTGTCTATACTTCTGCAAATATAACATCTTAAGTAACTTATCATAATGGACATCAGAGGTCAAACGTCTAACGAAAAGTTTAAATAAAAAGAAAATTCTTCAAAAAAACACATATGAAATGATTAGACATGAAATAGGTTATGTTTTTTATGTGAAAATATACATTATGATAACGTTATGGATCATTATTGTAGAATATAGTGTATGAAATAGGAAAATAGATACATTATTTTTTTAGGGAAATAGGTTATACAACATTAAAAAGAGCCTTCTATTAATCTAGAAGGCTTTAAAACTATTAATTAAGGTGCTTTCGTGTATCCTAAGAAATGGCTCTTCCAATAAGAGTTACTTAATGAAGCGATTGCTACACCTTTATCTCCAGCTTGGATAAATGATCCGCCCCCAAGGTAAATACCCATATGAGAAGGACCTGATTTATAAGTGTTTTGGAAATAAATTAAGTCACCTGGTTGTGGATTTGAAGTTTGTGGTAGGCTACCCCAATATCCAGCAACACTTTGACGGCTAATGTTATGACCAAATTTCTTAAATACGTGGTAGATGTAACCACTGCAGTCAACACCAGTAGCAGAAGTTCCACCCCAAACGTAAGGTACACCTTGCATTGATTTTGCATATGCAAGTACGGAAGAACTGTCACCGCTATTATTGCTTGTATTGTTATTATTATTGTTGTTGTTTTGATTGTTATTTTGGTTGTTGTTAGGCTTATTATCTACTGCGCCCCCAACTGGTGTTTTAGAAAGGTAACGTGTGCCGATATAACCAGTTTGGCCGTTGTAGTTAATTTTGCTCCATCCAGAGTTTTCAGAGATTACTTGAACCTTCTGTCCTTGTGGAAGTGCGCCTATGATTCTATAATTTGTACCTTCACCACTACGTACATTTAAGGCAGAAGCATTAATGTAGTAGTCACCAATTGCACCTTGATTAGGTTGTTCAGGTTGTTTTGGTTGCTCAGGAGTAGTAGTGCCACCTTTAACGAATTTCATGAATTCGCTACTAACGTAGCCGGTTTTTCCTTGATAGTTAACTTTAAACCAGCTACCTTCAGAGCCAATTACGTTTAATGTCGTACCATTTAATACGCCACCAATTACGCTATGGTAAGTAGCAGGGCCTGTACGTACGCGTAGAGATGTTGCGTTAACAACGTAAGTACCGCCAGTTTGAACAGTTACATTATTATTTTGTTCTTGTTTGTTATCTTGGTTGTTTCCTTGTGTAACGTTATCGCTAGAACCACCTTTTGTTACGTAGTCTTTACTTACGTAAGCTGTTTGGCCTGCATAATTGATTTTGAACCAATCTTGAACTTCGCCAACAACTTGTACGACTTGTCCTTTTGTAACAGAACCTACAGTTGTGTGAGAAGTGCTAGGACCTGTACGAACACGAAGGGAAGATACATTTACTGTATAGTTTCCGCTTGTTGGTTTTACAGATTCTTGGTTGTTATTATTCGTATTGTTGTTTGAAGAGCCTGCATTAGCAGAAACACCAGATACGAATTCGCCACTTACATAGCCAACTTGTCCATTATGGTTGATTTTCACCCAACCATTTTCTTGGCCAATTACGTTTAATGTTTGTCCTGCATATACACGTCCTGAAACAGAACTAGAAGTGTTAGGAGCAGTACGTACACGTAATACATCAGCAGTAACTTTATTGTTTCCGCCTGTTGTACTTACATTGGAATTGCTTGCACCATTTTTTGATACAAATTCGCCACTAACAAAGCCTGTTTGGCCATTCATGTTAATTTTGTACCAACCATTTTCTTCGCCAATCACGTTTAGTGATTGACCGTTATAAACGCGCGAGATGATGTCGTGAGAAGTACTTGAGCCTGCACGAACATGTAATACGCTAGCGTTTACCGTATAAGATGAGCTGTTTGATGCAGAAGCTTGGACAGTTGTAGCAGCTTTTTGTGTATTTTGTTCAGGGGCAGCTTGAACACTATCAAGTGTAGGTGCTGCTCCTCCTGCTACAGACACTGCCGCAAGACCGGCAAGGTATTTTTTCATAATTTGTCGATTCCTTTCTGTCTGTAATGTAGTGAAGAAATATTTACCAACTGTTAAAAATTCTAAAGAGCATGTCGATTACTGTCAAGACTTATGCGGGAATCTGAATATGACAAAAAGATTACAAGAAAAAATCAAGGCATAAATCTATACCTTGATTTCCATTTAAATACATATATTGAATGTAGAAAGGATAGAAATTATTCGTGTTTAAGAAGATGACATATTGGATTGTAACAAACTCTGAGAAAATGATCGTTGCAGCATTTTAGTGATAGGGCCAACTTGACCATCTTGGATTGCGGTTCCATCAAGATGAGTCATCGGCAAAATTTCAATTGTTGTTCCTGTAAAAAAGCATTCATCCGCTTGATAAACATCACGAACGCTGAAAAGCTCTTCTTGTACTGGAATACGAAGGGTTTTCGCTAAAGAAAGGACATATTGACGAATAATGCCGTTTAAAATAAGGTGATTAGCTGGATGTGTGTAAAGAGTTCCGTTTTTAATTAGAAAGAAGTTAGAGTGGCTTCCCTCAGTTACAGTACCATTTCGTACGAAAAGGGCCTCTTTACAACCTTTTCGTTCCGCTTTCGTAGTAGCTAATATATTCGGTAATAAATTTAATGATTTAATATCACAGCGTAGCCAGCGTGTATCCGGTTCTGATATGGCACGTACACCATATTCAATCCATAACGCTGGTCTTTCTTTCTTTGTAATATAGGCATAGATTGTTGGAGGGACGTCATATGAGAACGTATGGGTACGAGCTTGTACACCACGAGATACTTGCAAATAAATCGTTCCATCTTCGTGGAAATTATTATTTTCGATTAGTTTATAAAGTAGGGTAATCAGTTCCGCTTTTGAGAAAGGGAGTGTTAATTCTATTTCTTCCATGGAGCGATACAATCTTGTGATATGCGGATCTAATAAGTGAAAGTTCCCTTTATATAGACGAATAACCTCGTAGACACCATCCCCAAACTGCAAGCCTCTTTCCTCAAGGTCTATGTACGTTTTTTGTTTCGTTGTATCAATAACTGCATCATTCCAAAGTACAAATCTTTCATATGCCAATTTTCGTCCCATCCTTTCGTAAGTGCATAAGTAAAGTGAAGCTTTCATTCATTTGGAATAAAAATCACTACAGTAATTTTTATGTGAGTAATTCTTTACATATGACGTATATGTATTTGTAAATGGTAGAGAACTGGTAGTGATTTACAGCATTTCGTATATACAAATTCGAAAATAAGAAATAAGAATCCTGCTTTTAAATAAAAAAAAGCAACATTCTTATGGAATGCTGCACAAGGAGGGTAGCTATCTTTCATAGGGACATCGTCTTATTGAATGTTTTGTGTATGGAAACAAAACATATTGAAAGACAATTATAAGAAAGTAGAAATAAACGATTCACATATTTCTTTAAGGGATCTTATTACAGATGAGAGATAAGAAATATATAGAACCTCGTTTACATATTTTATTATAGAGATACTTCATTAACTCTATGTGAATATTTGGTAAAGGTTATGTAATGTTAAAGTTAATGAATATAAGTAATTGTATGGAGGAATATAAAAAAAGAGGCTGAGATTACTCAGCGCTCTTCTTTTCTTCTTTAATAGCTGTCTTTACTTCACCAGTTTTGATCTTGTTGCTTTCAGAGAAGCGAAGTAAGTCACCCTCAATGATTTTGTCAGACATGTTCAATTCATTTTGGGCACGATCAATAAGTGGTTGAGATTCCTCTTTTGGCAGTTGTACAACTTCGCCAGTAGCGCGGTCGTAGAATGTACTGTTCGTGTACATGTACTTATCTGTAACAAAGCTACCATCACGAAGAACAACGAAGCCTTTATTATCAGGTGAGAATACGTCATGACCGAATCGAACGTCATTCGTAGAGTCTACACCAAGTAAGTTTAGAATAGTTGGTTTAATGTCAATTTCACCAGTTGGTTTTGAAATTGTTTTACCTTCTTTTTGACCTGGAACGTGAATAAACATCGGTGTTTTTTGTAAGTTCATATGGTCAAATGCAGTAATTTCTTCTTTTCCTAAGAACTGTGCCATTGCACGGTTATGGTTTTCAGAAATACCGTAGTGGTCACCGTAGAATACGATAACTGAGTTGTCGTAAATACCTTCTGCTTTTAGACGCTCAATGAAGTGTTTCATTGCTTCGTCTAAGTAGCGAGCTGTTACCATGTAACGGTCAAATACGCCATCACCAGAATTGTATTCATCAATTAATTTTGTATTGTCATCATAAGTGAATGGGTAATGGTTTGTTAAAGTAAGGAAGCGAGTATAGAACGGTTGCTTCACTTGTTTTAACATATCGATAGATTGATCAAAGTACTCGATATCTTTTAATCCCCAGTTTAATTTTGTTTCTGGCGTAATCTTGTAGTCAAGCTCGTTGTAGTAACGATCATAACCAAGTGCCGGATACATAATGTTACGGTTCCAGAATGTTGCGTTGTTTGCGTGGAATACTGCAGTGTAGTATCCTTGCTGACGTAAAATTTCTGGAGTTGCTGTATATTCGTTGTTACCGTGTGTGAAGAATACAGCACCACGGTCTAGTGGATACATTGAAGTATCTACTAAGAATTCAGCATCAGATGTTTTTCCTTGCCCAGTTTGATGGAAGAAGTTATCAAAGTAATAACTTTCTTTCGTAAATTGGTTTAAGAATGGTGTAACTTCTTGTCCGTTAACTGTTGCACCAATTAAGAATGTTTGTAATGACTCAAGAGATACAACGATTACGTTCTTCCCTTTTGCAGTACCAAACATATTTGGATCTGGTTTGCTTTGGGTTGTTTTTACGTAGTTCTCTGTTTCCTGTAATTTACTACCGTCAGCAAATGCTTTTTGTGAACTTGATTTTGCTTGTAAGCCAAGATCATACACTTGGTGTACATATAAACCTAAGTTTTTAACAAGCATAACGCGGTCGAATGAACGTGTTAATAGTTCTGGACGCTCAGCTTCTGCCAATCCTAAGTTTGCGAAGAAAATAGCAATTGTTGACACGAAGTATAGGGAACGCATTGGGCGTGCTACACGTTCTGTCGGTGCAAAATTCTTCATCTTCTTCAATAAAATGAAGAATACGATAATATCAGCAAATGCAAGGATAATTTTGTAGTTAAATAATTCTTTTACACTAGAACCTAAACTTCCGAAGTTAGATGTTTGTCCTAGTACTGGTAAAGTAACGAAGTCATTGTAAAATCCGTAGAACATTACGTTACCAACAAGAACGATTGTTAAGACAAAATTAATTCCAAGTGCTATATAGTTACGTTTTTTCCCTTTTGCAAATAATGCAAGACCAACAAGCAGTAATGATGCTGCTAATGGGCTCAGGAATAAAATGAATTCTTGCATGAAAGATTCAAGTTTTAAATCAAAGCTTGTGCGTGTAATAAGATATGTCTTCAACCATAAGGCTAAAGCTACGAATGCAGTGAAACGCACATTTTGAAATTGTGATTTCAAGGTTTCTTTCATTCATTTCCACCCTTTCTCTATCAGGCTTGGTCGATTTTGGAGCGAAAAATGCTAAAATAAAAAATACATAGTTTTCTTGGCCATAATTAAAGGTTCTATATTCACCCATATACGACTATAACTATGCATACCCTTTTAGTTTCTTGTGTTACTCATAAGCATAACGTCATTTCTGTATTATACAACAAAATTCATTTCTGAGAAACACTATAACATTTTACATTTTTTGTATGAGATTTGTCACTACCAGAGAAAACTTTAACATTCGTTTATATGTCCGTCAACTAGAAAATATAACAAAGGTAGAGCAGAATGTTAAGTGAAAGTGAAAATTCTCTTTGTTGAGAAATAAGAAATGACAATGGGTAAGTGGTTATCTAGAAACCTATTATATGAAGGGAAGTACGTAAAAATTAACGAACACTTGTTCTTTTTAGGTTTGTTTGTTACAATGAAAGTTCATTGATAGATTATGTGTAATTTTGATGAACTTTTACTGAAAACATATTGTAGCTTATTTCTTTTAAAAAATAGGGAGGCTTTTACATGGAGCAAAAATTTTCAGTTGAAGCGTTTTGGAAGAAAGTAAAACATGTCGCAAAGCAGGCGGGGCAGTCGGTCATTTATGCAAGTTTATTGTTGTTTTACGTTTTGCAGAAACCAGATGTTCCAAAACGAGTGAAAATTATTGTAATTGGGGCACTTGCTTATTTTATTGCACCGATTGATGCGATTCCAGATTTCGTTGCTGGAATTGGTTATACGGATGATTTAGGGGCGTTAATGGCTGCGTTATTACAAGCGTCGTTATACGTCGATGATGATGTAAAAGATAAAGCACGAGTGAAGTTGGCAGAATGGTTTGGTTCGGATATAGACACATCCTTTATCGATCAGAAATTAGATCAATAGGTGAGAACTGTCACATGGTGACAGGGCGAACGTAAGCGAGGAAGTGCATTATGCCATCAGGAAGAACGCATACGAAAATAAACTTAATATCCCTTCCGGTTGTTTTGTTTCTGCTCTTTTCGTATGGACTAACAAATTTTGATTTTTTATTAACTTTTGCAATTGGTTTTTTAGTAGGTACTACATTTTTAACACCGGATTTAGATACGTATAGTAATGCGTATAATAAATGGGGATTCCTGCGTATATTTTGGTATCCGTATAAGAAGGTAATGCCGCATCGCTCCTTCTTTACACACACAATTATACTTGGTGATGTGATTCGTATTGCATACATGTTAATTGTGTTTTCTCCATTTTTATTCCTATTAAATGTAATCGCGCTTGACGGTAATTTAATAGAAATTGCGAAGGACCATGAGGTTGAAATTGTAACGTTCGTAATGGGAATTGTTGTGGCAAGCACGCTTCACATTATAGCGGATAAAGTGAATACGCGCCGCAAGAAAATGATGAGAAAAAAGAAGAGACGCAGAAGATAAAAAACCGTCCCAAAAGGTATTTTGGGACGGTTTTTCTTTTTTAATCAAACGTTTGTTTAAAAAGGAAATTAAGCTTTCAGTACTTTAATACCTTTTACGATGTTCCAAATGAAGTAGTATAAGCTAATGATTCCGCAAATACATAAGACAATCATTGTACCGATCCCCAATGTTACATCCGGTTGATCAGATCCAAGACCCATAATTCCTAAAATAGTTACGCCAATGAATGTAGCGATGCTTGGAATGATGTGTGTCCATAGAGCGCGTTTTGCGTGTGGTTTCGTTTCAGAATCGCCCACAATCCACACAATAATCGGGAATAAGATAGGGGCAAATAATACACTAAAGTATGATAAAGCTGCTAATATTTTGTTTCCGTTCATATATATCACCTCATGAATAATGTCTGTTGTTATACTATTATTATGCAATAGTTTTGGCAAGCTTTCTATCGATGAACATTACAGCAAGGTGACGATTTTGTAAGATTTTTATGTTAAATAATAAAATTTTCGAAAAAATCTTTTTAAACGGAAATTGTTATGGTACAGTATAAATGAAAGTTATTGAAAACGTTTTCTTAAACGTTTTTTTATTTTAGGCTGAAAGGTATGATGACCTGATAGTCTATTGATGAGGTTATTCTATTTAAAAGGGGATTCTTTAGGGGGAGAGAACAATGAACACATGGACACAAGTTTATGATCCGTTCGGAAACATTTGGATTTCGGCAGCAGTCGCACTTATTCCGATTATCTTTTTTTTCTTAGCTTTAGCAGTTTTCCGCATGAAGGGGTACGTGGCAGGATTTATTACAGTTGTACTTACAATTTTAGTGGCGTTATTCGCTTATAAGATGCCGTTCATGATGGCGATGGCAGCGACTGGATATGGTTTTTTATACGGATTATGGCCAATTGCTTGGATTATCATTATGTCGGTATTTTTATATAAAATATCTGTGAAAACAGGTCAATTCGATGTGATTCGTGCATCTGTATTATCCATTACGAATGATCATCGTTTACTCGTTATTTTAATCGGTTTTTCATTCGGAGCATTTTTAGAAGGGGCAGCAGGATTTGGTGCACCAGTAGCGATTACGGCAGCGCTTCTTGCAGGTCTTGGGTTAAATCCTTTATATGCAGCAGGTCTTTGTTTAATTGCAAATACAGCACCAGTAGCGTTCGGGGCGATGGGTATTCCGATTACAGTTGCTGGACAAGTAACAGGTATTGATCCACATAAAATTGGACAAATGGCTGGACATCAATTACCGTTCTTATCATTATTTGTTCCATTCTTTATCGTATTTTTAATGGACGGGTTGAAAGGGGTAAGACAAACATGGCCTGCTTTACTTGTAGCAGGTAGCTCATTTGCAATTACGCAGTTCATAACAGCGACATTCTTAGGACCAGAACTTCCGGATATTACGTCAGCACTTGTAAGTTTAGTGAGTTTAGCGCTGTTCTTAAAAGTATGGCAACCGAAAGAAATTTATCAATCGGGGCAAGCAAATAGAGAAGTAGCTGCGGCAACGACGGCGACATCTATGCCGAAACTAACAGTAGGAAAAGTCGTAAAAGCATGGTCTCCATTCATTGTTTTAACTGTGATGGTAGTTATTTGGAGCCAAAGTTTCTTTAAATCGTTATTTGCTCCAGGCGGCGCATTGGAAAGCCTTGTGTTTAAGTTTGAAATTCCAGGCTTGCACAATTTAGTAATGAAAGCAGAGCCTATTGTAAATAAAGCGACGCCTTACGAGGCAATTTTGAAGTTTGATGTATTATCAGCAACGGGAACAGCAATTTTAATTGCTTGTCTCATTTCCATGCTGATTTTGAAAATGAGTGTAAAAGATGCAGTGGTAACATTTAAAGAAACTTTAAGTGAACTTAAAATGCCAATTCTATCTATTGGATTTGTATTAGGATTTGCATTTATCGCAAACTATTCTGGGCTATCTTCTACACTAGCATTGGCACTAGCAGGAACTGGCGGACTATTCCCGTTCTTCTCACCATTCTTAGGGTGGATTGGCGTATTCTTAACAGGGTCTGATACGTCAGCGAATGCATTATTCTCAAATTTACAAGCAATTACAGCGCAGCAAGTCGGTGTATCTGAAGTACTTCTCGTTGCAGCAAATACAACGGGCGGTGTAACAGGAAAAATGATTTCTCCGCAATCGATTGCCATTGCTTGTGCAGCAGTAGGACTTGCTGGGAAAGAATCAGATTTATTCCGGTTTACAGTAAAGCATAGTTTGTTCTTCGTAATAATTGTGGGGATTATGACTTATGTTCAGGCTTATTATTTAACTTGGATGATTCCATAAAGAGCAAAAGAAATAAACTTTGCATTTTTCAGATTATCGTGTATGATGAGAAAGTATTGAAAATTAAATCAGTGATAAACTAGGGGTGCCTAACGTATGCGTAGGCTGAGAGAGAAGCGCGTGAACTTCTTAACCCTTTGGACCTGATCTGGCTCGTACCAGCGTAGGGAAGTTAACGGCTTTACATAAAGATGTCTTTTATGAGCCAGGTCCTTATTTTTTTATGGACCTGGCTCTTTTTATTTTGGCATACGCTGGCCATATCTCGTCCTTGTCACGTACAGGGGGGCAATAAAGGTTATGAAACAGTCTGTTTCAGCTGAGCAAATTGAATTGAAATCGAGTTTACCAGGAAGTAAGAAAGTGTATGTGGATGGACCACGAGAAGGTATGAAGGTGCCGATGCGTGAGATTGAACAAAGCGATACAAACGGCGTTCCGAATCCGCCAATTCGTGTGTATGATACGAGCGGTCCTTATACGGATCCAGAGTATAAAGTGGAGCTGGAAAAGGGGTTGCAGGCGCCGCGCCACTCTTGGATTCTAGAGCGTGGGGATGTAGAAGCATACGAAGGGCGCGAAGTGAAACCAGAGGATGACGGTGTGAAGGTGGCTTCAAAACATACACCTGTTTTCCCGCAGATGGATCGCAAACCGCTTAGAGCGAAGCGAGGTGCAAATGTTACGCAAATGCATTATGCGCGTAATGGCATCATTACGTCTGAGATGGAATACGTTGCGATTCGTGAAGGAGTAGAGCCGGAGTTTGTTCGCAAGGAAATCGAGGAAGGTCGTGCTATTTTACCAGCGAATATTAACCATCCTGAAGCAGAGCCGATGATTATCGGACGTAATTTCCACGTGAAGGTTAATGCAAATATCGGTAACTCTGCTGTATCGTCTTCTATTGCAGAAGAAGTAGAGAAGATGACGTGGGCTACTCGCTGGGGTGCAGATACGATTATGGATTTATCTACAGGTAAAAACATTCATACGACGCGTGAGTGGATTATTCGTAACGCGCCTGTACCAGTTGGAACTGTACCAATCTATCAAGCGCTTGAAAAAGTAAATGGAATTGCAGAAGATTTAACGTGGGAAGTGTATCGTGATACGTTAATTGAGCAGGCGGAGCAAGGCGTTGATTACTTCACGATTCACGCTGGCGTATTACTTCGTTACATTCCAATTACTGCAAAGCGTACGACAGGTATCGTTTCGCGTGGTGGTTCAATTATGGCGCAGTGGTGTTTATTCCATCATAAAGAAAACTTCCTATACACTCATTTTGAAGAGATTTGTGAAATTATGAAGCAGTACGATGTTTCGTTCTCTCTTGGAGATGGATTGCGTCCAGGTTCGATTGCAGATGCAAATGACGAAGCGCAATTCTCAGAGCTTGAAACACTTGGTGAATTAACGAAGATTGCTTGGAAACATGATGTGCAAGTGATGATTGAAGGACCTGGGCATGTACCGATGCATTTAATTAAAGAGAACATGGAGAAAGAGCTTGATATTTGTCAGGGCGCGCCGTTCTATACACTTGGGCCGTTAACGACAGATATCGCACCAGGGTATGACCATATTACATCGGCAATTGGAGCTGCGATGATTGGCTGGTTTGGAACAGCGATGCTTTGTTATGTAACGCCGAAAGAACATTTAGGTTTACCGAATAAAGATGATGTACGCGAAGGTGTTATTACGTACAAAATCGCTGCGCATGCGGCTGATCTGGCGAAAGGGCACAAAACGGCTCATCAGCGTGATGATGCACTTTCAAAAGCTCGCTTTGAATTCCGTTGGCGCGATCAATTTAATTTATCTTTAGATCCTGAACGTGCAATGGAGTATCATGATGAAACGTTGCCAGCAGAAGGTGCGAAAACGGCTCATTTCTGTTCCATGTGTGGACCAAAGTTTTGTAGTATGAGAATTTCACATGATATTCGTGAATACGCAAAAGAAAATGATTTAGAAACGACAGAAGCAATTGAAAAAGGAATGAAAGAGAAAGCGAAAGAATTTAAAGACACTGGTAGTCATTTATACCAATAACACGTTACACCTCTTTACTTGATTGATCACACTGTAGTACCTAACTTAAATATAGAAGAAGCCCGCTTTGCTAAGACGGTAGCAAAGTGGGCTTCTGTCGTTTATAAAGCGAAGAAGAGGTGTACCCAGTAGAATAAGAGGAATAATGTGACGACTGTTGTGAGTGGAATAACGATAAGGGATACACTTAAATAGTCTTTCCATTTTACTTTAATTTTGTTTTGTCTCAGGATATACATCCAAATAAGGGAAGCTAGCGTACCAATTGGTAGTAATAGTGAACCGATGTCACTACCAATAATGTTTGCGAGATAGATAGTTTTTAAAGTGATTGGGTCTAGTCCCATTTCTGTTAATGTGATCGTACCAATCATAAGTGCAGGGTGATTATTGAAGACGTTAGAGAGGAGGGAAACGAGTCCGCCCATTGCAAAGCTAGCATAAAGTAGATGTTGATTTACAACTGGCTCAAGCCATTGTACAAGGGCAGCTGTTAAACCTGCATTGTGAAGTCCGTAAATAATGACGTACATAGAGAAAGCGAAAATTAAAATGTGCCATGGTGTCTTTTTCAAAATATCGATAGGGTTTGTTCGTAAGTAGTACCATCTCCAGATAAGAAGAACGAGTGAACCGAGTACGGCAACGATTTCGATTGGAATAGATAAGAAGGATGCAACGAACAGAAGACAGCGCATAAGGAAGACGAAGCCTAATACTTTTAGCATGAATTTTGTACGTTTTTGTTTCGTATCAACAGAATTTTTTCCCTTTAACGGATGGAAGTTTTTCGTGAAGAATATTTCTTCGATATCATATGAAGAAACAGGTAATTTTTTCGGAAGTTTTTTCTTCAAAACCGTATACATGAGCCATGACATAAACAATAGTCCTAATGTTGCAGGTACAAACATCATAGCAGTATGCATATAAAGAGTCATATGGACGATGTTTAATGCGATTAAATTTACGATATTACTTACACCAATTGGTGCGCTAGATGCAGTAGCGATTAAAGCACCGCTTAATAAATAAGGGATTTGTTGGTGAGGTTTTAATTTAAGGTTTCTTAGTAATAAAATTAGGATTGGAGTTGTAATTAAAATACTACCATCGTTATTAAATAAGAGAGTCATAAGAAAACATAATAATTGAATATACCAGTATAAACGACGACCAGAGCCTTTTGCTAAATTTGCAAGTTTCGCTGCGGACCAGTGGAAGAAGCCGAAGCTTTCTAATATAACCGCCATAACGATGGTCGCTAATATTGTTATGGAGGCACCGCCAATTTTACTAATAATGTCCATGACGTCTGGTTTTGATACAAGTCCAGTAATCAGGATAATGCCAGCACCAATTGCTGCCGGCCACGCCTCATTTAAACCACGAGGTCGCCAAAAGATAACAATCATCGTTAGGAAGAATACAATAATAGTAATCCATATTTCAATGCTCATATTTTGCCTACCTTTCTATTTTTCCTTGAACAAGTAGCTTGTCTCAAGTTTATATTGGTAGTATATTCAGCAAAAAATAAGAAGAACTAGACGTATAACGGAGTATAGTGAATATGTGTTTTTCAAGTTATGGGACAAGTATCTCTCTTAGTGAAATAACTATTGTGAGAGGAGTCTATAAATTGCTGGGGCAGTAAGGTAGTATATGAAATTTATATGAGCGATTATTGAAATATATCGATCGCAAATCAAAATATATGAGCGATTTTTAAAATATATCGATTTACCGAAAAAAATGACAAAAGGGTCCATCCCAAAATATCTTTTGGAACAGACCCACACAATATTATTTTTCCTTCAAAAAAGTTCGATCCTTCAAGAATAAATTCCAGAAGAAAATAAATCCTGGTAATAAAATTGCGATCCCAATTGCATATAGAATAAGTAATGCATAGAATGTTTCTGTCGTTGTAAAGCTCGTAAATACAGTTACATCAGGATAAATAATATATGGTAAATGCGCAACGCCGTAAGCGTAACTTGCAAATGCATATTGAGCGACGACTGCTAAAACGGCAATGCGAGGGTATCCTAGTGCGCCATACTTTTTGTTTGTCCACCAAAGAGAAGAGTACCCGATAACGAATAAAACGATAGAAACTGTAAACCATGGGAATTGCTTGATTAATCCTTGCATCAGCCAGTGTGTTTCCGGATCCATTACAACGAGGGCGATAATTGCCGTGACGAGCGTTGCAGGGCCAAGGATGATCGCGTTTCTTCTATAAATTTTATATGCATCTTCTGAACCTTGTTCTCTCGCAAAATCAGCAAGAAAGAGAGAGGAGAGAAATAGTTCCGAAGTTAGTCCGAAGAGCATGTAACAGTAGATCACCGGGCTAGAAAGAAGTTTTCCATAAAGGAGTACTTCTTTTCCTTCAGACATTGTAATATAAGCCCCCTCTGTAACAGGTAAAACGGTAATTAATAGAGCAGGAATTAAGAGCCCTGTAATACCTGAAATAATACGAAGAAGGTGTTGGTACTTAGGCAGAGAATAAGCAAATACCATAAATGTACTGCGAATTGCCACGAGTACTAAAATTAACATAACTGGTACGAACATGACTGTCGCAAGGGTGAAAGCAGCTTTCGGAAAGAAACCGAGAAAAGCGACAACGACAAAGACGAGAAATGTATTTGTTACTTCCCAGGTTGGTGATAAGTATCGATTGGCAAGCTTGGCAGCGAGCGTTGGATGTTTTGCGTATACCATGCCCCAAAAACCTGCTCCAAAATCGATGGACCCTAATATACTATATACGAAAATAAGAGCCCATAAGATGATGATTGCAATACTTTCCTCATGCACGAGAATCGCCTCCTTCGTGATGTAAATCATTTGTAAGCGGATGTTTCTTAAAGAATGTTCGTAGTACAAAAACTGTTAAAATACCGAGTCCAATATATAAAATGATGAATAGAATAAATAAAGGACCGACAAAATCAGCGCGTGTAGAAGCGTCGACTGTACGTTGCATACCGTAAATGGTCCATGGCTGACGACCGCTACAGCTGAAAATCCACCCAAATTCAATGCCGAGCATCATAACTGGTCCACATGCGGCAGCTCCCCAAAGAAGCCACTTCGGTAGCTCTGTTCCTTTTTTTCGGTAAACAAAGTACCAATATAAGAGGGCAATTGCTGCAACTGCAAAGGTAAAGGCAGCAGTGCCAACCATTAAATTGAACAGTGTATGCGTGTAAAATGGTGGCCATGTTTCTTGTGGAAATTCCTTTAGTCCTTTTACGACAGTGCTAGGGTCTAGTCCTACTAGTAGGCTAAGCATGTTCGGAATTTCTAGTGCGTAGTTTAGTTCAAGTGTGTTAGGATCTACAACGCCGCCAATTGATAACGGTGCATGTGATGTCGTTTCAAATAAAGCTTCAGCAGATGCCAGTTTTTCAGGGGAATGCTTATGTAAAGCAATTGCCGATTCGTGTCCCGAAAGCCACATCGTAGCGCCTGTAATAAATGTCACGACGAGTCCTAACAGTAGTCCTTTTTTATGATATGCCACTTCACGTTCACTTACATTCTTCTTTAATAATTTAAATCCAGCGATAGAGGCAATGACGGCAGCTCCAGTTGCGTAGGCTGTAATCACAACGTGGAATGCGCTCGTGCCAAAACTCGGATTAAAGAAAGCTTTCCACGGATCAACGTTAAAAACTGATCCATCTGGCCCCATTGAAAAGCCCGCGGGTGTATTCATCCATGTATTTGCCGATGTAATAAGCACGGCGGATGCCGTGGCACCAATCATAACGAAGAATAGCGAGATTAATCTCATGAATGGAGGTAGTTTGTCAGCTGCATATACATAAATGGACATGAACAAAGCCTCTAAAAAGAAGGCGAAAATCTCAATTTGAAAGGGCACAGAAATAACTTGCCCAACAATTTTGGCAAAACCAGGCCAAAGCAGTGAGATTTGCACACCAACGATTGTTCCAGTTGGAATTGCTACACCAAGAAGGATGGCAAAGGCCTTTGTCCATCTTTTCGCCATAATGGCGTAGTCGGAATCTTTCTTCCAGTGATAGAGTATTTCACTTATAAAAATCATTAATGAAAGTCCGACACCAAGTGTTGCGAAGATAATGTGGAATGCTAGTGAAGAACCGAAAAATGCTCTTGCTAATGTTACCGTATCCATATGTAAACTCCTCTTCTTTTTTGCCATTATTTTCTGATTGAATTGGAAGATTTATTCAAAAAAACTTCCAAAAATATATATGTATTTAAAAAGTGAATATGATAATATTATGTTTGAATATTCTAAATAGAAAGAAGTTCATGTTTAATAATATTTTGTTTGTTTTTTAGTGAGGAATATTTTATAATCTTTTATGCGAACATAAGTTCTGTTTTTGAAATGAAGAAGTTTATGTGAAATGGAGAGGATGTTTGATGTATCCTGAAGTCATTAAAAAGATGGCATTTTCAAAAGAGCATAGAGATTTATTATTGAAGCTGTATAATAAAGAGATTACGCGTAGTGAGTATGATCGACTCGTGGAATCGCTATATAGACCTTCTAAAGAGGCTTGTGAGGGATAGAGGAACGGGAGACAATCTAACAGATTGTCTTTTTTACATTTACGTATGTTCTGGTAAAATTAAGGATAGCCTTACTAGGGAGGTGAAAAGTTTGCGGAAACGTATATATATAGTGATTGGAGTTATCCTTTTAATCGCTTTAGGTGGAATTGTATTTTGGTCAGCTTTGCAAGGAAACCGTACGGAACATTTTATTTTAAGACATATGGTGAATGAAAATGGGACGCTTGCTACATATCGTTTAGAGGATACAAAAGCAGGTACCGGTGAAGCGAAAGGCCGTGAAGCTTTATCGGAATCAGCAGGACTATGGTTGCAATATACACTCGATAAAGACGATCAAGCGTTATTCGATGAACAAGTTAAGGTTATTCAAAATAACTTTGTACATAAGAACCAAATTGTTTTATGGAAAATCTCTGAAAAGGGAGAAATGCAGTCAGCTACAAATGCACTTATTGATGACCTTCGTATTATAGAACAGTTATATCGCGCTTATGAAATGTACAAGGAAGAGCGCTATAAAAACTTGGCAGATCAATTGAGTGATGCTGTAATTCGTTATAATAAGAAAGATAATTATTATGTTGATTATTATGATGCAGATGCAAGGAAACAAAATGATTTTGCAACAACGTCATATATAAATCCGCGCGCGTTCTCCTATATGAAAAAGTATGGCAAAGTTTCTGCTCAGCAATATCAGGAAGTCGTTCAATTTTTAGCGGATTATCCAAGGCATGGATGGGCATTCCCGAAAGAGTATAAAGCAGATGGTACATTTACGTATGACAAAGAAGTGAATCTTATTGACCAATCATACGTTGCATATCATCGTAGTTTAGGTGGCCTTTCATCCGATGCTTATTTGGAATTTATAAAGAAGAAATTTCAGGAGGATGGAAAGTTATACGGTCGTTACAATTTAGAAACGGGAAAACAAACTGTCAATTATGAATCGCCAGCGGCTTACGGATTAACGATTTTGTACGTACTACAAACAGGTAATACAAAGTTTGCAAAGGAATTATATGATCATATGGCCACATTCCGAAATGACAACGTATTTAGTAGATATTACGGTGGATATGTAACAGGTGAAAATAACAATACGCATATTTTTGATAATGTTTTGCCGCTTTTAGCTGAAATAGAATTAGAGAAGAGTGAAAAATAAAAGGTGCCACCCTTGGGGATGGCACCTTTCATTTTTTGATATTATTTTACGTCCTAATATTGGAGAAGTAATCAATCACGAATTCACGGAATTGCTGGGCAGTTTTTGATAAGTAACGTTTTTTTGACCAGCTTAACCCAATCGTTCGCTCACAATTTGGTTCAATAATACGTAACTTATTTAATGCTAAAGTAGAGTTTTTTAATAAAGTTAAACTTGGGACAAAGGCGATGCCGAGGCCTTGCTTAATAAGGTCGCTAATCACGGTTGGTTCATCTACTTCAAAAGCGATATGTGGAGTGAAGCCAGCTTCTTTACAAAATTCATCTGTTAAGTGCCGAAATCCATAGCCAGTGTTCATACTAATGAACGGTTCGTCTTTTACTTCATGTAGATAGATACTTTTACGTTCTGATAAACGATGACCTGAAGGGACGACTAAGAAAATTTCTTCGGTAATAAGTGGTTCCCAAATAATCTCTTCGCCTTCAATTGGCACAGAAGAAATGCAAAAGTCAATTTCTATATTATCTAGTTGTCGTTTCATAGAAGGAGTAGATGCGAGAAATTGTTGGAATCGAACGTTAGGATGTTCTAGTAAAAAAGAACCAATTAGTTCGGGTAATATTCTTGGAATAGAAACAGCCAACGTAATAGAGCTTTGTTGTAAGTCAGCTAAATCTTTAATTTCTCGTTCGCCTTCACTTAATTCATGAAAAATGCGCTCTACTCGTTTTAAGAATACTTTCCCGAAAGAGTTTAATGTAATTTGTCGCCCTTGGCGGTCAAATAGCGGAACGCCTAAGTCCTTTTCTAATCTAGCAATTGTTTTGCTGAGCGAAGGTTGTGCGATATGCAATTCCTCAGCCGCTTTTGTCATATGTTCTAATCGTGCGACTGTTTGAAAGTATTTTAGTTGAAGAAGTTCCATTTTGACTCTCCTATCTATAGATCGAAAGGAATGAATTGATAATTAAAGATGTATTATACAGTATGAAAAGTGACGTGTATAGTAAATCTGTTAAACCATTGTAATGGTGTGAAATTAGGAGAAGGAGTATGTTTCATGAATGGAATTCAACTTATATTTAAAGATTGGAAAGCGATGTGGCACCATAAACATGGGCGTATCGCTTTAATTTTTTTATTAATCGTTCCTTTAATTTATTCAGGATTCTTTTTAGCTGGATATTGGGATCCATACGGACGATTAGATAAATTACCTGTTGCGATTGTGAATTTAGATAAAGGCGCTGCGATGGATGAGAAAACAATTCATGCAGGAGACGATTTTGTAAAAAATTTAAAAGAGAATAAGGAACTGGCTTTTCATTTCGTATCAGAAAAAAATGCTGAGGAAGGGTTAAAAGAAGATAAGTACTATATGGTTGTTACGATTCCAGCCGATTTCTCTAAAAAGGTAAGTACACTTATGGATGAGAAACCAGAACCAGCACAATTGCAGTACAAAGTAAATCCGGGTAAAAACTTTGTAGCAGCGCAAATTGGAACGACAGCTGTTGAAAATATGAAAACAAAAATTTCAAATAGCATTACGAAATCTTATACAGAAGGTGTCTTTTCAAAGTTTCAGGACTTAGCACAAGGGTTGAGTGATGCAAGTAATGGTGCTGGGAAGTTACATGAAGGAACGACAGATGCAAGAAATGGGGCAAATCAACTTGCAGATGGTATTCATCGTTTAAGTGAAGGGACATCAAAAGTGAAAGAAGGAAGTGAAAAACTTGCTTCTAGTAAATCAGCCTTAACTGAAGGAGCGAATGAGCTAAGTCAAGGAGCAACCTCACTTCATAGCGGTATGGAGTTATTGACGCAAGGTGAAAAAACGTTACAATCAGGGGTTAGTGAATTAAGTGCTGGTACAAATGAATGGGTGAACGGAAGTGAGAAATTTGCTGAGGGGCAAGTGAAAGCGGACAATGCAGCAAATAGTGTAAAACAACAATTAGAAGAGTACGTGAAAAATCATCCAGAAGTGCAGCAAGATCCTGCTTTTCAAAAGATTATCGCTACTTCTAATGGATTAGCTCAAGCAACAAACACTTTAAATCATAGTCAGAAACAATTGACACGAGGTGCACAGAAGCTTGCAGATGGTCAGCATAAGGTTGAAGAAGGTATGAATACATTCGGAGTTAAGTTAAATGAAGCTACTGCTGGAACGAAAAAGATAGCAGATGGTGCTACAAATTTAGCTGGTGGATTTACGAAATGGGGAACTGGATTTACATCATTACAAGAAGGTGTAAATCAACTTGCGAATGGCGGAACAGAGCTGAATCATGGTGCTGATCAGTTAACGAACGGACTTGTTAAACTTGACGATGGTGCGAAAGAACTTTCTACGAAATTGGGAGAGGGCGCAGAGAAGATAGCGGATGTTCGCAATGATGATGCACGCAATACGATGTTCTCAGAGCCGGTTCAATTAGTGAAGTCAACAGTTTCTGACGTGCCTAATTACGGTTCGGGTATTGCACCATATTTCTTATCGCTTGCATTTTATGTTGGCGGAATTATGGCATCAAATATTTTACCGCTTGGCCGTAGACAAAATATGAAAGTAAGCGGAACGGTACATTTTATTAATAAATTAGGATTAGTATATGTAATTGGACTTATTCAAGCATTACTAGTGGATGTGGTTGTGCTAGGATTTATGAAATTAGAAGTTGCAAGTGTGCCACTCTTTGTTTTATCAAGTATCGTTATTTCCTTTACGTTCATGACGTTTATTCTTATGTTAGTAACGGTGTTTGGTCTTGTTGGAAAGTTCTTAGCGGTAACGCTTCTCGTCTTGCAATTAGCGACGAGCGGTGGGACTTTCCCAGGAGAATTAAATATAGCTGTTCTTAGCAAGATTGGACAATTTCTCCCAATGTCCCATTCTCTTAGAGGATTGCAAGATGTGATTTCTTTAGGAGATTGGTCGCAATTACAAATGCAAATTTTAATATTGTTATGCTATCTCGTTGTTGCTGGTGGAATTGCTTGGATTACGAGCCATATACAACATAGGGAAACGAATGCAGAACAAGTTTCTTAAAATGAAAGAAGCTATCCGGTTTTTTCGGATAGCTTCTTTTTTATTTGCGTTCCATTACCGCAAAGTAATTGTTTTCGTTATCAGCGAAGTTAAAAGCTCTGCCAGTAGGTAAATCTACAACTTGTCCAACAGTAACGTTTTTCTCAGAAAGATCTTTATACAGTTGATCTAAGTTGTTAGAGAAGAACATAAGTGAAGGTGTATGTAAGTTTAATTCAGGTTGCATTTTTGCAATTAACGCTTTATCGTGAAGGACGATGCTTGTGCTTGCTTCTTTTGACGGTGCAATTTCAATCCAGCGAAAACCTTGTCCGTTATTTTCTTCCGCAATCATTTGGAATCCTACTGTCTCAGTCCAAAATTGTACTGCTTCATCTTGATTATTTACATATAGCATAATTTGCCCAATTTGATTAATCATAGGTGTGTCCTACTTTCTTTTCTTTTATGGAATTCTATTATATCAAAGATATGGTTTGAATACCTTTTCGTGATTTTTCGGAAGTACAATCTTAGCCCATTTCATCGTAGGAGAAGGTCCTGTAATCCATGTATGAAATGGTAGTGTACTGCATAGGACCATTGCTGAAATCGAGATTGTGGCTGTTATTGTAAATAATAATAAGCTATATAATATTGTGTTTTCTTGCAGTGTGAATAAAGAAAGAAACTTTGTACATAGTTGCAAGAAGAGAAAGTGAGCTAAATAAGCACCATACGTGTAATTCCCGATAAATCGTAAAGCTTTATATAAGAAACCGCGTCGCTGTACGATTGTAATAGACAGCACGTAAAGTATGATAATTTCGCATACGATATATAAAAACATAGACGGTTTTAAATAAGTCGAAACGGTTAAATGAATAGAGTTTGCTCCGTAAAAACTAAATAACTCATAATTGATGAATAAAAATAAGACGAAAAATAATATTGTGATTAGTGGGATATGTTTCATGACAAATAGTCGCCAAGTTTTTAGTGCTACAGCCGCGATTCCTCCCATGACAAAATAGAACGAATAGAAGAAGAAGGAACGATCTGTATAATGTAAAATGGTTGAGCTAGTCAATTTCTCTCCATTAAAAATGTAGTGCGAAGAATACCACATTAAGAGGAAATATAGAGAAGCAAAGACGGTCATATATTTATATATGTCTTTTTTATTTTCTGTTCGTTTTTGAAACCAATAAAATAGTGTGCACAGTAAAGGGAACAGTAGGTGAATTTGAAACATCATAATTACATACCAAAGATGGGGTGCGGCTGTTCCGAGTAATAAACTTTTTATTCCGCCTTGTAATGTGATCATATCGTTTGTTGTTAATAAGTAAAGAATAGACCAGAAGAGATAAGGAATGAGTAAATGTGCGGCTTTTTCAGAAATATATTCTTTGTATACTAATTGCTTTGTATAGTGACGAATTAAGTGGAAGCCGACGATAAATATGAATGCAGGTGCTGAAAATTTTGCAAGGTTAAATAGCATGCCCATAATGAGGGATTGCTCAAGTAAGACATTTCCTTGATTCATTGTATATAATAACGAACTTTGCAAAACGACAGCAAGGAATGCAATGCTTTGCAAAACTTTAAATTCTGGTGCGCTTTGTGTCATCATGTCCAACTCCTTTTCCATACATGATTATAGTACGGAGAATGGATAATGGATGTGGAATATTTGTGAAGATTTTAACAAATTTGTGGCGGAATGGATTAACAACAAAAAAAGAGGATGCTCGTTTGGAGCATCCTCTTTCTATCTATTAAGCAAATTTGTTTTTGATCCAGTTCTTACCTTCTACAAGGCGAGCTGTCATTACGGCACAAGCGTTATCTGCTGTTACGTTTAACATCGTTGCAGGAGGATCAATGATAGTACTAATCGCTGCAATAATTGGCAATGCTTCTGGCGGGAAGCCGTATAGAGAAACGATTAACATTTCACCAATCATACCTCCGCCTGGAATAGCGCCCATTACTGTTCCTACTAATAAAGAAACAACAAGTGCGATTGCTAATGTTTTTGGTCCTTCGAATTCCATGTTGAAAATACCGAATAAGAAAGCAATTTTTAATACGCCGCCTAAAACAGAGCCGTCTTTATGGAGTGTAGATCCAAGAAGGACAACTGTTTCACGAACGTCAGAAGAGATACCCATTTTCTTCGTTGCTTCTAAGTTTGCTGGAATACTTGCGGCACTACTACAAGTTGCAAGAGATGTAACTGTAGGAGAGACCATGTTCTTCCAAAATACTTGTACACCTTGCTTGCGACCTGCAAGGTATGCATAGAACGTAAAGAATACAAAGAAGTAAATAAGAGATGCTGGATAGTATACCATTGCTGCTCGGAAATAAGTTCCAAGAAGCTGTGGTCCGAATTCACCAACTAATGCTGCGAAGTAAGCAGCAAGTCCGATTGGAGCGTAGTACATAATGAAAGATACAACTTTCATTGAAATTTCTGCACCAGCTTGTAAGAATGTAGCGAATGGTTTGCCTTTTTCACCAACTGCTGAAGTTGCAACCCCCATTAAAATAGAGAAGAAAATAAGAGCTAACATATTTTCACGAGATAGTAACTTCGAGAAGTCAGATACTGTTAGAATACCGACGATTTGATCTGCAACACTAACTGCTTTTTCAGCTTTGTCAGGTTGGGTTAGTTCTAATACAACACCTTGTGCTGGCGGGAATACTTTCACGACAATAATCATAAAAATAGCAGCTAAAATACTTGTAAATAAGAAAGTCCCAGCCATACTAGACATAATTTTACCGAAACGTTTTAATCCATCCATATTAGCAATAGATGACGCGATGCTAAAGAACACTAACGGTACAACAATCGTAAACATTAAGTTTAAGAAAATGTCACCAAGCGGCTTTAAAGCAACTGCATCGGCACCCATGAAATAACCAATGAAACCACCAATTAGGATAGAAGATAATAAAATAAGTGGAAAGCGATACGCCTTCATAAATATATCCTCCTATCAATTATAAAAAATCATACTGAATTATTATAGCGAGTTAGAGCCCTCTTTACTAGGAGAATACGGATAGATGGAATAGCGTGAAAACCGAGAAATTTTTGTTTTTAAGCTCGGCATACAGCAGGAAATCTAGACATATATATTTGTAACCTAGTTGTGGTAAGGGATGCGCCGTAACTTAGGTTTGGAAAAAGGGGGAGGGAAAAAGGATGAATATTTTACTTTGCTGTGCAGCGGGAATGTCTTCTAGCTTGATTGTTACAAAAATGGAGAAAGCAGCAGAGGCAAAAGGGATAGAGGTAAAGATCTGGGCTGTATCAGGTTCTGAAGTAAATAGTCACATAGATGAAGCTGATGTACTTTTACTTGGACCGCAAGTACGTTATTTATTACCGAAAATGAAAGAATTATGTAAGGGGAAAGGAGTACCTGTTGATGTCATTCAATCCGTCCATTACGGACTTTGTAATGGAGAAGCTATCTTGCAAGCAGCTTTGTCAATGAAACCATGAGGAGAGTGGGATAGATGATACGGTTTTTAGAGAAATATGTAATGCCGGTAGCAGGAAAGGTTGCAGAGCAGAGGCATTTGCTAGCAATTCGTGATGGACTTGTATTGACGATGCCGTTCTTAATTATAGGATCAATTTTTCTTATTATTAGTACATTACCAATCCCCGGGTATAGTGAATTTATGGCAAGTTTGTTCGGGAAAAACTGGAACGTAGCATTAGGGTATCCAGTTAGTGCAACTTTTAATATAATGGCTTTAATAGCCGTTTTTGGAATCGCTTACAGGCTTGGGGAATATTATAAAGTGGACGCTCTAGCATCCGGGGCATTGTCGCTTGTGACATTTTTACTTGCAACTCCATTTCAAGTTGCATATATCATGCCGGGTACGAAAGAAAGTATACTGGTAGATGGAGTAATTCCAGCGGCATTAATGGGAAGCCAAGGTTTATTTGTAGCGATGATTATTGCAATTATATCTACTGAAATATACCGATTTCTTGTACAAAAAAAGATGATTATAAAAATGCCTGAGACAGTTCCACCGGCAGTAACGCGTTCATTTGCAGCGCTTATTCCTGGGTTTATTGTTGTGACAGTTGTTTGGATCATTAGATTGATTTTTGAACACACAACTTTCGGAAGCATTCATAATGTTGTAGGGAAGCTACTGCAAGAACCGCTGAGTATACTTGGTGCTAGTCTTTGGGGAGCAGTTATAGCGGTTATTCTCGTTCATGTCCTTTGGGCGTGTGGAATTCATGGAGCTACAATTGTGGGCGGTGTAATGAGCCCGATTTGGTTATCGTTAATGGATCAGAACCGGATTGCTTTTCAAGCGGGCCAAGATGTACCGAACACGATTACTGCACAGTTTTTTGATTTATGGATTTATATGGGCGGTTCTGGTGCAACACTAGCCTTAGTTGTCGGAATGTTATTGTTTGCGCGAAGTCAGCAATTAAAAAGTTTAGGACGATTGTCAATTGCACCTGGTATTTTTAATATTAATGAAATGGTAACTTTCGGTATGCCAATTGTCATGAATCCACTGTTACTTATTCCATTTATAGTAGTTCCAGTTGTGTTAACAATTGTTTCTTATTTCGCAATGGAGTGGGGATTGGTGGCTCGTCCAAGTGGTGCTGCTGTAACATGGACGACACCAATTCTATTTAGTGGATATTTAGGATCGGGTGGCAAAATTTCAGGTGTGATTTTGCAACTCGTTAATTTTGCACTAGCGTTCGTCATATATTTACCATTCTTAAAAATATGGGATAAACAAAAATTAGCGGAAGAAAAGGGGGCGTAAAGAACTAAAATGGATACGGTAGAAATGAAGGCCTTTCACTTAATCTTGCATGGGGGAAATGCGAGAAGTTGTTCAATGGAAGCAATTGATTGCGCGAAGCGTGGAGAGTTTACAGAAGCAGAAGCGAAATTACAAGAAGCGTTAGAGGAATTAAAAGAGGCGCACCGTGTACAAACGGATCTCATACAGAAAGAAGCCGGTGGTGAAAAGACTGAGGTTACCCTTCTAATGGTACATGCGCAAGATCATTTAATGAATGCAATTACAGTGAAGGAATTAGCGAGTGAGTTTGTAGAATTATATAGGAAGATGTCAATATCTGAATGAACCTTGCGTATGCAAGGTTTTTTATTTCATTAAATAGAGGATAAAAACACTAAAAAATTTTTTTAGTGTTTTTTTATTTTAAATACAACTAGACAACTAAACACTAATCTATTTTCATACAGTTATGTGTTAAAAGCGTGTTGTTTTATAACACACTGTGTGTTTTTGGGTCGACACACTAATTGAAAGCGTTAACACACAAAGAAAATGGTCGAAAAAGTGCTGATTTTAGTGGTTTTAAAAAGTTGGCACGCTAATTGCATTGATAAATAGCGTAAAGAAAAATAAATAAAATATTAATTTTTTATACTACACAAGGGGGATTTTCAAATGAATATTTTATTATGTTGCTCAGCAGGGATGTCTACAAGTTTACTAGTTACAAAAATGGAAGCGGCTGCAAAAGCTCGCGGTCTAGAAGGAAAGATTTGGGCTGTATCTGGGGATGCAGTAAAAACGAATATCGATCAAGCAGATGTATTATTACTAGGACCACAAGTTCGTTACATGCTTTCTTCAATGAAAACGCTTGCTGATGAGAAAAACGTTGGAATCGACGTTATCAATCCAATGCACTACGGCATGATGAATGGAGAGGCAGTTTTAGATCACGCATTAACACTTAAAAAATAATTAGGGGGGAAGCAAAATGCAAAAGTTTATTGCATTTATGGAGAAATATATTGTTCCTGTCGCTGGTAAAATCGGATCGCAACGTCACTTAGCTGCGATCCGTGACGGATTTATTGCAGTTATGCCACTTATTTTAGTTGGTGCACTGGCATCACTAATTAATGGTTTTCCATCTGAAGCTTTCCAAGATTTCATGAAAGGTTTGTTTGGTGAAACGTGGAAACAAGTTGGCGGTGGAATGTGGACTGGTTCTTTCGCGATTCTAGCACTAATCATAGCATTTACAACAAGTTATAACTTAGCAAAATCTTACGGCGTTGATGGTTTGTCAGCAGGTATTATTTCATTTGGTGCGTTAATTATTCTTACGCCAACAACACCGAAAGAAGGCGGATTGAACTTAGCTTGGACAGGTGCACAAGGGTTATTCGTAGCAATTATTGTGGCACTCCTTGTTACTGAAGTATTCCGCTTCTTTGTACAAAGAAACATTACTTTTAAAATGCCCGATGGAGTACCACCAGCAGTTTTAAGATCTTTCGCAGCTATAGTTCCAGCATTTGTTATCTTAACATTAGTTGCAGGTATTCAATTAGCAGTGAAATTAGCTGGTACAAGTGTTCATGAATTTATCTTTAATACAATTCAATCACCACTGCAAAGTTTAGCAGGGACATTACCAAGTGCAATTGTCATTGTACTCCTTGTTCATCTTCTTTGGTTCTTCGGTTTACATGGTCCAAATATCGTTGGTGGTATTATTGAGCCATTATACTTACCGGCATTAGAGAAAAACATGCAGTTATTCAAAGGTGGTACATCTGCATTTGATGTTCCAAACATTGTTACAAAACCATTCTTTGATACTTTCGTATATCTTGGTGGTTCTGGTGCAACATTAGCGTTCTTAGTCGTTGTATTAATTGTAGCGAAAAGTGCGCAATTACGCGGTGTATCTCGTTTATCAATTGGTCCTGGTGCATTCAACATTAACGAACCAGTAATCTTTGGTACACCAATTATTTTAAATCCAATTTTATTCTTACCGTTTATCATAACACCAATTGTATTAGTAATTACTTCTTATACAGCTATATCTATTGGCTGGGTACCAAAAACAGTTGTGATGATCCCATGGGCAACACCACCAATTATTAGTGGTTATCTTGTAACAGGTGGACATCTTTCAGGTGCACTCCTACAGTTATTCAACTTTGTAATTGCAATGGTAATCTATTATCCATTCGTTGTATTATGCGATCGTTCAGTTGTTCGTACGGAAAAAGCAGTAGCACAAGGAAATAACAACTCTGTACCTATGTAACATAAAGATTGTTCTCACAGACAGCATTGTCTGTGAGAACAACTACCTTTATATCATGTTCAAAAAGATGAGAACCATCTCCAAGAACACCAAACTATCATTCATAAATTAATACTTTAATAGACATGTTCAAACTGAAGGGGTATGTAAATCGGTTGAACGATAATAGAGAGGGCGGTAATTATGATGACTACAGCAGAACAAATTCCATTCCAATTAATTTTAAATAGTGGTAATGCACGAAGCTTTGCGATGGAGGCACTTCAATTTGCCAAACAGGGGAAAATGGCAGAAGCTGATGAAGCGATGGTAAAGGCGAAAGAAGCGATTAATGAGGCGCATCATTTCCAGACAGAGCTCATACAATCAGAAGCAAGAGGAGAAAAAACAGAGATTAGTGTTCTTTTAATTCACGCACAAGATCATTTAATGAATGCGATTACAGTAAAAGAATTAGCAGCAGAGTTTATCGATCTTTATAAAAAGCTTGAAGCGAAAGGGGAATAAAGCATGACTGGAATTAAAATTGCTACAATCGGCGGTGGATCTAGTTATACACCAGAGTTAATTGAAGGATTTATTAAGCGTTATGATGAGCTTCCTGTTCGTGAAATTTGGTTAGTAGATATTGAGGCAGGAAAAGAAAAGTTAGAAATCGTTGGTAACTTAGCGAAACGTATGGTGAAAAAATCTGGTTTGCCAATTGAGGTACATTTAACGCTTGATCGTCGCGAAGCATTAAAAGATGCTGACTTCGTAACGACGCAGCTTCGCGTAGGTTTATTAGAAGCTCGTGCAAAAGATGAAGCAATCCCGTTAAAATATGATGTAATCGGTCAGGAAACGAATGGTCCTGGTGGTTTATTCAAAGCATTGAGAACGATTCCTGTTATTTTAGATATTTGTAAGGATATGGAGGAGCTTTGTCCGAATGCATGGTTAATTAACTTTGCAAACCCAGCTGGTATGGTAACAGAAGCTGTTCTTCGTTATACAAATATTCAAAGAGTAGTTGGTCTATGTAACGTTCCAATCGGAATTCGCATGGGTCTTGCGAGATTACTTGAAGTAGATGCAAGTCGTGTCCACGTTGACTTCGCAGGTTTAAACCATATGGTATACGGACTAGATGTATATTTAGATGGCGTAAGTGTAATGGATCGTGTATTAGAGCTTGTAACAGATCCGGAAAAGCAAATTACGATGGAAAATATCGCTGCGCTTAACTGGGAGCCTGACTTTATTCGCGGCCTTCGTGCAATTCCATGTCCATACCATCGTTACTACTACAAAACACGTGAAATGCTAGAAGAAGAGAAAGAAGCTTCGGTTGAAAAAGGTACACGTGCAGAAGTAGTAAAACAATTAGAAGATGATTTATTCGAGTTATATAAAGACCCGAATTTAGATATTAAACCACCACAATTAGAAAAACGTGGCGGCGCTTATTATAGTGACGCAGCATGTAGTTTAATTACGTCTATTTATAATAATAAAGGTGATATCCAGCCTGTTAATACACGAAACAACGGAACAATTGCAAGCTTACCACATGATTCTGCTGTTGAAGTGAACTGTATTATTACGAAAGAAGGCCCAAAACCAATTGCGGTTGGAGATCTTCCAGTACCAGTTCGCGGTTTAGTACAGCAAATTAAATCATTTGAGCGCACAACAATTGAAGCTGCTGTTACAGGGGATTATCATAAGGCGCTGCTTGCTATGACAATTAATCCACTTGTACCATCAGATAAAGTTGCAAAACAAATTTTAGATGAAATGTTGGAAGCACATAAAGAATATCTTCCACAGTTCTTCAAAAAGGTAGAGAAATAAAGCGGCGCTATTTAGCCCGCTTTTTTTATTCTATTAGGAGGTATTATGATGATTAAGTTAATTGTAAATGCAGATGATTTCGGTCTTACAGAAGGTACAAATTACGGCATTATTGATGGACATATAAATGGACTTGTAAATTCAACGACGATGATGATGAATATGCCAGGAACAGAGCATGCGGTACGCTTAGCGAAAGAGTATAAAACGTTAGGGGTAGGCGTACATCTCGTATTAACGGCAGGTAAGCCGCTTCTTGGAGACGTACCATCACTTGTAAGTAGCGATGGATTGTTTCATAAACAAAGCGTCGTATGGGAAGGGAACGTAAATCCAGAGGAAGTTGAGAGAGAGTGGATTGCTCAAATTGAGAAATTCTTATCTTACGGATTACAACCAACGCATTTAGATAGTCATCATCACGTGCATAGCTTACCGATCTTGCACGATGTTCTTGAAAGGTTAGCTGCTACATATAATGTTCCAATTCGTCGTTGTGAAGACGAGCGAGCGGTGCGTCCATTTTCTGACGTGTTTTATAGTGATTTTTATGCGGATGGTGTGACGGAAGATTATTTTGTGAAGTTAAAAGAAAGAGTACAAGGTGAGCAAACGGTAGAAGTTATGGTTCATCCAGCTTATATTGACCCAGAGCTTGTGAAACGTTCTTCTTACGTAATGGATCGCGTGAAAGAATTGCGTATTTTAACAGAGAGTGAGTTACCAGAAGGAATAGAACTTGTGAAGTTCTAATAAAAAAACGACGGCTATATAATGCCGTCGTTTTTTATTTACAAAATGGATAGAACATATCCGCCAAAGGCTCCAAGTATAACGATAACCCAAGGTGGTGTTTTCCAAAAAGCGAGCAAGCAAAATAGAAGAGACGCAAAAACAAAATCTACAGCGTTCATAATTGTGCTTGTCCAAATAGGATCATAAAAGGCGGCAATTAAAATACCAACAACAGCGGCATTGACTCCAAGTAGTGCGCCTTGTATGAAAGATATTTTTCTCACACTGTTCCAAAATGGTAATACACCAATAACGAGTAAGAAAGCAGGAAGAAAGATCGCAATTGTTGCGAGTATTGCCCCAAGCGTCCCGTTTAACACTGCTCCTATATAAGAAGCGAATGTAAATAGTGGTCCTGGCATTGCTTGTGTTAATCCGTATCCAGCTAGAAATTGTTCTTTCGTCATCATTCCGTTTTGTACGAACTCACCTTCAAGAAGGGGAAGGACGACGTGTCCGCCTCCAAATACAAGTGCACCAGAGTGATAGAAACTATCAAATAAAGCGATGTAATAAGAGAACGGTCTTAATATTGGTAGCAGCAGTAATAGTCCGAAGAATAAGATGAGGCAAGAAACTGCTATCTTTTTTGAAATAGGTACTTTTATATTTTGAGATTGGCTAATTGGTTGGTTGCGATATAAAAACCAGCCGATAAAGCCAGATATTATAATGAGAATGATTTGTGTCCAGCTACTTGGCCATAATAAGGCGATTGCGGCAGTTACAATAGCAATGGTCGCACGATTTCGGTCTGGTGTTAACTTTTGCGCCATTCCCCATATGGCATGGGCGACAATAGCGACTGCTACAAGTTTTAGTCCATGAATCCAGCCAGCACTTCCAAGGTCAAATTGATTAAGGAATGAGGCGAAGAAAACTAAAACAAGTACAGATGGTAGTGTGAATCCAATCCATGAAATAATAGCTCCTAATAGGCCGCCCCTTACTAATCCAACCCCCATACCAACTTGACTGCTAGCAGGACCAGGAAGGAATTGACTTAGTGCTACTAAATCTCCGTAGCTCCGTTCATCTATCCATTTTCTTTTTTGCACATATTCATGGTGGAAATACCCAAGATGGGCGACAGGACCACCAAATGAAGTAAGTCCTAATTTAAATGAAACGAGAAAAATCTCTAATAATTTGTGAATAGTGTATTTGTTATTTTCCAAAACGACCTCCTAGAATGTTTTTCTATGTGCATTATACAAGAGGTAGTAAAGAAAAAGGAACGATTCTAATGTAAAGATTATGTGAATCTTTTCTTCGTAATTAACACTTGAAAAAGTCATAAATGATTATGTATAAACCATAAAGTAGTAGAAGTAGTGCTGGGAAATTTATATAAGGAGAATGCCCGTATGACAACACATTTCTTTGCGAGGTTAACAGGCAAGAGGGAAATACCTCCTGTAAATACAGAAGCTTTTGGCGTAGCAGAGTTTATATTTAGTGATGATTTAAAGAAATTACAATATAGGGTCATATTGAAAAACATCGAAAAAGTTACATCATGCCAAATTCATTTAGGGAAATCGGATCAAATTGGTCCAGTTGTTCTAAATTTGTTTGGTCCGCTAAAGCAAGGTATTAGTGTAAGTGAAGGAGTCGTGACCAGTGTAGTTAATGTGGAGGATTTTGAAGGGCCTTTACAAGGGCGAGCGTTTGATAGCTTACTTCAAGAAATCATTCAGGCGAATGTATATGTAAATGTTTATACGAAGTCCCATAAGAAGGGTGAAATAAGGGGGAGAATCAGGAAAGTAAAGAAGTAGAAAAAAGGCTGTCCATATTTTGGAACAGCCTTTTTTGCTATAAGGTGCAAATTTTAGCGATTATTGCCGGTAAATCGATATGTTTGAAAAATCGCTGATAAAATCCGAGTTACGTTCGATATACTAAAAAACGACCTCAATTAATTTTTTACAGGCTGATTTTTAATGAAGAAGTCCATAACATAAAACACTTCGTCATCAGGTATTTGTATTTCAAATGTATTTTCAATTGGCTGCAATGCTTTTTTTACTTTCATATACATCCAGTATTCATCTTGTCTTCGTTTCTCTTTATCTGGATGAGGGAGAAGGCTTTCTCCTTTTTGAAGACGATCAACCATACAGCTCATATGCAGAATAACACCCATTAAACTGTCAGGAGTTAGCTGTAAGGAAATTAATTCTTGAATTGTATTCAATGCGTAACGAATTGTTTTAATAAGTAATGCTCCGTCGTTACGCTGCATTTGTTGTTCAAGAATATCAGCCATTTTTGCATATGTTTCTTCATACGTAATTAATTCTTGAATTGGCTGAATCGCTGTGTAGTTTACAATATCTTGGAAATGATAAGTTAAGCATGGCACCTGCACATCGAAATTCGTAACGATACAAATGATATTCCGCTCTTTTTTTATGTTCTCAATCATTTTTGTTAAATCTTTTTCATGGACGATACTAATCGGAATGATTTCAATTAAGTCTTTGTCAAATCGCAAATAGTTCTCCAACATTTTTTGAATAGCTAAAGCACTGCCTTCCCCAGTTAAACAAGCTGTCAAAATAACAGATTTCATTGGTGATAGTGGCTTTTTCTTTTCTTCTTGTACGTTTAAGTAAAACGGTGTTAAGTTCTTCACTGTTTCATATAATGCATCTAACGAGTAGCCAAGCTGAGCTTTTCGAGCCGCTTCTAGTGCATGTGGAGTGCTCGTCATGGAAAGAACACGCACTGGAATTTTGAACTCAGTTTCTAATATATCCCCAATATAAGCGAGAGATCCCATATCAACGAGTAAGAGAAGCCCATTTACATTCTGGAGTGTTTTCATATACACTTTCACACGTTCTAAGAAATCTTTCGGCGATTCATGTAACGGCATATCGATACCGGTTACTTCGTCAATGCCGAGCAGTTCGTTTGCGACGTTTGCCATTTCTGTTGCTATGCCGTTGCCGTGCGCTAATATTAATACTTTTACTTCTGTTTGTGAGGCAGGAATTGGATCAACGACGAAGAACATTGTTAAAAAGCCTGCTTCGTCGATAGGCATTGTTATTTGTAATTCGTCTTCCAGTAGCTGAATGCATTGCATAGCTACGGAAAAAGCTTCTTTATATTTCGTACGAATTTGATTTAATTGTGGGTGATGAATTTGTTTTCCAGCTTGTAAACGTTGTAGAGTTGTCTGTACATGTAAACTTAAAGCGAGAAATACTTTTTCGTCGAATGTCTTGGATAAATGTTTTTCAGCAAGTTCAGCAATCTTTTCACAAACGGAAACGATATTACGATCTACAATTTTAAAAACATTTTCATGACTTGTCTTTTTTGACATTTGGTTAAAATATTGTACGAAAAAGCTTTGAATATCATTTTCTATTAGTAATTCTAATTCTTCCTCTTCAATACCACGAGCTTGAAGTTCTTCATATTTATAGTCAATATAATCGTAAATAGAAGACTGTTTTTCATTTTCTGCCTTATGATTACTCCAACCTTCATCACCTGTAAATATAAATGTTTCATTCGGTATTTGGTATAGATGACGGCTTTTTCTTTCAATGAAGAGCCCTTCTTTCATGTACCAAGGTAAATCTGTACTTGAAACATAGACAGAATCACGTTTCTTTGTCACGAAGTCAGAATAGGCTTTCGCACAGGCAATTTGTACATCCGTTTTTAATTGACCGATGTTATTGGGACAATTGTAAAAGACGAAAGCACGCATTGCATTCGGACTAACGTGAATTTCTTTTCGCAAGCGAATTGCTTCATTTGTGAAAAATAGTTGCAGTAAAGCAAAACGTTCTTTATGTGTACGCTCACGAAGTGGTGGCAGCGTGACAGTCATTGGTATACGTCTTGTAAATGTTTTTAATAAAAATGAATTTGGTTCTTCTGTTGTTGCAGTAATGATCAATACTTGTGCTTTACGTTCGTTTTCTGTTTCTCCAAGGCGGCGATATACCCCGCGGTCAATAAAGGTGAAAAGCATTTCTTGTCCCTCTGGAGGAAGGCGATGTACTTCATCTAAGAAAAGGATCCCTTCATGTGCTTTTTCAATTAACCCTTTTTGATCACTTGCCCCTGTATATGCTCCTTTTTTAATCCCAAATAATTGTCCTAGTAGTAGCTGTGGGTTATTTGCATAATCGGCACAGTTAAAGACGATAAATGGTGCATTTTTAGGAAGCTGTTCAACTTCAATTGCATATTCGTGCATTAAAGAAGCAAACATGGATTTTCCGACGCCTGTTTCTCCGAGCAGTAAAGTATGCATACCGTTTGGAGGATAGAGAATAGAAGCTTTCGCTTTTTCGATTGCGATTTTAAGGCTCGTATTTTCAACTGCAAATGTATCTAATGAAGTTACTTCTTTTGAATGCGTTTCCAACGAAGTGTTCGTTTCTATATAAAAACGAACAGGACGCGTATTTGTTTTTAATAAACGTTTATCTTTTACGAGTTTGTTTAAGTCGCTACTTACATTGGCTCGATCTAGTTGCAACAGGGTAGCGAGTTCTGATGCAGTTACACCTTCTGTATAATTGCCTTTTTGTATTGCGTTAAAAATGAGATCTATTCGTTTCATTTCTATTCACCTCGAAACTTCATCACTATTTAAAATTTTACACAAAAATGGGAAGGGTGGGAAGAGAAAAATAAAACAGCTTTAGCACATAGGCACTAAAGCTGTTACAATCTTGTGTCTTTCCAAAAGTTTACTTCGAGATGAGAAGATGGATTATAGGGAAGAAGCTTGTATCCTTGTGACTGTAAGTAATCAATTACTTGTGGCAGTATTTGTACGGTTACACTCGAATCATGCATTAAAATTACTTCGACTTGTTCATCGCTCTGATTACGTACCCTTTCTAGTATGGCAGAAGGGTTATCATAGCTTTTCCAGTCGTATGTATCGATTGTCCAATCCCACATTTTATATTGGGCTGATACAAGTGCATCACGGTAATTCTTTTTTAAGTAAGGCATGCTACCATATGGGACACGAACGAGATGTGTATTTAATGTTGTAACTTGTTGGACAATGTTTTGTGTTTGTTCCATTTCTGTAATTAAAGCGGATGGATCACCAGTGTAAAGGCGTTTTACATCATGGGACATACTGTGAAGTCCGATATAATGTCCATCTTTAATTAATCGTTGCATTGTCTTTTTATAATGTGGTACTTTTCCACCAATAACAAAGAAAGTTGCTTTTCCGTTCTTTTCTTTTAAGATGTTTAAAATTTGCGTAGTATATTTGTTTGGTCCGTCATCAAATGTTAAGTACGCGATTTTTTTTGTAGAAGAGGAAGTTTCGGTATTTGGATGATGTTCAGCAGGGGGAATTGTAGTTGCTCCTGCATGAGATGACGCGTACATAGTAATCGTTAAAAATAAAATAATGTATTGAAATACTCGCTTGATCATAACATTCACCCTCAGTTTGACAATCATCAAGATGTAAAAAAGAAAATATAATCCTTTTCTTATTATGTATATCTTTCTCCAATAGTGGAACTCTCAAACAAGCTATATTTTGGAAATGTAAAATAACGAATAAAAAATAGCATCCTCTTATAAGAAAGAGGATGCTATTTGAATATTTCATAATAGTAAAGGCTATACTACAATTAGTCTTCGCGTTTTTTCACTTTTTTATAAAAGGAAATAAGTGGTTTGTAACGTTCATGTACAAGTCCAATTACTTCAGCAATAATCTCTGTAAAGAAGATTAAAACGAAAAGAAGAATAATGGATAACCATAATGTCGCACTAGAGAAAATGATTGCATTTACACTAAAGAAAATACCGAATGCGTATATAATTAGTACCGTTTTACGATGAGAGAAGCCCATTGCAAGTAAACGGTGATGTAAATGCGACTTATCTGGTGCTGAAATAGGTTTTTTATTTACGATACGACGGATAATTGCAAATGTCGTATCAAATACAGGCACGCCTAAAATGATAACTGGAACGATAAAGCTGAATAACGTTACACTTTTGTATAATCCAAGTAACGATATAACAGAAATACAGTATCCTAAAAATAGTGCTCCTGTATCTCCCATGAAAATTTTTGCTGGATGGAAGTTGTAGAATAAAAATCCAATTGTACTTGCTAATGTAATTAATGCTAGTGGTAAGATAATAGCAGCTCCAGTACCCCATGGGCTAGTGAAGGCCATATATGCTAGCGTTGCCAGTACGATAGATGAAATACCAGCGGATAATCCATCTAAGCCGTCAATTAAGTTGATGGCATTTGTAATACCTACAATCCAAAATACTGTAATTGGGTAAGCAAGCCATCCAAGTTCAGTATCCCCGAGGATTGGAATATATAATACTTGCACTAATAATCCACTTTTTACAATCATAATGGCAACTAATAGTTGTCCACCAAATTTTACCTTCGCAGATAACTCGTACATATCATCTAAAATACCGATGATTACAATGATAATCGCACCTAGCGTTATCGATAACATTCTTTGTTCGTATAAGCCACCGACAACAAATCCAACAGCCACACCAATAAATATTGCTAACCCGCCAAGACGAGGCATAATCTTTTGGTGCACTTTACGCGCGTTTGGCTTATCTGTTGCTCCTATTTTAAAAGCTAACTTAATAACTAAAGGAGTAACGACGAGTACAGTGATGAAAGATGCCAAAATGGCATAAATCACTTGTGAGTCCATTAATACCCCACCCTTTTATAGTATAACGTAATTTTTTTTTGATATATTTATCTGAAAATTATGATGTTTATTTACAGGCTCATAACATATGGTATCACAAAAAGATTAGAATTCAATCTTTTTTTCGTTTTACGGTAAATGGAAGCAGATAGAATATATGACAATTGTATACAGAATGTTGAATCATTTGAGAAGGTTAATCGTATTGGGCTTTGGAATATGACATTTTCTCTTTTTCTTTAATAGCGAATACTTTTATTTCAATATTATAAGTGTTACACGTAGAAATGAGTAAGTTCCGTGTTAAAATGTGGGAATTTGTCCCGCTTGAACGTACAGCTTTAATCTCGGTAAAATTTCTATTGGTTTTATGGACAATATTTAATTTTACAAAAACTTAAAAAAGAATGAAAAAAGTAATTCATATAATAAAGAAGTAAAAGAGTTTTCTCATTTTTGATATGAGAGGGGGAAGCACAGGGGAAATTCTATGTATTCGTATATTTTCTATTGTATATTCCTGTGCGAAAAGGAAATGAAAATTACGATAATAGGCACCGGATACGTTGGATTGATTACAGGAGTAGGATTGGCAGTATTGGGACATTCGGTTACATGTTTTGATATAAATGATGAGAAAATTGAACGGATAAAACAAGGGGATCTGCCTATTTATGAAGCTGGCTTATATGAATTAATACATGATGCGTGTGAGAATAATCGTTTAACTTTTACAACGAGTAAAGAAGAAGCATTTCATGATGCAGAATTTATATTTATTGCAGTTGGAACGCCATCGTTATTAGATGGTACAGCAGATTTAACATATATTCAAAATGCATGTTTTGATATTGGAGCATATGCGACTAAAGACATTATTGTTGTTACAAAAAGTACTGTTCCTGTAGGGACGAATGGTGCTATGAGGGGATGGATTGAGGAGACATTACAAAATAGGCATGAATTACATATTGTATCGAATCCCGAATTTTTACGGGAGGGTTCAGGGATTTACGATTTTTTTCAGGGAGATCGTATTGTAATTGGAGCAGATAACGAGGAAGCGGCGCGAAAAGTTGAAAATTTATATAGTAAATTACATTTGCAAACGTATGTTACAGATATAAAAAGTGCAGAGATGATTAAATACGCATCGAATGCCTTTTTAGCGACAAAAATTAGTTTTATCAATGAAATTTCAAATATATGTGAGAAGGTAGGAGCTAATGTATTAGATGTTGCAAAAGGAATGGGAATGGATAAGAGAATTGGGTCGTCTTTTTTAAATGCGGGCATTGGTTACGGGGGATCGTGTTTTCCGAAAGATACGAAAGCGCTTGTGCAAATTGCAGGGAATGTGGCGCATGATTTTCGTTTGTTAAAAGCCGTCATTGAAGTGAATAATAAACAACAGCTATTATTGATTGAGAAAGCAAAGAAAGTAATAAATATGAACAAGAAGCGGATTGCAGTGCTGGGAGCAGCATTTAAACCGAATACAGATGATATAAGAGAAGCACCGTCCCTTATTATGATACAAGAATTAATGAATATAGGTGCAAACATAGTACTATATGACCCAAAGGCGATTCAAAATATGAAAAATATCTTTGGGGAGACTATACAATATAGCGAATGTATAGATGAATCGATTAGAGGAGCGAGTGCGGCTTTTATCGTGACAGAATGGGAGGCTATCCGAACGTATCCGTTAGGAAAGTACGTACAACTTATGAGAGAACCTATTTTATTTGATGGAAGAAATTGTTATACTGATGAGGATGTCAAGAAACAAGGAATAGATTATTATTCTGTTGGAAGAGAAAGTATTTATAAGAGGGATTTTTCCGTTATTCGTTAAAAAGGTATGTATTCATGTATATTCTTATATGTCATAATAGGATTTGTAACTAGTGAAAGAAAAGAGGCAATGAAATGACTGAACGTTTAAAAGTAATGACAATTTTCGGGACACGTCCAGAAGCAATTAAAATGGCACCTCTTGTATTAGAGTTGCAAAAGCATCCAGAGAAAATTGAATCGATTGTGACTGTAACAGCACAACATCGTCAAATGTTAGACCAAGTATTAAGTATCTTTGGAATTACACCAGATTTCGATTTGAATATTATGAAGGATCGCCAAACTTTAATCGATATTACAACGCGTGGTTTAGAAGGTTTGGATAAAGTAATGAAAGAAGCAAAGCCGGATATCGTACTTGTACATGGTGATACGACGACAACGTTTATTGCAAGCTTAGCTGCTTTCTATAATCAAATTCCAGTAGGTCATGTCGAGGCAGGACTTCGTACATGGGATAAATATTCTCCATACCCAGAAGAGATGAATCGTCAATTAACAGGCGTAATGGCAGATCTTCATTTCTCACCTACAGCAAAATCAGCAACGAACTTACAGAAAGAAAATAAAGATGAATCACGCATTTTCATAACAGGAAATACAGCGATTGACGCACTAAAAACGACTGTAAAAGAAACATATAGTCATCCTGTACTAGAGAAACTTGGAAGTGATCGTCTTGTACTTATGACAGCTCACCGTCGTGAAAACCTAGGAGAGCCAATGCGTAATATGTTCCGTGCAATAAAGCGTCTTGTTGATAAGCATGAAGACGTACAAGTTGTGTATCCTGTTCATATGAACCCTGTTGTTCGTGAAACTGCAAATGATATTTTAGGCGATCATGGCCGCATTCATTTAATTGAGCCGTTAGATGTAATTGATTTCCACAATGTTGCAGCTCGTTCCTATCTAATGCTAACTGATTCTGGTGGTGTACAAGAGGAAGCTCCGTCATTAGGTGTACCGGTTCTTGTTCTTCGTGATACAACAGAGCGTCCAGAAGGTATTGAAGCAGGTACGTTGAAATTAGCGGGAACAGACGAAGAGACAATCTTTAGTCTTGCTGATGAGTTGTTATCAGACAAAGAAGCTCATGATAAGATGTCAAAAGCATCTAATCCGTACGGTGATGGCCGTGCATCAGAGCGTATTGTAGAAGCAATCTTAAAACATTTTAATAAATAAAAAACAGCCAAATCGCATGCGATTTGGCTGTTTTATTGCTGATTTCTCATAATCCACTCTGCATGAGCATTCGTAGAAGGAGGGGGATCAGTTGGTGTTTTGTTCTGATTATGATTCGTTTCTTTCTTCGCTTTCTCGTTAGAGTTAGAATTTGAAGAAGGAGTGGATTCGGTTTTTGTTGTTGAATTTTCTTGCGTGGTTACCTTTTCTCCTAGTTCTTTTTTAATTTCGTTACGTACTGCCTCAACACCGTTTGGATCCGGAAGGAAGTAATAAATACCACTTATTTTTTTGTCTTCTCCTTCAAGTTTGAGTGTTTGTATTGTAGAAGGATCAAACCCAGAAAGTTTCTTGTAAAGAGCAAGGCCATCAGAAATAGGAATGTCAGTTTTTATATATTTTCCAACGACTGCTGTTAAATCTTTAATTTTAAATACGGTAGAGGTGGAATTTAGTTTTTGAGCAACAGCAGCTAGTAATTGTCTTTGTCTAGCGGCACGACCATAGTCACCATTTGGATCTTGCTTTCGCATACGAACGTAAGCGAGTGCCTCTTCACCATTTAATTCTTGTTGTCCTTGCTTAAATTGGATTTTTTTGTAGTAATCTACGTCTGAACGCTCCCAAAAATCGAAGGGAACATCAACAGTAACACCGCCAACAGCATCAACAATACCTTTAAAGCCTTGGAAATCAATTTTAACATAATGGTCTACAGGTACTTTTAGGAAACCTTCGACAGTTTTGATTGCCATTTCTTCTCCGCCGTAAGCATGCGCAGCGTTAATTTTGTCCTCTTTATTCTTTCCGACAATTGGAACGCGACTATCACGAGGAATACTCATAAGCGAAATCTTTTGCGTTTTCGGATTGACTGTCGCAAACATTAATGAATCTGTACGACCGTTTTGGCCGTCTGTTGCATAATCTTCTATACCCATAATAAGGAGTGTAAAAGGCTCCTTTGTAATTTCTACATCTTCGGTTCTCAAATCCGATTTTTCACGAGTAAAACCACTATACATCCCCATGAGAGAAGAGTAGGAATTTAATATATAAAGTCCTACACTACCAAATAAAAATAAGAAAATAAGGAAGTAGAAAAACTTTCTTCTTCGTTTCTTTTTTATTCTGCTATTTTGGAGATGATAATAACGTTCTTCCATATATAATCTCCTTAGTTCATTTGTAGGTAAGTAATTCACTACATTAATCTTTAAAGGCGATACAGTAGTTATTCTTAGATAACATCTTGCTCTAAGTACAACATATCTCCTTCTGTAATTGTACATTTCCCATTTGTTAATTCAATCATCCAATCCGTGAATGCTTGTTTTCCATCTTCTTCTACATACGTATCAAATGTGACATTTTCGAGGTAATGTATATCTTTAATGGCATATTTTGAATTACGTAATTCATTTTCAATTTTGCCAAGTAATGTGTAATCAATTTCGGTCTGCATAACGCGCATTAGCTTTCGCTCGACAACACCGACATGATTAATGCCTTCGCTTGTACATTTTCCATATGCGCGAATTAATCCACCAGCGCCCAGTTTGATGCCACCAAAATAGCGGGTAACGACAACGACGGTATCTTTTAAACCGCGTTTTTTTAGTACCTCTAACATAGGTACGCCAGCTGTACCACTAGGTTCACCATCATCATTTGCTTTTTGGATTTGATCTTGTTCGCCAATTAAATATGCAGAACAATTATGTGTTGCATTCCAGTTTTGTTTTTTGATTTTTTGTATGAATTCTTGAGCTTCTTCTTCGGTTGTAGCACGACTAACATAACAGATGAATCTTGATTTTTGAATAACAATTTCGTGTTCACCGTAGTCTTTTATTGTTAAATATTGTAATAACACTTGTATACGCCCCTATCCATCAAAATGACTAGTACTTTACATTTTAAAAGCGGGCGTTTTTATATTCAAACATTTTTTATAAATAAGCTGAAATTTTTGATGAGTATTTTACCTTTTTGTTGTAATTTGTCGAGATGATAAGTATAATTTCAAACCCGCATTTTCATGTATGGATGCACCATTTTTAGTTTTCGTGTAAAATTAGGAAATAAAAACTTTTTTATAAGGCAGGTACGAAAATGAAAACAGCTATTGTTACTGATAGTACAGCATATATACCGAAGCATATTCGTGATGAACTCAATATATATATGATTCCATTAAACGTTGTGTTTGGAACGGAATCTTATCAAGAAGAAGCTGAAATTTCAGCAGATGATTTTTATGTAAAGGTACGTGAGCAAGAAGAGCTTCCGAAAACTTCTCAACCAGCAATCGGAAAGTTTGTTGAGCTATATGAAGAATTATCTAAGGATTATGATGCAGTTATTAGCATTCATCTTTCAAGTGGGATTAGTGGTACATATCAAACGTCAACGACAGCTGGTCAAATGGTAGAGGGTATTGATGTATATACGTACGACTCTGAAATTAGTTGTGAAGTACAAGGATTCTACGTGCGTGAAGGTGCAAAGCTAGCAAGCGAAGGGAAGGATCCAAAAGAGATTATCGCCCGTTTTGATGAAATGAAGAAAACGATGGACGCTTATTTTGTAGTAGATGATTTACACCATTTACAACGTGGAGGCCGATTAAATAGTGCGCAAGCTTTCATCGGTAGTCTGTTACAAGTAAAGCCGGTTTTATATTTTAGAGACAAAATCATTATCCCGTTTGAAAAGATTCGTACGCGTAAAAAAGCGTTAAAACGTATCATTGAAATTTTTGATGAGCAAGCAAGTAAAGGCGTACCTATGGAAGCAGTTATCATTCATGCACAACGTGAAGAGGAAGCGAATGAATGGAAGGCAGAATTAGAAGCAAAATATCCTCATGTTACAATCCGCACAGGTTATTTCGGTGCTGTAATTGGAACGCATTTAGGTGAAGGTGCACTAGGTCTTGGATGGTATACGAAGTAATAAGGATATAAAAAGCTCTCTTTCGGAAGAGGGTTTTTTTACGGATATTTTACGTGAAGTTGACAAGTTAATATTTGGAAATGGTAAAATGTACGTAAAATAAAATAATGAGGAAAGTTTTATAACTTACTTTTTACAAGAAACTATATTATAATAGAAGAGAGGTGAAACATATGGAGCATAATTCTTGTTTATGTCCAAAGTTTGAGTCAGCTTTTACTTTGCTTAGTAAGAAATGGACTGGCTTAATTATTAAATCTTTGCTGGAAGAGTCAAAACGTTTTAGAGAAATCGCAGATATTATACCGAATATGAGCGATCGTATGTTATCAGAGCGTTTAAAGGAATTGGAAAGCGAAGGCATTGTAGTTCGTAATGTTTATCCAGAAGTACCAGTTCGAATCGAGTACGGCTTAACGGACAAGGGAAAAGCGTTAGAAAGTGTTATGGATGAAGTCCAAAATTGGGCTGAGAAATGGATGAAATAACGTTTTGATTTCATCCGTATTAGTATATTTAATAAAACGTAAGGGGAACCTTGCGTTTTTTTCTTTGCTTAAAAAAAATTTTAAAACTCTACACATATATACAAAAATATGCATATTTTGCGATAGAGTTACATATAATATTACATTTGTTTTACAAAAGCGTAACATTAGCAAAAAAAATCCCGAATTATGGTATAAATTTTATAGGTTATATACGGAAAAAGAAAAAAGAAAGCGGTGTAAAAAATAAAATGAAAAAGCTAAAAATGGCATCTTGCGCATTAGTTGCAGGATTAATGTTTTCAGGACTAACACCAAATGTATTTGCAGAAGATAAAATTTCTGACGTGAAATCACAAATTAATACACAAAATGACACTTTACATAAACAACAACAAGAACGTGATGCATTACAAAAACAAATGAATGACTTAAACAAAACAATTCAAGGTTTAGATAAGTCTGTTCAAGAGAATGCTGCAAAGCTTGATGAAACAACAAAAAAAGTTGCGGACACTGAGCAATTAATCGAAAAGAAAAATAAAGATATTGCAGAATTACAAACGAAAATTGCAAAACGTGAAGAGTTATTAAGAAAACGTTTAGTTGCACTTCAAGAGCAACCAAATACGAACGTTGTAACAGAAGTTCTTGTAAACTCTAAAAACGTTGCAGATTTAGTTGATCGTTTAACTTCTGTTTCTAAAATTCTTGAGTCTGACGAAGATATCATGAAAACACAACAAGAAGATCAAGCGAACGTGAAAAAAGATGTTGAAACGGTAAAAACAAAGCAAAAAGAATTAAAAGAAGCACAAGCTCAAATTGAAACTGCTAAGAAAGAACTTGACGCTGAAAAAGAGAAAAAAGCAGTGGCAGTAAACGATTTAAGCGGTAAAATGGATACAGTTGTAACTTCAATGACAAGTACGGAAAGTCAATTGAAAGATCTTGAAAAACAAGCATTACAATTACAACGTATTGCTGAACAAGAAGCGCAAGAAAAAGCTGCACAAGAAGCTGCTGCTCAAAAACAAGCAGAGCAAGCTGCTAAAGATGCGCAAGCTCAACCAGCACAAGCGGCACCTGCTCAGCCAGCAGCGCCAGCAAACAACGGTGGACAAGCTCAAAAAGAAGAACCTAAAAAGGAAGAGCCTAAAAAAGAAGCACCTAAAAAAGAAGATAAAAAACCAGAACCGACACCAGGCCCAGCTCCAGCTCCTGGCGTAATTGGTAAAGCACAACAATACTTAGGTTTACCATATGTTTGGGGAAGTGCATCTCCATCAAACGGTGGTTTTGACTGTAGTGGATTCATTTCTTACGTATTCGGTGTAGGTCGTCAAGACGTTGCAGGTTACTGGAATTCAGTTTCTAAAGTAAGTAGCCCACAACCTGGAGATTTAGTATTCTTCCAAGGTACTTATAAACCAGGTCCATCTCACATCGGTATTTACGTTGGTAATGGCCAAATGATTCATGCTGGTGACAAAGGGATTGCTTATTCTAGCTTAAGCAGTAGCTACAACCAAAAACATTTCTTAGGATACGGTAGATTCTAGGATTTATAATCAAATAAAACATGTGTATAAAGTCGATAGCTTACTATTTTATAAGTAGGTTATCGGCTTTTTTGAGTTTTTACGAGATTATGAGAAAGGTTTATAGTAGTGCTGGAGGTGACGTTAATGCTTGCTGGGAAACAGTTGCTATTAGAAGAACTCTCTTCAGATTTACGGAGAGAAATAAGTAATTTAAAAGAGAAGGGAGAGATCGTATGTGTGCAAGGTGTAATAAAGAAGGCTTCTAAATATATATGTCAGCGCTGTGGAAATATAGAGCAGCGACTATTTGCATCATTTTTATGTAAAAGGTGCGGTAAAGCATGCGCGTATTGCCGGAAGTGCATCGCGATGGGGAGAGTTAGTGAATGTACTGTACTTGTTCGCGGGATCCATGAAAGAAACGGAGACAGGGAGCTAAATCCATTACAGTGGAATGGAACTTTATCGATTGGTCAGGAGTTGGCGGCGCAAGGGGTTATAGAAGCGATTAAGCAGAAAAAATCTTTTTTTATTTGGGCTGTGTGCGGGGCTGGAAAAACAGAAATGTTATTTTACGGTATAGAAGAGGCGCTTCAAAAAGGAGAAAGAGTTTGTATCGCAACGCCAAGGACGGACGTTGTACTGGAATTAGCGCCGAGATTACAAGAAGTGTTTCCAAGTATAACTGTAGCTGCTTTATACGGAGGGAGTGTAGATCATAAAAAAGATGCAGCGTTAGTCGTTGCAACGACTCACCAACTGTTACGTTACTATAGAGCGTTTCATGTGATGATTGTAGATGAGATTGATGCCTTCCCGTATCATGCGGATCAAATGTTACAGTATGCGGTGAGGCAAGCGATGAAAGAGAAAGCGGCGCGTATTTATTTAACAGCAACTCCTGATGAAAAGTGGAAGCGTAATTTCAGAAAGGGGAAACAAAAAGGTGTTATTGTGTCAGGACGATACCATTGTCACCCGTTACCAGTTCCTCTATTTAGCTGGTGCGGAAATTGGAAGAAAAGCCTTCATCATAAAAAAATTCCTCGCGTGTTACTACAATGGTTAAAAATGAACTTAAATAAAAAGTATCCTATTTTTTTATTTGTTCCTCATGTGCGATATGTAGAAGAAATGAGCCTGTTATTGAAAGGGTTGGATAATAGAATCGATGGTGTACATGCAGAAGATTCGATGAGAAAAGAAAAAGTAGCAGCGTTCAGAAAGGGAGAAATTCCGTTATTAGTTACAACGACAATTTTAGAAAGAGGAGTAACTGTGAAGAACTTACAAGTGGCGGTGCTAGGGGCAGAAGAAGAAATTTTTTCAGAGAGCGCGCTCGTACAAATTGCAGGCCGAGCGGGTCGTAGTTTTGAAGAGCCATATGGCGAGGTTGTGTATTTTCATTACGGTAAGACAGAGTCAATGGTACGTGCGAAAAAACACATTCAAAGTATGAACAAAAATGCGAAAGAACAAGGATTGATCGATTAATGCATTGTTTACTTTGTGATGAGTATATGGTGGAAACAGTTAGTTGGTACGCCTTCTTTGTAAAGTCCCATAAAAAATATGTATGTGATAGATGTGAGCAAAAACTTTCCTATATTATAGGAGGAATTTGCATGGATTGTGGTCGTCCTTTAGATGACTTACCTACTCGATATAAAGAAAATGACATTTGCATGGACTGTATAAGATGGAGGAATGAGGAAGGATATCGTCCTTTTAAAAATCGTTCGTTGTACGTGTACAATGATGACATGAAAGGTATACTAGCGCAGTTGAAGTTTCGAGGTGATGCGGAGTTAGTTCGTATTTTTTATCAATCTTTTCGGGAGTTATTTCAAAAGTATTTTACGGACGTTTCAACTGTTATTGCTGTTCCGCTTAGTAGGGAACGGGAATATGAACGAAGTTTTAATCAAGCAGAGTTATTAGCAGCTTGTTTGCCTGTCAAAAATTTTTATTCATCATTAAGAAGGAAGGAAACAGAAAAGCAAAGTAAGAAGTCGCGTAAAGAAAGGCTTTCAGGAAGGAATCCTTTTTATTTTCAAGGAGAAGAGATGTTTCATGGTCAACACATTTTACTCGTGGATGATGTATACACGACAGGAATTACAGTGAGACAAATTGGAAGTCTTTTATACGATAGAGGAGCAAGCGAAGTTTCTAGTTTGACGCTCTGTAGAAGTTGATCTGTAGCTGTCGAAAGAGATAATAAAAAGACGATAAGTCTTCTTTGACTTCGTAAGTTGTCATTCGTTATAGTGAAATTATGGGGCAAATGCCCTGATTTTTAGAGTGAAGGGAATGGAATGAACATGCAAGGAAGAGTAAAATGGTTCAATGCAGAAAAGGGATTTGGGTTTATTGAGCGTGAAGACGGTGATGATGTGTTTGTTCATTTTTCTGCTATTCAACAAGATGGATATAAGTCATTAGAAGAAGGGCAACAAGTTGAGTTTGATATTGTAGAGGGAGCACGTGGACCACAAGCAGCTAATGTTGTAAAACTGTAGGTATATTGTTTTTGGGAAGAGAAAGCTGCGTTTGTGGCAACGTTATATATATGGTAGAACCTCTTGTTTTTTGCAAGGGGTTTTTGTTATGAATGGAGTTGTCAAAAAGTTGTTTCTTTTCTGTAACGAATTGTCCACAGTTACATTCGTTATTCACGATGTTAATAGGATAAAATAAAGATAGAAACGATGCATCTTTTCATTTCAACAAAAAACGATAAAAAAATCGCAATTCCACTAATTTTTTTAAAAAAGTTAGAAGGAGTTTTTAAGCCGGTGTCGAAATTATAGTACATAGGCTTGAAAGGAGGAATTCATCTATGAAATTCAACATTCGTGGTGAAAATATTGAAGTAACTCCAGCATTAAAGGAATATGTAGAGAAAAAACTAAGTAAGTTAGAGCGTTATTTTGATACATTCCCAGAGATTAAAGTTAATTTAAAAGTATACTCTGACAAGCAACGTGTCGAGGTAACAATTCCATTTACTGATTTATTACTTCGTGCAGAAGAAACTAATAGCGATATGTACGCTGCTATCGATTTAGTAGTTGATAAACTTGAGCGACAAATTCGTAAACATAAAACAAAAGTAAATCGTAAGTTACGTGAGAAAGGTTCTATGAAAACGAACTTTATCCTTCCACAAGCAGTAGCTGTCCTGGATGAGGTAGAAGAGGATGAACTAGAGCTTGTACGTACAAAACGATTCGATTTAAAACCGATGGACGTTGAAGAAGCGATCCTACAAATGGATATGCTAGGACATAATTTCTTCGTCTTCACAAATGCTGATACAAATGAAACTAATGTTGTATATGGCCGTAAAGATGGGAAATATGGTTTAATCGAAACTAAATAATAATTCAAAAGCGCAGCCGAAATGGCTGCGCTTTTTTTGCTGAAAATAGATTCCTGAAAAAAAGTTTTCTTAATTTAGAACGAGACATTCGGCCGATTGTTGTCATAGTTATAAGACAAGTGTTACAATTATCATTAGGTATATACATTTTAGTTTTTTTAATTAGGAGAAAAATTGGCATAACATACATTTGATTTTTATAACGACTGATTGTAATAGAGAAAAAGAAAAAACAATCGGAAGTTTTATTTTAATAAAAAGAGGAGCGTATTTCCTATGATCGGTATTTTAAAAAAGGTGTTTGATGTAAATCAACGCCAAATTAAACGTATGCAGAAGACAGTTGAGCAAATTGATGCACTAGAGCCATCTATTAAGCCATTAACTGATGAACAATTAAAAGGGAAGACGCTTGAATTTAAAGAACGTCTAACAAAAGGTGAAACAGTAGATGATCTACTACCTGAAGCTTTTGCGGTTGTTCGTGAAGCTGCGACTCGTGTTCTTGGAATGCGTCCGTATGGTGTACAGTTAATGGGTGGTATTGCCTTACATGAAGGGAATATCTCTGAGATGAAAACGGGTGAAGGTAAAACGTTAACATCTACATTACCTGTATATTTAAATGCTTTAACAGGAAAAGGTGTTCACGTTGTTACAGTCAATGAATACTTAGCACAACGTGATGCGAGCGAAATGGGACAACTTCATGAGTTCCTAGGATTAACAGTAGGAATTAATTTAAACAGTATGTCACGCGAAGAGAAACAAGAGGCTTATGCTGCTGATATTACGTATAGCACAAATAATGAACTTGGATTCGATTACTTACGTGACAACATGGTTTTATATAAAGAGCAGTGCGTTCAACGCCCACTTCACTTTGCTATTATCGATGAAGTCGATTCTATTTTAGTCGATGAAGCGCGTACGCCACTTATTATTTCTGGACAAGCTCAAAAATCAACAGAGCTGTACATGTTTGCAAATGCATTCGTTCGTACGTTAGAAAATGAAAAAGATTATTCATTTGATGTGAAGACGAAAAATGTAATGTTAACAGAAGATGGTATTACGAAAGCGGAGAAAGCTTTCCATATTGAAAACTTATTTGATTTAAAACATGTAGCGCTTCTTCACCATATTAATCAGGCACTTCGTGCGCACGTTGTTATGCATCGTGATACAGATTATGTTGTACAAGAAGGCGAAATCGTAATTGTAGACCAATTTACTGGTCGTCTTATGAAAGGTCGTCGTTATAGCGAAGGGTTACACCAAGCTATCGAGGCAAAAGAAGGCGTAGAAATTCAAAATGAAAGTATGACGCTTGCGACAATTACATTCCAGAACTACTTCCGTATGTACGAAAAGTTATCTGGTATGACTGGTACAGCGAAAACAGAGGAAGAGGAATTCCGTAACATTTACAATATGAACGTTATCGTAATTCCAACAAACAAACCGATTATTCGTGATGACCGTGCAGATTTAATCTTCAAATCAATGGAAGGTAAATTTAATGCTGTTGTTGAGGATATTGTAAATCGTCATAAACAAGGGCAACCTGTTCTTGTCGGTACAGTTGCGATTGAAACGTCAGAGCTTATTTCAAAAATGTTAACGCGTAAAGGTGTACGTCATAACATCTTAAATGCGAAAAACCATGCGCGTGAAGCGGATATCATTGCAGAAGCTGGTATGAAAGGTGCTGTAACAATTGCGACGAACATGGCGGGTCGTGGTACGGATATTAAGCTTGGAGACGATATTAAAAACATTGGTTTAGCAGTTATCGGTACAGAGCGTCACGAAAGTCGTCGTATTGATAATCAGTTACGTGGTCGTGCTGGTCGTCAAGGGGACCCAGGTGTTACGCAGTTCTACTTATCAATGGAAGATGAACTAATGCGCCGCTTCGGTTCTGATAATATGAAAGCGATGATGGATCGCCTTGGTATGGATGATTCTCAGCCAATCGAAAGTAAAATGGTTTCTCGTGCAGTAGAATCTGCGCAAAAACGAGTAGAAGGAAATAACTATGATGCACGTAAGCAGTTACTACAATACGATGATGTGCTTCGTCAGCAACGTGAAGTTATTTACAAACAGCGTCAAGAGGTAATGGAGTCTGAGAACTTACGCGGTATTATTGAAGGTATGATGAAATCTACAGTAGAGCGTGCGGTTGCACTTCATACACAAGAGGAAATTGAAGAAGATTGGAACATTAAAGGTCTTGTTGACTACTTAAATACAAACCTTCTGCAAGAAGGAGATGTGAAAGAAGAAGAATTACGTCGCCTTGCTCCAGAGGAAATGAGCGAGCCAATTATCGCGAAATTAATAGAGCGTTACAATGACAAAGAAAAGCTTATGCCAGAAGAGCAAATGCGTGAGTTCGAAAAAGTTGTTGTATTCCGTGTTGTAGATACGAAATGGACAGAGCATATCGATGCGATGGATCACCTTCGTGAAGGTATTCATTTACGTGCTTACGGTCAAATTGATCCACTTCGTGAATATCAAATGGAAGGATTCGCAATGTTCGAATCAATGATTGCTTCTATTGAAGAGGAAATTTCTCGTTACATTATGAAAGCTGAGATTGAACAAAACTTAGAGCGTCAAGAAGTTGTTCAAGGTGAAGCTGTTCACCCATCTAGCGATGGCGAAGAGGCGAAGAAAAAACCAGTTGTAAAAGGTGACCAAGTGGGCCGCAACGATTTATGTAAATGTGGTAGTGGTAAAAAATATAAAAACTGCTGTGGTATTGGGAAGTAATATAGGACGGTAGCCCAGGTTGCTTTGCAAACTTTTACATCAAAAATGTATAATTAAGAAGGATTAAACTCTCTCCGTCATAAGTGGAGAGAGTTTCCCTTGTTTTCATACGAAAGTAACAGCAATTACATAGAGGTGAAGGAAATGGAATTAGTAGAAATTAGACAGGAATTAGAGAAAATGGCTAAGAGATTAGCGGCTTTTAGGGGGTCTCTTTGACCTCCCTACTAAGGAGAAACAAATTGCAGAATTAGAAGAGAAAATGATGGGCGCAGGATTTTGGGATGACCAACAAGGCGCACAAGCTGTCATTAACGAAGCAAATGCGTTAAAAGATATGGTTGGGAGTTTCCGTCAGTTAGATGAGACATTCGAAAATTTAGAAATAACGCATGAACTTTTAAAAGAAGAGTATGATGAAGATTTACATGAGGAGCTTGAATCAGAAGTAAAAGGCTTAATTCAAGAAATGAATGAGTATGAGCTTCAGTTACTATTAAGTGATCCTTATGATAAAAATAACGCCATTTTAGAATTACACCCAGGTGCAGGTGGAACAGAGTCACAAGACTGGGGTTCTATGTTATTACGTATGTACACACGTTGGGCTGAAAAACGTGGATTTAAAGTAGAAACTGTTGACTACTTACCAGGCGATGAAGCTGGTATTAAGAGCGTTACTTTATTAATTAAAGGTCATAACGCTTACGGTTACTTAAAAGCTGAGAAAGGTGTACATCGTCTTGTACGTATTTCACCATTCGATTCTTCAGGTCGTCGTCATACATCGTTCGTATCTTGTGAAGTTGTACCTGAATTCAATGATGAAGTTGAAATTGAAATACGTACAGAAGACTTGAAAATTGATACGTATCGTGCAAGTGGAGCGGGTGGACAGCACGTCAATACGACAGATTCAGCAGTTCGTATTACGCATACACCGACAAATACGGTTGTAACGTGTCAGTCAGAGCGTTCTCAAATTAAAAACCGTGAGCATGCGATGAAAATGTTAAAAGCGAAATTATATCAAAAGAAATTAGAAGAGCAACAAGCGGAGTTAGATGAAATTCGCGGAGAACAAAAAGAAATCGGATGGGGTAGCCAAATCCGTTCTTACGTATTCCACCCATATTCTCTTGTGAAAGACCACCGTACAAATACAGAAGTCGGTAACGTGCAAGCAGTTATGGATGGAGAAATTGATCCGTTTATTGATGCTTACTTACGTTCTCGCATCTAATAAGCTAAGTGAAAAAAAAGCCAACAAAATTGTTGGCGCACGTTGAGGATATAGAGGACATGAAGAGTGCCATTTTATTTATATGGATGAAGTACAGAGGAAGAGAAGTTGGAAACGACAACTTCTCTTTTTGATGGGATTATATGTAGCATACAATGTTGTATATTGTTTTGTAAAAAGTAGAAAATAGTAAAACAGATTGGCAATAGAGTAAGGCTTTCTACAGAATTTTTCTGAATTACCGTTCAAAAAGGATCCTTTATAGAAGTTTATAAGTTGTTCACAGAATTGAAACAACTTATAAAAGCTTTATATCACTAGGGTTCCCACTGTATTTTTGAAGAATATGAAGTATACCTTAGTTTTTCTATATAAAGATAATGCTTATAATGAAAATGAGTGTGTTAGGAATGAAAAGAATATCAACAATGGGGAGCGATAGAAGTGAAAAAGAAATTGTTGGCTATTGCGCTAGGAACATCAGTCGTTTTTGCTTTAGGAGCGTGTGGAAATAAAGAAGAGAGTAAGTCTTCGAACCAGTCTGCAAGTACAGACAGTGCAGAACAAATTTTCCAAAGAAGTTGTGCCGGGTGTCACGCAACAGATTTATCAGGAGCAACTGGACCTGATTTAAGAAAAGTAGGTGGGAAGTACGACGCTGCAGATATTGAAGAAATTATTAAAAAAGGTCGCGGTTCAATGTCACCAGGACTTATTCAAGGTGAAGATGCGAAAAAAGTAGCTGAATGGTTAGCTGAACATAAATAAAAAGGGGTAAAATGGACGAGTTGATTCATATAATCAACTCGTTTCCCTTTTTTTTGGAATGTAACATAACTGTAACAAAAATGTATCCGAATTGGAAACCGTTTGATGTTACAATGAGGTTTGTAGAATTTTGCTGAAATATATTACATAGAGTAGTATTGCTTAGAAAAAGAGTATAAGTAGACTACCTTCAACAAGAGTGGTTTAAAAGAGAATAAAGGTTTAGCTTTTATTTCCAAATGTACAGAAAAGTATTTCGAAAAAAAATCATTAAGTATTGGGTGATAAATAATGATAAAAATGACCAATGTTTATAAGGAGTATCCGAATGGTATGAAAGCCATTGCTGGTCTCACAGTTAACATTAAACAAGGCGAGTTTGTATACGTAGTTGGACCGAGTGGAGCCGGGAAATCTACATTTATTAAAATGATGTATCGTGAAGAGAAACCATCTACAGGATCTATTAATGTAAATGGACTTACTATCGAGTCTTTAGCAGAAAGAGACGTTCCATATTTCCGTCGTCAATTAGGCGTGATTTTCCAAGACTTTAAATTACTACCTAAATTAACGGTATATGAGAATGTTGCGTTTGCCTTAGAAGTAATTGAAGAAGAGCCAGATGCAATTCGTGAGCGTGTAACAGAAGTGTTAGGTCTTGTAGGTCTTGAAGATCGTGCAGACGCACTTCCAAGCGAACTTTCAGGCGGGGAGCAGCAACGTGTTGCGATTGCGAGAGCAATTGTTAATAGACCAAAGGTTGTAATTGCCGATGAGCCAACAGGTAACTTAGATATTGAAACAGCTCTTGATATTATGAAGATTTTCACGCGCATTAATGAGCGTGGTACAACGATTGTTATGGCGACACATAACGCAGATATCGTAAATACAATCCGTCATCGTGTAATCGCGATTGAAGGCGGAAAAATTGTTCGAGATGAGATTGAGGGAGGATACGGATATGAAGGCTAAGACCCTTAGTCGACATTTGCGAGAAGGTGTAAAGAATCTATCACGTAACGGATGGATGACGTTTGCTTCTGTTAGTGCAGTAACAGTTACATTATTACTTGTAGGTGTCTTTTTAACAGCGATTATGAATATGAACCATTTTGCGACGAAAGTAGAGCAAGATGTAGAGATTCGTGTACACATTGATCCAGCAGCAAAAGAAGCTGATCAAAAGAAATTAGAAGATGATATGAGTAAGATTGCAAAAGTAGACTCTATTAAATATTCTTCTAAAGAAGAAGAGTTAAAACGTTTAATTAAAAGCTTAGGCGATAGCGGAAAGACATTTGAGTTATTTGAACAAGATAACCCACTTAAAAACGTATTCGTTGTAAAAGCAAAAGAACCAACAGATACAGCGACAATTGCGAAAAAGATTGAAAAAATGCAGTTTGTAAGTAATGTTCAGTACGGAAAAGGGCAAGTTGAACGATTATTTGATACTGTAAAAACTGGTCGTAATATCGGTATTGTGTTAATTGCTGGTCTTTTATTCACAGCGATGTTCTTAATCTCTAATACAATTAAAATTACAATTTATGCTCGTAGTACAGAAATTGAAATTATGAAACTTGTAGGTGCAACAAACTGGTTTATTCGTTGGCCGTTCTTATTAGAGGGATTATTCCTAGGAGTATTAGGATCAATTATTCCAATTGGCTTAATTCTAGTTACGTATAATTCGTTACAAGGTGTGTTTAACGAAAAACTTGGCGGAACAATTTTCGAACTTCTACCATACAGCCCATTCGTATTCCAATTAGCTGGTTTACTAGTGTTAATCGGGGCTTTAATCGGTATGTGGGGAAGTGTAATGTCAATTCGTCGCTTCTTAAAAGTATAAAAAGTTGCAAACATAATTCGTACAAGCTTATCATATAGTAGAAATAGGTAAAGGCATCACACACTGTGTGATGCCTTTTGCTACACCACCTGTGTGTTTTGGAAAGGGGAATTCCGCATTGAAACGTAGAGTTGCAATTATTGGAATGGTTGTTGCATTTTTAATTGGTGCTGGCGGAATGTTTGCGGGTATGTCTTTATTTGGGGTTAACCCAGCAGAAGTAACGCAAACAATTTCGAGTGGAAACGCTAGCACTGCGCAAGGGAATTTGGCAAAAATTAATGAGGCGTATGCACTAATTGATTCACGTTATGTGGAAGACGTGAAAGATGAAAAATTAGTCGAAGGTGCAATACAAGGCATGTTGTCTACGCTGAAGGACCCTTATTCCACGTATATGGATAAAGAAACGGCTAAACAGTTTAGTGAATCGCTTGATCCCGAGTTAGAAGGGATTGGGGCTGAGGTGAACAAAACGGACGGTAAGCTTATTATCGTATCTCCAATTAAAGGCTCACCAGCAGAAAAGATTGGAATTAAACCGAATGACCAAATTTTATCTGTAGATGGAAATAGTGTGAAAGATTTATCACGTGAAGAAGCGGTATTAAAGATTCGTGGTAAAAAAGGAACGACTGTTGCGATTGAAATTAAGCGTGCAGGAGTGGCTGATCCGATTGTATTTAAAATTAAGCGTGAAAAAATTCCAATCTTCACAGTGTTTAGCTCTGTGAAACAAGAGAGCGGAAAAGATATCGGTTATATGCAAATCACTTCTTTTGCTGAAAATACAGCGAAAGAATTTAAGGATCAGTTAAAAGAGTTAGAGAAGAAAAACATAAAAGGCCTAGTTATTGACGTGCGTGGTAATCCTGGTGGCTACTTAAATAGTGTGGAAGAGATACTAGGGGAAATTATGACGGATAAAAAGCCGATGCTGCAAGTAGAGCAACGAAATGGTGAGAAGAAGAAATTCTCTACGGAACTGAAAGAGAGAAAGCCATATCCAATTTCAGTATTAATTGATAACGGAAGTGCTTCTGCTTCAGAGATTTTAGCGGGTGCGTTAAAAGAGGGAGAAGGATACGATTTAATTGGTGAAAAAACGTTTGGTAAAGGGACTGTTCAGCAAGCTGTTCCATTTAAAGATGGCAGCAACATCAAATTAACGATGTTCAAATGGTTAACACCGGATGGAAACTGGATTCATAAAAAAGGAATCAAGCCAACTGTAGAAGTGAAACAACCAGATTATTATCATGCGACACCAATTCAAATTGAGAAGACACTTTCATACAATTCAAATGATGTACAAGTAAAAAACGCACAAGAAATGCTTAAGAGTTTAGGATATGTACCAGGACGTGAAGATGGATACTTTAGTAAAGAGACAGAATCAGCACTGAAAGCATTCCAAAATGCGAATAAGATGGAAGCGACAGGACAGCTCGATAAAAAGACAGCTGAGGCGATTCAAACGAAAATTATTGAAAAAATCCGTTCTGGAGAAAATGATCTACAATTACAGTCAGCATTAAAATTAATGGCGAAATAAAGTGAAACTTTAATCAGTGGGGGGCTTCATCCCCCGCTGATAATAAGAAATACAGGCAGTTTGCTGCCTGTATTTTTTTGTGTTAAACAAACGTTTGTCCAGTTATGATAATATAAAAAGAAAGAATGATATAAATGGTGGTGAATGGGTTCGTGGAGGCATGGATTTTTGAAATAATGCGGGCAGTTGGACGTTTTTTCTTACACCCTGCTGTCTATGTATTTTTAATAAGTAGTATCTTCGTTGGATACTTACGTATGTTACGAGAACGAAAAGATTTTTCTTTTAAAGTTTATGATATTTGGTTCGAACTGCGAACATCTTTATTGGCGGGAGTTAAATACGGATTAATCGTATCTATCATTACGATTGGGCTCGGACTTGTCGTTTCTAAGGCGAGCTTATGGGCCATTTTACTTTGGACGTTACTATTTGGATTAACTGCTATGTATCGATATTTATCAGCAGCTTATACGTTTAGTATCGCGATTGTATGTGTTCTATTATCTTCTAAGCTACCAGTTTCTTTCTTACAGCTTAGAGAAGGTGAAGAGAATACAATTGTATCCCTTGCTATTTTGCTAGGCATCATGCTCGTTGTAGAGGGCTTGTTGATTTCTAAAAATGCAGTAGGATATTCGACGCCGAAGATTAGGAAGGGTAAGCGCGGACTAAAGATTGGTTTACACGAATCAAAGCGTTTATGGATCGTTCCTATTTTTATTCTTGTACCAGGTGACGCAGTAACGCAGCTTATTTCATGGTGGCCTGTCGTTTCAATCGGTTCACATACATATTCTCTATTCCTCGTTCCATTTTTAATTGGATTTATGAGAAGGATTAGAAGTTATGAGCCGACAGAAGCTTTATTATTTACAGGAAGACGTGTGTACGGATTAGCAGGACTTGTGCTTGTTTTAGGAATCGCAAGTTATTGGTGGCACGTACTTGCCATTATTGCAATGGGCGTTGCAATGCTTGGACGTTTTACAATTTCCATGCAAGAGAAAATTGCGGATGAAACAAGACCAGCGTACTTCGCTGCACGTAATGATGGACTCGTTGTATTAGATACAATTCCAAATACAATTGGAGCAGAGCTAAATTTACTACCTGGAGAAATGATTACGAAAGTAAATGGAGTCATTCCAAGAAGTGCTGAGGAATTTTATGATGCGCTTCAAACGAAGACGACAGGAGCATTTTGTAAATTAGAAGTATTAGATACAAATGGAGAGTTACGTCTTGCTCAAACGGCATTATACGCTGGTGGACATCACGAATTAGGTATTGTGTTTGTTCAGCAGGAGCATGAATGGGATTCGGAAGCGATGTAATAGAAGAAAAGGTATCACCTTGTGGTGATGCCTTTTTTTGTAAGCTGGGCGGTAGTTATAGTACACGAAATTTATATCGGCGATTATCGGAATATATCAGCGCAACTTGAGATATATCAGCGATTATTCAAATATATCGACTTTCCGGCAAAAAACGATAACTATCGCAAACCTTAGTTTAGTTTCATAATCGAATCACTTGAATAATTATTTGATAATGGTTATCATTTAGGGGGTCTTTTTAATTTTGGAAAATGGAGGGAAGATATGCTACGTAAATTTTTTTCTTACTATAAACCGTATAAAGGTTTATTTATACTCGACTTTTCTTGTGCAGTCGTCGCAGGATTACTAGAACTTGGCTTCCCGCTTATCGTAAATCAATTTATTGATAAGTTATTGCCAGGGCAAAACTGGACACTTATTTTATGGGCTTGTTTCGGTTTACTTGCAGTGTATATGTTAAATGCAGGCTTACAATATGTTGTTACATACTGGGGACATATGCTTGGTGTTAACATTGAAACAGATATGAGGCAGAAATTATTTGATCATATTCAAAAGCTATCATTCAGATTTTTTGACAATAATAAAACAGGTCATTTAATTTCACGTCTTACAAACGATTTAATGGAAATTGGGGAAATTGCTCACCACGGGCCAGAAGATTTATTTATCGCTGTTATGACTTTAGTCGGGGCATTTTCATTTATGATGATGATCAACTGGAAGTTAGCGCTATTAACGTTCTTCGTTATTCCATTCCTATTATGGTTGGCGCTTTACTTCAACAAAAAAATGACAGGTACGTTCAGACGTTTATTCTCAGACGTTGCTGATTTTAATGCATGTATTGAGAACAACGTTGGTGGTATCCGCGTTGTACAAGCATTCGGAAATGAAAAGTTTGAGAAAGAGCAATTTGCTGTGAACAACGCTCGTTTCCGTACAACGAAATTAATGGCGTATAAAATTATGGCGTTAAATTCATCGATTAGTTATATGCTCATGCGTCTCGTAACGCTCTTCGTCTTAATATGCGGTACATGGTTTGTTCTGCAAGGTGAATTAACGTACGGCGGATTTATCGGATTCGTTCTATTAACGAATATTTTCTTCCGCCCAATTGAAAAAATTAATGCGGTAATCGAAAGCTATCCGAAAGGGATTGCTGGTTTTAAAAGATATGTAGAGCTTCTTGAAACAGAGCCAGATATTGTGGACTCTAAAGATGCGATGGAAGTGAAGCATGTACATGGTGATATTCAATATAACAACATTACATTCGGATATGAAAATAAAGAACCGATTTTAAATGATATTAGTTTGAAAATACATGCAGGTGAAACAGTTGCGTTCGTTGGGCCATCTGGAGCTGGAAAAACGACGTTATGTAGTTTACTCCCACGTTTTTATGAACAATCGTCTGGGTCGATCCAAATTGACGGTATTGATACGAAAGATATGACGTTATCTTCACTTCGTAAGCAAATTGGAATCGTGCAGCAAGATGTGTTCTTATTCTCAGGAACGATTCGTGAAAACATTGCTTACGGAAATTTAAAGGCATCAGAGGCTGAAATTTGGCAGGCAGTAAAACGTGCGCAATTAGAAGATTTAATTTACTCACAACCAGACGGTTTAGATACCGTTATCGGTGAGCGCGGCGTGAAACTTTCAGGCGGACAGAAGCAACGTCTAGCGATTGCTCGTATGTTCTTGAAAAACCCACCAATTTTAATACTTGATGAAGCGACTTCTGCACTAGACACAGAGACAGAACTTGCAATTCAAAAATCACTTGCTGAACTATCTGTTGGCCGTACAACATTAGTTATCGCTCATAGGCTTGCAACGATTAAAAATGCAGATCGAATCATCGTTGTAAATAAAGATGGGATTGCAGAACAAGGTTCACATGATGAATTAATTGAACAAGGCGGAGGATATAGCAGATTATACGAAGCGCAATTTAGTTCGTAAATATAATTTTTGCCCAATTAGCACACCATATAAGTAGATGGAAATCTCATATGGGAGGCTATAAAGTATGATTGTAACAACAACGTCTACAATTCAAGGAAAAGAGATTATTGAGTATATCGATATCGTCAATGGGGAAGCGATTATGGGCGCGAATATCGTTCGTGATCTTTTTGCCTCTGTTCGTGACGTTGTCGGCGGTCGTGCTGGCGCTTATGAAAGTAAATTAAAAGAAGCGCGCGACATCGCAATGGAAGAAATGAAAACTTTCGCAAGGCAAAAAAATGCGAATGCAATTGTTGGTATCGACGTGGATTACGAAGTAGTTCGCGAAGGGATGTTAATGGTTGCGGTGAGCGGGACTGCTGTTCGTATATAAAGTGAAACTTTAATCAGTGGGGTGTTTGTTCCCCGCTGATTATTAGTTGAACCAATCGGGCATTTACGGGCAGTTGGTCTCCCATCTACCTTCTTTGCCTTAACCGAATTTTGAGGTGGGAGTCTTACTGCCCGTTAATTCGGGATAAAGTAAAAAGCCGTGCTGGTGCACGGCTTTTTATATTCTATGTCGAAGTTTCAATATTTCTTGGGAAATGCGGAAGGTCCCGTCGATATATAGGGAAGATATTAGAGTGCTTCTTTACATTTCTGGATTTGAGCTAATAATGTTTCGTATTCTTGTTCGAGAGATTTAATGTCATCATGATGATTTGGTATGGAAATTCGGCCAATGATTTCTGTTAATTTTGTTTGTAATCGTAACAATTCTTGTTCAGTAACGTTTACAGAATCCTCGGCTGTTCTTTTTGTGTATTGCTCGTAATTACCGTGGAAGATTCTTGGTTCACTCTCATCTACTTGTAGAATATGGTCTGCAACAGAGCGAATAAAGGCGCGGTCATGGCTAATGAAAAGTATTGTGCCAGGATATTCTTGTAACATGCTTTCTAATTCTTCTTGTGTTGCTAAGTCTAAATAGTTTGTTGGTTCATCGAGCAGAAGCATATTATAGTTTCCTAAAAATACTTTTGCGAGTGCAACCTTCATTCGCTCACCCCCGCTTAGAACGTGCACAGGTTTATGAACATCTTCACGGTGGAATAGAAGCCTTGCAAGTATAGTGCGAACGAACGAATCTGTATAGTTTGTTTCTTCTAGAACATTTTCTAAAATGGTTTTATCTGTTTTTAAAATAGATAGTGTTTGTTCGAAGTATCCAATTTTACAACTCTTCGAGAGCTGCATGCCACTTTCATTTGCAAGAAGCATGTTGAACAAAGTTGTTTTGCCACTTCCGTTTGCCCCTAAAATAGCAAGCTTTGCACCAGGAGCAATAGTTCCATTCATATTTTTAAATAGTGTACGATCACCTATTTTCTTTTTGGCTTTATTGAACTGTACTGCCACTTTACTATGAATGGGTGTATGGTATTGCACGTCAAACTGAGCTTGAGAAAGATCCTTTGGCTTTTCCTTCTTTTCTAGTTTTTCGAGACGTGTTTCTAATGCTTTCGCTGCTTTACTAACCTGTTCTTGGCCATGAGCCCCACTTAATTTATACAGTTTAGATTCAGATGAACTAAACCGTGTTGGGATTTTTGTCATGCTAGAAGCACGTTGCTTTTTTTGTAAAATGGACTGCTCTAAACGATTTTTTTCTTGTACATATTGCTCATATTCTGCTTGTTTTTGTATTCGCTCACGTTCTTTTTGCTTGCGATAGTTTGAATAATTACCTTTATACTCTTGAATAGTACCGTCTTCGATTTCAATGATTTTTGTACATATCGCATCTAAAAAGTCACGATCATGTGATATTAAAACAAGTGCCCCTTTATAAGATGAGAGTGCCTTTTCTAATTGTTCTGTACCGGCCATATCTAAGTGGCTTGTTGGTTCATCAGCGAATAAAATGCCTGCATTCTGTTCAAGAGCGTGGGCAATCTTTAGACGCATTCGTTCACCGCCGCTCATTGAATCTGTAACGTTTGAAATGCTCCATTTTCCTTTTGCGAGAGAAGAAGCGGTTTCTGGTAGTTCTTCGCTAAGCTGAGGAATGATGCTGATAGAACTATGATGAGTTACTGTACCTTCGTCAGCTTCTATTTCTTTACTTAATATTTGTAATAACGTAGATTTACCAGCACCGTTGACTCCGACAATTCCTATGCGATCCTGTGATTGAATTTCCAGTGATGGTAACGTAAATAGGGTGCGATCACCAAAGCTTTTTTCAATATTACGTGCGAATAAAATAGTCATAAAAAAACCTCCCTAGTTTCACTAGAGAGGATAAACGTCGCCCTTGCATGTAAAAATCGTACATAAATAAACGATTTTTTACATGATCGTTTCGAAAGAAAGTATCGACAAATGGACAGACTAATCCTCTGCTAGTTTTCATCATTTTTGTTCACTATTTGTGATGGATGAAATAAATAAGAGAATTAGAACTTCATTGGTCAAAGTACCTTCCTTTCATAATATTATTTTTATTGTATGCGCATACAAAAGGGTTTGTCAAACTTATTTCAGCTTTTGATTTTTGAATTCATTATTATAAATTTGAGCCTTCGCCAGCGCCTCAGCATCATTTTGAATTTCATCCAATCCATTCGCATCCCCAATAACATACCCTTCAAATGATGACCCAACAAAATCAAAGATGTATTGGAACTGGGAGATAAGCGGTAATGCTTTTAGTTTCGGATTATCTCCACCAACGATAACAACGTACATTTTTTTGCCTTTCATTTTTTCTTTGAAATGAAGGGATGTATCACGCAAACTTTGTGACCAGCGATCGATGAAGTTTTTCATATGACCGCTCATCCCGTACCAATATAATGGTGTAGCAAAGATAATTGTGTCGTGCTCTAACATGCGTTTCGTTAACTGCTCGTAGTCATCATCTACAGATTGGAATCCTTCTGCATCATGACGCTGATCTGTAATAGGATAGACTGTGTGATCACGTAAATAAATTTGTTCTGTTTCAATTCCATCAATCATCATATGTGTTAAAAATTCCGTATTTCCATTTTGTCTTGAACTGCCGTGTATAACAAACATGTCATCATTCCTTTTCTTTTGTTTGTTTTAGGAGTGAAACGTGTTTTTGCAAATTCGTTTGAATATTGGATAGCAATGAGATTTGCTTTGTTACTTCATTAAGTTTATCTTCATAAAGCGTAAGGATGCTGCTGCACGGATTGTCGTACAAGTGCGGTTCAATTTCAAGGCAGCGCAGCATCCTTGCCGTCTCTTCTAAATTTAATCCAATTTGTAAGTACATTTGGATAAGCTCCACTTTTTCGATGGCACTTTCATCAAAATCACGGTAGCCATTTGCGAGGCGTTTCGAAGGGAGTAATCCCTTTTCTTCGTAATGTCTTAGTGATCTTTCGCTAACGCCAGTTTCTTTTGATAACTCTCCAATTCGCAATGCGTTTCACTCCTTTTACATGTATTGTAAACCTTCACACTAATGTGAAGGTCAACTCTGTTTTTTCGCAAAAGAATCTACATGATTTAAAAACACTTGAATAGCTTTAGATGGGATGAAATATTTGCCACGCACAATGGAGAATGGACGAATAAGTTGTTCATTTGGAACTTCGACGTGGAATAGTTCTTTTGCTAGTAGCTCTTTCCGTACAGTCCAATCAGAAAGCATAGCAATGCCAAGCCCGGCTGCGACGGCTTCCTTCACGCTTTGAATACTACTAAATGTAAAGAATCGTTTCATTTTTAAATGGTGTTGATGAATAAAGCGATCGCTATAAGCACGTGTTCCAGAACCACTTTCTCTTAATACCCATACTTGGTCTTGGAGTGTCCTTTCATTTATTTCATTTGTGCGGAGCAGTGGATGATTTGGCGGAACGACGAGCTTCATTTCATCTTGCATAAACGTTTCAACGTCAACGTCGGCGTATATAACTTGACCTTCTACTAAGCCGATATCAATTTGATTAGAGCGAAGGCTTTGCAAAACGTCTTCTGTATTCGAGATAAAGGTATGAACTTCAACGCGTGGATTTTCATTCGCATAGTTAGCCAGTATTTTTGGAAGTAAGTATTCGCCAATTGTAAAACTAGCACCGATGCGAAGTGTTCCTGTTACAACGTTATGTAGTTCGTTAATTTCTTGCTTAGCATCTTCGTAAAGAGAGAGCATTTGCTTTGCATGTATGTATAGAATATTTCCAGCTTCCGTAACTTGGACATGTTTCGGAGAGCGTTGAATAAGTGTAGTGCCAAATTCGTTTTCTAAATTGCGTATATGCATACTTACTCCAGGCTGTGAAAGGTTTAATAATTCTGCTGCACGGGAGAAATGTTTCTGTTCAACGACAGTAACAAAAATTTTTAAAATGTCTACGTTCATATAGTGGGCTCCTTTCTTTTTCTATCATCTTATCATAAGTATTTCTGATGATAGAGATTTGGTATTGGTATTAAACTTATTATAGAAACTCTCTTATAATGTAAGTAGAAAGAACATGCATGTTCCAATACGATTATTGGGGTGGTACAAGGTGGAACAAACACTTGTTATACAAAAGAAGAAGGGCTTTGGATTTTCGCAAGGAATTGGGATTACATTATTAATCGCAATTGCCGCGAAATATTTAGCAGAGCTTCCATTTTTAAATATTATGGGACAATTAGTAATTGCTATTCTAATTGGGATGTTTTGGCGTGCGGCAATTGGAGTTCCTCATGATGCGATTGCAGGGACGAATTTCGCGAGTAAGAAATTACTTCGCTTCGGGATCATCTTACTTGGAATGCGATTAAATCTTGTTGATATTGCGAAGGCGGGACCGAAAGTATTGGTCATCGCGGCGGTTGTTATTACATTTACGATTTTCGTTGTATATGGACTAACGAAAGTATTTAAGGTAGAAAAGAAACTTGGGATTTTAACAGCATGTGGAACAGCAATTTGCGGCGCGGCAGCGGTCGTGGCAATTGCGCCGCAAGTGAAAGCGAAAGATGACGAAACAGCAGTTGGAGCAGCTATTATCGCAATTTTAGGTACGATATTTACGCTTATTTATACGTTATTATATCCAGTGCTTGGTTTATCTCCGTACGGTTACGGTGTATTCTCAGGTGCGACGCTTCACGAAATCGCTCATGTCATCGCAGCTGCGGCGCCAGGAGGAAGCACGGCTGTAGACATCGCAGTTATCGTGAAACTAACGCGCGTTGCAATGCTTGTACCAGTAGCAATTTTAATTGGGTTATGGTTTGGTAAGAGTGAGGGAAGCAAGGAAAAAAGATCATGGCGCGACCTTCCAATTCCGTGGTTCATTTTCGGATTTTTAGCGATGAGTGCGGTGCATTCGCTCGGGATTATTCCAGAAGTTGTTGCGGGATATATTGTTGTTCTTGCTTATATGCTTATCGCAATGGCGATGGCGGGGCTTGGTTTAAATGTAGAGTTTAAAACGTTCCGTAAGTTAGGAAGCAAAGCATTCGTGGCAGGGCTAATTGGCTCGGTTTGCTTATCGGTGCTTGGATATGTTCTTGTATATGTGTTAGGGTTTATGTAGTAGTAAAGAAGGAGGTATCCTTTTAGATATCTCCTTCTTTTTTGTATTGTAGTAAATCCAGCATAATAGATAATTCTTTTTCCACATCAGTAAATTGTCCTTCATTTATAAGCTGGATTATTTTTTGAGTTCGTCTAAAGCGAAATGGACGTACAATTTGGATGATGAGGGGCAAGGTTTTTCTTTCTAGAGTAGAGAGAGGGCGTATTTTCATATAAGCAGATAAAAATTCTTGAAAACAATCTTCCTTATCATCGCCCATAAGTTCGTAAGCTAAAAAAATCCCTTCTCCGACGAGGTGATTAATAAAAACTTCATCTCCAGCAATGTTGAAATCAATCAGTGATTCAAATGTACTATTATCGTTCAATAAAATATTATTTGGGGAGAGGTCACCTTGTACAGCCCCTTTAGGTAGGTCATTCCATACCTTTCGTAATTCCTCACGTTTCTTATAAAAAAGTGTAAACACTTTATCCACCAATACTTGGTTAATTTCAGTAGTCTTTAAACTCTCTTTTAAAAGATTGGCTTCTAATTCTATATCATCATATATACCAGGTTTATCGGAAGTATTCCCTCCAAACATTCCCCAGTAAGTGCCGTGCTCAAAATGAATATGATGTTTTTCAGAAATAACGTGTGTTTTCCCAAGTAAAAGTCCCAAGGTATGCAGTAACGATTTATTTATTTCTTCGTCTCTCAATTCTCTTCCCGGCATCCATTCTTCTATTGTGATAGGAAACGGAATTTCAAATGAGTGGGCAGGTAAGTAGTATCGTCCATCATTCGTTTGGAGCCGGCGGGGTACAGGAATGTCATTTTCAATAAAAGCTTGGCAAAGCTCTCCTTGTGTTTGAAGACCGTCTAGTGTTGTGAAAGGGTCTTTGTAAAATCGAATTAATAGTTTGAGGTTAGGTGTGGAACATGAGATGAGTATGTCTTTATCTTTAGAAAAGCGTATTACTTCATAGTGAAATGATTCTTGTATACGGAATACTTGTAGCAGCTGTTGTATAGTAGCGCTTTTAAACATAATGATTTCCTCCGATATAAGTTGCTTAAATGTATATTTCTATGTAATGAAAAATCAACCTTTTTATGTAAAGATATCTTTACTTATAACTGGAAAATATTTATAATTTAAGTAAAGATATCTTTACTTTTGAAGGTGGAGCCTATGGGTGTAAAAAATAAAATTAAAGAATTAAGAAAGCAACATCATATAACGCAAGTTGAAATGGCAAAGGCGATGCAGGTGACGCGGCAGACAATCGTAGCGATTGAAAACCATCATTACAACCCGAGTCTAGAGTTATCCTTAAAAATCGCCAAATATTTTGGAGTGAAGGTGGAGGAAATATTTACGCTAGAGTAAGGGGAGAGAAAATGAACGATACTAAAAAGTTATTGATCGGTGCGACTTTTGGATTGTTTTTAGGAGACATTTTAGTTCATATTATGAATCCGGCTATACCAATTTTAACACTCGTAGTGAGTAACGTTTTAGCGATTGTATTTTTGTTAGTGTATGCGTATTACAAAAAGCGTAAGTACAGAAAAGAAGAACTTCCGGATATAGATGAGCGAGTAAATGAAAACATAAAAAGGTATGTGAATGTCTCATTTGTATTCGTGTTTCTATTACTTATTGTTTATATTGTTGCGAGTAAAGCAATAGGTAGAGCTGTTATACCAGTGCAAGAAATACTTATGATCTGTAGTTCCTTATTTGCAGGTAGTCTCATCATAGGAGTTATGGTAGGCAAACGAGCATAGTGATAGGAGGAATGAAAAATGCAAGATGAGTTTGAGAGATTTCAGTCGGATAAAGCGTTTAAATATGTAGGGTTATTTTTCACGATTAGTTTAGCAATATGGAGTTTATATAATTTAATTGTTGACGGAAGTGCTGGTATGCCGTTTGTGTTATTTGTACTAGGGCAGTTTGTTTATTTCTTTGTGAACTATTGGCCAAAATGGAGATATAGAAATAGTAAAGAGGCTGATCGTGTATAAGTATGGCATCGATGAGTATTTTTGCAACAAGGAATAGATAGAAAAAGGGGAACTGGGATGGGATTACCGGTATTATGTGTCGCTACAGTTATATTTGCGCTTCTTTGGGGAATGCAAAATTTTTCTCGTAATCCAGTGCCAAGCATTTGTATTATGATTGGTACTGTAGGTTTATCGTATTATTTATTACTATTAGCTCATTATCATAAAACCGCAACGAGCGTTGTTGTTGGCGCGCTTATTTTATGTTGTGGTCGTGCTGTACACAAGGGGTTATTTCCGTAAAAGCTGTTTATACAAAGAGTATAAACAGCTTTTTGTATTTTTTTTACAAAAGGCTTGAAAGTGACGTAACGTCATCTTTTATAATGAAGGGGAAGAGGTGATGGTAGTGATTTCAATACAACAATTGACGAAAGAAACAGGGGTAACAGTACGTACATTACGTTATTATGATCAAATAGATTTATTAAAGCCGAGCGGGAAAACAGAAGGGGGCCATCGTTTATATAGTGAAGCTGACGTAATACGTCTCCAACAAATTTTATTTTTAAAGGAAATGGGATTTTCACTAAAAGAGTCTGCGAATATGTTAGTAAAAGGTGAGCTTAACTTAAAGGATTCGCTTGAAAAACAACTTCGATTTGTACAGGAAGAACAAAAGAAATTTAATCGAATGGAGCGTGTTCTACAAGCGGTTGTTTATTCAGTAGATGTAGAGGGAGAGCTCGATTGGAAAGTTATGTTTGAATTAATTCAGCTTTCGAAACAGTCTCCTCGTATACGTGAAATATTCCAAAATGAAGTGTTTTCAAAGGAAGAACAAAAATTGCTTCAGAATTTGCCAAATATGAGTGAAGAAGATCCGAATGTTTTAGAATGGGTAGATTTATTAAAGCAATTACGTACTTTTATGAAAGAAGGTAAAGAAGCCGCTAGTGATGAGGTACAAGAAGCAACGAAGAAATTAATGCAGAAGTGTTTAGAGATGGCTAATGGTGACGAAGCATTTTTAGATAAGTTATGGGAAGTTAGAAAATCGAAAGAAGCTTCACAGAAAATGAGCATGTATCCAATCGAAGAAGAACTTTTACTATATATGGATGAAGCTTGTCGTATTTATGATGAAAAGGAGAGGGATAAATGAGTATGCTCGCAGAATATCGTTGGTATTTTTTAATTGGGGCAGAGATTGTATTTTGGTTATCGGCTATCGGTTTCTTTTTATTCCGTTACGGATTCCGTTTGAAAAAGGCAAGTTTTATTATGGGGATTGTACTACTCGTAAATGAAGTATTTATTTTAACTTTAGCAGTAGTGGATTACTATCAAACAGGAAAGTTTTCTAACTTTCAAATCATTACTGTAATCATTTTATTGTATGCAGTTTTCTACGGGAAAAAGGATTTGAAGAAGCTTGATATATTTGCGCAAAAATTAGTTGCGAAATGGCGGAATGAACCGGCGCCTATTATAGAAGAACAGGTAGAATTAACAGGTATGGCTTATGCGAAGCAGGAAATAAAAAATTGGGTATTGCACCTTAGTTTGTTTGTTATTGTGCATATTTTCTTTTTCTTTCTGTACGGTCTTGCCCCGGTTGAACAATGGCGTAATTGGTTAGAAACGGGAATTGTTTTAAATAAAGCAGCGAGTCGGGTTAGCCAAGTTTGGGCGATTATACTTTTAGTGGATGCAGCTATTTCATTTTCATATGTTCTTTTTCCGAAGAAGGGGAAAGGGAACAAGAAGCTACTTTCTTAGGGGAAAGTAGCTTTTTTAGTATGCCAATAGTTTATATAGGAGAGGATGACAGTAGGAAAAAGAGCTGATTTTAAATGAAGTGGAACCTTAATCAGTGTGGTGCTTACTGTTTGTTCATGCGGAAGAAGATTTGATAAGGAAGGAGGTGTACTCTTCTTCCTTTTTCTATATATATTGTCGAAAACTTTACCGAATATCTGTTCGTTTTTTTAGGTTTTTTATAGGCATTCGTGGTAAAATAATAATACAGATTTTTATGAGGAGGTCGGATTTTCTTGGAACGTCAATTTGAAATTGTCTCAGCGTATTCCCCGCAAGGTGATCAGCCGGTAGCTATAGAGAAGCTTGTAAAGGGAATTAATAGTGGAAAGAAAAAGCAAGTGTTGCTTGGGGCGACAGGAACGGGTAAGACATTTACGATTTCAAATGTCATTAAAGAAGTGCAAAAGCCAACACTTGTCATGGCTCATAATAAAACGTTAGCAGGACAGTTATATAGTGAGTTGAAAGACTTTTTCCCAAATAATGCGGTTGAATATTTTGTTAGTTATTACGATTATTATCAACCAGAAGCGTATGTGCCGCAAACAGATACGTTTATTGAAAAAGACGCACAGATTAATGATGAAATTGATAAATTGCGTCACTCGGCAACGTCTGCATTATTTGAACGGGATGATGTAATTATTGTTGCGAGTGTTTCGTGTATATATGGTTTAGGTTCTCCAGAAGAATACCGCGAGTTAGTTGTTTCACTTCGAGTTGGTATGGAAAAGGATCGCAATCAATTGCTTCGTGAACTTGTTGATGTGCAGTATGGACGTAATGATATTGATTTCAAGCGTGGTACATTCCGTGTGCGCGGAGATGTAGTTGAAATCTTCCCGGCATCACTTGACGAGCATTGTATTCGAATTGAGTTTTTTGGTGATGAAATTGACCGTATTCGCGAAGTAAATGCGTTAACAGGGGAAGTATTAGCAGAGCGTGATCATGTAGCAATTTTCCCAGCATCTCACTTCGTTACACGTGAAGAAAAAATGAAGGTCGCTATTGAAAATATCGAAAAAGAATTAGAAGAGCGTTTAAAGGAATTAAATGATAACGGCAAGTTGTTAGAAGCGCAGCGTATAGAACAGCGTACACGTTATGATTTAGAAATGATGCGCGAGATGGGCTTTTGTTCAGGTATTGAAAACTATTCCCGTCATTTAACACTTCGTCCAGCGGGAGCAACGCCGTATACGTTATTAGACTATTTCCCGAAAGATTTCTTAATCGTTATGGATGAGTCGCATGTATCAGTGCCGCAAGTAAGAGCGATGTATAACGGGGACCAAGCGCGTAAGCAAGTGCTTGTGGATCATGGATTCCGTCTGCCATCAGCTTTAGATAATAGACCGCTCACATTTGATGAGTTTGAAGAGAAAACGAATCAAGTTATTTACGTGTCAGCAACGCCAGGACCGTATGAATTAGAGCAGTCGCCAGAAGTAATAGAACAAATTATTCGTCCAACAGGGCTTTTAGATCCGCCAATTGATATACGACCAATTGAAGGGCAGATTGACGATTTATTAGGAGAGATTCAAGATCGCATTGCAAAAAATGAACGTGTATTAATTACAACTTTAACAAAGAAGATGTCAGAGGATTTAACAGACTACTTAAAAGATGTAGGAATTAAGGTGAATTACCTGCATTCTGAAGTGAAAACGTTAGAACGTATTGAAATTATACGAGATCTTCGCCTTGGTAAGTTTGATGTTCTTGTCGGTATTAACTTATTGCGAGAAGGATTAGATATTCCAGAAGTATCCCTTGTAGCTATTTTAGATGCTGATAAGGAAGGGTTCTTGCGTTCAGAACGTTCATTAATTCAAACAATCGGTCGTGCAGCACGTAATGAAAACGGCCGCGTTATTATGTACGCAGATCGTATAACGAGATCGATGGGAATTGCGATTGAAGAAACACAGCGTCGTCGTAGTATACAAGAGGCTTACAATGAAGAGCATGGTATTACGCCGAAAACGATTCAAAAAGGTGTGCGTGATGTAATCCGTGCAACGACAGCTGCTGAAGAGCCGGAAACATATGAGGCAACGCCAGCTAAGAAGATGACGAAAAAAGAGCGTGAAAAGACAATTGCGAAGATGGAAGCAGAAATGAAAGAAGCAGCAAAAGCGTTAGACTTCGAGCGTGCAGCTGAATTAAGAGATTTACTATTAGAATTAAAAGCGGAAGGGTGAAAAGAGTGAGTAAGAGCAAGGATTTTATTGTTGTAAAAGGTGCTAGAGCACATAACTTAAAAAATATTGATGTAACCATTCCGAGAAATCAGCTTGTCGTTGTAACAGGATTGTCTGGTTCGGGGAAATCATCATTAGCATTTGATACGATTTATGCAGAAGGGCAGCGCAGATACGTAGAATCGTTATCTGCGTATGCGCGTCAGTTTTTAGGACAAATGGATAAGCCGGATGTAGATACAATTGAAGGATTGTCACCAGCGATTTCAATCGATCAAAAAACGACAAGTCGTAATCCGCGTTCAACTGTCGGAACGGTAACGGAGATTTATGATTATCTACGTCTATTATTTGCGCGAATTGGTACACCGATTTGTCCGAATCATGGCATTGAAATTACGTCACAAACAGTAGAGCAGATGGTAGACCGTGTACTTGAATATCCTGAACGTACGAAATTACAAGTTTTAGCTCCTATCGTTTCTGGACGTAAAGGTGCACATGTGAAAGTACTTGAAGATATTAAGAAGCAAGGGTATGTTCGTGTACGTGTTGATGGTGAAATGCTTGATGTGTCTGAAGATATTGCGTTAGATAAAAATAAGAAGCATTCCATTGAAGTTGTAATTGACCGTATTGTTGTAAAAGAAGGAATCGCAAGCCGTCTTGCTGATTCACTTGAAAGTGCATTAAAGCTTGGCGGGGGCCGCGTGTTAATCGATGTAATGGGAGAAGAGGAACTGTTATTTAGTGAACATCATGCTTGTCCACATTGTGGTTTTTCAATTGGAGAATTAGAACCGCGTATGTTCTCATTCAATAGTCCGTTCGGTGCATGTCCTTCTTGTGATGGACTTGGCTCAAAGCTAGAGGTAGATTTAGAACTTGTTATTCCGAACTGGGATTTATCATTAAATGAACATGCGATTGCGCCTTGGGAGCCGACAAGCTCACAATATTACCCACAGCTTTTACAATCTGTATGTAATCATTACGGCGTTGATATGGATGTGCCTGTGAAAAATATACCGAAAGATTTATTTGATAAAGTGTTGTACGGAAGCGGAGAAGAGAAAGTTTATTTCCGTTATGTAAATGAATTTGGTCAAGTAAAGGAAAATGAGATTTTATTTGAAGGTGTTATTCCAAATATTGAACGTCGTTATCGTGAAACGAGTTCCGATTACATTCGTGAGCAAATGGAAAAATATATGGCAGAACAAGCTTGTCCGAAGTGTAAAGGTGGACGTTTAAAACCTGAGAGTTTGGCTGTTTTTGTTGGTGATAAAACGATTGCTGATGTAACGAAATATTCTGTTCAAGAAGTACAGGAGTTCTTCTCAAATGTGGAGCTAACAGAGAAACAACAAAAAATTGCTCATTTAATTTTAAGAGAGATTCAGGAGCGCGTTGGGTTCTTAGTGAACGTTGGTTTAGATTATTTAACGTTAAGTCGTGCCGCAGGAACTTTATCGGGTGGTGAGGCGCAACGTATTCGTTTAGCAACGCAAATTGGTTCTCGTCTTACTGGTGTACTTTACATTCTTGATGAGCCTTCTATCGGTTTGCATCAGCGCGATAACGACCGTCTTATTCGTACATTGCAAGAAATGCGTGATTTAGGTAATACGTTAATTGTTGTTGAGCATGATGAAGATACGATGATGGCAGCTGATTATTTACTTGATATCGGGCCTGGCGCAGGTATTCACGGTGGACAAGTCGTATCAGCAGGTACACCAGCCGAAGTGATGCAAGATGAGAATTCGCTAACAGGGAAGTATTTAAGCGGTAAAGAGTTTATTCCAGTTCCACTTGAAAGACGTAAAGGTGACGGACGAAAAGTGGAAATTGTCGGTGCAAAAGAGAATAATTTAAAGAACGCGAAAATGTCATTCCCGCTTGGTACGTTTGTAGCGGTAACGGGTGTATCTGGTTCTGGTAAAAGTACGATGATTAATGAAGTATTATATAAATCGTTAGCGCAAAAGTTATATAAAGCGAAAGCGAAGCCAGGTACTCATAAAGAGATTAAAGGTCTTGAGCATTTAGATAAAGTAATCGATATTGATCAATCGCCAATTGGACGTACACCACGTTCTAACCCAGCGACTTATACAGGTGTGTTTGATGATATTCGTGATGTGTTTGCCCAAACGAATGAAGCGAAAGTGCGCGGATATCAAAAAGGGCGTTTCAGCTTTAATGTGAAAGGCGGACGTTGTGAAGCGTGCCGTGGTGATGGAATTATTAAAATTGAAATGCACTTCTTACCAGACGTATACGTGCCTTGTGAAGTTTGTCATGGTAAACGTTATAATCGTGAAACGTTAGAAGTGAAATATAAAGATAAAAACATTTCTGAAGTGTTAGGGATGACAATTGAAGATGGAGTAGAGTTCTTTGCTAATATCCCAAAAATTAAGCGTAAACTTCAAACGCTTGTAGACGTTGGTCTTGGTTATATGAAATTAGGGCAACCAGCTACGACGTTATCTGGTGGTGAAGCACAGCGTGTGAAATTAGCTTCTGAATTACACCGTCGTTCTACAGGACGTACACTATACATTTTAGACGAGCCAACGACTGGTTTACATGCGCATGATATTGCACGTCTTCTAGAGGTATTGCAGCGTCTTGTTGAGAGCGGTGAGACGGTACTGGTAATTGAACATAATTTAGATGTAATTAAAACAGCTGATTATATCGTTGACCTTGGACCAGAGGGCGGAGACAAAGGTGGACAAATCGTTGCTTCTGGAACGCCAGAGCAAGTAGTGAAAGAAGAGCGCTCGTATACAGGTAAGTATTTAAAAGAGATTTTAAATCGTGATAAAGCAAGAATGAAAGAGAGAATAAAAGAAGTAGAGTTATCACAATAAGTTTAGTAATAAAAACCGAGTTGAAATGACGCTCGGTTTTTATTATATAGGGGGAGAAGATGGAGTTTTTAGATGTTTTAAGAAATTTATAAGTTATCAAAATTGAATTGTAATGGAGGGGGATTATGTCAATTAATCATAAATCACTTGCCCAATTTATTGTAGAAGCGAAAAGAAAGACATATGCATCTCAGGGAGATGACGCATCAGTTCAGGCGTTATTAAACGGATCGAAACAACTTGAGTACAGTAGCGGTGATTATTTTTATCGAGATATTTATTTTGGTTCAGCTTTTTTTATTGGACAAGAAACTGTAGAGTTTGAGAATCGTCCCATTTGGTCAATGGTCTATTCAGGTGGTGTCACTAATTCAAACTCAGATTGGGATATCATGGGTCCAATTTATAACTTCCTTCGCCAAGCATTAAGGTCAGTTGATACGAATTCTATCTATCGTGGTCCAAATTACTATAAATCAGGTACATATATTTTCAAGAATGAGTATGAAGGTACTCTTGATTGTTTTCAAGGTAAAGAAATCATTCTCATAGGTGATGAAAAGGTGTATGAATTGAAATATAGCGGTGGAATAGTACGATAATTATTTTAATAGAACCACAATGTGAAAAGAGAAAAAGAAATACTTAAAGGGTAAAGAAGCAGAAAACGCGTTTCATAATGAAGTGAAAAAGGAGTGCTACATCTTCTATCAACACTGTGATGATGTACTACTAATAAAAGATGCAAGTTTATTAAGTATGGATGATATATTACGTGAAACAGATGATATGTATAAAGGCGATATTTACATTGTAGATAAAGATTTCACTTGGACTTTTGTGAAAACGCATGAGCATAGATGGTGTGGGCCTTATTTCGCAAAGAAGTGTTAGTAGGTATACAAGCATGAAGAGTAGAATAAGTTGATATAAGTGTGTATAGGATACTTGCGTTTCTTATCTATTAGCGTATGATGAAATATATATGTCAAAAGGATGTGTAAGAAAATGAGATGGATTGTATCACTTCTTGTAAATAGCGTTGTGTTAATCGCTGTATCGGGACTTTTAAAAGGGATTGCACCAGATGCGTTTTACGTAGCAAATATACAAACTGCAATTATTGCGAGTATTATTTTGGCTGTTTTAAATGTGTTTGTAAAACCGTTTTTAATTTTAATTACGCTACCAATTACGGTTGTAACTTTCGGGTTCTTCTTAATTGTTATTAATGCGATTACGTTAAAAATAGCAGATTCATTATTAGGAGATGCATTTAATATATCAGGGTTTGGTGTAGCGATCGTTGCGGCAATTTGTATTTCAATTTTTAATATGATTATTGAAAAGGCAATTGTGGAACCTTTATATGAAAAAAAGAGAAAATGACAAAAAGAAAAACATTTCATGATGTGTATGAAATGTTTTTTTCTATTTATTAGAAACCGTATTTCTTGTTTCCAGAAAAAAATGGTACAATATCCGGTAGAATGGAATTTTACATCAAATGAGACTGAACCCGCAGCGGAGTGGAGGTTTATACATATGCCGAAAGTAAGGACAAAAGATTTAATTGAACAATTTCAATTGGAGTTAATAAGTGGTGAAGAAGGAATTCATCGTCCGATTGATACAAGTGATTTATCACGACCTGGAATTGAAATGGCAGGATTTTTTACATATTATCCAGCTGATCGCGTACAGCTTCTTGGAAAGACGGAGCTTACGTTCTTTGACACGTTAACATCAGAGCAAAAACAAGAGAGAATGAAAGCGCTTTGTACTGAAGAGACGCCATGTATTATTATAACTCGTAATCAAGATGTACCAGATGAGTTACTGCAAGCATCACGTGAATCAGGCATGCCTTTATTGCGTTCTTCTCAAACGACAACAAGATTATCAAGTCGTTTAACAAATTATTTAGAAGGTAAGTTAGCGCCAACAACTGCTGTTCATGGTGTACTAGTAGATATTTATGGTGTTGGTGTTTTAATTACAGGTCAAAGTGGTGTTGGTAAAAGTGAGACAGCTCTTGAACTTGTGAAGCGTGGTCACCGTCTTGTTGCGGATGATAGTGTAGAAATTCGCCAAGAAGATGAAGACACATTAGTAGGAAGCTCACCAGATTTAATTGAGCATTTATTAGAAATTCGTGGCTTAGGTATCATTAACGTTATGACGTTATTCGGTGCAGGGGCAGTGCGAAATTATAAGCGTATTACACTTGTTATTAACCTTGAAATTTGGGATCAAAAGAAAAATTATGATCGCTTAGGTCTTGATGAAGAGAAGATGAAGATTATTGATACAGAACTTACGAAGATTACACTTCCAGTTCGTCCTGGTCGAAACTTAGCTGTTATTATTGAAGTGGCAGCGATGAACTTCCGTTTAAAACGTATGGGAGTCAATGCAGCACAGCAGTTCTCAGAACGATTAATGAGTGCGATTGAGTTAGGAAATCAGGAGTAAACACTGGAGAGGGAGGTCATACATATGCTGTTAGGTTCTGTACCACAGCTTGACCGCGTAGCGATCCAACTTGGGCCGTTTCCTGTTTATTGGTACGGGATTATTATCGGTACAGGTGTGCTATTAGGTCTTTGGCTAGCAACTCGCGAAGGAGAAAGGCTAGGTATTCCAAAAGATACATTTGTTGACCTTGTATTAATTGCAGTACCGATCGCTATTCTATTTGCGAGAATGTACTATGTTATTTTTGAATGGGAATATTACGCGCAAAACCCGAGTCAAATTATTAATATTCGTCAAGGTGGTTTGGCGATTCATGGTGGCTTAATCGGGGCTGTTATTACAGGGATTCTTTTTGCGAAACGCCGCGGAGTTTCGTTCTGGAAGTTGGCGGATATTGCTGCACCAAGTATTTTACTAGGACAAGCAATTGGCCGATGGGGAAACTTTATGAACCAAGAGGCACATGGTGATGAAGTAACGAGACAGTTTTTAGAAGGCCTTCATTTACCGGATTTTATTATTAATCAAATGTATATTGATGGTGTTTACTATCACCCGACGTTTTTATATGAATCATTATGGAATTTTGCAGGGGTAATTCTATTACTTGCATTACGAAAAGTGAATTTACGCCGCGGGGAATTATTCTTCACATATTTAATTTGGTATTCAGTAGGGCGCTTCTTTGTAGAAGGCTTACGTACAGATAGTTTAATGCTAGGGCCACTTCGTATCGCACAAGTAATGTCAATTGGAATTGTTGTTATTTCTATTATTTTCATTATTGTGAGACGAAAAATGGGGCAAGCTGATAAAAGATATTTAGAAAATTAGAGAAAAGTAGCATCTTATTATGAGATGCTGCTTCTTTCATATTCAGGAAAGAGAAAGGACTAAGGCAATGAGAATAAATACAGTGTTATTTGATTTAGATGGAACGTTAATTAATACAAATGAACTTATTATTTCTTCTTTTTTACATACTTTAAATACATATTATCCAAATCAATATAAGCGTGAAGATGTATTGCCATTTATCGGTCCATCTTTGCATGATACTTTCAGCAAGATTGATGAAAGTAAGGTTGAAGAGTTAATTACAAGCTATCGTCAATTTAACCATGATCATCATGATGAATTAGTAGAAGAATATGAAACTGTATATGAAACAGTTCAAGAGTTGAAGAAACAAGGTTATAAGGTTGGTATTGTTACAACGAAAGCGAGACAAACCGTTGAGATGGGATTAAAGCTATCAAAGCTTGATGAGTTTTTTGATGTTGTTGTGACAATTGATGATGTAGAGCATGTGAAACCACATCCAGAGCCACTTCAAAAAGCGCTTCAGTTATTAGATGCGAAACCAGAAGAAGCATTGATGGTTGGGGATAATCATCATGATATTGTTGGTGGACAAAATGCGGGTACGAAAACAGCTGCGGTTTCATGGACATTGAAAGGTAGAGCGTATTTAGAGGCTTACAAGCCAGACTTTATGCTAGATAAAATGAGTGATTTATTGCCGATTTTGTCCGACATGAATCGTTCGTAAAGATAAGTAGAGGAGCGAGTGAAGTGCGACGGACAACGCGCTATCCTGTTTCAGGAGAGAATTCATTATGGAATGTGTATAAAACAGTGTCTTTTTGGAAGGTAATGAAAAACTTTATGATTATCCAAATTGCACGTTATACACCTTTTTTATCGGTCAAGAATTGGTTATACCGCACATTTTTGCGGATGAAAGTAGGAAAGAAAACATCGTTTGCGCTTATGGTAATGCCGGACATTATGTTCCCGGAAAAGATAACTGTGGGAGAAAATACGATTATTGGCTATAACACGACGCTTTTAGCGCACGAATATTTAATTCGCGAATATCGACTTGGAGAGATCTTCATTGGAAACGAAGTGATGATCGGAGCAAATACGACTATATTACCAGGTGTGAAAATTGGAGATGGCGCAATTGTTTCAGCTGGCACACTCGTTCATAAAGATGTACCGAGTGGTGCTTTCGTAGGTGGAAATCCAATGCGTGTTATTTATACAAAAGAAGAAATGGATGCTAGAGAAGGTCGATGATAAAAATGTAACATTTCTCTTCTTTTTTAATGAATAAAAAGGAAATAATTGAGTATAATATACTGTTTTGTTTTTTACGGAATCGTTTATACTTATAGATAGAAGAATGTGTGAACGAAGAAAACAAAAAACTGGAGGATATATGGGGAAAAATCAAAGAATATATAAGGAGAACGGACAAGTTATCTCTTTTAATCAATTAGCGGACTTCTTTTATAAAAAAGGGATGAGGGCTTACAAAGGACAAAAATTGCAAGATGCAATTAAATATTTTCGAAGAGCGGCACAAAGCGAGAAGGAGCCGTTTATTTTATGTCAATTAGCAACAGTATTATCTGAGGCTGGTGAATATCAAGAGTCAAATCAAACCTTCTTTAAGCTTGTTAGATCTAATCCAGAACTTGAACAGTGTTATTATTTTATTGCAAATAATTATGCGTATATGGGGCTATTTCAGCAGGCGAAGAAGTATGCGGATCGCTATTTAGAAGTTGCAGAAGAGAAGGAATTCGTAGAAGATACATTAGAATTACTTGAAATTATGGAAGAAGAAGCGATGGGTGCGGAAGAGATTGAGGATGAAGATGATTTAATTGTTATGCAGGAAGAAGCTAATCGTTATATTCGTAACGGACAATTGGAAGAAGCAATTGCTACATTAGAAATTGTTACGAAAGATTATCCGGAATTTTGGTCGGGGCATAATAATTTAGCCATTGCGCATTTTCAATCTGGTAATGTAGATAAGGCACTGAAGTTAACGGAAATGATTTTAGAGAAAAATCCAGGTAATATACATGCGCTTTGTAATACGCTTATTTTTCTATATTCAATTGGAGAGCATAAACAAGTAGAGGCGTTAGCTGCTCAGTTAGTTTCGGTATATCCGATTTCGTTTGAACATCGTTTGAAACTTGGGACGACACTTGCAACAATTGGTCATTTCGAGCCTGCATATAAATGGTTCAAATTATTAAAGCGTCAAGGATACGAAGGAGACGTTAGTTTTTATTATTGGTTTGCATATTCTGCGTATATGGTAAAAGATCAGCAAGTAGCTGAAAAAATGTGGCAACATGTTGTAGAATTGCACCCTGATAAAAAGGGAAAAGAACCGTGGAATGCATTGAATTTAGCGGATGAAGGACAAAACGTGTTATTTGAAGAATTACGAAAATCATTTCAGCAAAGTGCGACGCTAGAGGAACAAATGCTAGCTTTATATTTAATGAATGAATTATCAACGCCAGAGAAGGTTGGATTCTTCTTTGATGTAACGCAGGCGAAGAATGGTGTTCCGATCGTATCGCAACTTGCAAAGTATTTCTTTTTACTGAATAGCCATAAGAGTATTCCAGTTGATTTACAGCAATTTGAACAGTGCGCTCGAATCGCGGATGCTTTATACAATTATACGAAAAAAGATGATGAATTAATCGAAGAGTGTTTACAATTTTGGTTTTGTACGTTCATACGTTTATATACATCTGGGGCAGTTTTTACAAATGTATACGGCTGGTCAGCTGCGGTTGAATATATCGTACGCAGTGAACAAGGAAATAAGATGACACAGTCGGAGCTCGGAGATGTGTATAATGTATCTGTAGCGACTGTTCGAAAGTATGTGCAAGCTGTTAAGCGTACGCACACATAGATAAGCAAATCATTGGGAAAAAAATGATGCGAACAGTATAATGAGGGTAACTTAATTGTGTAGGAATGGATAGGAGTGAATAGTGTGTCGGAAGAAAAAATTTATGATGTCATTATTATTGGTGCAGGACCAGCTGGTATGACAGCTGCAGTATATACATCTCGTGCGAATTTAAGCACATTAATGCTTGAGCGTGGTATTCCAGGCGGACAAATGGCAAATACAGAAGATGTAGAAAACTACCCAGGTTATGAGTCCATTTTAGGACCAGACTTATCAAATAAAATGTTTGAGCATGCGAAGAAATTTGGTGCTGAATATGCATACGGTGATGTGAAAGAAGTCATCGATGGTAAAGAATACAAAACAATTATTGCTGGTAAAAAAGAATATAAAGCACGTGCAATTATCGTTGCAAGTGGTGCAGAGTATAAAAAAATTGGTGTACCAGGTGAAACAGAACTTGGCGGCCGCGGTGTATCATATTGTGCGGTATGTGATGGCGCATTCTTTAAAGGTAAAGAACTTGTAGTTATTGGCGGCGGAGATTCTGCTGTTGAAGAGGGTGTGTTCTTAACACGTTTCGCATCAAAAGTAACGATCGTTCACCGTCGTGACACGCTTCGTGCACAGAAAATTTTACAAGATCGTGCTTTCCAAAATGAAAAAGTAGACTTCATTTGGAACCACACGATAAAAGAAATTAACGAAGCAAATGGTAAAGTAGGAAGTGTAACACTTGTAGATGTAAACAGTGGAGAAGAGAAAGAAGTCAAAACTGACGGCGTATTCGTATACATCGGTATGCTACCACTATCAAAACCATTTGTTGAACTAGGTATTACAAATGAAAATGGTTACCTTGAAACAAACGAGCGTATGGAAACGAAAGTTCCTGGTATTTTCGCAGCAGGTGATGTTCGCGAGAAAATGCTACGTCAAATTGTAACTGCAACAGGTGATGGTAGTATTGCAGCACAAAGTGCACAACATTACGTAGAAGAATTATTAGAAGAACTAAAAACTGTATCAGAAAAATAAGGGATAACATACCTTTTGAGAAGAAGGCTACCGATAGGAGCTTTCTTCTTTTTTTGTGTGAAAATGTCAAAGTTTTGTCAAAAAATATTGGGATTATAAGCTTTCTTATTGATATACTGGACTTTACGGAAAAAATCACTATAAGAAATGAGGAATTTATTCAGTATGGAATGGCGTAATATATATCGTGGATTTTGTATGGGCGTTAGTGATTTAATTCCTGGTGTGAGCGGCGGTACAATCGCTGTTGTGTTAGGGATTTATGAACAATTGCTTGCGGCAATTAGCGGATTCTTTAGTCGTGAATGGAAAAAACATTTAGGATTTTTAATTCCCCTTGCAGCTGGTGTGGCAGCAGCATTTTTAACGTTAAGTCACGTTATTAAATATTTACTTGCAAATCATTATGAACCGACTCAATTTTTCTTCCTCGGTTTAATTATTAGTATATTACCGATGTTAATGAGAGAAGCCGATGCAAAGTCGTCGTTTAAAGGTAAGCATATTGTTTTATTAATAGTTGCAGCAATTCTTGTTGCGATTACAGCTTTCTTTAAACCAGATAAGACAGCAGACCTAATTACGACGTTAACAATTTTAAATGCAATTGGCTTATTTTTTGCAGGGTGGATGGCTAGTATGGCGATGTTACTTCCTGGAATTAGCGGATCATTTATTTTGTTAATTATTGGTGTATATCCGACAGCAATTAATGCTTTAACTACACTCAACTTACCTTTAATCGCAGTTATTGGTGCTGGCGTTATGGTAGGGTTCGTTGTAAGTAGTAAAGGAATTAGTTTCTTATTAGATCGATATAAAAGTATGACATTTGCGGCAATTATTGGACTAGTTATCGGTTCGATTGTAATTGTGTTCCCTGGTATTCCAACTGGAGGATTTTCAATTATAAGTTCAATTATTACCTTTATTTTAGGATTTGCGATTGTTACTTATTTCGGTAAGAAATAAAGGCTTTAGTCCCCTTGGCGATAAAAATCGTTAAGGGGATTTTTCATGCTATTCACGGAAAGTCCAGGCATTTACATTGCTTGTTATAGAAAGCTTTCTTAAAATTGTTGAGTAGCGTATGCTTAGCGAAAGGGGACTGGCTCCTTCGTTGTAGCAAACTGTTTTTGATAGTATAATGAAATGAGTATGCAGTGAGAAATTTGCTGCAAGTAGCTGAGGTGAAGAAACATGCAAAGAGTGACAAACTGTGTGTTAATTAGAGATAATGAAGTACTCTTACTCCAAAAACCTCGCCGGAATTGGTGGGTTGCACCAGGCGGAAAAATGGAGCGCGGTGAGACTGTAAGAGATTCCGTTGTTCGCGAGTATCGTGAAGAAACAGGTATTTATTTAAAGAACCCAGCGTTAAAGGGGGTCTTCACCTTTGTTATCCAAGAAGGTGATAAAGTTGTTTCTGAATGGATGATGTTCTCCTTTTTAGCGACAGATTTTGCAGGAGAAAACAAACTAGAGAGCGAAGAAGGCATCATTGGTTGGCATACATTTGATAAAATTGATGATTTAGCAATGGCACCAGGAGATTATCACATTATTGATTATTTAATTAAAGGAAATGGCATAATCTACGGTACATTTGTATATACCCCAGATTTTGAGTTGCTTTCATATCGATTAGATCCGAGTTAAACCGTCAAGGAGAGGATACGATGACAGAGAATAATGATATAAAAATGGTAATTATTACAGGAATGTCTGGAGCTGGAAAGACAGTAGCTTTACAAAGTTTTGAAGATTTAGGATATTTCTGTGTGGATAATTTACCACCGATGTTATTGCCGAAGTTTATTGAGCTTATGGCGGATTCAAAAGGAAAAATGAATAAAGTAGCACTTGGTATTGATTTACGTGGCCGAGAGTTTTTCGAACATTTATGGGAAGCACTTGATGATTTATCAGAACGTACATGGATTATTCCTCATATTTTATTCTTAGATGCGAAAGATAGCACGCTTGTAACTCGTTATAAAGAAACGAGACGCTCACATCCACTTGCACCAACTGGTTTACCGTTAAAGGGAATTGAAGCAGAGCGTAGCCTATTAACAGATATGAAGGCACGCGCTAATATTGTGCTTGATACATCTGATTTAAAACCGAAAGAATTACGTGAAAAAATTGTTCACCTATTTTCAACTGAAACTGAGCAAGCATTTCGTGTAAATGTTATGTCATTTGGATTTAAGTACGGTATTCCAATTGATGCAGATTTAGTATTTGATGTTCGTTTTTTACCAAATCCATATTACATTCCACATATGAAGCCATTAACAGGACTAGATGAAGAAGTTTCATCGTATGTGCTGAAATTTAATGAGACGCATAAGTTTTTAGAGAAATTGACTGATCTTATCACTTTCATGCTGCCTCATTATAAGAGAGAAGGCAAGAGTCAACTTGTAATTGCAATTGGATGTACAGGTGGACAGCATCGTTCTGTTACGCTTACAGAATACCTTGGGAAACATTTGAAACCAGAGTATAGCGTTCATGTATCTCATCGTGATGTGGAGAAGAGAAAGGGTCATTAAGGGATGAAAAAAGAGAGAAAACCTAAAATTGTTATCATGGGAGGCGGAACGGGACTTTCTGTTTTATTACGAGGATTAAAACAATATCCGGTTGATATTACAGCAGTTGTTACAATCGCTGATGATGGTGGCAGTTCAGGTAGATTACGTGATGAGCTAGAAATTCCACCCCCAGGTGACATTCGTAACGTACTTGTTGCGTTATCAGATGTAGAGCCACTGGTGGAAGCTTTATTTCAGCATCGTTTCACAACGGGAGATGGGCTGAAAGGTCATGCGTTAGGAAATTTATTATTGGCAGGTATGACCTCGATTACAGGAGACTTCTTCCATGCTATTACAGAAACGAGTAAAGTTTTAAATGTTAGAGGACGTGTATTACCGGCAGCGAATCAAAGTGCAGTACTGCATGCGGAACTAGAAGATGGAGAAATTGTAACAGGTGAATCAAAGATTCCTTATTTCGGAAAGAAGATTAACCGTGTCTTTTTAACTCCAGAAGATGTAGAGCCGTTACATGAAACGTTGACTGAAATTAAACGAGCTGATTTACTTGTTTTCGGTCCAGGAAGTTTGTATACGAGTATATTACCGAATTTAGTTGTTAACAAAATTGGGGACGCTGTTCTTGCTGCAAAAGCGAAGAAGGTATATGTGTGTAATGTTATGACGCAAGCTGGTGAAACGATGGGATATACTGCGTTTGATCATGTGCAGGCGTTACATGATCATTTAGGTGAACCATTTATCGATACTGCAATTGTAAATAACCGTGATATTCCTTGTGAATTACGTCAGTTATATGAGGAAGAAATGTCAGCGCCAGTTGTAGTAGATGAAGAGCGTTTTACTGAAAATAATATTAATGTGATTCAAGATCAATTAGCGAAGTATGATGATCGTGTTGTAAGACACGATACATTAAAACTAGCTTCTATTTTATATTCACTGTTGTAGATGTGCGTTGCCTCGTTTGAGGTAACGCTCCTCATTTCATATAGGACAAGATTTTTGTTCCACAATAATCGTATAAGGAGGTGTTGACTGTGTCATTTGCATCAGAAACAAAGAAAGAGTTGACGAATCTGGAGATGAAGGAATGCTGTGAGAAAGCAGAATTATCAGCGTTACTTCGAATGAACGGATCGCTTTCTTTTTCAAATCGTCGTCTATCAATCGATATTCAAACGGAAAATGCGGCAATTGCAAGAAGGATTTATACGCTTTTGAAAAAAGGATATGACGTGACGGTAGAATTACTTGTTCGTAAAAAAATGCGATTGAAGAAAAACAATGTATATATCGTAAGGCTTGTTGAGAAGTCGCGCGAAATATTAGCTGATCTTCATATCGTTCGAGATGACTTTTCATTTATTCGAAATATATCACAAGAATTAATTGAGAAGAAATGTTGTAAACGATCGTATTTACGCGGTGCATTTTTAGCAGGTGGTTCAGTAAATAACCCAGAAACATCATCTTATCATTTAGAGATCTTTTCGTTATATAAGGAACATAATGATGCTATATGTGAACTGATGAACGGATTTGATTTAAATAGTAAGACGTTGGAAAGAAGAAAAGGGTACATTACGTATTTGAAAGAAGCAGAAAAGATTACAGAGTTTTTAAATATTATAGGTGCTCATAATGCACTTTTAAGATTTGAAGACATTCGAATTGTACGTGATATGCGTAATTCTGTAAATCGTTTAGTGAACTGCGAAACAGCTAATTTAAATAAAACAATTGGTGCAGCGCTAAGGCAGATTGAAAATATCCGCTATATTGATGAGACGGTTGGCCTTGATATATTGCCGGATAAACTACGAGAAATTGCGCAATTACGAAGAGATTATCAAGATGTAACATTGAAAGAGTTAGGTGAGATGGTATCCGGGGGGAAAATTAGTAAATCGGGTATTAATCATCGTTTGCGTAAAATCGATGATATTGCAGAGAAATTACGCGCGGGAGAAACGGTAGCAAAAAAATAAAAGGTTAAAGGGGAAATGGAGCTGTGGTTCAAAAAAGAGTTCAGGTTTCATTAAAAAACGGTTTACAAGCACGTCCGGCTGCGTTGTTTGTACAAGAGGCCAATCGCTTTCATGCAGATATCTTCATCGAGAAAGATGGGAAGACAGTAAATGCAAAGAGCATAATGGGGATTATGAGCTTAGCAATTGGTACTGGTAGCATGATAACAATTACAACAGAAGGTTCAGATGCAGAAGAAGCTTTAGAAGCATTAGCTGCATATGTACAATAAAAAGCTATCGCGCATGTGCGATAGCTTTTTTTGTTGTTTGGGGCTTGTTGGTGGAGGTATGTGGGATGTGCGTGCTTGTCGAGAATTGTCGGTAAGTCGATAAGTTGTGTCGAAACGTCGATATATTAAAATAATCGCCGATATAATTGGAGTTACGGTCGATATATTTGAAAAATCGCTGATATATTTCGGTTGATACTAGGTGGGGTATGCGGGCGGAGAACAGTATATAAAAAAAGCGCCCTGTTATAGGGCGCTTCCGCTTTTAATCTATCCAGCTCCAGCGGCTAGCTCTTCGTGTCTAAGAACCTTCCGCATAAGAAGGCAAAAAGCGCCTTTTATGCGAAAGAATCTTAGCCAATCAGAGCTAAACGAGCCGCTTTCGCTTTAAATATCTATTAACGATTTGTAAAAATCTTATCGATTAAACCGTATTCTAAAGCTTTTTCTGCTGTCATGAAGTTGTCGCGGTCTGTGTCGCGTTGTAATACTTCAAGTGGTTGACCTGTGCGGTCAGCAAGAATTTGGTTTAGTTTTTCACGTAAGAATAGGATACGTTTAGCAGCGATTTCGATTTCAGTCGCTTGACCTTGTGCTCCACCAAGTGGTTGGTGAATCATTACTTCACTGTTTGGAAGTGCATAACGTTTTCCTTTTTCACCTGCTGCAAGTAAGAATGCACCCATAGATGCAGCCATACCGATACAGATTGTTGATACTTGCGGTTTAATAAACTGCATTGTATCGTAAATTGCCATACCTGCTGTGATAGAACCACCAGGGCTGTTGATGTAGATGTGAATATCTTTTTCTGGATCTTGAGATTCCAAGAATAAAAGCTGGGAAACGATTGAGTTAGCTACGTTGTCATCAATTGCGCTACCAAGCATAATGATGCGGTCTTTTAATAGTCGAGAGTAAATATCGTAAGCGCGTTCTCCACGATTTGTTTGTTCAATTACTGTAGGAATTAAATTCATCTGTTATTTCCTCCTTATAAAGCTTTCTTAGTCTTATAATACAATTATGGTCAATAAAGGTCAAACGAAACCACTTTAAATCAAAAAAATATGTAGTTGTACCATGAAATATTCGCTATGTTTTTGGAATTCCCTGCTTATGTATCTTCAACATCATAACCGAATTACATAAATTTAAACGTTATAAAAACTGTAGAAAAAAAGAAAAGAACGCCTTTTGACTGAAGCGTTCTTTCGATATCTATTCTTTTAAAAGATAGGTTACTTTATTTAAAATCTTTTCGATTTGTTTCGCGTTTTTACTATACATTTCGCTTGCTGATTTCGACTTTGTTTCTAGGGAAAATAGTTCAAGATCAGCATGACATTTTTTTAATGATGCTAATAATAAAGGTTTGTTTTGAGGAGAAGGCATTTGTAGTTTGTCATTATAAATGTCGATAGTCAGTTGTCCGTATGAATCAACTTGACCGAGAAAGACATTTTCGATAACAACACCGAGCTTTTCTAGTTCAGCATGTAGCCAAGCGCGGTTATGTCCACTTGCGGATAGCGGTTCATCTAAGACATTGCCATCCATAATAACAGTTTGTGGTTCTTTTTCATTCGGCACTTTTAAACCGATGTCTTTTGCTGTGAGTGGTTGGCGATCTTTCTTTAATAATACATTTAATTCTCCGCTCGGTTCTAGTACAGCAAATTCAACATCAGCTACGCTGAAAGCATCTTTTCCACGGAGAAGTTCCAGTAATTCGTCACTTGTATATTTTTCTTTCTTCAAGTTATCTTCGAGTATCTTTCCGTCTTTTATTAATACGGTAGACTTTCCTTCAAAAAAATCTCGAGCTGTTTTGTTCTTTAAAGAGAGGATTCCTGTTAAAAAAGGTACCACAGCGAAAATGAGTATCGCAAAGACGCCGTGAAAAAATTTTGAATCGAGCCCTGTAGATACTTGGGCAGCGATGTCACCGATTGTCATTCCGGCTATGTATTCAAAAAAGGAGAGCTGAGAGATTTGTCTTTTCCCTAACCATTTCGTAATAGCGAATAAAATAATTAATATGAATACAGAGCGAAGAATGACAAGTGTCCATTCCGGCAGGTGAGACATAGTCATTTCCTCCAGTCTACTTAAAACCCTTTATATTGAGGTTCTTCACGTTCTAATACTGAAACTCTATTTTGTAAATCAGCGATGATGCTGTCCATTTCTAACATACATTCATGAAATACACGTTTTGATTCTGCGTCCTGTGAATTTAGTGAGAGGGAGCTTAAACTTGCTTGAGCGCCCCTTACACTAGCAAGGCAGGTTTTGACGCTAGCGATAACTGTCATACGAACACCTTATCCTTTCGGTTTGAATAGCAATGCTCCGATGAATCCAAAAATAATAGCTGCGGATACACCGGCGCTTGTTACTTTAAACATGCCGGTAATAACGCCAACGATGCCATGTTTTGCAGCTTCTTCCATTGCGCCGTGAACGAGGGCATTACCAAAGCTTGTAATAGGTACGGTTGCCCCAGCTCCAGCGAAGTCGATTAATGGTTCATACAAATTGAATCCATCTAATATAGCTCCAGCAACAACGAGTGTTGCCATTGTATGAGCGGGTGTTAGCTTGCCGACATCAAACATAAGTTGGCCGATTACACATATGAGTCCGCCAATGACGAAAGCCCAGAAAAAAATCATTGCGTTGCACCTCCGAATTCAATTGAAACGGCGTGAGCGATGCACGGAATCGTTTCTTCTTGTTGGAATGTAAGTGGAGATAGTAAAGCGCCTGTCGCAACGACAAGTATTTTTTTGAACTCTCCTCTTTTCATTCGGTTTAATAAATGACCGTACACGACTGTTGCGGAACATCCTGGTCCACTAGCCCCAGCTATGACAGGTTGCCCTTCTCTATAAATGAGTAGCCCGCAATCTTGAAACTGTTCGCTCGTTACTTTCGTTCCGTGTTTATGTAATAAGTCATAAGCAATTTCGCGACCGACATGCCCGAGGTCACCGGTTACGATTAAATCGTAGTAAGAGGCGTCAATTTGACGTTCACGTAAGTGGGCCTCAATTGTATCAACGGCAGCTGGAGCCATTGCGCCTCCCATATTAAACGGATCTGTTAATCCCATATCAACCACTTTTCCGATTGTTGCGGACGTTACCCTAGGGCCGTGTCCAGTATCGCTTAAAATAGCGGCTCCTGCTCCAGTTACTGTCCACTGCGCAGTAGGTGGCTTTTGTCCACCATATTCGGTAGGGTAGCGGAACTGTTTTTCTACAGCGGTGTTATGACTTGATGCCCCCGTTAATAAATATTTTGCGCCTTTTGCATTTACGATACTCGCCCCAAGTGCTAAACCTTCCATAGAAGTAGAACAAGCGCCGAATAGTCCGAGATAAGGAGTGCCCAGTGTACGGCAAGCAAAGCTTGTAGGGGTGATTTGATTAATTAAATCCCCTGCGAGTACAAATTGAATATCATCTTTACGAAGTTCTGCTTTTTCAGTGGCGCGGCTACAAGCTTCTTCGAACAAAATTTTATGTGCTTTTTCATAGGAATCTTGTCCGAGCCATAAATCTTCATGAAGGATATCGAAGTCTTCTGGGATTTTCCCTTTTGCTTCAAACGGTCCGCCAACGACTCCAGTTGAAATGATAACTGGTTTGTTTTCAAATACCCACGTTCGGTGTCCTTGTAACATTTATAGCCCTCCCCATTGAACGAGAATCGTTTTAATAAGTGCGATGACGAAAGCCGAAAATACACCAAATAAAATAACAGAACCAGCTAATTTAAACATGTTACCGCCAACGCCAAGGACAAATCCTTCCGTCCGGTGTTCGATACATGCGGCGATAACAGAGTTACCAAATCCAGTGACAGGTACAGCTGTCCCAGCACCTGCAAATTGACCGAGACGATCATATACGCCGAATCCAGTTAGTAACATTGAGATGAAAATAAGAGTTGCGACTGTTGGATTTCCTGCTGAACGTTCAGTGAAATCGAAATACGTAATATAAAAAGTAGAAATGAGTTGCCCAATTAGGCAAATGAAACCACCAACGAAAAAGGCTTTTATACAGTTTTTTAAGACAGGACGCTTCGGTTCGCGTTCTTGCTCAAATTTTTTATATTCCTGTTGTACAGGGGTTAAGTTTTTATCTTTACTAGACATTTAAATCCTTCCTTTTCTATTCGAAAGCGTTAAGTGTTAGATTCCATTTCTGATCCGATAAGTTTTAACTGTTTTTTGATTTCATCTTTAGATATTTCTTTTTTCTTGATTCTGTTTTCGAGCTTTTCGAGTAACATAAAGATTTTTTTGTCGGTACTAACACGAACATCGAAAGTGGGATATTCATCACTTAGTTGCTTTTGAAGTTTCTTGCGTAAAGGTTTTAACCCAAATCGTTCATGATGCTCAGGCTTAACTGCTATGTAGAGATCTAAATTGGAATTCACTGCTGTACTTTTTATAATTTCATCCATAGCGAGAGCTCTTTCCTTCGCTCCCTGTGATATAGATTGATTAAAGGATTCCGTACTCGTCTTTGTTAATTTGGGACCTTTCTCTTTCTCCGTTCGTTTTGCTTCTTCTTTTTTTACCTTTTTATCTAATGGGCTGTGATCACAACCGGTAAAAGAACTAAATAGAAGTATAAATAACGCGGTAATGAGTCCAATCTTTCGCATAATCATCATTCCATTTCTATTGCAATATGTAATGTGATAGAAAAAGGATGACTGCATATCACCCTTTTTCTATTTCACAGCATGAAACGTTATTGCTGTGAGTATTGTGGTTCTTCTTGTTGGACTTCTTCAACACGTGGGTTTAAAGAATCGATAATTGTTTGTGTTTGCTGCGCAGCTGTTTGGAAAAGTTGCTTAGCTTGTTGGTTATCCGTATCAAGAGCGAATCCCTCTAAGCTAGCTTGTGCACTTTTTAATCCAGAAACAGTTTGCTTTAATTTCGTAATTACAGTCATTGAATGAAGCCCCCTTTGGAATATCAATTCAAAGGTTATAATTTGTGAGTTGGGGTGAATTTATGATTGGAAATTTTAGGGGATGTTGCTTTGTTGATGTAATCATAACTAAGGTGTATAAAGGATTATGGGGATATTTTTATTGATTTAGATGGATTTTATTGCTATTATTATGAGAAGAAAATGAAGTGTTTTTTATAATCATGCGCCCATAGCTCAGTCGGATAGAGCGGTGGTTTCCGGTACCACGTCTGCCGGGGGTTCGAATCCCTCTGGGCGCGTCAAAAAGTCCTAACTTACGTTTTGTAGGTTAGGACTTTTTTATTCCCTCTTGTTATATCAAGTAATAAGATTTACTATTAGTATGTGGTAATAATTTTATTGCACTATTATTTTCTTTCAATATTATTCAAATTTCGGTTGTAAGTTGTAAATCTCATTAATACATATAAATTAATAATATTTTGGAATGGGTGTCTGTGATAGCATTCTCCTTTTACCAAACTTATTGTACAATAGAAACAAGGGGGAGATTAGTTTGAAGGCAAGTCTTTTACAAGAACAAAGCTTACGTTTGGCAATGACACAAGAGTTAAGGCAAGCGATTACAATGCTCCAGTATAATGTACAAGAATTATCGGAGTTTTTGTATGAGCAATCGTTAGAGAATCCCCTTATTGAGTTAGGTGGTTTTGAGAGGGAGAAGAAAAAGAGCTCTAACAACAGTAAAAGTACCAGCAAACAAGTCGAGAATCAGATGGAAATCTACAGTGTGGATTCTACAACGATTCAGCAACATTTATTAAATCAAATACAGTATTATAAAATAGAGGAAGAAGAGCGAAAAGTAGCTTCTTTCATTATTATGAACATGGATGGAAATGGGTATTTACAAGAAACGAACGAAGAGTTAGCAAGCCTCCTTTCCGCACCGATTCATGTAGTCGACCGCTCTGTAGAGCTTGTCCAATCACTTGAGCCAGCAGGGGTAGGGGCGCGTAATATTCAGGAATGTCTAACCTTGCAATTGAAGCGCTTACAAAGGCGGAATGGATTAGCGGAAGAGGTTATAGAGGATCACTTTGCTTATTTCGTGAAGAAAGATTGGCGAAAGCTCGTTCAAGTGTTGAAGTGTAGTAATGAGGAATTACAGAGTGCTGTAAATTGTATAACGTCATTACAACCAAAACCAGGTCTTGCGTTTTCTTCTGATAAACCACTTTATATTGTGCCTGATATGGCGGTGAAAAAAGATGGTGATCGTCTCGTTTTACAAATGAATGAGAGAAATATGCCAAGAATTGAAATTCATTCTGAATATAGTGCGCTTCTCAATAATAGTGAAAGTGAAGTGGCATCTTACGTATCAGAAAAGTATCAACATGTGCAGTGGATTATGCGTAGTTTAAAACAGAGAAAACAAACTCTTCTGCAAGTGATGACCATTATTATGGAAAAACAACGTGATTTCTTCTGGAAAGGTCCGGAGTATTTAAAGCCACTTGCTTTAAAAGAAGTAGCAGAAGAGTTAAGCGTGCATGAATCGACAATTAGTCGTGCAACGCGAAATAAATATGTGCAAACACCACACGGTTTATTTGAGATGAAATCGTTCTTTAGTAATGCCGTTTCGACTACTGAAGATGAAGCAGTTTCTACAAAGCGCGTAAAACAATTTATTCAAACGCTTGTTGAGGCAGAGAATAAGAAAAAGCCACTTTCAGATCAAAAGATTTCAAAATTATTAGAAGAAGAGCATGAAATCGTTATTTCTCGAAGAACAGTGGCGAAGTATAGAGAGCAAATGCACATTCCAGCGTCGTCATTACGAAAAACAATCGGATAGGTGAAGAAGATGAAAGTTGTACTGTATACAAAAAAAGATTGTGGCCTTTGCGTGAAGGCGAAACAAGTTTTACAGGAAGTACAATGTGAATATTCTTTTCAAATTGAGGAAATAAATATATATGAAGATAATGACCTTTTAGAAAAATATCATCTAATGATTCCGGTTGTAGAAATAGACGGAAAACAAGTAGAATATGGTAACATTCACAAAGGTGTCATAATAAACTATATAAAGAATGCAGTTAAGAGTTGAATAAGTTTCTATCTCCTGTTACAATAATACACGTAGCAGGGATTATTTTTTTAACCTATGTGGGACACAAAATGTCACTACGGGACGTAAAGTGACCACGAGGGAAAATGAACCGATGTAGTGAGGAGAAAAGATATGCGCTCATGGATTCAGAACACAAAAAAATTATTACCTGATCTGCTACCTGTTATGCAAACGAGAATGCAAATTCTTCAATACATTAGGCTTATGCAGCCAATTGGAAGAAGAAACTTATCAGCAAGTCTCGGTATGACAGAACGAGTATTGCGAAGTGAAGTTCAAGTTTTGAAAGAACAAAACTTAGTTCACGTCGCTTCTTCTGGAATGACATTGACAGAAGAAGGAACAGCTTTAGTTCTTGCTTTGGAAGACTTTATGAAAGAAATTTCCGGGTTAAAGGTTTTAGAAAAGCAACTTAAGGAAACATTAGACTTGGATGAAGTTTTCGTTGTCCCTGGTGATAGTGATGAATCACCTTGGGTCAAACTGGAGATGGGCCGTGCTTGTGTGACTTGTATAAAAGACCGTCTGACAGCGAATAATATCGTTGCTGTGGCTGGAGGAACTACGCTAGCTGCTGTTGCGGACATGATGCAGCTTGATTGCAAAGATTTACATATGCTATTTGTCCCAGCACGTGGTGGAATTGGAGAAGGCGTCGAGTTAGAAGCCAATACCATTTGTGCCAAAATGGCGCAAAATACGATGAGTAATTATCGCTTATTGTATGTTCCAGATCATGTTAGCAGCGAAGCATATGCGTCTATTGTGACAGAGCCTTCCGTGAAAGAAGTTCTTGAGTTGATTCGATCTTCCAATATCGTCATTCATGGAATAGGTGATGCGTTAACAATGGCACGTCGCAGAAATACTTCGGAAGCAGATTGGTTAAAGATTCAGGCAAGCGAAGCAGTTGGCGAAGCTTTCGGTTACTACTTTAATGAACAAGGAAATGTTGTTCATAAAGTAAGAACAGTTGGTATGCAACTAGAGGATTTACAAAATGTATCTCACGTTGTTGCAGTCGCTGGAGGTTCTTCAAAGGCAAAGGCAATACAGGCTGTAATTAAACAAGGGCACACTTCAATTCTAATTACAGATGAAGGTGCAGCAAAACAGTTAACAAAGGGTATTACCCTTTAATATAATCCCCCAAGGAGGAAATTCAAATGACTAAAATTGGTATTAATGGATTTGGACGTATCGGACGTAACGTATTCCGCGCAGCTCTTAACAACTCTGAGGTAGAAGTAGTAGCAATCAACGACTTAACAGATGCTAAAACATTAGCTCACCTTTTAAAATATGACACAGTTCACGGAACTTTAAATGCAGAAGTATCTGCTAACGAAAACAGCATCGTTGTTAACGGTAAAGAAATTAAAGTTATCGCTGAGCGTGACCCAGCTCAATTACCATGGAGCGACTACGGAGTAGAAGTAGTAGTAGAATCTACTGGCCGTTTCACTAAAAAATCAGACGCTGAAAAACACTTAGGTGGATCAGTTAAGAAAGTTATCATCTCAGCTCCAGCTTCTGACGAAGATATCACTGTAGTTATGGGTGTTAACCACGAACAATACGATGCAGCTAACCACAACGTAGTATCTAATGCTTCTTGTACTACAAACTGTCTAGCTCCATTCGCTAAAGTATTAAACGAAAAATTCGGCGTAAAACGCGGAATGATGACAACAATTCACTCTTACACTAACGACCAACAAATCTTAGACTTACCACACAAAGATTTACGTCGTGCTCGTGCAGCAGCTGAAAACATGATCCCAACATCTACTGGTGCAGCTAAAGCTGTAGCATTAGTATTACCAGAACTTAAAGGTAAATTAAACGGTGGCGCTGTACGTGTTCCAACTGCTAACGTTTCTCTAGTTGATCTAGTTGTTGAACTTGACAAAGAAGTAACAGTTGAAGAAGTAAATGCAGCATTCAAAGCAGCAGCTGAAGGCGAATTAAAAGGTATCCTTGGATACAGCGAAGAGCCATTAGTATCTATCGACTATAACGGATGTACAGCTTCTTCTACAATCGATGCATTATCTACAATGGTAATGGAAGGTAACATGGTTAAAGTACTTTCTTGGTACGATAACGAAACTGGTTACTCTAACCGCGTAGTAGACTTAGCAGCTTACATGACTTCTAAAGGTCTTTAATTCTTAATTATATAAGCTATCAATGACAAAACGAGGGAGAGGGTTTGTTCCCTCTCTCTCTTCTTTCGTTTTAAAAGCAAATGTGTTAAGCTTTTGAGTGGGTTTTGTCAATCCTAACTAGTAGTCGGAGGGAAATCCAATGAACAAAAAATCAATTCGTGACGTAGATTTAAAAGGTAAGCGTGTATTTTGCCGCGTTGATTTCAACGTACCTATGAAAGAAGGCAAAATTACAGATGAAACTCGTATCCGTGCAGCTCTTCCTACAATTCAATATTTAGTAGAGCAAGGTGCGAAAGTTATTTTAGCAAGCCACTTAGGCCGTCCAAAAGGTCAAGTAGTAGAAGAAATGCGTTTAACTCCAGTAGCAGCACGTTTAGGCGAGCTTCTTGGTAAAGACGTTAAAAAAGCAGACGAAGCATTCGGACCAGTTGCACAAGAAATGGTTGCAGCAATGAACGAAGGCGACGTATTAGTTCTTGAAAACGTACGTTTCTATGCGGGCGAAGAAAAGAACGATGCAGAACTTGCGAAAGAATTTGCAGCTCTTGCTGACATCTTCGTAAACGATGCATTCGGTGCAGCTCACCGTGCTCATGCTTCTACAGCAGGAATCGCAGACTACCTACCAGCAGTATCTGGTCTATTAATGGAAAAAGAGTTAGAAGTATTAGGTAAAGCACTTTCTAACCCAGAACGTCCATTCACAGCTATCATCGGTGGTGCGAAAGTAAAAGATAAAATCGGTGTAATTCGTCATCTATTAGACAAAGTAGATAACTTAATCATCGGTGGCGGACTTGCTTACACATTCGTTAAAGCTTTAGGTCATGAAATTGGTCTATCTCTATGTGAAGACGACAAGATTGAACTAGCTAAAGAATTTATGCAACTTGCAAAAGAAAAAGGCGTAAACTTCTACATGCCAGTTGATGTTGTAATCACTGAGGAATTCTCTGAAACTGCAACAACTAAAATCGTTAATATCGATTCTATCCCTTCTAACTGGGAAGGCGTGGACATCGGTCCTAAAACACGTGAAATTTATGCAGATGTAATTAAAAACTCTAAGCTTGTTGTATGGAATGGACCAATGGGTGTATTCGAAATGACTCCATTCGCAGAAGGTACAAAAGCAGTAGGACAAGCATTAGCAGATGCAGAAGGTACATACTCTGTTATCGGCGGTGGTGACTCTGCAGCAGCTGTTGAAAAATTCGGTATGGCTGATAAAATGAGCCACATTTCTACTGGCGGCGGTGCGTCATTAGAATTCATGGAAGGTAAAGAGCTTCCAGGTGTAGTTTGTCTTAACGACAAATAAGTAGCAGCCAAAGAAAAAGGACGGTGCAAAGCATGCGTAAACCAATTATCGCAGGTAACTGGAAAATGAATAAAACTCTATCTGAGGCAGTTAGCTTCGTAGAGGAAGTTAAAGGTCAAATCCCAGCAGCTTCAGCTGTTGATGCAGTAGTTTGCTCTCCAGCTCTATTCTTAGAGCGCCTTGTAGCAGCGACTGAAGGAACTGATTTACAAGTAGGTGCACAAAACATGCACTTCGAAAAAAATGGTGCATTCACTGGCGAAATTAGCCCAGTAGCACTTAGCGACTTAAAAGTAGGCTACGTAGTACTTGGCCACTCTGAGCGTCGTGAAATGTTTGCTGAAACAGATGAGTCAGTAAACAAAAAGACTATCGCAGCATTTGAACATGGTTTAACACCAATCGTATGTTGTGGTGAGACTTTAGAAGAGCGCGAAAGCGGAAAAACATTTGATCTAGTAGCAGGTCAAGTGACAAAAGCACTTGCAGGTTTAACTGAAGAGCAAGTTAAAGCAACTGTTATCGCTTATGAGCCAATCTGGGCTATCGGTACAGGTAAATCTTCTTCTTCTGCAGATGCAAACGAAGTATGTGCGCACATCCGTAAAGTTGTTGCAGAAGCTGTTTCTCCAGCTGCTGCAGAAGCTGTTCGTATTCAATACGGCGGTAGCGTAAAACCAGAAAACATTAAAGAGTACATGGCACAATCTGACATCGACGGCGCTTTAGTTGGCGGTGCTAGCTTAGAGCCTGCTTCGTTCTTAGGTCTTCTGGGGGCGGTAAAATGAGAAAGCCAACAGCTTTAATCATTCTTGACGGTTTCGGACTTCGTGAAGAAACTTACGGGAATGCTGTAGCACAAGCTAAGAAACCTAATTTTGATGGTTACTGGAACAAATTCCCTCACACAACGCTTACAGCTTGTGGTGAGGCAGTAGGTCTTCCAGAAGGTCAAATGGGTAACTCTGAGGTTGGTCACTTAAATATCGGTGCTGGCCGCATTGTATATCAAAGCTTAACACGCGTAAACGTTGCAATCCGTGAAGGTGAGTTCGACAAGAACGAAACGTTCCAAAGTGCAATTAAAAGCGTAAAAGAAAAAGGTACTGCACTTCATTTATTCGGTTTACTTTCTGACGGTGGTGTGCACAGTCACATGAACCACATGTTTGCTCTTCTTCGCTTAGCAGCTAAAGAAGGCGTTGAGAAAGTATACATTCATGCATTCTTAGATGGCCGCGATGTTGGACCAAAAACAGCACAAAGCTATATCGATGCAACAAATGAAGTAATTAAAGAAACAGGAGTAGGACAATTCGCGACTATCTCTGGTCGTTATTACTCCATGGACCGTGACAAGCGTTGGGATCGCGTAGAAAAATGTTACCGTGCTATGGTGAATGGTGAAGGCCCTACTTATAAATCAGCAGAAGAGTGTGTAGAAGACTCTTATGCAAATGGTATCTACGATGAATTCGTATTGCCGTCTGTAATTGTTAACGAAGATAACACGCCAGTTGCAACAATCAATGATGATGATGCAGTTATCTTCTATAACTTCCGTCCAGACCGTGCAATTCAAATTGCTCGTGTATTTACAAACGAAGACTTCCGTGAGTTCGATCGTGGTGAAAAAGTACCTCACATTCCAGAATTCGTATGTATGACACACTTTAGTGAAACAGTAGATGGTTACGTGGCATTCAAGCCAATGAACCTTGATAACACTTTAGGTGAAGTTGTTGCGCAAGCGGGATTAAAGCAACTTCGCATCGCGGAAACTGAAAAGTATCCGCACGTTACATTCTTCTTTAGCGGTGGTCGTGAGGCTGAATTCCCAGGAGAAGAGCGTATCTTAATTAACTCACCGAAGGTTGCAACGTATGACTTGAAACCTGAAATGAGCATTTACGAAGTAACGGACGCTTTAGTAAATGAAATCGAAAATGATAAACACGATGTTATCATTCTTAACTTTGCGAACTGTGATATGGTTGGCCATTCTGGGATGATGGAACCAACAATTAAAGCAGTAGAAGCAACTGACGAATGTTTAGGAAAAGTTGTAGAAGCGATTCTTGCAAAAGATGGTGTAGCACTTATTACTGCTGACCATGGTAATGCGGATGAAGAATTAACTTCTGAAGGAGAGCCAATGACAGCTCATACAACTAACCCGGTTCCTTTCATTGTTACTAAGAACGACGTAGAATTACGTGAAGATGGTATCTTAGGTGATATCGCTCCAACTATGCTTACACTTCTTGGTGTTGAGCAGCCGAAAGAAATGACAGGTAAAACAATTATTAAATAATTTGCTTATATAAAAAGGAGAGAATTTATTATGTCAACAATTATTGATGTTTATGCTCGCGAAGTCCTTGACTCTCGTGGTAACCCAACTGTAGAAGTAGAAGTTTACACAGAAAGCGGCGCTTTCGGACGCGCTATCGTACCAAGTGGTGCATCTACTGGTGAGCACGAAGCAGTAGAATTACGTGACGGTGACAAATCTCGTTACCTAGGTAAAGGTGTTATGAACGCAGTAAACAACGTTAACGAAGCAATCGCTCCAGAAATCGTTGGTTTCGACGTAACTGACCAAGCTGGTATCGACCGTGCTATGATCGAATTAGATGGCACTCCAAACAAAGGTAAACTAGGCGCTAACGCTATCCTTGGTGTATCTATGGCAGTAGCTCACGCAGCAGCTGACTTCGTAGGTCTTCCATTATACCGTTACCTTGGTGGATTCAATGCAAAACAATTACCAACTCCAATGATGAACATCATCAACGGTGGTTCTCACGCTGATAATAACGTAGACTTCCAAGAGTTCATGATCTTACCAGTTGGTGCTCCAACATTCAAAGAATCAATCCGTATGGGTGCTGAAGTATTCCATGCACTTAAAGCTGTATTACATGACAAAGGTCTTAACACTGCAGTAGGTGACGAAGGTGGATTCGCTCCAAACCTTGGTTCTAACCGTGAAGCATTAGAAGTAATCATCGAAGCTATCGAAAAAGCTGGTTACAAAGCTGGCGAGAACGTATTCTTAGGAATGGACGTTGCTTCTTCTGAGTTCTACAACAAAGAAACTGGTAAATATGACCTTGCAGGCGAAGGCCGTACTGGCTTAACTTCTGCAGAAATGGTTGATTTCTACGAAGAGCTTTGCAAAGACTTCCCAATCATCTCTATCGAAGATGGTTTAGACGAAAACGACTGGGATGGTCACAAATTATTAACTGAGCGTATCGGTGATAAAGTACAATTAGTTGGTGACGATTTATTCGTAACTAACACTCAAAAACTTGCTGAAGGTATCGAAAAAGGTATCTCTAACTCAATCTTAATTAAAGTTAACCAAATCGGTACTTTAACTGAGACTTTCGAAGCTATCGAAATGGCTAAACGTGCTGGTTACACAGCAGTTGTATCTCACCGTTCTGGTGAAACTGAAGATGCTACAATCGCTGACATCGCAGTTGCAACTAACGCTGGCCAAATCAAAACTGGTTCTATGAGCCGTACTGACCGTATTGCTAAGTACAACCAATTATTACGCATCGAAGACGAACTAGGCGAAATCGCTGTTTACGATGGTATCAAATCTTTCTACAACATCAAACGATAATTGTAGAACATAACGACAGACCGTGAGAAATCACGGTCTGTTTTTTTATGTTAAAATTGCTCATCCGTCATAAGTGACATGAAATGTTTAAAGAAGCGGTTATAATCAAAATCAATTGCGATTTGATGAATCGGCCGATTAATAAATGGTTTAGATTCTTCTAAAGAGCGGAATTCCCCAATGCTTGCCCCTTGTGCATAAGATTCGGTCATGACAACGATAGGTGATTTGTGATACGTAAACATAGAGTTATCAAGTAAAGCGAGTATTGGCATTGTGTCATGGAAGGGGCTACCCTTTAAATGTGGTAGAGCATTTTTATAATAGCCGTAGTAATAATGATCGAATAAAGGTTTGACGAGTGGGGCTTTTCCTTTTGCTTCAATATATTCAGCCATTTCTGATGTAATGATGGAATATTGGGTGACGTTTAATGGATAGATGTACATGTTAGGTGAGGATTGAAGGACTATATTAGCGGCAGCAGGATCACCATAAAAGTTTGCTTCAGAAATAGGAGTAACATTACCCGGGTGTAAAAAGGCACCGCCCATTACGTAGTAAGATTTAATTTGCTTCATTAACTGTTTACATACGATAAATAAAATTGCGAGGGAGGTAAGTCTTCCTAAACTTACAATGATTAATTCATCTTTATACTGTTCAATAAGAGGAATAACTTCGAAAAAATTCTCCATTTCCCCGTTAGTTACATTCCCTTTTGGAATAATTGGCCCGAGCCCTTGTTTTCCGTGTACATCGGTAAAAAAAGCAGGTGGGGCACCAGTAAGTGGACGCTCTGACCCACCGAATATCTTAATATTTCTATCCATTGTTTCATTCTTAAGAAAATGAGCATTTTGTACGGCCATCTCTTTTGGAACATTGCCGTAATCAGCAACAATGCCGACGATTTCTATTTCATCGATAAAGAATGCTAAGAGGAGAGCCATCGTATCATCAATGCCAGGATCACAAAAAATGAGAACTTTTTTGGGCATATGTTCACCACCTATCTTGTTTATCCCACTTTAATGGGCAGTAAGACCCCCACCTCAAAATTCAGCGAAAGCAAAGAATTTAGGTGGGTTCGGGCTGCCCATTAAAGTCCGATTGGTGAGGGCTGATAATCAGTGGGGATAAAGAACCCACCACTGATTAAAGTTTCACTTTATATATATGTAAGCTTAAGGATAAAAAGATTATTTTATTGAAATAATAACCTTTAAAATTCAGAAAATAAAAACTTCTTATATTAGGTCAAGGTTTTTGACTTAATTTCCTTTTAGAAATGTAGTCATATCAAGGTTGTAAGCGTATAACATAGTCGTTTTTTGCTGTCAAGTTGATAAATTGCAGCTTTTTACAATTTATACTATGATAAAGATATTAAGAGAAGATCGTATAAACAAGAGGGATGATGAACATGAAATTTACAAAGATTCTTGTCCAAATTGCTGCTCTTTACGTTTTTTATATGGTTGGAACTTGGGTGCAAGAAATGTTAAATATTCCGATTCCAGGAAGTTTGATTGGAATGTTCCTCTTACTTGTTTTACTTAGCCTAAAAGTTCTTCCAGTGAAATGGTTCGATTTAGGAGCAGAAACACTCGTTGCTATTATGCCGTTTTTATTAATTCCGCCAACGCTTGGCCTAATGAATTACGGTGCTTTTTTTATGAGTAAAGGAATTTCCCTTTTCATTACAGTTGTAGCGAGTACATTTTTAATTATTATTGTCGCAGGACATACAGGACAATATCTTGCGAATAGAAAGGAAAGAGAGTCGCGATGAGCCAAATGTTAATCGGAATCGGTTGGGTTCTTTTTACGGTGCTATTATATCAATTATCTAAAAAAATCTATAAATTATTTCCAACACCATTCACCATTCCAATGCTTGTAGCAACAGGATTAATGGCTTTCTTATTTATCGTGCTTGATATACCGTATCAACATTATATGGAAAGTGGTGGTGGCTGGATTGCGAAGCTGCTCGGACCTGGTGTTGTAGCATTTGCAATTCCTCTTTATAAACAACGTCACGTTCTGCAAAAATATGTTGTACCAATTGCCGGCGGGGTACTAGTAGGTACAACAGTTGCCATTGCAAGTGACTTTGCTATTGCCTCACTTATGGGAACAGATAAAAGCTTAATTTTATCTTCTTTACCAAAATCAGTGACAATGCCAGTTGCGATGAGTGTTTCAGAGCAAGTTGGTGGTGTACCGTCATTAACAGCAGCCTTCGTTGTTATTGCAGGTATTACCGGAACGATTACTGGCCCGCTTTTATTAAAATGGAGCCGCGTTACAAACTCAGTTGGTAAAGGTATCGGATTTGGATGTGCTTCTCATATTATGGGTGTCATGAGAGCAATGAAAAATAATGAACATGAAGGTGTTATTGGATCGGTAACAATGACATTAACAGCGATTTTGACATGTTTGCTCGGGCCGTTATTTGCAATGATGTTCATGTAATAGAAGAAAAGCGAGAGCAACCTTATAGCTCTCGCTTTTCTATAGAATTTATGCTACAGTTACAATAACTGAATCTTTGTAGGAGGTACGCCAAGTGCATACGTTATTATCCGTTTTACTTATTATTGTATCGATTTTAATGATTGTTATGGTACTTATGCAGTCTAGTAATAGCTCAGGCCTTTCAGGTGCAATTTCAGGCGGTGCAGAGCAATTATTTGGTAAGCAAAAAGCACGTGGAATTGAAGCGGTATTAAACCGTATTACAATTGTTTTAGCTGTATTGTTCTTTGCATTAACAATTGGTGTTACGTACTTAAACTTATAGAATTGAAAGAAGAAGCGTTAGTAAGATGTACTAATGGTTCTTCTTTTTTTGTTTTGTCATTTGAAAGATGTTTCTAATTAGATTATAGAAATATAAATATGGTACACTAGATATAGAAAGAATACGACTAGATTACAGAAGAGAAAGAGGAGAAGTACATGATGAAATTAGCATCTCCGAAACCATTTACATTTGAGGGTGGAGACCGCGCTGTTTTATTACTACATGGATTCACAGGAAACTCAGCTGATGTACGTATGTTAGGGCGTTTCTTAGAAAAGAAAGGCTACACTTGTCATGCGCCAATTTATAAAGGGCACGGTGTACCACCAGAAGAGCTTGTTCATACAGGTCCTGAAGATTGGTGGCAAGATGTAACGGAGGCATATCAGCTTTTAAAAGATAAAGGTTTTGAGAAAATTGCTGTCGTTGGATTGTCACTTGGCGGCGTATTTTCTCTAAAATTAGGTTATACAGTACCGGTTTTAGGTGTAGTACCAATGTGTGCACCGATGTATATTAAGAGTGAAGAAACGATGTACCAAGGTATATTGGCATATGCCCGCGAATATAAAAAGCGTGAGCAAAAATCACCAGAGCAAATCGAACAAGAAATGTTGGAATTCCAAAAGACACCGATGAATACATTAAAAGCATTACAACAATTAATTGCTGACGTACGTAACAATGTGGACATGATTTATGCCCCAACATTTGTTGTACAAGCGCGCCATGATGAAACGACTAATACAGATAGTGCTAACATTATTTATAACGGTGTAGAATCTACGTTAAAAGACATTAAATGGTATGAAGACTCTACGCATGTCATTACACTTGATAAACAGCGTGACGAGCTACATGAGGATGTATATAACTTCTTGGAGCAACTAGATTGGTAAGATCTAGTTGCCTCTTTTTTTCATAAGGGAATTTTTGTGAAAACTGTAAAAATCATAAGGGGAGTATTGAAGTTTCACTTTATACATCCCCTATCTTTCGGATACACTAAATAATATAAGGTTTTAAAGGAGGTATTTTTGCTTGGAAGAAATCATACAAGAACATATTGATAAGTTGTTATTATTTATGAGAGAAGAAGCGTATAAACCGCTAACGATACAAGAGTTAGAAGAGGCATTTGGAATTGAAGGTTCTGAGGGCTTTAAAGATTTTGTAAAGGCACTTGTAACGATGGAAGAGAAGGGGCTTGTTATTCGTACACGTAGCAACCGTTACGGTCTTCCTGAAAAGATGAATTTAGTAAGAGGTAAGTTAATTGGACATGCACGTGGTTTTGCATTCGTTGTACCAGACGAGAAGAAAACGGGAGACGATGATCTTTTCATCCCGCCTACAGAATTAAACGGTGCACTTCATGGCGATACAGTGTTAGCACGCCTTAGTTCTCAATCAAGTGGTTCACGTCAAGAAGGTTCAATTGTACGCATTTTAGAGCGTGGAACGAAAGAACTAGTTGGTACATATACAGAATCGAAAAACTTTGGGTTCGTTATACCTGACAATAAGCGCTGGACAAGTGATATCTTTATCTTGAAAAGTGCATCAATGGGTGCTGTAGAAGGCCATAAAGTAGTTGTGAAAATTACGAGCTATCCAGAGAATCGTTTAAGTGCAGAAGGTGAAGTTATTCAAATTCTAGGTCATAAAAATGATCCAGGAGTAGATATTTTATCTGTCATTCATAAACATCATTTACCTTTAGCATTCCCTGAAGAAGTGATGGAGCATGCAAACAGTGTACCAGAAACGATTTCAGAAGAAGATTTAAAAGATCGCCGCGACCTGCGTGATCAAATGATCGTAACGATTGATGGTGCAGATGCGAAAGACTTAGATGACGCTGTTACAGTAACAAAGCTTGAGAACGGCAATTACAAGCTAGGCGTTCATATTGCGGATGTAAGTCATTACGTTCAAGAAGGTTCTCCAATTGATGTTGAAGCAGCGGAAAGAGCGACAAGTGTGTATCTTGTTGACCGTGTAATTCCAATGATTCCACATCGTCTATCTAACGGTATTTGTTCATTAAATCCAAAAGTAGACCGTCTGACATTATCTTGTGAAATGGAAATCAACAACTTAGGTGATGTTGTAAAGCACGAGATTTTCCAAAGTGTGATTAAAACGACAGAGCGTATGACGTATGCTGACGTAAGAAGCATTTTAGAAGATGAGGACGAAGAGTTAATGAAACGCTATGAGCCGCTCGTACCTATGTTTAAAGAGATGGGGCAATTAGCACAAATTTTACGTGAAAAACGTATGCGCCGCGGTGCAATCGACTTTGATTTTAAAGAAGCGAAAGTATTAGTAGATGAAGAAGGAAAACCGACAGACGTTGTCATGCGTGATCGTTCTGTATCAGAGAAGTTAATTGAAGAATTTATGCTTGTTGCGAACGAAACAGTAGCAGAGCACTTCCACTGGATGAACGTACCATTCATGTACCGTGTCCATGAAGATCCGAAAGAAGATAAGCTAGAGCGTTTCTTCGAGTTTGTAACGAACTTCGGATATGCGGTAAAAGGACGTGCGAATGAAGTGCATCCTCGTGCGCTGCAACAAATTCTCGAAATGGTTCAAGGGCAACCAGAAGAAGTAGTTATTTCAACAGTAATGCTTCGTTCTATGAAGCAAGCACGTTACGATGCGGATAGCTTAGGACATTTCGGTTTATCAACTGAGTTCTACACGCATTTCACATCACCAATTCGTCGTTACCCAGATACAATTGTTCATAGATTAATTCGTGAATACATTATTAACGGTAAAGTTGACAATGAAACGCAAGCAAAATGGCGTGAAAAGTTACCGGAGATTGCAGATCATTCTTCTAATATGGAACGCCGTGCTGTTGAAGCAGAACGTGAAACAGACGAAATGAAAAAAGCAGAGTATATGGTTGATAAAATCGGCGAAGAGTATGACGGTATGATTAGCTCTGTAACAAACTTCGGTTTATTCGTAGAGCTTCCAAATACAATTGAAGGTCTTGTACACGTTAGCTACTTAACGGATGATTACTACCGTTATGATGAGCAGCATTTCGCAATGATTGGAGAACGTACAGGTAACGTATTCCGCATTGGTGACGAAATTACAATTCGCGTTATTAATGTAAACAAAGACGAGCGTGCAATCGACTTTGAAATCGTTGGCATGAAAGGTACACCTCGTCGTAAGTTCAAAGACCGCCCAGTCGTTATCGAACAGCCAAGAACAGGCAGAAAGAAACGCGGCGGACGTAGCGAACGCAGTAATGAGCGCGGCGGAGAACGTGGCACAGGTAGAAAATTTGACCGTGGTGGCAAAGGTAAAGGCACAGGAAAAGGAAGAGGATCTGCATCCGCATCTTCGTCCGCAAGCCAGCCAGGGAAAAAAGATGGTAACGGCAAGAAGAAAAAAGCATTCTTCGAAAACGTACCAGGATTCAAGAAGAAAAAGAAAAAGCGTAAGTAAGAAAAGGATGGCTTCGCTTTGATGAAAAGCGGGGCTTTTTCTTTTTTCTTAGTGGCTAGAATGTTCGGCGGCTTCGCTTCTTCGCTAGAGGCAAAGAACGCCTCAAGGTCAGAAGCTCCATCCACCTCACATTCTGAACGAGCCACTTTCGCTTTTTGTTGGAATCCAGCTACAGAGTGGCTAGAATCTGTTGGCCATTTCACTCCCTCGGACGAAGCAAAAAGCGCTTCTCTGTCGGGAGTTCCAATGTCCAAAGATTCTGAGCGAGCCACTTTCGCTTTTTAATGGAATCCAGCTACAGTGGCTAGAATCTATTGGCTATTTCACTCCCTCGGACGAAGCAAAAAGCGCTTCTCTGTCGGGAGTTCCAATGTCCAAAGATTCTGAGCGAGCCACTTTCGCTTTTTAATGGAATCCAGCTACAGTGGCTAGAATCTATTGGCTATTTCACTCCCTCGGACGAAGCAAAAAGCGCTTCTCTGTCGGGAGTTCCAATGTCCAAAGATTCTGAGCGAGCCACTTTCGCTTTTTAATGGAATCCAGCTACAGTGGCTAGAATCTATTGGCTATTTCACTCCCTCGGACGAAGCAAAAAGCGCTTCTCTGTCGGGAGTTCCAATGTCCAAAGATTCTGAGCGAGCCACTTTCGCTTTTTATTAACATTTGTTACAATAGTAAAAATAGAGGAGGGACGTTATATGCCAAAGGGTACAGGTAAGGTTATTGCACAAAATAAAAAAGCTTTTCATGATTATTTCATCGAGGAAACATACGAAGCAGGGCTTGTCCTTCAAGGAACGGAAATTAAGTCGATTCGCGCTGGACGTGTGAACTTGAAAGATGCATTTGCTCGTGTACATAATGGTGAAGTATGGGTTCATAATATGCATATTAGTACATATGAGCAAGGGAATCGTTTCAATCATGATCCGCTTCGCACGAGAAAGTTACTTCTTCATAAAAAAGAAATTGAAAAGTTAACGGGTGCTTCAAAAGAAACAGGCTATGCATTAGTTCCAGTTAGAATCTATTTGAAAAATGGATTTGCAAAAATGGCACTTGGTTTAGCAAAAGGTAAAAAGCAATATGATAAGCGTCACGATTTAAAAGAGAAAGAAGCTAAACGTGAAATTGCCCGCGCGTTCCGTGATCGTCAAAAGATGTAATACAGATATTTACATTTGTAAAACGGCGCGCGTATGATATAATAACTTATGTAAGATTGTTGCACATTGAAAAACAGCTCTTAGTAGCTATCACGAAATTTCTTCGTATGCTCCATTTTTATCATGGGGACGTTACGGATTCGACAGGGATAGTTCGAGCTTAGGTTGCGAGTCGAGGGGATCGGCCTCGTTAAAACGTCAAAGCCTATAATTGGCAAACAAAACAATCTTTCTTTAGCTGCTTAATTGCACTAAAGGTTCCTCCCTCCATCGTCCATGTGGTAGGGTAAGGGACTCAAACTAAGTGGACTACGCCGGAGTTCGCCGTCTGAGGACAAAGGAAGAGAACAACCAGACTAGCAACTTGGAAGCCTGTCGATAGGCCGAAGAGTTCGCGAAATGCTAATATATCGACTACACTCGTAGAAGCTTAAGTGCCGATATTTTTGGACGTGGGTTCGACTCCCACCGTCTCCACCAATACATATTTGGTGGTTTTTTTATTTTGTATGTGATTTGAACCATAACTTTGCCAAGGCGGCAAGCTTATGGTTCTTTTGGTTTATGGCAAACTTATGCTTCCAGGATTTGAAAATTTTTTAAGTCGCCTTTTAAATAAAGTTACAGTGCTTATAAAAAAGATGTGATGTTTTGTCCCTTTGGATCTGTTTATCTAAAGGGATGTTTTTATAGTGAAAAGAAAATCTGAACTGAAATACCGATAAAGGAGCTGTTGAGTAGTAATAAAGTTGCTCCATATCAGCAAAGAAGGAACGTATACAACTGTGTTGAAGTAGATTAAGGTCGATATTAAAAAAATGGAGGGGTTATGGTGATTATTGAAACGACTGTGCAAGTTCGTGTTTCAGACTTTGAAAAGGGAAAGGAATGGTACAAGTCACTACTGAATAAAGAGCCTGATTTTGTACCTCATGAGGGATTTGTTGAGTTTGAACTCGTGCCCGGGAGTTGGTTACAGGTAGCCGAGGGAACGCCAACAGAAGGTAGCGGTCCTATACGCATAGGTGTGATGGATATAGAGGCTGAAAGGGATAGAATGATAAAGGAATTAAATATTGAGCCTTTTGAAATATATTCAAGAGAAGAGGTTCCCGTAAAATGGAGTAGCTTTACAGACCCCTGGGGGAATCGCTTAGGTTTTTTCGAATATTTGAATGAGAATGAAAGGGATGAAACAATAAAAAGAGTTCATGGAACGACGGCTAAGTAGTTAGTCCGTATAACCACCCTTTCCTCAACTAAAGGGCACTTTAATGAAAGAAGGATTACAGACTTTTTTATAAAAGAATGATTCAATTAAATAAGTTAAGAGCGTGTTTTGATCAATTTTCTTTAAAAACACGCTCTTTCTTTTTGCTCGTTTATCAAGGTTATTAGTATCAATTTGACCAAACATTATTCAAAATCTACATTAATAAAACTCACGGCAAAGTTATGCTTCCATTTTCTTTGGACAATTAGATAAATATCTTCTAAAATAAGCGGTTTTCGGCAAGTTTATGATTCCAACTGCGGCAAACTTATGGGCAAAGTGACATTGTATGATACGAACCATAACTTTGCTAGGTTGGCGAGGTTATGGTTCTTTTTGTTTGCAGGAAAATAGGATTTTCATGTTTTGCTAGTAGTAGGTTTTGGGTGGTATGCTGTTTTGGGAGGTGGGGTGATGTCGTGTTTTGTCGAGCGGTCGATATTCTATGTCGAATCGCCGATATAATTGAAGTTGCGTTCGATATATTGGAAAAATCGCCGATATAATTGAAGTTGTGGTCGATATAATGAAAAAATCGCCGATATATTTCTAGAGGAGTGATAAAATGATTGTGAAAGAACGGAGAATGCCGATTTATTTACGTCAATTAGAAGCGCTACTCAGAAGATTGCCTGTTCATCATCCAAAACGGAATATAATCGCTGAAAATATAGCGAGATATAAGGCAGGTTATAAAGGGGAACGAGCTGTTGATTATTCATTAAGTTTTCTCCCTGAGCAAGATTATAGCATTTTACATGACATTCGTTTATTTGATCAAAATCATTACTTTCAAATTGATACTATCATCATTTCCTCGCGTTTTCTTCTATTTTTAGAAATAAAGAATATAGTAGGTACACTACTTTTCGACTCAACATTTAATCAGCTCATTCGCATATCCGAAGAAAAGTCAGAAGGATTTCCAAATCCAATTTTGCAAATAAAAAGACAGGAATTACAGCTTCAGAAATGGTTAAGGTTATACGGGTTTTCTAAATTCCCAATTGAATCCTTCGTTGTTATTAGTACGCCGCGTACCGTTGTTAAATCTTCAGATGATAACCTCTCTAATAAAATCATTCATAGTGCTAATTTACCTCATAAAATAAAGTGGCTAGAAATTAAATATAAGAAAAAAACTATATATAATATAAATGAGCTTATTCAGCGAATGATGATGGAGCATTCCCCATTGCAACACAATGTTCTTGAAAAATATCAAATGAAAAAAGAAGAATTGTTAAAGGGGTACTGTGTGAGGAATGTACCTCTATACCAATGGTTAAAGTGAAAAAAGGGTGGTATTGCTCGAAATGTAATACTGTATCTAAGGATGCACATAAGTGTGCTTTACAAGATTATGCGCTTCTTATCGAAACCGAGGCTACTAATAGTAAGTTGAAAGAATTTCTAAATATCCAATCAAGTTCAATTATGAAACGCATCCTTCAATTACTGAAAATCCCGTATGTTGGTGAGAATAAAGGGAGGAAGTATGATTTAACAATGTATCAGTGAGCAATGGAAAAGGATTATTAATACAGTGATGATCCTTTTGAAAATTTATTTTACACTCAGTGTTTCTTTTGTTTTTTCATTGTTAGTTAACTTGTTACAATTGCATTATAGGACATTGATCTTAAACTCTATTAAATTTAATCTTAAAATAAGAAGAATGCAGTTTTTTTGTTTTGGAGGTTTTATAATATGCTTAAATTGGTGGGGATGGGCGGTACCCTTGAAATAGAAAACGAAGAAATAGTTATTGACGATAAGTAGGTAGATACTATAGCAACCCCGTAATGATTAAATAATATTTATCCCGCTATTTGCCGGGCAGTAAAACTCCCATCTCAAAATTTGGCTGAAGTAAAGAGGTTAGGTGGAAGCTCTGCTGCTTGTAAATGTCCGATTGGTAAGTAGATATGTTAATTTTAATTTATTCAAATCTTCATATACTTTGTATTTCTATCCATACCTATTGTAAGATTATATAGAGTTCTCCTAATAAGCTGTTATAATGACTTTTTTTAGGAGTTTCATACTTATAAATCTTAAATTATTTTTGGAGATAATTTTTTATCTAACCAAGTTATATTGAAGTAGAGGTGAACCATCGGTGAGGCAGGTGTTAGTAATTAAGAATGAAAGGTCTTTAGCGAAGAAAATCGTAAGTGGTTTAAAGCAAGAAGGCCATTTCATTTTAAAACTTCACAATGAAAACGAAGGTTTAAATATAGTATATGAACAAGATTGGGATATTATCATATTAGATTGGGATTCATTAAGCATATCTGGACCAGAAATTTGCAGGCAAATACGACTTGTTAAAATGACACCGATTATTATTGTGACCGACAATATTTCTAGCAAGGATTGCGTAGCAGGGTTACAAGCAGGAGCTGATGATTATATAAGAAAACCATTTGCGAAAGAAGAATTAGTAGCAAGGGTGCAAGCTATTTTAAGGCGAAGTGATTATACTCAGCAAAATGAGCCGAATTTTGTTCAGTTTAAAGATCTCCTTGTTGATGCATCTAGCAATATTGTGAAAAAAGGCGGTAAAAATCTCTCGCTTACGAAACGCGAGTACGATTTACTTGTATTTTTAATCAAGAATAAAAATACAATATTGAGCCGCGAAATGCTTTTGAATCAAGTTTGGGGATATAACGTAGTAGTAAATCCAAATGTAGTAGACTTATATATTGGGTATGTAAGAAAAAAGTTGAAATGTGAGAAGAAAGACAGATACATTCAAACGATACATGGCAGAGGCTATTCAATGGTTGAATGATAAAATAGTTTATGTAAAATATGAAAAATTAGCTATTAATGGTCATTTTTTTTTTACAGTAGAAATCACAGTTTATAAGGTGCTAATCTACTGGTTAGTACGTGTGGGGGATGAATCTGTTGCGCATTAGTTGAGATCATATCTAAGTTATGTTTAATTTTATTAACTCACACCATTCACAAGATTTTCACATAATTAATGACTATACTTATTTACAGGATATCCAAATGAAAATGATTATCAATATTGATTTAGGTGAATAGAAGTTACTATCTAACTCAATCTATGAAAGTCATCATTTTCGAAATAAATTACACTATAAGGAGTATACGTATGAAAAAAACTATGCTTTTAAAATTAGTAAGTATTCTAGCAATTTTCACATTAATGTTAGTAGCTTGCTCAGATTCAGGTAAAGAAACTTCGAAGGCTAATAATAAAGATAATAGTAGTGATAAGCCAAAAACGGTTGAAATCACTGATGCACATGGAAAAGTTACAGTTCCTGTAAATCCAAAGAATGTAGTTGCTTTAGATAATAGAACGTTTGAAACTTTAGCTGATTGGGGAATTAAATTAGCGGCTGCTCCGAAGGATGTAATGCCTGCAGATTCAGCGTATGTAAAGGATAATTTAGTTCAAAATATTGGAAATCACCGTGAACCAAATCTTGAAATTATTGCAGCGGCAAACCCTGAGCTTGTAATCGTTGGTCAAAGATTTGCTAGCCATTACGAAGAAATTAAAAAATTAGTGCCAAATGCAGCTGTTATTGATCTTAATGTTGATGTTTCTGAGAAGGCTACTAAGCCTGGTGAAAACTTAGTAAAAGGACTTAAAGATTCTACAGTTACTTTAGGAAAAATCTTTGATAAAGATAAAGAAGCTAAACAATTAGTAGCTGACTTTGATAAATCTATTGAAAAAGCAAAATCTGCTTATAACGGAAAAGATAAAGTTATGAGTGTTATCGTTACTGGTGGAAATATTGGTTTTGCTGCTCCACATTCTGGACGTGTTTGGGGACCAATGTATGAAATTTTCGGTTGGACTCCAGCATTAGAAGTTTCTAATTCTACTGCAGGTCATAAAGGTGACGACGTTTCTGTTGAAGCTATTGCACAAACAAATCCTGATTGGCTGTTCGTATTAGATCGTGATGCTGCAACATCTGATGCAGCTAAGTCAGCTCCTGCTCAGGATGTTATTTCTAAATCACCAGCTCTTCAAAACACAACTGCTGTTTCTAAAAAACAAGTTGTTTATGCACCAGCAGATACTTACACAAATGAATCAATTCAGACTTACATAGAGTTATTTGGAAATCTTGCAAAAACTTTAGCTAAGTAGTGTAAAGGAGTACGAAGCAGTGTCAAAAAATATAATTTCTAGGGTTGAGAATATTTCTCAACCCCAGTTTTATAATCACAATAAATTATGGACAAAATCTTTTATAATAGCGATTATAGTTGTTATAATTTTAGGGATTATATCACTGTTTACTGGCGTTTATGATATACGTGGACAAGAGGACGGAATGGAGATGTTTTTCATCACTCGTGTTCCGAGAACAGTTGCATTAATGCTTACTGGAGCTGCAATGGCGATGGCAGGGCTCGTCATGCAACTCATTACGCAAAATCGTTTTGTCGAACCTACTACAACGGGGACTATTGAATGGTCAGGCTTAGGCCTGCTTTTTGTGTATTTACTATTTCCTGCCCCAACTTTAGTTCAAAGAATGACTGGTGCAATCATTTTTTCTTTTATAGGAACTATGATTTTCTTTCTATTTTTAAGAAGAGTTAAGCTTCGTTCGTCTTTAATTGTCCCGATTATTGGATTGATGCTTGGAGCAGTTATTTCTGCAGTGTCTACTTTTTTGGGACTCCTTTTTCAAATGACGCAAAGTATTGAAACTTGGTTTGTAGGTTCATTTGCTAACATTCAGGTAGGAAGATATGAATATTTATGGCTGATTGTTATCGTTACTTTGCTTATTTTTATGTATGCGAATAGATTGACTTTGGCTGGACTAGGAGAAGATGTCGCAACAAGCCTGGGTGTTAATTACAATCGAATTGTTCTTTTTGGGACTGCTCTTATCTCTGTTGCAGTTGGAATTGTTGCAGCTGTTATTGGAAACTTACCTTTCTTGGGGTTAATTGTTCCAAATATTGTTTCCATGTTTAGAGGTGATGATCTTAGAAGTAATTTACCTTGGGTGTGTCTGATCGGAATGGGGACAATAACTGCCTGTGACATCATTTCTCGAACAATTATAAAGCCTTTTGAATTACCTGTTTCTTTAATACTTGCATCAGTAGGAGCAGTCGTGTTTATTACTATTTTATTGAGAAAAAGAAAACCAAGGAGGCTACGATGATCACATTAGATTATAGAAATAAAGAAAATGTCGAAGTCGATTCTAGCCTTCATAATGAAAGTAGATCAGCTAGCGCTTTTCGTTCTAAGAAGGAAGCAAGACGTTATTGGATTATACTGATAACATTGATTGCTTTAGGCCTCCTTTCTTCATATGGACTTTTAGTGTATAACAATCCAGTTCCGATAGATTCACCTTCTTTTATCCCAGTTGTTAAGAGAAGGATAGTAGCTATTGTTGCAATGATTATTGCAGCTGTTTGCCATAGCTTATCGACAGTTGCTTTCCAATCCATTACGAATAATAAGATTATTACTCCGTCACTTTTAGGGTTCGAATCACTTTATTCAGCAATTCATACGAGCACAATATTCTTCTTTGGTGCTAGTGCTTTGATCAATTTTAATGGAATTGGATCATTTTTATTTCAAGTCGTTGTTATGGTCCTCATGAGTTTAATACTTTATGGATGGTTACTTTCCGGTAAATACGGGAATTTACAACTTATGCTTTTAGTCGGGATTATCATTGGAACTGGACTAAATTCTATGTCAACTTTCATGAGAAAACTACTTGCACCGTCAGAGTTTGATATTTTACAAGCGAAATTATTTGGTTCTGTTAATCATGCAGATCCTGCATATTTTCCTATTGTAATTCCTATGATCGTAATTGTAGCAGTATTAATTTTTGCTCATTCTAAGAATTTGAATGTCTTATCACTAGGAAAGGACGTTGCTACTTCTTTTGGAGTTAAATATCAACCTAGTGTAATTTATACGCTTGTATTAGTAGCTATTTTAATGTCCATTTCAACAGCTCTAATTGGGCCACTTACTTTCTACGGATTTTTAGTAGCAACTTTGAGTTATCAGGCGGCGGCAACTTATGATCATAGATATATTTTTCCAATGGCTTTTGCTATAGGATTTTTAATAATGACGAGCGCATACTTTTTAATGTATCATGTATTCCATGCTCAAGGTGTAGTTTCAGTTATTATTGAATTATTCGGTGGAATCATATTCTTAACTATAGTTTTAAGGAAGAGGGCTTTATGATAAAAATTGATAATGTTAAAAAGTTCTATACTGATAAGGTAAAAATAGGACCTTTGGATATTGAAATACCAAAAGCAGGCTTTACTTCTTTAATTGGACCAAATGGCGCTGGAAAGTCAACGACACTTTTGATGATTGGCAGACTTTTAGATATGGATGAAGGTCAAATTCAGGTAGCAAATATGGATGTTTCTGAATCCAAATCAAAAGACTTAGCAAAAGTTTTGACTATATTGCGACAAGAAAATCATTTTGTAACGAGGCTTACTGTTAGACAATTAGTTGGATTTGGGCGCTTTCCTTATTCAAAGGGAAGATTAACGAAAGAGGATGAAGTTATTATTTCTAAATATATCGACTTCCTAGACTTAACGAATTTAGAGAATAGATATTTAGATGAGCTTTCTGGTGGTCAAAGACAAAGGGCATATGTAGCGATGGTATTGTGCCAAGAGACGGAATATGTACTTTTGGACGAGCCACTGAACAACCTTGATGTTGCTCGTTCTGTTCAAATGATGGAGCATTTGAGACGTGCGGCTAATGAATTCGGAAGAACCATTTTGACTGTTATGCATGACATAAATTTTGCAGCCAAATACTCTGACAAAATTTGTGCTATGAAAGATGGACAAATTGCTGCTTTTGGAACAGTAGAAGAAGTTATGGACCCAACACTTTTGACAGATATTTTTGAAACAAAAATAGAAATTATTAATGGTCCTTATGGGCCGATCGCAGTGTATTAGTTATAAAATGTCTTGCGTAGATTATGCAAGACACTCTAGTTGAAGTTGCTGTCTGTATTTTATAGGCAGCAGCTTTTTTTTATGTGATTACTCATAAAATGCAAAAGAATGCTTCACCTTTTCAAGTATGTACCAAACGAAAAAAATATCTCTGTATAATTTTTCAAAAGAATTCAGCTTATTTTTTATATGTAATATTGCATATCAGAGTGTATTGATAAAAGTGTAAGGGGTCACTATAATGAGGGCATAAAGATAAATCACATTTTCGTAGCAATAAAAAGGAGGAAATAATATGGAAATCGCAATGGCAGTTTTAAAATTTGTAGGTGGTGTAATCCCGTTAATTCAAGAACTTTTAAAAGCATTTATGTAAGTTTATTAGTTAGCTATCATTTATCAATCATTATCATATTTTACTAAAAAAAGAACGGGGTGATTTTTCTGAATATTAAGAAAAAAACTAAAAGAAGAAAGTTCCTTGCATGTTTATTAGTTAGTCTATGCACTATTAATTATTCATCTATTTCCTTCGCAGAAACACAAGCTAGTAATGTAACTGATGTAACCAAAAATGCTAGTGGCATTGATACTGGTATAGCAAATCTTAAATATAATAATCAAGAGGTTTTAGCTGTAAATGGTGATAAAGTAGAAAGTTTTGTTCCGAAAGAAAGTATCAATTCAAATGGTAAATTTGTAGTAGTGGAACGCGAGAAAAAATCACTTACAACGTCACCAGTCGATATTTCAATTATTGATTCTGTAGTGAATCGCACGTATCCAGGAGCTGTACAACTTGCTAATAAAGCTTTTGCAGACAATCAACCGAGTTTACTAGTGGCTAAGAGAAAGCCTTTGAATATTAGTATAGATTTACCGGGCATGAGAAAAGAAAATACAATCACTGTCCAAAATCCGACATATGGTAATGTAGCTGGAGCAGTAGACGATTTAGTATCTACTTGGAATGAAAAGTATTCTACAACACATACGTTACCTGCAAGAATGCAGTATACGGAATCTATGGTTTATAGTAAATCACAAATTGCAAGTGCTCTTAATGTTAACGCTAAATATCTTGATAACAGTCTAAATATTGATTTTAATGCGGTTGCAAATGGAGAGAAAAAAGTGATGGTTGCCGCATATAAGCAAATATTTTATACGGTAAGTGCTGAACTACCTAACAATCCATCCGACCTTTTTGATAATAGTGTTACTTTTGATGAGTTAACTCGAAAAGGCGTAAGTAATTCGGCTCCACCTGTTATGGTTTCAAATGTAGCTTATGGTAGAACGATTTATGTAAAATTAGAAACAACATCTAAGAGCAAAGATGTACAGGCTGCTTTTAAAGCCTTACTTAAGGATAACAGCGTTGAAACAAGTGGACAGTATAAAGATATTTTTGAAGAAAGTACCTTTACTGCTGTAGTATTAGGTGGAGATGCGAAAGAGCATAACAAGGTTGTTACTAAAGATTTCAATGAAATCCGAAATATCATTAAAGATAATGCTGAATTAAGTCTTAAAAATCCAGCATACCCAATTTCATATACAAGTACTTTCTTAAAAGATAATGCAACTGCTGCTGTTCATAACAATACAGATTATATTGAGACGACAACTACAGAATATTCAAGTGCTAAAATGACACTTGATCATTACGGTGCTTACGTTGCTCAATTTGATGTATCTTGGGATGAATTCACATTTGACCAAAAGGGTAACGAAGTATTAACACATAAAACGTGGGATGGTAGCGGAAAAGACAAAACGGCTCATTACTCTACAGTTATCCCTCTTCCACCGAACTCAAAAAATATAAAAATTGTAGCAAGAGAATGTACAGGTCTTGCATGGGAATGGTGGAGAACAATTATTAATGAACAAAACGTTCCATTAACAAATGAAATAAAAGTTTCAATTGGAGGAACAACATTATACCCAACAGCTAGTATTAGTCATTAAGTATAAAAAAAGCGCCCTATAAGTAGGGCGCTTTTTTACTTAGTCACAAATTTTAATCTTTCCAAAACTGTTCTAGCAAAATAACGATCATAGTACCTACGAGTAATCCGTTACTTAAAACATATTGTAAGGAAGAAGGAACTCCGCTAAATACACCTTCTGGAAGAAACATTATACCCAAACTGATTAATAATGAAATTCCTAATATAGTTAATCGGCGTTGATTTAATTCTTCACGTAAAATGGATTGAAGTGAAATGCCTATTACTTGGACAAATGTTGCTAAAAGTGCAGCATTAGCAATAGGTCCTGGTAGCAAGGATATAAAGCTTACAATTGAGGGGATAAAAGAAATACCTGCTAATATAAGACTGGCTATAAGGAACGACTTCACTTTTCTTTGCCCTGTTAGTTGGATAAATCCTGCCGATGCAGGTAATGGTACAATTCCAATTGTAGAGAACAACGACGAGATAATATGTGATATACCTCCTACCCATACACCACGGTTCAGTGTTTGCTTTTCAGTTTCTTTAGATAACGGAGCCACTTGTTTTACAGCCGAAATAGCAGCAATTGTATTTGCAACTAAAAGAAATGTAAATAAAGTTGCAGTTAGAGTCATTCCAATATTGAATTTAGGTGTGCCCCAAGCAAATATCTCTGGTAACTTAACTAGCGTTGTGTGCGAAGGTATATGAGATGATTTTCCTAATACTGCATACAAAAGCCAACCGCATGAAATTCCAAGTAATACGGCGTAACTTTTCATCCATCCTTTCCCTTTAATTGATAAGAAAGTAATAAGGGCAAAAACAAAGAGCGCAATAGTAGCTGTTGTATAGTCAGGGTGAGTTGCATATCCTTGTAATCCCATCATGCCTTTTAGTAACACACCACTAAGCTGAAGTGCTAAGATTAAAAGAAAAGTTCCTGTAACTAAAGGGGTAAATAAACATAAGATTCGATGAACAAGCCCTGTTATACCAAGAACGAAGAGTAATATACCTGCAATAATTAATCCGCCTTCTAAAAGTTGCAACACGCCTTTTGCACTTTGTCCTTGATACATAGCGACTTGTCCCAATATGACAAATATACTTACCCATGAACCGGCTGGTCCATCCGCAATAGGATAGCGATGCCCAAACCATGCTTGTATAAATGAACTTACTCCTACAACTAAAAAAGTTCGCTGCATTAATGTTGAGATATCTTCTATTGGTAAATGGAATATACCACCAATAATTATAGGTAGTGCAATTGCATTTGCTAATAAAAACACAAACCACTGTAGAATACTAAAGCTCGTATCAAAGTATTTTTTATTCATATTAGTCTCCTTTGCCCAAAAAGAATTTCATAGTTAAAATCCATCCTTTCTACACAGTTAGAAAGGATGGATTTTGTAAATCTATAAAATTATTTTAATTATATAGATGGATTTTTTGATTATTTACCATGTACGGAATGGTAAGAATTTCCCGTTAAGTGTAATGACGATACGAGGGTCGCCACCTTGTGGATCTTCTTGTGTATCCACACCTAGGTTGAAGTTAATTGCACTCATTACACCTTCGCCGGCTTTTTCTAAGATTAATTCTCTAAGAGTTGGTGCGTATTGTAACATCATTTCGTATAATCGATATAAGATTGGATCAGTAGGAGGCATTTGCATTACTTGCCCTCTAAGTGGAACTACTGTTAATGCTCGAACTACTTCTTCATCTAATTCTAATAGTTTACCGATTTTTTCTGCTTCCGGACGTGTCATTGTAGCTTGTCCTAATAATGCTGTTACAACCCAAGTCTCAGAGTTTTCACTTACTTTTGAGATTTCTTCCCATGTTAAACCTCTTGCGATTTTTGCTTCCATAATTTTTTGCGTAGCTTCTTGTCTATTCATATTTAATAACTTCCCTTCATTTAAGTAATGATTAATGTTTCATACCATTTAATTTTTTATATCCATCGACTACTAAATCTAATTTACCTGTGTGAGGATCGATAACTAAACCATGTACAGGAACATCTTTTGGAATAAGTGGATGATTTCTTACTAAATCAACATTAGCTTGAGTCGAATCGCAGATATCATCGAATCCAAATAGCCATTTTTCAAGGTCAACACCAGCATATTCAATTGCTGATAAAATTTCTGGCGAAGCTACTCCACGATCTAATATTTTTTGAAGTGTTCCTTTTGGATTCGTTTGGCTCGCACCACATCTATGGTGTCCAATAAGGAAGATTTCATCTGCATTTAAATCGTATACTGACGCTACAACACTTTGCATAACACTATCGAAAGGAGAAGCAATTTTACCACCTGCATTTCTGATAACTTTTGCATCACCGTCGTGTATATCTAAAGCTTTTGGGAGTAGCTCAATTAAACGAGCATCCATGCAAGAAACAACAACCATACGTTTTTTAGGCATTTTTGTCGCTTCACGAGGAGCGTATTCCTTATTTTCTACAAATTGTTCATTGAACGATAGAATTTCTTGTAATAACATATTTGTAACCTCCTTTAAATCTAGATTTATTTTTTTGATGTGTCCTCTATGTTATAAGTGAATATACCTGATAAATAATGTGATGTAAGAGGATAAACTAAGTATAGTGAATTGTATCGATAAGCAGAATAAGTTGGCGAAACACTTTCGGGCTTTCTACTTTCACGGTGAAAGGATTGGTTTATATCATTGATCAAACAGATTTTGAGATACTGAAATTATTAGGAGAAAACTCGAGAATACAATGGAAAGAACTTGGTCAGAAAATACATATGACAGGGCAGGCTGTAGGAAATCGAATTCGGAGATTAGAGGATCTAGGAATTATTGAACAATATACAATTGCAATAAACCGAATCAAGTTAGGACAAGTAGTGACTGCATTTGTTACTTTGTTCGTAACAACAGCTAATCACCAAGAGTTTATGAATTTCTTTCAAGGAGAAGAAGGGATTTCTGAGGTACACCGTGTAAGTGGTGAGGGGTGTTATTTATTAAAAACACATTTTGCGTCCAATGAAGACTTAGATAACTTTCTAGGACGACTATTAAAATACGGGAATTATCGTGTTAACTTATCAATAGGAAAGTTGAAATAAGGTTTCTTTTCCTTGGAGGGGATGGTAACATTATTTGCTAAACCTTATTTGTATAGAGATAATGAAGTCGTTTAATGTTTATCTTAAATAGTCAGAGCCTTACTACAATGTATGTGTAGTAAGGCTTTTTTAGAGAGTTATAAATAATTTTACCTTAAAAAAATCCTGTAGCTCAGTATAGGAGATGAATCACTAAGTAACAAAAAATCTTGGTATTTTCATACGCTCATTTAATTCTGTTTTTGTTAAGCCTTCTTCTTTTTGCTTTTTAGCTAATTCATTAATTCGATTTAAAACTTCAAGCATTGTTTTCCTACCTTTCTTTTTTTGCAAGTAGTCGATCATAGTTTAATTAATAGGGTTCATCGTACTTTCATTCTAAAAGTACGATGATTATGGTGATTAAAATTCGCCATTCCAAGAAGTTACTTCATCTACAGTTAATCGAACTGATGGGAATCCCGGCTCTTTTGCTTTGCCTAATGCAATCATTAAAACGTCAGTTAAGTTTTCTGGAACGTTAAATGCTTGGCGGAATTCTTCAGCGTTATAGCCAATCATTGGAACTGTATCATATCCTCTCGCTTTTGCAGCAAGCATCAACTGCATAGCTAGCAAACCACCGTCAAGCATTTGCCATTCTCTTTTTCCTTGGTCACTGACAGGTGCATAAAACTCACGAATGCTGTTGTTTAGTCTGTTTTTAATTTCGTCTGTCATAAATCCAGCAGCTACCGCACGTTCGTTCACCTTATTGATATGCTCGAATTCATGAGCATGATTTTCGCTTAAAATTACGATCATAGCAGATGCTTCTAACACTTGTGGTTGATTTAAAGCGATTGGGTGAAGCTTCTCTTTTAAATCTTGATCTGTAATTACCATGAAACGCCATGGGTTTAAGTTTGAACTGCTTGGTGCTAACATTGCTTCTTCTAAAAGTTCTTTAATTTCTTCATCAGAGATTGTAACGGATGGATTATAGGAGCGAACGGAACGACGCTCACGAATCACATCATAAAAATTTGCAGTACGATTTTCTTTTTTCATTTTAAAATACCTCCACTAAGTTTCTGTTCTGTTATAAGTTGCTTACATGCATCATTATGGTATAGTACAGGTACTATGAAAAGTACGCACTTTTCCGTGATATAGACACCATCTCGTGACATAGGCACGAGAAAGTGCCTATAAAAATGCAGAAGGAGTTCGGTATGAAAAAAGAGTATAACAATAGAATTGAAGTCGTTTTAGATGTGATCGGAGGTAAGTGGAAATCCCATATTTTATATCATTTAACAAGCGGACCGACAAGAACGGGTGAGTTAAAACGATTGGTAACCGGTATTACACAAAAAATGCTTACGGAACAATTGAAAGAGCTAGAAAAGGATGGGCTCGTATCTAGAAAGGTATACAATCAAGTACCGCCGAAAGTTGAATATTCCCTTACAGAACAGGGACAATCATTAAAACAAGGCTTAAAAGTACTTTGTGATTGGGGAAGCGACTATATTAAGCATAAATATCCGAATGGTGAAGTGATAGTGAGAGAGGACGATCATATTTGATTTAACACTTCTGTAAGTATAATTTTGCTATAATAAATACGTACTTATACGAAGGGGAGTTTAATGGGAAAATGAAATCATTCAATATTGATCATTTTATCGCAAGTGTTTTACAGTGGATATTAAATATAGCGTTAATTATATTATCCATTGTCTTATCTATTTTTTTAATTAATGAGACGATTACTTTTATCCAATACATATTTTCAGCGAAGAAGTATACGTCATATAAATTAGTTGAAAGTATTATCGTCTATTTCTTATACTTCGAGTTCATTGCATTAATTATTAAGTATTTTAAGTCGAACTACCATTTTCCGTTACGTTATTTTATTTATATTGGAATCACGGCGTTAATTCGATTGATTATTGTGTCTCATGAGGAACCGATGGAGACGTTATTATATGCAGGAGCAATTCTTATTTTAGTTATCGCTTTATACATATCAAATATGAGAGATTTGAGAAAAGAGTAGTAGTGCAGACATAAGTTTGCACTACTTTTTTTATCTTGACCTTTAAGTTACTTGAAAGTTTACAATGTAAATAGGGCGTTTGAAATTGAAAAAAATTGAGAAATTAAGTGAAGAGGTTTCTTTTACTTGGAGGTTATAGAAATGAATCAGGAATTGAAGTTACGTCCATTAGAACGAGAAGATTTAAAGTTCGTACACGAACTGAATAATAATGCGCATATTATGTCGTATTGGTTTGAAGAGCCGTATGAGGCATTTGTGGAGCTGCAAGATTTATACGATAAACATATACATGATCAAAGCGAACGCCGATTTATCGTTGAGAAAGACAATGAAATGGTTGGATTAGTTGAGTTAGTAGAAATCGATTATATTCACCGTAGAACAGAATTCCAAATTATTATTGATCCGAATTATCAAGGATATGGTTATGCAGTGGATGCGACGCGTTTAGCAATGGATTATGCTTTTTCTGTACTAAATATGCATAAGATTTATTTAGTTGTGGATAAGGAAAATGAAAAAGCAGTACATGTTTATAAAAAAGTTGGGTTTATGGTAGAAGGTGAGCTTATCGATGAGTTTTTCGTTGATGGTAACTATCATAATGCGATAAGAATGTGTATGTTTCAGAAGCAATATTTTGAAAACAAGTAGTTGAAAGATTCGGAAGTAATGTTGACGCTTCGTAAAAACGTATGCTAAAATCCCTTTTAAGTATTAAGGAAGGTGCAGAACATGCTTTATATAAAATTTGTAAAACTCATTAGAAAACTTTGCTCCGCACAAATGTATACGGTGAAGCGTTGTACGGAGCTTAATCAAGGGGCATAAATCCCCTATATTCATCGGCTGAATAACTTTTTGAAAAAAGTATAGTTTGCCTATGCTTATTTCGTTATGGTTTTTCAGCTGGTGTATAAAATAGATTAAGGGGCCATAGACAATGCTTTGTCTATGGCCCTTTGTGTATATTATTCCGATGAGTCTTTACTGTAAATTGGAGTAGTATAGGAAAAACCACGAAGCAGAGGGCTAGTGTCGAATGACGCTATCCCTCTGCTTTTTTTAATTTCAGGAAAAGAGGAATAAGAATGAGTTTACTTAAAGTTGAAAGTTTATCACATAGTTTTATAGATAAAGTATTATACGAAAATGCTTCTTTTGATTTGCATAAAGGGGAGCATATGGGAATTGTTGGACAGAATGGTGCAGGAAAAAGCACATTAATGAAAATATTGGTGGGGGAAATTATTTCTGATAAGGGAGACATAAAGTGGCAGCCTAATATTCAAATTGGGCATCTTGATCAATACGCTGAAATTGATGAGGGTTATACCATTTCACAATATTTAAAGAGAGCCTTTTATGATTTGTATGAAATAGAAAAGAGAATGAACAAGTTATATGAAGAAAGTGCGATGACTGGAGATGAGAATCAACTACTAAAAGCAGCTGAAATGCAAGAGCAGCTGGAGGCTCGTGATTTTTATTCAGTAGATAGCGTCATAAATAAGGTGGCAGCCGGTTTAGGTATTGATGCGATTAGGATGAATCGTGTGATTGGTGAATTAAGCGGAGGTCAGCGTGCAAAGGTAATTTTAGCGAAGCTCTTATTAGAAGAGCCTAATATTTTATTACTAGATGAACCGACGAATTTTCTCGATAAGGAGCATGTGGAGTGGCTTGCTAATTATTTGATGAATTTTGAAGGGGCGTTTATTGTCGTGTCGCATGATTTTGATTTTCTAGAAAAAGTGACTTCTTGTATATGTGATGTAGAGTTCGGAACGGTGAAGAAGTACTACGGCAAATACTCAGATTTTGTAAGACAAAAAGAGCATTTGCGAAAAGATTATATTCGCCAATATTATGCACAGCAAAAGAAAATTGAAAAAACGGAAGAGTATATTCGTAGAAATATTGCTGGGGTGAATTCAAAAATAGCACAAGGACGTAGAAAGCAGTTGCAGCGTATGGAAAGAATTGCGCCACCAAGTTTTACTCATAAACCGTCTATTCATTTTCAGGAACTTCCTATTTCAGTTCAGACAGTTCTTGAAGTAAATAACCTTGAAGTTGGTTACGACTTCGCTCTCTTACCAAAGTTGAATTTTTCAGTAATGGGTGGGCAAAAACTTGTTATTACAGGATTCAATGGAGTAGGGAAATCTACTTTATTAAAAACAATCGTTGGAAATATTGCTAGTATTTCTGGAGAGTTTCACTTTTCAGAGCAAATAAAGATTGGATATTATGAGCAAGATTTACATTGGAGCAATGATTCTTTAACGCCACTTCAAATTATTTCAGAACAGTTTCCTAAACTGAATATGAAGGAAATACGCCATCATTTAGCTGCGTGTGGAGTGAAAGATACGCACGTTTCGCAAGAAATTCGTACGTTAAGTGGTGGTGAACAATCGAAGGTGAAACTGTGTGGATTATTACTATCACCTTGTAACTTCTTAATTTTAGATGAGCCGACAAATCATTTAGATGCAGAAGCGAAGGAAGCTTTGCAAAAGGCGTTAGTACAGTTTAAGGGGAGCGTTATACTCGTATCTCACGAAGCAAGTTTTTATCTTGATTGGGCAGATAGTATTTTTAATATAGAGATGGGATTAGTTAAGGGAGTGTGAAGCATATGAGTGAAAATAATTGGAAAACGAAAATTATATTATTTTTGACTGCTCAAACGATTTCGTTGTTCGGTTCATCTCTCGTGCAGTACGCAATTATATGGTATATCACCCTTACAACATCGTCAGGGGTAATGTTGACCATTTCAACCGTTTGTGGTTTCTTACCACAAATTGCGATTTCTTTATTTGCGGGTGTTTGGATTGATCGTTACGACCGTAAAAAGATGATTATGTTATCGGATGGGATTATAGCAATTGCTACGTTAGTTTTGGCGATTTTCTTTTTAACAGGATATAAAAGTATTTGGTTACTTTTTATAGTGCTACTCATTCGTTCTGCTGGGACAGGGGTACAAACGCCAGCTGTGAATGCGTTAATCCCACAAATCGTTCCAAAAGATTTTCTTATGAAAGTAAATGGGATCAATAGCAGTATTACATCTTTAATTATGTTTCTTTCTCCAGCAGTAAGTGCTGCAATTCTTTCTATTGCTAGCATTGAAGCGACATTTTTTATTGATGTTATGACAGCTATGATCGGAATTAGTATTATGTTTATCATTCAAGTGGAAGGACATGTGAATGTAGGGAGTAAGCAAAAATCTAATCTGCAAGGTATAAAAGAAGGTTTTGTTTATTTAAAAGAAAATGTATTTATTAAAAGGCTACTTGTTTTATTAATCATTGTCATGATCTTAATAAGTCCAGCTGCCTTTTTAACACCTTTAATGGTAACTCGTTCTTTCGGTGCAGAAATGTGGAGACTTACTGCTAGCGAGATGACTTTTAGTGCGGGGGCAGCAGCTGGTGGCGCATTAATTGCGGCGTGGGGTGGCTTTCGTAATCGTATGCATACAACAGCGCTAGCTTGTGCGTTATATGGACTGCTTATGATTGGATTAGGGATTGCACCAATATTTATTATGTATTTACTATTTAATTTTTTAATTGGTATAACAATGCCGTGCTTCAATACACCAGTTACCGTGTTATTACAGGAAAAAGTAGAACCTTCTATGCATGGGCGGATGTTTAGTGTTGTACAAATCGCGAATTCATGCGCGCTTCCTTTAGGAATGATAATATTTGGCCCATTGGCTGATATGTTTAGCGTAGAAGTTTTATTAATTTATGCTGGAATATTTGTGCTGTTGTGTGCGATTTATGTTGTAGTAAGTAAGAGATTTGAAGTGTAAATATTGATGTTTGAAAAGGTTTGTGAGGTAATTTAAGATGCTTCGCAAACCTTTTTGTTTATAACAGTCAATAATTTTTTATTGTAAAACAATAAAAAATTATTGACTGTTAATGTTGTTTTGGGTAATATGATGTTAACAATCTAAGGGTAATTATATGAATAGAGGAGAATGTGAAATGAAAAACAAATACGTAGTAGCTATTTCTTTCATGATTTTAGCGATTATTACTTTAGCTATACATGCTTCAAACAGTAAAGTAGGGGCAAATGGATTCCTTGAAGAACCTTTCTTTTTCTTAGTACCGATAAGTTATATATTGTTCCTTAGTGGTATTGGTGTATTACTATTTGGACTTATTACTTCAAAGCTGAAAAAGAGCAATAGATAGGGCTGTTAATCGGGATAAAACACTCACTATGAAATAGAAACATACGATATGGAAGAAAAATAATAAGTGAGTTGAATCATGATGAATCATTATTTTTATAGAGGTAGACAAGTGGGAGCAGCTATTACACTTGCTGGGGCACAGGGGACCATTCATGCTATGAATCAAGCTATTCAAATGCAACAACAAGCATATTTTGCACAAATGATGCAAGGACAGTATATGCCATACTCACAACTTCCAATGCAAAGTATACATTATGATGTGTATCCAGCGAGTTTACTTTCCATTCCATATGGCGGGACTTACTTCTTATAAAAAAAGCGACTGATAAGAGTCGCTTTTTTTTATATTCCGCCTAGATGCATTCCAAGGAATGCGAAGAGGATACCAATGATATAAGTAGCACTTAAATATAGAAATAGTATGCTAAGGTTTTTACGATTGAAGAGCTGAATGGACTCAAGCTTAAACGTTGAAAACGTCGTGAAGGCACCCATAAATCCAGTACCTAATAATAATTGCCAACCTGTAGTGACTCCGTTGCCAATTATATATCCGAGTAAAAACGCTCCTGTTATATTAATGAGAAATGTAGCGATTGGAAAGGAAGTTTTATTTCTTTTTTTAAACCAATTGCTGATTGCAAATCGTGTAATAGCACCGAAAAATCCTCCTGTTGCTACTAATAAAGCTTCTATCATAAGTGATCACCTTCCGTAAGATGTTTCTTAATTAAGAAATCACCTAATGTATAGCCAAGTCCAGACATAATGAGGCCACCAAGTATGCTGCATGATACATATAAGAAGGCTATGCTCCACTCAGAATGATTAATCAATTGAATAGTTTCTACACTAAATGTTGAAAACGTCGTAAAGGAACCGATGAATCCAGTCCCGATGCCTGTGATAATTTCTGAGGGCAAGATGTTTCGCTGGGCGATATACGTAGTCAGCCATGCTAATAAGAAGCAGCCGACTAAGTTAATGAGTAATGTAGCTAGTGGAAATGTATGATGCCAAAATTCATGAATCGTAAGACCTAAATAATAACGAGAAAGCGCCCCTAATATACCGGCAATGCCAACGATAATATAAATCAATTTTCTCACCTCTTTAAATAGCTTGCTCAAAAAAATAGACTCCTACCAGTAGTGATACTGGTAGGAGTCATTAGCTAAGCAGCGTTTATGGCGAACTCCATCGCCTATAATTATTACATATAGTGTACTAAACATTGCGCTTGATTTCCAGTGAAGAAGTTAGGGGATTTTGTATTTTTGATAATGTAAGAGCAAGTGGAACTGCTTATAAACTAAATATAGTGATATAAGGTTTTTGGTGTGATAAAATATTTCTTATGTCTGGCATTCAGTTTTAGTTAACTGAAAATAAGGAAAATTAAGTTGTGTGTTTTAGAAAAGGGGCGTTTATTTGAAGAAATTATTAAAAATAGTACTTATATGTATTTTAGTAGGATTGGGAGTTGTAGGTGGTTTTTTAGGGTATATGACACTTACTAAAGAACAGCCTGCTGATGTTGTAAGTTTGAAGGTGGAAAATAATAAAGAGCGCGTATTAGCGACAGGAAATGAATTTAAAGTTACAACATTTAATATTGGATATGCCGGATTAGATAAGGACCAAGACTTCTTTATGGATGGAGGAAAAGGATCTGGTTCAAGTAGCAAAGAACAAACGGAAGTTAACCTAAAGAATATACTTTCGTTTTTACAAAATGAGAATAGTGATTTTGCGTTATTACAAGAAGTCGATATAAAATCAATGCGATCTTTTGATGTAAATGGCCATGAATTTTTGAAAAACGGACTACCTGATTATGCTTCATCGTTCGGAAAGAACTATGATACAAAATGGGTCCCTGTCCCAATTACAAGTCCAATGGGATATGCGGAGGCTGGATTAAGTACATTTTCTAAATATAAAGTTGAAACAGCTGAGAGGTTCCAGCTTCCTGGAATGGAGCCTTGGCCGAAGCGTTTATTCGATTTAGATCGAGCGATTGTTGAGTATAAAATTCCTGTTAATAATGGAAAGAATGTTAGACTTGTAAACTTACATTTGTCTGCGTACGATGAAGGCGGGAAAATTAGAAAACAGCAAGTAGAGTATTTAAAAGAATATATGAACAAGCATTATAAAAATGGTGATTACGTAATTATGGGCGGGGATTGGAATCAATTACTTTCTGACGTTCAATTAAGTGATCCAAAGTTTGTGAAAGAGCGCCCTGAGTGGTTAGTAGAGTTACCAAAGGACTTTACTGATGGTGGCTTTAAGTGGGCTGTAGACTCATCTGTTATGACGGTGAGAGACGATGTGAAGAAGTATGTAGAAGGTGAAAACTTCGTCACGATTATTGATGGCTTTATCGTTTCACCGAATGTGGAGATTGTAAATGTGCAAGGAAAAGATTTAAAGTTTGAAAATAGTGATCATAACCCAGTGAGTGCGGTCTTTAAGTTGAAGTAATTAAGTGTAGAAAGTGGGACTTTATATATGGAATGGTTAAAGAAAACTTGTTTTTCTAACCTTGAGAAAGAATCACAGAAAAATCATTTATTGCTGTTTATTACGATTTGTAGTTTCTTCCTTGGAATCATCGCGATTGGGTATTACGGATATATTTTTACAGAGAGAGCAATCGCGTTTTGGGTTTGTGGTATTTCTGTCGTTGTATTTGGAACACTTCTTACTTTTATAAAAAGCATGGAAACGACGTATAAATATATCATGACATTTATGTTGCTTATGATGTCTTTCATTATGGTACAAGCTTTTAATGAAAGCCCAGCTGTATTTCAAATGGTCTATTTTACATTAGCCGTTTCACTTATTTATTTAAGTGAACGTCTCGTTGTAATTCTCGGCGGAGTGGCAGTTGTTCTTACATTTATTCTTTGTAGTTATTGGCCGGAGCAATTTTTTGCTTATACAGCAGCATCTGAAGCTGCAAACTTCGCAAGCTTGTTAGCAATCGTAACGATCGCTATGTGGGGCGTAACGAAAATTGGTTCTAACTTACTGGCTCGTTTAAGTGATGAAAAGCAAGAAGTAATGAGAAAAGCTCAGGAGTTAGAAGAAACGCAAAGGCTTATTGAGGAAACGGTTGTGAAACTAGATCGTAATTTCAATTATTTAAGACAAAATATGAATACATCGATGGAGTCGATGAGTGAAATTAATTTCGCTTTTGAAGAGGTAGCAGTTGGCACGCAATCACAATCAGAGATGATGCATCGTTCGGTAGAAGTATTGAACGATATGGAGGGAAATATTGAACAAATCATTTCTCAAGTAAGAAATGCATCGATTCGTGTTGATGAAAGCTTAGAAATTTCAAAAGGTAGTGTACATACTCTACGAAGTTTTGAAGCGAATATGAGAAGTTTAAATGATGTTGTTTCACAATCAGGAATTATATTTAGAGATTTAATGACACAATCGAAACAAATTAATGAAATTGTAGATGTAATAACGAATATTTCAAGTCAGACGAGTTTGCTAGCTTTAAATGCAAATATTGAAGCTGCGAGAGCAGGTGAGCATGGAAAAGGATTTGCTATTGTAGCGAATGAAGTATTAAAGCTTGCTGAGGAATCAAATCGTTCTGCGGGAAGAATTCAAGGGATTTTGAAGGATTTTAGTAATCAAGCAAGTAAGGTAGAAGTGCAGGTAGAGAAATCAGAAAGAGTACAAGAAGAATGTAATGAAATGTTAGTAAGTGTTTTAACAAATGTAACGGATTTAGGGAAATTTATTGATGAAATTAATGATGTAATGAGGGAAATCGTTGGTCATCAAGAAAGTTTCCAAGTTAAAACGACGAATATCGTAAAGGATGTTACACATGCTTCTAATGTAATCCAGCAAACTTCTGCGGCTACAGAAGAAGTGTTAGCAAGTGTGGAAGAAGAAAAACATCGAAATGATACATCTGTGAAGACATTACATACTGTTAGCGAGCAAGTGAAATTGTTAGAAGATATTTTAGAAAAGTAATATCACTTAAAAAGGGCGCAACGTTTGTGCCCTTTTTTCATTTAAACGAAGACTTGCTCGGATTTTAATTGCTTTTCTGCTCGTTTTCTGCCAAGCTTAAGAAGATAAAATTCAGCTAATAGCGGAATTAAAATACTTCAAAGAAAGAATTAAATAGGTGACGCATATGATCGAAGTTAAGACTTCTGAACTTAGTGATGGAGAATTTAATAGAGGTGTATTTGCAACTCGTGATATTAAAAAAGGTGAGTTGATACACGCAGCGCCAGTTATCTCTTATCCGAATGAACAGCATGAACACATTGAGAAAACATTACTTGCTGACTACGCATTTGAGTATGGGATTAATCATACGGCAATCCTTTTAGGATACGGCATGTTATTCAATCATTCATATACACCGAATGCGACGTATGATATTGTCTTTGAGAATCATACATTTAACTTCTATGCTTATAAAGATATAAAAGCAGGAGAAGAAATCTTAATCAATTATAATGGTGAAGTGGATAACGATGAACTGTTATGGTTTGATAAAGAAAAAGAAAAAGAAGAGAACGAAAAGTAATATAAAGAGTATGGAAAGAGCACATTCTGTGGGATGTGCTCTTTTTTATGGCGTGTCGAGTCAGTTGGTGGAGAAACCCTACGATTGAGCCCTGTGATAAAGTAATTTTTCTATTTATAGAAATAGGAGAGCATTTAGGAGTATACAGAGCCAAGAAATACACTATATTTACAACTAAATGATATGGTGAAAGGCTTAAATCTAACCTTACAAGTATTTGAAAGTTACTATATCTCATCTCCAATGGGGTAAAATAGATTGGTGTGTCTTAAGAATGGTTTGCGCTAACATCGCCCTAAAAGATACAGTATTGTACCTTTAGGGGCGATGCTTTATTAGCTTTATATTGTAGAGGAAGAGATTTTTAGTTTATTTATTTTTAATCTTATTAAGTGATTATTTTATACAAATTAATAATAACAAATTTATCAATTTACTTTCATTATTGTTAGAAAATTTTATATTTTATACCATTTAATAGTAAGAAATGATAGGAAATATAAATTTTAGTTATTTCTCACTATTATAAAATTTGAGAGGGGAATGGTAGATGAGAATTATAGCTGGGATACTTTCTTGCGTTTTGATGTTTAGTTTTGCATTGCCATCATTTGTTGATGCAACTGTTGAATTAAATGATGATACAATTGTCGAAGAATATGTTCCTGAAGAAGATAGTGGTATTGATTTATCTAATGTCGATGTTTCTAACTTCGATTTTGAAAAATTCGAGAACGAATATGATTTTTTAATAACTGACCCTGTATTTTTACAATTAGAAGGAGAACTAAGTAAACCAAGAGTTGAATATGTTATTGAAAAAAATCCTCTTACAGGTGAATTAATAGTTAAACAAGAAATATTACCAACTCTTGTTATTGGAGCATTAAGGGTTTTAACTTCAAAAGCGGGAAGAACAGCTGCAGATAAAGGTTGGAAAATAGCGAGACCTTATGTACAAAAAGCATTAGACGCACCAAATAAATATATTCTTGAAGGTCCATATAAAACTAGAATTATTCAAGTCAGATCTAAAGTTACTAAAAAAGTGTTATTTAGGTTAGATTATGGTCCAGTAAAAAATAAAGGACCATATTTACATTATCATGTCCCGCCAAATTTGAATGATCATCATATTATTTGGTAAAGGAGAGATTATTTAATAGTATGTGTAACTATGAAGAATACCAACATATGCATATAGGATATTATGAAGATGGATATGATTTAGAAGTTATTGCATATAAGAAAATAGACAAGCCTATATGGGATGTTTTTATTGAAGAATATGAAGCTGGCGCGGATTTTTTGTATGAATATGCTAGTAAACATAATTTGGGTGAAAAATTTGTTGGTTACGGCTTGAAAATATTTTCAATAGGGGATAAAGATGCTACTGAAGAACAATCTAGATTAATTTTTGAAAAATGGTTAAAAACGAATAGCATTGTTTAAAAATTGGTTTATCTTTATTCCGCTAATCGAAAAGGTAGAAAAGTATACTTTTCTACCTTTTTGTAGTTTATATACAAACCTTACCAAAACTTCTACCACGGCTTTTTCTTCTCTTTCGCAACTGCCACTTCATCTTGAAATTCCTTCGTTAAACCCTTTGATTCCTGTATCTCACTTAGTATCTTCATGAGAGTCTTATCTCCCGCCTTCAATCAATCTTCTTATATGTCATAAACAAAGTAAAAATTACAAAAAAATACCACTTTATTTTCGTGTGGTATAGTAAGATACTGAAGGGTAGTGTTTTGAAAAAGTAATATATTTTACAAATTGTTGTCTTTCTGATGACATGTCAAGTTTAGTAGCCTATTTGGGTTGCTTTATTATGCAATATATATTTTAATATGAGTGGCACCTCTTATAAATTAAGAGGTTTATAGGTGTCTCGAATTGATTTTGGGTACACTGTATCCACCACTTTAAGTTCGTTCATGTATGTGGGGATATTATGGGCCCGTATAACGGGATAAAAAGAATATAGAAATAGAGGAATCGTAAAATGAATATGCAAGAGGTTTATGAATATTTAAGTACGGTATTGCCTGAAGGTCATGTGAAACAAGATGAAATGTTAAAGAATCATACGCATATTAAAGTTGGTGGAAAAGCAGATGTGTTCGTTGCACCGACAAATTATGATGAAATTCAAGAAGTTATTAAATATGCGAACGAATATAATATTCCGGTTACGTTTTTAGGAAATGGATCGAATGTCATTATTAAAGATGGTGGAATTCGCGGGATTACAGTAAGTTTAATTCATATTACAGGTGTTACTGTAACAGGAACGACGATTGTAGCACAGTGCGGTGCAGCAATTATTGACGTATCACGTATTGCACTAGACCATAACTTAACGGGTCTTGAGTTTGCTTGTGGTATTCCAGGTTCAGTTGGCGGAGCATTATATATGAATGCAGGTGCATACGGGGGTGAAATTTCGTTTGTATTAACAGAAGCTGTCGTAATGACAGGTGATGGAGAGCTACGTACTTTGACGAAAGAAGCGTTTGAATTTGGATATCGTAAGAGTGTATTTGCGAACAACCATTACATTATTCTTGAAGCGAGATTTGAACTTGAAGAAGGTGTACATGAAGAAATTAAAGCAAAAATGGATGATTTAACGTTTAAACGTGAGTCAAAACAGCCTCTAGAATATCCTTCATGTGGTAGTGTATTTAAACGTCCACCCAATAACTTTGCTGGTAAATTGATTCAAGAATCAGGACTACAAGGTAAGCGAATTGGCGGAGTGGAAGTTTCTCTAAAACACGCTGGATTTATGGTGAATGTTGATAACGGAACAGCACAAGATTACATCGATTTAATTCACTTCGTACAAAAAACAGTTGAAGAGAAATTTGGTGTGAAGTTAGAGCGTGAAGTAAGGATTATTGGAGAAGATAAAGAATAACATATACGTATGAAACTGCGAATTATTTTAAAATAACATTTGGGTATTGTTGACAAATTGTTTACAATTCAATATAATGGCTAATAATTTAACAAATAACATACGTTGAAAGAGCCCAGTAGCAGTTTGTCACTGTTAACGAGAGAGCTAGGGGATGCTGGAACCTAGCACAAACAAACTTGCGAATTACACTCTGGAGTATCTTAGGTAATGCTAAGCGGATTGGCAATCGATATTATTGCTAAGAGTGGTATGAGTAGCTATGCTATTTATACAAACTGGGTGGTAACACGGTGAATCATCGTCCCTATGTCATAGACATAGGGATTTTTTGTTTTTAAAAAATAAAGGGGATGACAAAAGATGAACATTATTGATGAATTAGAATGGCGCGGCGCCATTAATCAACAGACTGACGAAGAAGGTTTACGTAAGCTAGTAGAAGAGAAAAAGATTTCACTATACTGCGGAGTTGATCCGACTGGTGATAGTATGCATATTGGACATTTGATTCCGTTTATGATGATGAAAAGATTCCAGTTAGCCGGTCATCATCCAGTTATTTTAATTGGTGGAGCAACAGGAACAATTGGTGATCCGAGTGGACGTCAATCAGAACGCCAACTTCAAACGTTAGAAGTAGTTCAACATAATGTGGATGCGTTAACAGCGCAAATGAAAAAGCTATTTGATTTTGGTGGAAATAGTGAAGTGAAGATGGTAAATAACTACGATTGGACACATGAAATAAATATTATTGAGTTTTTACGTGATTACGGGAAAAACTTTAGCATTAATAGCATGTTAGCAAAAGATATCGTAGCAAGTCGTTTAGATACAGGGATTTCTTTCACAGAATTTACGTACCAAATCTTGCAAGCGATGGACTTCCATCATTTATACACGAAAGAAGATGTTCAACTGCAAATTGGTGGTAGTGACCAATGGGGAAATATTACGAGTGGTTTAGATTTAATTCGTAAGTTAGAAGGGCATGAAGCAAAAGTATTTGGATTGACGATTCCGTTACTATTGAAATCAGATGGTACGAAGTTTGGTAAATCAGCAGGTGGTGCAGTTTGGCTTGATCCTGAAAAAACAACACCATTTGAATTTTACCAGTTCTGGGTGAATACAGATGACCGTGATGTCGTTAAATACTTGAAATACTTTACGTTCTTAACGAAAGAGCGCATCGATGAATTGGCAGTGAAGGTAGAAACAGAGCCTCATAAACGTGAAGCGCAAAAAGTATTAGCGGAAGAAATGACGAAATTCGTTCATGGAGAAGAAGCATTCCTGCAAGCTGTGAAAATTACAGCAGCGTTATTTAGTGGAGATATTAAATCGTTAACAGCCGATGAAATTGAACAAGGCTTTAAAGAAATGCCAACATTCCAGTCTTCAAAAGAGACGAAAAATATCGTAGAATGGCTAGTTGATTTAGGTATTGAACCATCTAGACGACAAGCACGTGAAGATATTAATAATGGAGCTATTTCTATGAATGGCGAAAAAGTAACGGATGTAGGTACGGATGTTACGGTAGAGAATTCATTTGATGGAAGATTTATTATTATTCGTAAAGGGAAGAAGAACTACAGCCTTGTAAAATTAGGATAGTGAACAAGACGGAAAAATTATATCGGTGATTTTTCGAATATATCGACCGTAACTCGAATTATATCAGCGATTTTTCGAATATATCGACCGTAACTCGAATTATATCGGCGATTTTCTCGATATATCGACCGTAACTCGACTTATATCAGCGATTTTCTCGATATATCGATTTACCGACAAAAGATGACAATAAAAGCTGTTCCAAAACGGGACAGCTTTTATTGTTAAAAAGTCAGTATATTTAGATAAATTTAAAGGGTATATAATTTTTTTGGCGAATAAATAAGTTAGAGAAAATTACGGATAAAAATAGCCCGAACCATGCAGGGCATGATTCGGGCTTATATTCAGATTAGTAAGCTAAGCTGAATAGACCTTTAATGTGTGATAAGTAACGAACGTTACTTGCTTCTTTCATTAATGATGCTGGTAAGCCTTTAAGTGGAGTATTGCTTGCTCCAATTGTAGCAACAGCATCTTTACGTCCTAGACTAGCAAGTGTTCCAGAGTTTACAGGTGCGAACTCTTCGAATGCTTTGCCTTCTAGTGCAGCGTATAAGTTGTATCCAATTAACTCACCCATTTGCCAAGCGATTTGTGCAGTTGGTGGGTATGGACGTCCGTCTGGAGCGAAGACAACAGCGCTGTCTCCAGCAACGAATACGTTTTTGTGAGAAGTAGATTGTAGGTATGCATCAACTGTTGCACGACCACGGTTTACTTCAAGACCTGATTCACCGATTAGTGGGTTACCTTGAACGCCACCTGTCCAAACGAATGTGTTAGCAACAAGTTTTTGACCGTCTTTTAAGTCAATTTCATTGCCAGCAACGTTTGTTACAGGAAGACCAGTTAAGAATGTAACGCCGCGTGCTTCTAGGCTAGTAGTTGCACGTTCGATTAAGTGGTCTGGTAATACTGGAAGGATTTTTGGACCTGCTTCAACAAGAAGAAGTTTAACTTCTTTTGGATTTACGCCGTGGCTTTTTGCAAGTTTAGGCATAATGTCAGCAAGCTCACCAACTAGCTCAACGCCAGTTAATCCGCCACCACCAATTACGATTGTAGCATCAGCTTCGTTTTTCGTTTTCGCGTATTCACGAATACGGTCTTCAACGTGTTTGTAGATTTTGTTTGCATCAGCAGCAGATTTTAATACCATGCTGTTTTCTTCTAGTCCTGGAATACCGAAGTAAGCAGTTTTACTTCCTAGAGCAACTACAAGTGCATCGTAAGATAAAGTAGTGCCGCCAGCTAATTTGATTTCTTTGCTATCAACTGAGAATGACTCAACTGTTGCGATTTTAAGATCGATATCTTTACCTTTGAAAAGCTTTGTAAGTGGCATTGCAACTGCTTGCTCAGACACGTTACCAGCTGCAAGGCGGTGTAGTTCAGTGATAATTTGGTGTGTTGGGTATTGGTTAATCACTGTAACTTGTGCTTCTGATTTGCTGTAATATTTACGTACGTTTAAAGCGGCAAGAAGACCGCCATAACCAGCGCCTAAGATGACAATTTGTTTTGACATAGTATGATATCCCCCGTCTTTACTAATTGTTGTTATAAGTTAACTTATTTATTGTTACGTTCTGCACTAATTTGAAGATATGCGTTCACAAAGCGGAACATTTTTTGTGCTTGTGGGTCTTTTAATAATTTCAATAGACCGAACAGGCCGATAACTTCGTTGCTTTCGTCAGCACGATCTTTCGCTTCGATTGCAGTAGCAGCCATGCTTTTAACTGTATCTTTTACAGGTTCTACAAGCTCTGTGATTGCACCAACAGTGTCGCTTTTTAATACTTCATCAGTAGCAACAGTTTGAGCGAAGTCATAAGACTTAGTTAAAATGTTAACAAGCTCAGTTAATTTTGGAAGCTGTTCTACTAGTGTTGTTAATGATTCTTGTACCTCAGGTTTTAACAACTGATCAAGTACATCAAGTTGTCCTTGGCTAGCAGAAATTTGTACAGTTTCTTGTTCTGGCTTTGTTTGAGTCATAGTTTCTGGCATCTCCAATTCTCCTTTACGATAGCAATACTCTTATTTTTGATAAGTAAGATAGTAAACGGTTACGAAACTTTATACAAAGTTTCACAAAACACAATAAAATGCCTTTAAATTTATGACCGCAAGTAAGCTGCAACCATAAATCTAAAACCATAACGTCTTACTTATTATTTATGAACTGTCCGATATATGGCTTGTCCGCATAATGGAAAAGCTCCGTTACCGGAAAGTGTATATAATATATATCCTATATTATATACTATATACACCTATGTTAACATAAAAATGATTCCTAATTATTTGATATTGAGCGTATAACGTAGTACTGACAAGGTATGAAAGCGTATAAAATATTTTGTTCCAGTTAGAAATGTACATATATATAAACAAAAAAAGGAAAAAACGAACAAATTCACGTTCGTTTTTTCCTTTTTCCTATTATTCACTTTCTGCAATTAGCATCGATGTCTTACCTTCTTTTTCAAGATGGCATTCGCCCCAAGTACAAAGAGAATCAAGAATGGATTCTAAAGACCAACCGTAGTCCGTAAGGGAATATTCTACTTTCGGTGGTACTTGATTGTATACCTTTCTTTGAATAACACCGTCGTCTTCTAATTCGCGTAATTGCTGCGTTAACATTTTTTGTGTAATACCGGGCATAAGACGCTTTAATTCACTCGTTCTCTTTGTACCTTTCGTTAAGTGACAAAGGATAACAACCTTCCATTTTCCGCCGATAACTTCTAAAGTCGCCTCTACAGGAATATTGTATTTCTTCATATAAAGCCCTCCTTTTGTAAGTAAAGTAAGCCAAATCATACAAATGTTACTTTTTAGTACCTATAGCACTTTAAAGTACGTACTTTTTATCAGGTTAAATATGTTTCATAATAGCACATGTAAGAGGCAAATGAGTAGTACGGTACTGAAAAGTGACTATGTTACTTTTTGGTGCCTATAGTACTTTAAAGTGCGTTCTTCAAAAAAAGAATGAAACCATTCATAATAGCATTTGTAGAGATTAAATATATTTTTTAGAAGATAAAAGGGCCTTTTTATCGCACTATTATGATTGGATTTCTTGTAATAAGGAGGAATTCAATTGAGTTCATATACAGTACCATCTTCGGAAGTTCAGACAAATCGAAGAAGTATGTTTGCTTTATTAGCACTAGCAATCAGTGCGTTTGGAATTGGTACAACCGAGTTTATTAGTGTCGGTTTATTACCATCTATTTCAAAAGATTTAAATGTTTCGGTTACAACAGCCGGTTTAACTGTTTCCCTATATGCGTTAGGAGCGGCAGTAGGAGCTCCTGTTTTAACAGCGTTAACGGCTAGTATGTCGAGAAAGACATTATTAATGTGGATTATGGTTATCTTCATTATTGGTAATGGTATTGCGGCATTAGCAACAAGCTTCACCATATTAATTATTGCAAGGGTTGTATCTGCATTTGCACATGGTGTGTTTATGTCAATTGGATCTACAATCGCGGCAGCAATCGTACCAGAGAATAAACGTGCTAGTGCCATTGCGATTATGTTTACTGGATTAACAGTTGCAACTATTACAGGTGTGCCAATTGGAACGTTTATCGGTCAAGAGTTTGGCTGGAGAGCGTCATTTATGGCGATCGTTGTAATCGGAATTATTGCTTTTATCGCGAATAGCATACTCGTCCCATCTAATTTAAAAAATGGTGTACCTGTATCGTTTCGTGATCAATTCAAACTAATTAAAAATGGAAGACTGTTACTTGTTTTCATTATTACTGCACTTGGATACGGCGGTACGTTCGTAACATTTACGTATTTATCACCACTATTACAAGAAGTAACAGGGTTTGAAGCAAGTACGGTTACCATCATTTTATTAGTGTATGGAATTGCAATTGCGATAGGGAATATGGTTGGCGGAAAATTATCGAATCATAATCCGATTCGAGCGCTATTTTACATGTTCTTGATTCAAGCGATTATATTATTTGTTTTAACATTTACAGCGCCATTTAAAGTAGCTGGATTAATCACAATTATTTTCATGGGACTATTCGCATTTATGAATGTTCCGGGACTACAAGTATATGTAGTTATATTGGCAGAGCGCTTTGTTCCGAGTGCGGTGGATGTTGCTTCAGCAATTAATATTGCTGCATTTAACGGAGGAATCGCTTTAGGTTCTTATATAGGTGGCCTTGTAACGAATTCGTTAGGATTAATCCATACTGCTTGGGTAGGTGGCCTTATGGTAGTAGCCGCTGTGATTTTAACAGCGTGGAGCATGACATTAGAAAAAAGAGATCAAGTAAAATAAAAGGAGAGAAAATAAAATGAAAAACTTACAAAGTAAAGCAGTATTAAATAACGGTGTAGAAATGCCTTGGTTCGGTTTAGGTGTATTCAAAGTAGAAGAAGGACCAGAACTTGTAGAAGCTGTAAAATCAGCGATTAAAGCAGGATACCGCAGCATCGATACAGCTGCAATTTACGGAAATGAAAAAGCTGTAGGTGAAGGAATTCGTGCAGGTATCGAAGCAACTGGTATTTCAAGAGAAGATCTATTCATCACTTCAAAAGTATGGAACGCAGATCAAGGATATGAAGAAACAATTGCTGCATATGAAGAGAGCTTAAAAAAATTAGAACTAGATTATTTAGATCTATTTCTTGTTCACTGGCCTGTAGAAGGAAAATATAAAGATACATGGAGAGCGCTAGAAACACTTTATAAAGAAGAGCGCGTACGTGCAATTGGTGTAAGTAACTTCCAAATCCATCACTTACAAGATGTAATGAAAGATGCAGAAATTAAACCAATGATTAACCAAGTAGAATACCACCCTCGTTTAACACAAAAAGAACTACAAGCTTTCTGTAAAGAACAAGGTATTCAAATGGAAGCATGGTCACCACTTATGCAAGGTCAATTATTAGATAACGAAACATTACAAGCAATTGCTGAGAAACATGGTAAAACAACAGCTCAAGTTATTTTACGTTGGGATCTTCAAAATGGAGTAATCACAATTCCAAAATCAACGAAAGAACACCGCATTATTGCAAATGCTGATGTATTTAACTTTGAATTAACGAAAGAAGATATGGAAAAAATCGATGCGTTAAATCAAAATCACCGCGTTGGTCCAGATCCTGATAACTTCGATTTCTAAGATTAAGGTAAGAAAAAAGAGTGCGTAAAAGCACTCTTTTTTTGTGCATAAAAATAGTTTCTAAATAAATACTACTTAGTATTAAGTTTGTTATTAAGGGGCTGTAAACATGAATATAAAGCAATCGTTCAAACTTTTAGCTATGTTTTTAAGTGTTTTATTTGTGTTATTCCCACTTCAAAAAGCATTCGCAGAAGTTATGGACCATACAAAGTATCAAATGGATTGGAGTTATAGTAAGTCCAAGAAGAAACCAATCCGAACAGAGCTTATTAAAACGGCAGATGGCAAAATTGCTTTTTGCTTAAATGTAGATTTGAAATCTCCAAGCGGTCAAGATTTACCGGAAATGGGGAAAGTGGATATTAACGTATACCGTGTATTATTAAATGGATATCCACAAAAGAGTCCACAAGAATTAGGTGTTTCTGATTGGAGAGAAGCACATTATGCAACGCAGCTTGCAGTATGGAATGCGTTAAAGCAAATCGATATTAATGATTTAGATTTCCGCAATAAAAATGTAGAAAAGGTAACGAAAGATATCGTTGCAAAAGCAAGTGCTAGTGATGAGTTACAAGAAATTACGATGAGTGTAACTCCTACAGAAGAACAAGAAGCAGTATTAAAAAATGATTTCTTTGAAACAGGCTTATATACAGTAGAAACAAATGCAAAAAGTGGAACGTATAAAGTGCAAGCAACAGGTGCACCAGCGGGAGCCAAATTTGTAAATGAAAAAGGCGAAGCAAAAACGGAATTTAATGTAGGAGAAAAGTTCCGCATTTTAATTCCGAAACAAACACCAGCTGGTGGATTTAGCTTTAAAGTAATAGGAAAATTAACGAAACTACAAGGCATTGCGCATAAAGGTACACCGACAATTCAAAATGCAGTCGTATTACTTGAGCGCAGTGAAGAAGAAACAAGTCCGGAGTTATCAGTGAGCTGGAAAAAAGGAAATGGTCATGATAATAATAAACCACATACTCCAAACGAACCGCATAAACCGAATCAAAAGAGATAAAGAAAAAGCATTGGCGTGTGCCAATGCTTTTTATATATGAAATGTAAAATTATATTAAAATAATTATTAATTAAACAAAACACTGTTTTTATGTTGTAAAAGATATTCGAAAATAACAAAATATAATAAAATCCAAACGTTAAGATTAATAGATTAAATTCACGAAATTGTAACATTATTCTAATTGAAAAGTCTATCAGACAAAGTGTAAAGCGTGTACAATTCAGTTGGAAAAACTACCTATAGATGGTCATATATGAAGAAAATGTAAGATTCTATTGCTATTTTTATTTCTAGATGTATAGATGACAATACTAAATGATATCTTTTACTATTTTCTTTTTATGTACGAAGAGAACTCATCACAAATAGAGAGAAGTGAGGAGGACATATTATATAAAAATTTTACAATGTAAGAAAGCGAATACATGGAGGGAAATGCGGTAGTAAGAGATACAGGTGCGCGAGGTGTTCGTCTATTTATCAAATGTTTTTATAAAAATAATAGGATTTTTAATTAAATGAATATATAGGATGGTTTTTCTAAATAAAGGAACAGGGGACACAGATTATGTCAAAGAAAAAAAAGAGTAGGGTATTAGTGGCTGGTGTTTGTTTAGCTACGTTGTTAACGCCATATGGACTTGAATTACCTAAGGTGTATGCAGAGATGGCGATTGAAGATAAGGAGAAACAGGAAGAAGAGCGAGTGTATCAATTGCTGCCAAAAGGTGATGTAGAAGGGATGCGTGAGTTGCATCAGCGTCAAATGAGTTTTTCTCCTTATGAACCAACGGGCATTTATGTAAAGCCAGGTGAAGAAGTAGTTATTCAAGTAGAAGGGACTCAACAGATTAAAGCTTATATTGGTACATATTCTTATGAAAAAGAAGAGCCTAAACAATTCAACTTAAATCCTGGTGAGAATAAAATTTCTTCTTCAAATGGGGGAATATTATACTTTTATAATTATCACAACACAGGAGAAGTAGTTGCTAAAGTGAAAAAAGGTGGTACACCAAATCCTTTATTTATTTTAGGAAAGCATACGACAAAAGATTGGAAGCGTATGTTGGCAGAGAACCCTAATCCATATGCAATAGAAATGAAGGGAGAAAATAGTTTATTAACTATGCACCCTGAAACTGTGGCGGAACATTTAAAGCAAGAAGATCCAGCTGCGTTATTAAAGAAACACGATGAAATAATTAATATAGAACATAAGATATCAGGTTTATCAAAAGATGGTGCGGGTGTTGCGAATCAAAGTAAACATTCCATTCATTTTGTTGAAGACTGGTATACAGACGATTATATGTATGCGACTTATTATCGAACAGCTTATAGTAAAGGCAATTTAGAGTCAGTACTAAATCTAGAAGAGTTAACTAATGATGGATGGGGTCCTTGGCATGAAGTTGGACATCAACATCAACAAGACACTTGGTTATGGGATGGACTTGGAGAAGTAACCGTTAATATTTATTCTTTGGCAGTTCAAACTACATTTGGGCATAAAACAAGGTTAGAGCAAGAGAGGCGCTATGAAGCTGCATTTGCTTATTTAGGTAAACCGGATGCACAAGAGAAGATGGATGAATTCGAGAAGTTAGTTATGTTTTGGCAGTTGCATTTAGCTTATGGGGATCAATTCTATCCGAATTTACATCAAATGTATCGTTTGTTACATAGTACAGAACTGCCTAAATCTGATGAAGAGAAAAAGCAGATGTTTATTTATATGACGTCAAAAGTGGCAGGACAAAATTTAATTCCTTTCTTTGATAAATGGGGATTAATTGCAAATGATGCTACAAGAGAAAAGATTGAAAAATTAAATTTACCAAAATTAGAAAAAGAAATTTGGTTATCTACAGATAGTAATCCAATTCGTGAAAAACAAATTGAGTTATATGAAGCTCCATATGGCGAGCCAAATAATGAAAGAATACAAAATGTAGTAATCGGTACTACATATGATGAGAAAAAAGCAAAGGAACTTGTACAGAATTTAGGAGAAGGTGTAAAAACAACAGGTGTGATTACACAAGGAAAGCCTGAAGTTGGAGAAAAAATTGTAAAAGTAGAAATTACAGATGAAAAAGGTAATAAGAATTTAATTCCCGTTATAGCAAATGTTGGTTATGGTGATAGCTTAGTATTCAAAGGACTTAATTATGATACTAATATTAAATCAATCGTAACACTGCAACATGATCAGAAAAAGTTTAGTGCGATGGCTGATTCAAATCCAGTGCACTATTATTTTAAAGAAGACACGTATTTTGAATTCTCATTACTAGACCAAAATGGAAATGAGAAAAAGAAAGCAACAGTAAAAGGTGTTGAAAATGCGGAAGAATTCGCGAAATCAATTAATGGGTTAGAGTTTGAGTATGGTGATGTAGTGAAAGTATATCACGCTGAATCAGATCGTTTTAATTGGTATCAAAATAATGACTTTATCGGCCAAGGTAAGGCGAAGGTAGATAAAGAATTATTATTTAAAGTAACAGAAAAGGGCTTTGAGCGAATGGGGGCCCAGCAAGAAGTAACGGCAGTCCCACAAAAGATAACAGTTGGAACAGATGTTGAAAAGTTAGAAGCGAAAGATTTTGTTCAAGTGAAAGATGGAGAAGTAATCGGGTTTGTAGAAAAACCAAATACAATAAAAATTGGTGAACAAAACGTAAAAGTAGAAACGAAAGATCGTTTTGGAAATAAGAAAGTGACAGAAGTACCGCTAACAGTAACGTATGGAGATAGCCTACTTGTATACGGATTAAGCTATGGCACTGACGATATGAAATCAATTATAACGTTACATCATGATACAAAAAAAATGAGTGCGACAGATACGAGTGATTTGATTCATGATTACTTTGGAGATGAGAAGTATTTTGAATTCACCCTGTACAATAAAGAGGGAAAAGAGAAGAAAAATATAGAGGTAAAAGGCTTGGAGAATACGGAAGCTCTTGCGAAGGAATTAAACGGGTTAGCATTTGAATATGGAGATGTGGTGAAAGTATACCATGCAGAGTCTTCACGTTTACATTGGTATCAAAAAGGTTTATATGTGGGAGAAGGAAAAAATAAAGAAATAAAAGAATTATTCTTCAAAATTACTGAAAATGGATTCGAAAGATTAAAATCATTACAAGAAGTAACAGCAAAGCCACAAACAGTAGTAGTCGGAACAGAAGTAGAAAAGCTAGAAGCGAAAAACTTTGTTGAAGTGAAAGACGCAGAAGTAATTGACTTTGTAGAAAAACCAACTACTTCAAAAGTCGGAAAACAAACAGTAAAAGTAGAAACGAAAGATCGTTTTGGAAATAAGCAAGTAACAGAAGTACCGTTAGAAGTGGTTTATGGAGATAGTATTGCATATGTAGGATATGGCGATGATATTGCTTCAATTGTAACTTTAAAGCACGAAGAGAAGAAATTCCATGCAACTGATATGGATAGTGAGATTCATGAGTATTTTAATAAAGAGCTATACATGGGGATCACGTTATACGATCGAGACGGAAAAGAGAAAAAACATGTAACAGCAGAGGGACAAGAAACATCAGAGAACTTTGCGAAGCAAGTGAATGGTATGCAGTTCGAGTATGGAGATGTGGTGAAAGTATTCCACGCAGAACCGGTTCGTTTGAAATGGTATCAAAATAATACCCTTACTGGTCAAGGTGAGAAAAAAGGGGCAAAAGAACTATTCTTCAAAGTGACAGAAAAAGGTTTTGAGAGAATGGATATGTTGCAAGAAGTAAAAGCAAAACCGCAAAAAGTAGTAATCGGAACAAATAGTGAAACATTAGATGCGAAAAACTTTGTTGAAGTAAAAGATCGAGAAGTAATTGGTTTTGTAGGAAAACTAGATGCATCAAAAATTGGTAAACAAACAGTAAAAGTAGAAACGAAAGACCGTTTTGGCAATAAGAAAGTGACAGAAGTCCCGGTAGAAGTAACATATGGAGATAGTCTAGTGTATCAGGGACTCAGTAATAGTATTCGTTCAATTGTAACGTTTAATCATGATGAAAAGAAATTACATGTAACACATACAAATGAACAAATTCATAGCTACTTTAAAAACGAGTTATACATGGGAATTACGTTATATGATGGAGAAGGAAAAGAGAAAAAGCATGTAACAGCAGAAGGACAAGAAACTTCAAAGAATTTTGCAGAGCAAGTAAACGATACGCCATTCCAGTATGGGGATACGATAAAAGTGTATCATGCAGAATCTGATCGTTTAAGTTGGTATAAAACTGGTGAGTTACTTGGAAAAGGAGATGCGAAGAAATTTAAAGAGATTTCCTTCAAGATTACTCCAAATGGTTTAGAACAAGTACAATAAAGAAAAGCTCGTAAAACACTATGTTTTACGAGCTTTTCTTTATTATTCAGCTTCAGAAACAACTGTGAAGCGTTCGTTTACGTGTTTTGGATTTTCGATTTCATCAAGTGCTGCAACTGCGAAGTCTTCATAACTTACGTAGCTATCGCCTTTTGCATTAACAAGAAGGTTGTCTTTACCAGCTGTATAAGAGCCAGTACGTTTTCCTAATGCAAATAGTGCAGAAGGGCTGATGAATGTCCAAGTAATATCATTTGTTTGTTGTAAGATTTCTAAGTTTTTACCTTGGTTTTGAGCAGTTGCAAGGTATTCGCCTGGGAATCCTGGTGTATCAAATACACGTGTTGTTTTCTCTTCGTCTACAAATAAACTACCAGCGCCGCCGACTACAAGTAATTTCGTATTAGGTGCACCTTTCATAGCTTCAATTAGTACATTTCCTGCATCTACGTGAAGATGTTCTTGTCCTGCAGGAGCGCCAAATGCATTTACAACTACGTCAAACGCTTGTAGGTCGTTAGATGTAAGAGAGAATACATCTTTCTCTAAAACTTTTACATTGTCTTCTGTAATTTTTGCAGCGTTTCTTACAATTGCAGTTACTTCGTGTCCGCGATCCAATGCTTCTTTTAAAATACGACTTCCTGCTTTACCAGTTGCTCCGATAATTCCGATTTTCATAATAAATCCCTCCAAAGTGTTTTGTTAAAGTGTATATCTGAAAGTGAATGAATGTATTGTAATTAGGTTTGTTACAACCTGTTGTAATCATTATAGTTACAGGTTGATGTTTTTGTCAATGGGGTAGTTTGTAGATTTATTTTTTGTTTTAGTATGCACAGTTAGAGGAAGGGTAGTCATAACGATATTGTTACGGCGACCCTGTCTAATATTTGGAAATTGCAAATTGTCGAAAAATGTTGATTTTTGAATGTTTTTTAAATATAATTCGTTTTATGGAGAAAAGGAGGGGGTTAATTGTATGAATATTTTAGAGCAATTTATTTCATCAACAAATACAATTCTTTGGTCATATATTCTTATTGCAATGTTAATTGGTTTAGGTCTTTATTTTTCTATTAAATTAAAATTTGTACAACTTACTCATTTAGGGGAAATGGTTCGACTAATGAGTGATGGATTAACTGGAAAGACGCGTAAAAAGGGGAGTGTATCATCTTTCCAAGCATTTTGTATGAGTTCAGCAGCTCGTATTGGAATTGGGAACTTAGCTGGTGTAGCGTTAGCTATTTCTATGGGAGGACCTGGTGCAGTATTTTGGATGTGGGTCATTGCGATTATCGGAGCGTCTTCAAGTTTTGTAGAAAGTACGCTTGCCCAAATTTATAAAGTAAAAGATGGCAGTGGCTTCCGTGGTGGTCCTGCTTATTATATGGAAAAAGGTTTAAATAAACGTTGGATGGGAATTTGGTTCTCTATCCTTATTACAGTTAGTTACGGTTTAATTTTCAACTCAGTACAAGCGAATACAGTAACATTAGCGTTTGAAAATGCATTTGGTTTAGAGCGTTATATTGTTGGTATTGTATTAGCTGCATTAGTTGCGGTTATTATTTTTGGTGGTGTAAAAAGTATTGCACGTATGTCGGAAATGATTGTTCCGCCAATGGCGCTTATTTATATTGCGGTAGCTATTTTTGTTGTCATTAAAAACTTCTATTTAATACCAGATGTGTTTACGGAAATCTTTAAAGGTGCATTCGGTTTAGATTCAGCTGTAGGTGGCGGTATAGGTGCTGCGATGAAATATGGTATTCAGCGCGGATTATTTGCGAACGAAGCAGGTATGGGTAGTGCGCCGAATGCAGCAGCAACAGCTGATGTAACGCATCCAGCAAAACAAGGTTTTATTCAAACAATTGGAGTATTAGTAGATACATTCTTAGTATGTACATCAACAGCATTTATCGTACTATGTTCTGGTGCATATAAAGCAACGAATTTAGAAGGTATTGAACTCACGCAAAATGCATTAAGTTCACAAATTGGCCCATGGGCAAGTAGCTTCTTAGCGATTATTATTTTCTTATTTGCTTTCAGTTCACTTCTAGGAAACTACTATTATGGTGAAACAAATATTGAATTTATTAAACAAAGTAAAACTTGGTTAACAATTTACCGTATTGCGGTAGTGGGAATGGTATTATTCGGTTCTGTTGCGACGCTTCAAGTTGTATGGAATATGGCAGATTTATTTATGGGCCTAATGGTAATTACAAACTTAATTGCGATTACACTTCTTGGACGATTTGCGTATGCTGCATTGGCAGACTATGTAAGGCAAAAAAAACAAGGAAAAGATCCAGTCTTCCGTGCAGATTCTATTCCTGGTTTAACGAACACAGAGTGTTGGGATAAGTCAGCGGTAACGGATAAAGAAAAAGCAGTATAATGAAAAGGCGAGCATCGAGATGAATCCGGTGCTCGTTTTTTTATTGTAGTAAATGATGAAAAGAGTGAGAGGTAATGATTAATATAATTTTTGTTTGTTCATTTCTCATGTTATTTTTAGGGAACGTACTGTCTTAAAGGTATGATTGGTCGCATAGGGTGAGTGATTTAGTATTGAATAAATGCGCGTACTAGTTATAATTTTACGTAAAAAAAACATGCGTGTTAAATAAGTTGACTTACTCATGTCAGAAAACCTAACATAAAGTTCTTGATTACTAAGAGTTTTTAGAATATAATTTTCTTATTGTTAGGAAGAGGGGGCAATGCAATTATGGATTTTTTAGCTAAGGTAATTGGGGATATAAATAATGTCCTTTGGTCATATATCATTATTGCGATGTTAATTGGGTTAGGGCTTTACTTTTCATTCCGTGTGAAATTTGTCCAAGTTCGTTACTTCGGTGAAATGATTCGATTGCTTGGGGATGGGGCGAGTTCGAAAACGAGGAAAGCACAAAAGGAGAAGAGCGGTGTATCATCGTTCCAGGCTTTTTGTATGAGTACAGCTTCTCGTGTAGGTACTGGGAACTTAGCTGGTGTAGCTATCGCAATTTCAGCAGGTGGACCAGGAGCAGTATTTTGGATGTGGTTAATTGCGGTAATTGGGGGTGCGTCTGCATTTGTAGAGAGCACATTAGCGCAAATTTATAAAGTGAAAGATGGGAATACGTTCCGTGGTGGTCCAGCGTATTATATGGAAAAGGGTTTAAATAAGCGCTGGCTTGGAGCTATTTTCTCTGTATTAATAACAGTAAGTTTCGGATTAATTTTTAACGCTGTACAATCTAATACTGTAGCAGCTGCTTTTGATGGGGCATTCAAAACAGATAGTAGATTAGTAGGTCTTGTAATGGCTGGTTTACTTGCAGTTATTATTTTTGGGGGAGTAAAGCGAATTGCACGCGCGGTTGAAATGATTGTTCCAGTAATGGCGATTATTTATGTAGCAGTAGCATTATTCGTTGTTGTAACAAACATTACGGCAATTCCGTATGTATTTAAAGAAATTTTCTTACATGCTTTCGGAATTAAAGAAGTAGTAGGTGGAGGATTAGGTGCTGCGATTTTATTAGGGGTAAAACGCGGATTATTCTCAAATGAAGCAGGTATGGGTAGTGCGCCGAACGCAGCTGCGACTGCAAACGTAACGCACCCAGTTAAACAAGGTTTCATTCAAACTTTAGGGGTATTTACAGATACATTATTAATTTGTAGTTGTACAGCATTTATCATTCTTTTATCAGATGTGCATAATGCAGCTGATTTAAATGGTATTCAATTAACGCAACAAGCATTAAGTCAACATATCGGACCGTGGGCATCTATATTTGTAGCAGTTGCAATCTTCTTGTTTGCATTTAGTTCATTAGTAGGTAACTACTACTACGGTGAAACGAATATTGAATTCTTAAATGGAAGTAAAGTGTTATTAACAGCGTACCGCATTGCTGTACTTGGTATGGTTATGTTAGGGTCTGTAGCAACAATTCAAATCGTTTGGGATTTAGCAGATCTATTCATGGGTATTATGGCTGTTATTAACTTAGTTGCAATCGTATTCCTTTCTAAGTATGCTTTTGCAGCGTTATCAGATTACGTAAAGCAAAAGAAACAAGGAAAAGATCCAGTCTTCTATGCGAATTCAATTCCAGGTCTGAAAAATATAGAGTGCTGGGAAGAGCAAGTAGCAGATAAAGAAAAAGCGGTATAATGAGGTGAGCATCAAGTGAAACTTGATGCTCATTTTTTTTGTTTTATCCAGATATTTGTTGGTAGTAAAAGACGAACATTAATGAGTGTTTTATAATAAAATGTAATTTTTTAAAGAAAAGTGCGGATATGAGTTGTGATTTATGTTAGAATGGAAAATGCCTTTGAAACAAGAGGTTTTATGATTTTTCTTATCCGATTGAAGATTTTGGAGGAGAAATGGAAAGTTCGGATTATTTCTTGTTTTGAGTGGTCAGACGTTCAACGTTAATGAAGAGTTAAATGGAGGATTTTATTAATGAAGTTTGTTATGTTTCTTGTAGGATTACTCGTTGTATTTGTACTCGGTTTTCTTATAAGCTCCGATCGAAAGAAGATTAAGTATAAACCAATCGCAATTATGCTTATTATTCAGCTAGCATTATCTTATTTCTTATTAAATACGCAAATTGGTTATATTTTAGTAAAAGGAATTTCAGATGGATTTGGCGCGCTTCTTGGATATGCAGAAGCTGGAATCGTTTTCGTATTTGGTGGCCTTGTTAATAAAGGAGAGGTTTCATTCTTCTTAACAGCGTTATTACCAATCGTATTCTTTGCCGTTTTAATTGGAATTCTGCAGCACTTTAAAATTTTACCGATATTTATTCGTGCTATTGGTACTTTGTTAAGTAAAGTTAATGGTCTAGGAAAACTAGAATCATATAACGCAGTAGCGGCTGCTATTGTTGGGCAAGCGGAAGTATTTATTACAGTAAAAGATCAATTAAGTAAAATCCCAAAACATCGTTTATATACATTATGTGCATCTTCCATGTCGACAGTATCGATGTCAATCGTCGGTTCTTATATGAAAATGATCGAACCAAAATATGTAGTAACAGCACTTGTATTAAATTTATTTAGTGGTTTCATTATCATTCATATTATTAACCCGTACGATATTACAGAAGAAGAAGATACACTGAAATTAGAAAATAAGAAAAAACAATCATTCTTTGAAATGCTAAGCGAATATATTATGCTTGGTTTCACAATCGCGATTACGGTAGCAGCGATGTTACTTGGTTTCGTAGCATTAATTACAGCAATCAATAGCTTGTTTGATTCCATGTTTGGTATTACATTCCAAGCTATTTTAGGATATATTTTCTCACCATTAGCATTTGTAATGGGTATCCCGCAAGCAGAGATGGTAACAGCGGGACAAATTATGGCAACAAAATTAGTATCAAACGAGTTTGTTGCGATGCTTGATCTTGGAAAAGTAGCTGGTGATTTATCAGCTCGTACAGTAGGTATTCTTTCTGTATTCCTTGTATCATTTGCGAACTTCTCATCTATCGGAATTATTGCAGGTGCAACGAAAGGTATCGATGAAAATCAATCAAATGTTGTATCATCATTCGGTTTACGCCTTGTGTACGGTGCGACATTAGTAAGTATTCTATCAGCGATTATCGTTGGTGTTATGTTATAAAAAAGATGGTCCTAGCTCATAGCTAGGGCTATTTTTTATGGTAAATATGCATAGAAAAACCAATTAATTAGGAATATATTAACATATAAAAATCTTTTAAATTTATATTGCTTTTCAGTTAGATAACGCTTACAATTTGATTTGTAGGTGGTATCAATTTCAGACTTTCAAGTATGGTAGGAGAGAAGAGGCTACCTTTAATAAATTGCAATTTATGTAAACGCTTACTGATTTTAGATAACAGTTGAATAGTATTTAGGGGTTTTAAATTTTTTTAACATCAATGGTCAGACGTCATTCGTTATACGTTATACGACCAATAACTCGTGGGAGAAGTGGAGGATTCACATATGAAAATAGTAATGTTTCTAGTCGGTTTACTTGTAGTATTTGTACTAGGTTTCCTTATCAGTTCAGATCGTAAGAAAATTAAATATAAACCAATTGCACTTATGCTTGTCGTTCAATTGGTACTTGCATATTTCTTACTAAATACAAAGGTCGGATTTGTATTAGTAAAAGGGATTGCAGATGGGTTTGGCGCTATTTTAAAATTTGCGGAAGCAGGGGTTAATTTCGTATTTGGTGGTCTAGCAAATGATGGACAAGCACCATTCTTCTTAACGGTATTATTACCAATCATTTTCTTAGCAGTATTAATTGGGATCTTACAACATATTAAAATTTTACCGATTATCATTCGTGCAGTCGGTTTCCTATTAAGTAAAGTGAACGGTTTAGGAAAACTAGAATCATATAATGCAGTAGCAGCTGCGATTGTTGGTCAAGGGGAAGTATTCATTACAGTAAAAGATCAATTAAGCAAATTACCGAAAAATCGTTTATACACACTTTGTGCATCTTCTATGTCAACAGTATCGATGTCAATTGTCGGTTCTTATATGAAAATGATTGATCCAAAATATGTAGTAACGGCACTTGTATTAAACTTATTTAGTGGATTCATTATCGTTCATATTATTAATCCATATGACGTGAAAGAAGAAGACGACATTTTAGAATTACAAGAAGATAAAAAGCAAACATTCTTTGAAATGTTAGGCGAATATATTATGCTTGGTTTCTCTATCGCTGTAACAGTAGCGGCGATGTTAATTGGTTTCGTAGCATTAATTACAGCAATTAATGGTGTGTTCGATTCAATTTTCGGAATCACATTCCAAAGCATTTTAGGATACATTTTCTCACCATTAGCATTCGTAATGGGTATCCCAACATCAGAGATGCTAACAGCAGGACAAATTATGGCAACGAAATTAGTAACGAACGAATTCGTTGCAATGCTTGACCTTGGTAAAGTAGCTGGTGATTTATCAGCTCGTACAGTAGGTATTTTATCCATCTTCCTTGTATCATTTGCGAATTTCTCATCAATCGGAATTATCGCAGGTGCAACGAAGAGTATCGATGGCAAACAAGCAAACGTTGTATCATCATTCGGATTAAAACTTGTATACGGTGCAACGTTAGTAAGTATATTATCAGCGGTTATCGTTGGGGTTATGCTTTAATAAATAGTAAAGAAGTCGTTTATCTCTCGCTTAGAGGGATGAACGACTTTTTTGTTTTGGTATGATAAATAATACAGAGAGGGGGAATTAGGTTGGAAGAACAGGATATTTTAAAGGAGTTTGACGAGATTATAGATAACATTGATCAATTAACTGGAGAAGATGCTAGAGCGTTTTTGAAATTGATACATGGATATTTGAGCATAGTAGAAGAAGGCGATGGGACTTTTACTCATAGTGATTTTGTTGAAAAGGTTTCTAGGTTTTATAAGAAAGATGTGGTGAGGGTTATTCAGCTGAGAGAAGAAATAAAAAAATCACCTTAATCCATTCATTAAGGTGATTGAAATACTACTCAGCTGGAGGCGTAAATGTACGTTTCTCTAATTCAGCATCTAACATAAATAATGCGTTTGAATCGCTTGTAATACGTTTTAATTTTTGGATGATGCTATCGAATGAGGCTTCTTCTTCTACTTGCTCATCGACGAACCATTTTAAGAATGTAATTGTTGCGTGTTCACGCTCATCCCAAGCGATATCAGATAAGTTGTAAATACGCTTCGTTACTTCACGCTCGTGCTCAAGTGCCACTTCAAAAGCGTTTAATACAGATTCATACTCGTTATTCGGGTTATCAAATCCAGTAATAATAGCGCGCTCACCGCGGTCATTAATATAGTTGTAAAGCTTCATTGCGTGGAAACGTTCTTCTTCAGCTTGTACAAGGAAAAAGTTAGCGAATCCATCATAGCTTTCGGCTGTACAGTAAGCAGCCATTGCCATATAAGCGTGGGCAGAGTAAAACTCAAAGTTCATTTGATCGTTTAGTGCATCGTGCAATTTTTTAGATAACATAAAATCCCCCTTAGTATTGTGACAAGAATATTATATCACAATTGATAATATTCTCATTTGGATGTTTCAAACCTTTTCGAAAGCTTTGTGACGTGTGCGTCCATAATGTCTTGCAAATCTAAATCATATTTTTGTGAAAGAATAATAAGATTAGATAGTACATCACCAAGTTCTTCTTTTAGTTCTTGTTTTAGCTCTTTTTCTGTTTTCGCATCTTCATCAGGGCGATCGCGGCCGATTTCAATAGCGCGAACGACTCGTGAAACTTCCCCAACTTCCTCGGTTAAGAAATTTAAGCGAATAAAGGCATTATACTGTGACCAGCTTCGTTTTTCGTAAAATTCCTCAACCCATCTTTGAAATGCAACGATATCCATTTCTTCCTCATCCCTTCAATATGTTGTACAATGACAATTGTATCATAACAATATATAGTTTCGGGGTGTAAGGATGAGAAAGATTTGTGTGTTTGCAGGTTCCAACTTAGGGGAGAGACCAGAATTTAAAGAGCAGGCAATAGCGTTAGGGAAAATGTTTGTTGAGAACGACTATGAGCTTGTATACGGTGGTTCTTGCGTTGGATTAATGGGAGAAGTAGCAAATGAAGTTCTTCGTTTAGGTGGGCGTGTAACAGGTGTTATGCCGCGCGGTCTATTCCGAGGGGAAATTGTACATACAGGATTAACAGAATTAATTGAAGTAGAGACAATGCATGAGCGTAAAGCGAAAATGGCAGAGCTTGCCGATGCTTTTATTGCGCTTCCAGGCGGGTATGGAACGTTTGAAGAGCTATTTGAAGTAGTATGTTGGTCACAAATTGGTATACATAATAAGCCAGTTGGTTTATTGAACATAAAAGGCTTCTACGGACCAATTCTGCAAATGGTTGAACGTGCAGCAGAAGAAGGATTTATGAATCCATCAAATAAAGAGTTAATCGTTTCAGCTGAGACGGCAGATAAACTAATTCATGCAATCCAAAATTATGAGCGTCCTGTTTTGGGAACGAAGTGGAAGCAACTATCATAGCAAATACGGAAACACATGTCGTTTTAATTTAAGATGGCATGTGTTTTTAATTTAGTTAAATATGTTAATTTTTAGATGTAATGTTTTTGGGAAAGGAGAAATAGATGGAGGAGTTCGTATATTTACGTCCGGTTTTTAAAAGTATTTTAGCAGCGTCTATTCTTGTTATGCTAATTGTTTTGAGACAGAAGAAAGAGTTGATTAATGAATTTTCGCTTTGGTTTATCTCGGTATTGTGTATCGGTGTTTCCGCGATAACGTTGTTTATGTCGGGATTCATCGTTGATGAGTATAATCTAGGTGGAGATCCACAATCGTTTTGTATGTTTATTGCGATTGGTTGTATTAGTGGCCTGAATTTCATTATTTATTACAGAAGGCAATAAAAAGAGGCATTCCGTATTACTTTGGAATGCCTTTATCATTTTGATTACTTTGTTTTTTATACAAGTACCAGCCACCCCAGCCGCCACCAATTGCTATGACAACGAGGAAAGCATAGTCCTTAACCTCGACACGTATATTGAAAATATTAGCTATAAGTAAGAGAATCCCAACTGTTATTAACGCAAAAAATGCTCTAATTAAGTAGTCTTTCAACTGAACCACTCCCGTCATTTAAGTAGTAAATGATGAATTTGGAAAAGCCTTTTGAATCTATGATGCTAAAGGGTGTTTCCTATATTTTAACATAGATGAGATTGTAATATATTGATAAAAGTAGGGGAGAGGTGTTTGTTAATATTGTCGTGATTTGTCGATAAGTCGATATAATTGAAAAATCGCTGATATATTGGAGGGAATCGCCGATATATTGGAAAAATCGCTGATATAAATTTCATGTACCAGCATGCGCGACCAATCTATAGAAAAAAGCGACTCTGAACGAGCCGCTTCCGCTTTTAATTATTATTGATTCAAGAACGCACGTAGCATCCAAGCGTGTTTTTCTAGTTCTGTGTAGATGCCTAATAGTAGGTCAGATGTCATTTCGTCGTCAGAGTTTTGAGCGATTTCCATGCCTTTTTTCAGTTCGACTAGCATCATTTCGTAGTCTTTCATGATTGCTTCGACCATCCCTTCTGCAGTTTCTCCGTATGCTGCTTCTTGAATAGAAGATATTTCTAAGTATTCTTTCATTGTTGCTACTGGTTTGCCGCCAATTGCTAAAATACGTTCTGCAATTTCATCGATGTGAGTAGCTGATTCTGTGTAAAGTTCTTCGAATTTCTCGTGTAATGTGAAGAATTGAGGTCCTTTTACATACCAATGGAAGTTGTGTAGTTTTGTGAATAAAACGCTCCAGTCTGCTACTTGTTTGTTTAGTACTTCGATTACTTGTTTGTTCATTATGATCAATCTCCTTTTGAGTTGTTATGTGATATCAATTACTAATTTATAATTATTATAATCTAGTAATTCGTATAAATCAACCCTTTTGCTGGAATTAATTTGAACAATTTATGAACTGTGGTAAATAAAAATCCCTATTACGTTGAAGTAATAGGGATTTTGTTTGATATATAGCTCCTGTTCTGAACGAGCCGCTTCTGCTTTTATTTGTTACACAGCCTTCTGTTTTTCTTCTACATCCTGTCCATCCCAGCACTCTGTATTCTGTAAGCCAGGGATAGAACTTGCAAGGAAAACAGGATCTTTTCCTTGTTTCTTTTGCTTCATATAGTCTACTAATGCTGCATAGGCGAACTTGCTTAGGAATGAGATGGCAATTAAGTTTGTGAATACCATTAGCCCCATGAATAAATCAGCTAAGCTCCAAACTGTTTGAAGGGCAGCGATTGATCCGAAGAATACCATTCCGACAACTGCCACGCGATAAATCATTAACCATGTTTTGCTTTCTTTAATGAATGCGATGTTTGTTTCACCATAATAGTAATTTCCTAGTAAAGAACTGAAAGCGAATAGGAAAATAATAATCGCTAAGAAAGTGCTTGCCCACGGTCCGATTTGTGAACTTAATGCTTGTTGAGTTAGTTCAATACCTTGTAAATTTGTTCCTTTGTAAAGTCCAGAACATAATACGATAAATGCTGTTGATGTACATACTAAGAATGTATCTACGAAAACACCTAATGCTTGAACAAGTCCTTGTTTTACAGGGTGAGATACATCTGATGTTGCGGCTGCGTTAGGAGAGCTACCCATACCGGCTTCTGTCGCGAATAAACCGCGCTGAATTCCGAACTTAATTGCTGCTCCAATACCACCAGCGATGGCTTGGTCTAAGCCGAATGCACCATTAAATATTTCCATAAAAATGCTTGGTAACATAGTAAAGTTGTTAATCACGACAAAAATAGCCACACCAATATAAATGATTGCCATTGGAGGAACAATCATTTCTGTAATACGTGAAATGCTCTTAATACCACCAAAAATAATAACTGCAACTAATAAAGCTAATAGAGCTCCTACGATCGTTCGCTCTAGTCCAAAAGCATTTTCAAATGCTATAGTTACCGTGTTTGCTTGTACAGAATTGAAAATTAATCCGTATGCAACTGTAATAAGAAGTGAGAACCAAACGCCCATCCAGCGTTTGTTTAATCCTTTTTCCATGTAATATGCAGGTCCACCACGGAATCTGCTTCCATCTTTTACTTTATAAATTTGCGCGAGCGTACATTCTACGAAACTAGTAGCTGCTCCGAGGATGGCGATAAACCACATCCAAAATACTGCGCCAGGTCCACCCATTGAAATAGCTAATGCTACACCAGCTAAATTTCCGATACCGATACGTGCTGCTGCACTTAAGCAAAATGCTTGGAACGGGGAGATGCTATCTTTCTTTTTCTCTTTTCGATTAAATCCTTTACTAATTAAACCGACCATGTCACCGAAATGAGTAATTTGGACAAATTTTAATTTAAAAGAGAAATAAAGACCGAAGCCGATTAGCATTGCAATAAGAATATATGACCATAAAATATTATTCGTTACCTCAAGGAATCTGCTAAAGATATCAACCATATAATACACTTCCTTTTTTCCGTAATAAGAAAATTATATGCAAAAAATATACGAGAATCAATTTTTCTAAAAAATTATGTTACTTAAAGTTATTTTATGTTATGATTATGTTACATAGTATTATTTTTAGAATTATTTCCATTTTAAAAAACTAAATGTAAAGCGAGAAAGAGGGGATAATTTGAAAGAAGAAACTTTATGGAAAGTAAGCCTTAAGAGTTTGAAAATGAGAAGTAATATATTTTTTATCGTTACATCTTTAAGTATCTTTTTAGGATCCACTTATTATTACAATAAAAGATTTCCAAGTCATAGGTATCCTGAATGGTTAGAGTTTCTAAAGTGGATTGGATGAATAAAAGACAGAAAAACAGAAAATTCAAATACAAATTGGTTTGGAGGAGCTAAATATGAATATTAGAGAAAGTGAACTTCCGGGTATTGGTTATAAGTTTCAAATCGTTACGAAAGGTAATGAAAAAATGGTGATTGTGATTCATGATGACGGGCGTAGAGAAATGTATCATTTTGATTCAGACCATGAAGAAAGCATCTCAAGTATTTCATTACGTGACTCAGAGGCAAGACAAATTGCAGCAATATTAGGCGGAATGGTATATAAGCCTAGAGCATTAGAAAATGTTGAGATGGTCTTTGAAGGTTTAGCGATTGAGTGGTTCAAAGTGGAGAATGCAGCTCCAGCAATTGGAAAAACAATTGGTAATCTGGAAATAAGAAAGACATATAGCGTAACGATAATAGCTGTTATGAAAAAGAATATGAAAAAGCTATTTAATCCAGGGCCAGAAACGGTAATTGAAGAAGGCGATATGCTCGTAGTTTCTGGTGAGAGAGAAGAAATTAAAAAAATTATTAATGAGTTACTTTCGAATAGGGGGACTGACTAGATGGATACGTTAATTTTTGAAGTTGGTACAGCGTTAGTATTAGTTGCAATTGCGGCAGTAATTGCTGGAAAGTTTAAATTCTCAGTCATTCCGTTTTTAATTGTTCTTGGGATGTTAGTAGGTCCACACGCGCCGACAATAGGTGTGATCGATTTCAAGTTTATTGAAAGTGCAAGTGTCATTTCCTTCCTTGGACGGATTGGGGTTCTATTCCTTCTGTTCTATCTAGGACTAGAATTTTCGATGAAAAAACTAATTAAATCTGGACGTTCTATTGCAATTGGCGGAACGATCTATATTTTAATTAACTTTTCACTTGGGTTATTATACGGATTTATAATGGGATTCCCTTTACTAGAAATCTTAATTATTGCGGGTATTATTACGATTTCTTCTAGTGCTATCGTTGCTAAAGTGTTAGTGGATTTAAGAAGAACTGGTAATAATGAAACCGAATTAATTTTAGGAATTATTATGTTTGAAGATATATTCCTTGCTGTATATTTATCAGTTGTTTCTGGTTTAGTTCTAGGGGATCATGCTTCCTTCTTAGGTGCCCTTACTTCAATTGGAATTGCTTTAGGATATATGCTTCTATTCTTTATTGTCGCTAGAAAAGCTACGCCGTTATTAAATAAATTGCTCAATATTAGTTCAGATGAAATTTTCATTATTGTAGTATTTGCTTCGTTATTCTTTATTGCAGGTTTCTCGGAAACAATTCATGTTGCAGAAGCTATTGGAGCACTTCTTTTAGGATTAGTTTTCTCTGAGACAGAACATAGTGATAGAATTGAACATCTCGTTGTTCCATTTAGGGACTTTTTCGGAGCTATTTTCTTCTTTAGTTTCGGATTAAGTATTGATCCGTTTTCATTAGGCGGGGCGATATGGTTAACGTTAGGAGCTGTCCTTCTTACAATCATCGGAAACTTTGTAGCAGGGATGATTGCAGGAAGACAAGCTGGATTATCTCATAAAGCGTCAACAAATATTGGGTTAACAATCGTTTCAAGAGGAGAATTCTCCATCATTATGGCCAATATCGGTATCGCTGGTGGTTTAATGTCAGTCTTGAAACCATTCTCAGCACTATACGTGCTTATACTATCTATCTTAGGTCCACTTCTGACAAAAGAGTCAAAGAATGTATATAAATTTTTAAATAAAGTCTTTAAGTGGGATACGAAGACTAACTAAATTAAAAAAATAAAAGTACAAGATATTTCCTGCTTGTACTTTTATTTTTGCAATGAAAACAGTAAAGAGAGGTACATGATGTTAGGAGAGTTGATTCATTCCGTTTTAGTTTTTCTAGAAGGACTTGGTTATTGGGGAATTATGCTTGGATTAATGCTAGAGGTTATCCCAAGTGAAATCGTATTATCTTATGCAGGTTATTTAGTATCAACAGGAAGCATTACATTTTGGGGTGCTGTCGCGTTTGGTACAATTGGTGGTGTAATCGCACAACTATTTATTTATTGGATTGGCCGATACGGGGGAAGACCTGTTCTTGAGCGATATGGAAAATATATTTTGATTCAGAAAAAACATATTGATTATGCTGAAGCGTGGTTTAATCGCTACGGAACTGGCGTTATTTTTACAGCGCGTTTTATTCCTGTTGTGCGTCATGCTATTTCGATACCAGCGGGAATTGCAAAAATGTCACATGCTAAATTTATTACGCTAACTACATTAGCTGTTATCCCATGGTCAATTGTATTTGTATATTTAGGGTTTAAATTAGGAACAGAGTGGGAAAGTATCAATAAAGTAGCTGGACCATATGTGAAATACTTTGCACTTGTTGCTATTGTTTGTGCAATTGGTTACTTTGTATTAAAAAAAATGATGAAAAAAAAGTGATTATGGAAAAGGAATCTATGTCGACATAGATTCCTTTTTTATTGGCATTTTTTCAAGGAGGAAAGAATACGTTTAATATTTACCATATTGTGGCATACATATAGAAAAAGAGTGCTTGGAAAGGGGAATAAAGAGAAATGGAACTCCAGTTTCAAAATGTATATCAACAGGTGGAGAATTGGTATGTGTTGGATTCGGAGCTTCCTTGGGATGTCAAAAGGCTTAGAGACGATTTGTTCTCACTGATTGAAGTATGTAAAACGCCGGTTATTTTTTGTGATACGTGTGATGCGAATCATGTGCTTTTATCATTAGGAGAAGAAGAAGAGGAATTCTTATTCCCAGTAGGTGGTTTTTATCATAAAGAAAAACAATTAATTTTTGTTTGTATGTGGGAAGAGTATGAGCAAGTGCTTAAAACACTACTGCATGAATTTCGTCATGCGATGCAGCATAAGAGCGAAGTGTTGTATATTGGAAGTGAATTGTACGAAGATAGATGGATTGAGAAAGATGCGAGAAAGTTCGCGGAGAGGAAGTTAGATGAATATAAAAATAGAAAGTTAATGTAAAGCATAGTGGAGAAATGGCGCTGTGCTTTCTTTGTTTCTTACTAAAAATAAGTAATTGACTTATATAAAGTTTAGTTCTAAACTAATGGTATGAAACGAGCGAGGTGATGAAATGAAAACAGAAGATAGACTAGGTTTACTACTGTGGTTTCGTTTATCACGTTTTTATAATAAAAGTATTCGTGAGACGAATCAGCATTTGAAAGAATGGAAAGTATCTGCCGCTCAGTTTGATGTACTAGCTCAAGTTGGAGGGCATGATCGTTTAACGCAACAAGAGCTTGGAAAGAAGCTATTTGTTACGAAGGGAAATATCACGCAGCTTTTAAATAAAATGGAGCAGCTCGAGTGGATTCGTCGTGAACAAGAAGGTACTACAAAATATATTTCGTTAACAGAAAAGGGAAGAGCCTTATATGAAGAAATCGTCCCGCCTCAAGAAACATTCCAAGCGGAGCAGTTTCAAAATTTAAATGTAGAAGAACAACATCAATTATTACAATTACTAAAAAAGTTACAGTGAGAAAAATTTTAAAATAAATCTTGAATTCGAGATAATATGAGGTGAACGACATGTTTAGAAAAGTTGATCATAAAAATATGGGAAGAGCAAATCACGGTTGGCTAAATACACATTTTCATTTTTCTTTTGCAAATTACTATAACCCAGATAACATGAACTTTGGAGCATTGCGTGTAATTAACGATGATCTAGTAGCACCGCAAACTGGTTTTGATATGCATCCCCACCGCGATATGGAAATTATTTCGTACGTTGTAGATGGTGCTTTAACACATGAAGATAGCATGGGGAACCGCGGAACAATTGAGCGAGGGCATGTTCAATATATGAGTGCTGGCACAGGTGTATTTCATAGTGAGCATAATTTAGGAAATGAGACATTGCGTTTATTACAAATTTGGATTTTACCAGACCGTGCAGATTATAAGCCAAACTATGGTGAGTTTACATTTGATTGGAGCAAGCGTGAAAACGAGTGGTTCCATATGGTATCTCCATTAGAAGGAGAGGCACCAATTCAAATTCACCAAGATGCGAATTTATATTCTTTATCGTTAGAAGCTGGAAAAGAAATTCATTTTCCTGTGAAAGAAGGTCGTCAATTATACCTTGTACAAATTGAAGGAAGTAGTGTAATAAATGGTGAGACACTTGTTATGCGTGATGCGGCAGAAGCGATTGAAGAAGATATTCATATTGAAGCGAAAGAGCAATCACACTATTTAGCAATTGAATTGAAAAAGTAATAAAACGTTTATAGAAAAGAGGACATCGAGTAGATGTCCTCTTTTTTTGAGTGGAATTGTCAGAAAAAACTTTCTCAAATTTTTGGAGAAGGTATCGGTTGAAAAAATAAGAATTGTATAAAAGTGTCAAAAATCTTTATGGGAATGGGGAATGTTATAGTGAAAAAGCAAGTCATTTCATCAGCATTAGCGTTAACTGTTATCGCCGGGGGATTTGGAGCGTTTGGGGCAACGACAACGAAAGCGGAAGAACAAAAAATTCAATATCATCAAGAATTTAAAACACCTGCATACATAGGTGAAGAGTGGAAAGCGCCGGAAGGACTAGATAAAAAAGAGACGGTCTTTCAATACTTAGAGAGTAAGAAAGATATGTTTAAATTAGCAGGAAATATTGAAAAGCATTTTAATATCGTTGGGGAAGAAAAAGACGCTGAATCTGATACGACACATGTGAAGCTAGTTGAGAAACATAATAACATTCCTGTGTACGGTTCTGATCAAACTGTTACACTTGATAAAGAGAATAATGTAAAAGCATTCTTCGGACAAGTTATTCCGAATTTAGATGATAAAAACATTCCTGCTTTTGCAAAGATTAGTGCTGAACAAGCAGAAACAATTGCAAAGGCAGATATTGAAAAAGAAGTTGGTAAAGTAAAGAATTATGACGGTGTGAAAAAAGATTTATTTGTGTATGAAAAAGATGGAAACTACTATCTTGCATATTTAGTTAAAGCATCGATTTCAAAACCAACTCCAGGTTATTGGCATTATTTTGTTGATGCGACAAATGGAAATGTGATTGAGAAATATAATGCTGTAGATAACATTACAGGATTTGGTTACGGAGTATTAGGCGGTAGACAATCATTTGAAATTGCGCAAGATACGAAAACAGGACAATTCAACTTGTTTGATGGTAAACGAGGACAAGGTATCCATACATTTGATGCAGAAAATATGGACGAGAACTGGTTTAATTTATTCTCACAATGGCTTGGATATACAGGAGAAGAAGTTGAAAGTAAATCTAAGTTCTTCGAAGATAAAGCTGCAGTTGATGCGCATGTAAATGCAGGAAAAGTATATGATTACTACAAAAAGACATTTAATCGTAATTCTTTCGATGATAAAGGCGCGAAGCTTATTTCTACTGTTCACGTAGGTACAGCTTGGAATAACGCAGCTTGGAATGGTGTGCAAATGATGTATGGTGATGGCGATGGAAAAACATTCATTCCATTATCTGCTGGATTAGATGTTATCGGTCACGAATTAACGCATGCTGTAACGGAACATACAGCAAATCTTGTTTATAAAAATGAGTCAGGTGCGTTAAATGAATCGTTATCTGATATTATGGGTGTCATGGTTGAGAAAAAGAGCTGGGATTTAGGTGCTGACATTTATACACCTGGAAAACCTGGTGATGCACTTCGTTCTCTGAAAGATCCAGCGTCTATTCCAAATCCATTAAAACCAGGTGAAGGTTACCCAGATCATTACAATAAGCGCTACACTGGAACAGCTGATAATGGTGGCGTTCATATTAACAGTAGTATCAACAATAAAGCAGCATATTTAGTATCTGATGGTGGAGAGCATTACGGCGTGAAAGTAACTGGAGTAGGCCGTGAAGCGACAGAAAAAATTTATTACCGTGCTCTTACGAAATATTTAACTGCAAACTCTGACTTTAAGATGATGCGTCAAGCTGCTCTTCAGTCAGCTGAAGATTTATATGGTAAAAACTCTAAAGCTGTACAAGCTGTAACGAAAGCTTACGATGCAGTAGGCGTAAAATAATAAGAGAAAAAGACCTGACTAGAATGTCAGGTCTTTTCTTTATCTTGCTATTCGAGACTGATTAAAGTTCCACTTAGTTAGTCGCGAATACCTAATGCAATTTTCGCCATTCGTGACATGCGTTCTTTAGACCATGGTGGATTCCAAACGACATTTACTTCTATTTCATTGATTTCAGGTACGTTCGTTGATAATACTTTTTTTACATCTGATACAATTTGCCCAGCCATTGGACAACCGATAGAAGTCATCGTCATCGTAATGATAGCATTATTATTTTCATCTGCTGTAACGTCATAAACTAATCCAAGATTAATAATATCAACACCGAGTTCAGGGTCAATAACAGCTTCTAAGTTCGCATATAACTTTTCTTCAAATGCTTGTTGTGACATGTGTAGCACCCCCTACATATTAATGATATCGATTCTCATTATAACGGATATATGTATAAAGTGCAGGAAATGAGCTCAAAAAAAATATCCCTCTTGGAAGAGGAATATTTTTGGAATGTCTATTCAGTTTTAAAATGAGATACGAGTTGATCTAATTCTTCAACTGTTTGTTTCATTTGTTTAGCAGTTTGTGTCATCTCATTCATCGTAATGACTTTTTGCTCAGCAGATTGTGCTGTTGCAGCTGTTTCACTAGATACTTCAGTCGAAATAGAAGCGATGTTATTCAGTGAAGCGTTCATTTCTTCAGCGCTTGCTGCCATTTCTTCAGCAGTTGCTGAGATGTCTTGCATTTGAGTAGATACTTTATTTACTTGTTCCACAATCGTTGTGAAAGAATTGCCAGCTTCACGAATGACATGAATGCCTTCAAATGCCTCAGAACGACCTTGTGACATCATAGAGCTCGCAGTTTCAGTGTCTTGTTGAATTTGATGTAGTAATTGGTTAATATCTGTTGCAGCTGTTTTAGATTGTTCAGCAAGTTTTCGAACTTCGTCAGCTACGACAGCGAAGCCTTTTCCTTGTTCGCCAGCACGAGCTGCTTCGATAGATGCATTTAAAGCAAGTAAGTTTGTTTGCTCTGCGATATTAGAAATAGATTGTACAGCTGTATCAATATATTTCGTGTGAGTGATTAGACGTTCGACCACTTCTGACGTAGCATTTACCGCGTCGTGTATCGTTGTCATTTGTGAAACAGATTTTTGAATAACCGAACTTCCGTCGTTAGCTTGTTCAGATGTAGCTACAGCAAGTTCAGTTACAGATGAAGCAGATTCAGCAATGCGCTGAACACTTACTGCCATATCGTCCATTGCAGTCGAGCTTTCTTCCATGCTAGAGGCTTGCGATTGAATACTTTCATTTAAGTTGGACATCGAGCTTCGAACTTTTATTGTTGCTTCGCGTGATATATTCGTCTTTTCTAGCATATTTTCAGAAGCGCTTTGTACTTCCACAGATGTTTTTTGAACACGATTAATAATATGTTGTAGATTTTCTAACATTTTATTAAATGATGTTGCAATCGTACCAATTTCATCATTACTACTTACTTGTAAGCGGGCTGTTAAATCACCTTCTTGAGATGATAATTCTTTTAGCTTGCTATCAATTTGTTGAATTGGTTTTACAAGTTTACCAGAGAACCACCATGCAAGAGTGATAGCTACGATAATACAAATAACAAGTGATAAGAACACAACATATTCAATTTGTAGTGAAGATTGATCAATTTTTTCGATAGATTGATCACGTAACTTAGCTTGTTCATTACTATAATTTGTGAAGTCACCAATTACTTTATAAACAGTACCATTTTCTGCATAAGCTACTTGCAGGGCCTCTTCCCACTTTTGTTCTTTTGCGAGAGGGAAAACTTTTTCTTCAATAAATTTTCTCCAAGTGGATCCTGATTCCATTGTATTTTTCATAGACTCAGAAACATTTGGATTAGAAAGAAGCTTATCTTTTGTATTCTCAAGCTCTTTACTCATCGAATTAAACTTATCAAATTCAACTTGATCATGTTGTAATAAATAACCTCTTAAAGCAGAGAGCTGTACTTGATAAGCATCTCCGCGCTCTTTTAATTGTGTTGCAAGGGGGGAAATCTCTTTTTGTAATGCTTCAGCTTGACGAGATTGATCAATAGCAAAAAATAAAATAAAAGCTAAGGCGATGCCAAATAAAGCGCAAATCGTTCCCATCATGAACATTAGTTTTTTTCGAATGCTAATAAAATTCATATGATAAAAGCCTCCTTTGTGAAATCTTAGTATTAGAATTAATTAATGTAAAAAACCGAAAGAAAGCTTTACTCCATTTGGAACAAAGCTTTCTTCTTTCCTTTAGGAATTATAGCAGACGTAATGAGAGATAGAAAGAAATATTTTAAAGTGAAAAAAGAGAGACTGTAAATCCCTCTTTTAAATAATTTGGAGCTCATAGAAGTATAAATGAAAGTTTTGCTTTAAACGTTTGTTTTGAAATGAGAAACGAGAACTTCAAGTTCTTGTACGGTCGTTTTCATTTCAGATGCTTTTTTAGCAACGACACTCATTTTGTTTACTTGGTCACCAGCTGAAGTTGCTGTTTGTGATGTTTCGGCGGCAACCTCATTTGAAATAGAAGCGATGTTATTTAAAGCTGCATTCATTTCTTCAGAACTTGCGGCCATTTCTTCAGCAGTTGCAGACATTTCTTGCATTTGTGTAGAAACTTTGTTAATGTGGTTAACAATTTCTGAGAATGAAGATCCAGCAGTACGAATGACTGTAATGCCTTCAGAAGCTTCTGACTGACCTTGCGTCATCATTTCAGATGCTATTTTTGTATCTGCTTGAATTTGATGAAGTAAATGGTTAATATCAGTTGCTGCTAGCTGAGATTGTTCAGCAAGTTTTCGTACTTCATCAGCAACGACAGCGAAGCCTTTTCCATGTTCACCAGCACGGGCTGCTTCAATAGAAGCATTTAAAGCGAGTAAATTCGTTTGTTCCGCGATATTAGAAATGGATTGAAGTGCAGTATCAATATGATTTGTATGTGTAATGAGTCGCTCTACTACTTGTGATGTAGCGTTAACAGCTTCATTAATGGTATGCATTTGTGTAATAGATTTCTCAATGACTTTATTACCACTATCAGCTTTTTCTGAAGTTGTAACAGCTAGGCTAGCAACAGAAGAGGCGGATTCTGCAATACGCTGAACACTCGTTGCCATATCGTCCATTGCAGTTGAACTTTCTTCGATGCTGGAAACTTGGGAACGAATATTGTGTTCGAGAGCATTCATAGTTTCTTCAGTTTTTGCAGTGTTTTCCATAGAAGCAGTTGTTTCGATAAACACATTTTCAGACGCTTCTTTTACACTTGTTGATGTTTGTTGCACTTGTTTTATTATACGTTGTAAGTTAGCGAGCATTTGATTAAAGGAATTGGCGATATCACCAATTTCATCTTTACTCGTTACGTGTAATCTAGCAGTTAAATCGCCATCTTGAGAAGCTAATTCTTTTAATTTCTCATCAATTTGTCGTATCGGTTTAACGAGTTTACCAGAGAACCACCATGCTAATAAAATAGATGTTACTGTACATGTAATAAGTGAGAAGAAAATAATATATTGAATAAGAGATGAAGAAGATTCTACGTCAGCAATTAATGCGTCACGTTTATCATTTTCTTCATTTGCATATTTCGTAAATCTACCTAAAAGGTCGTTTACATAATCAGTTTGAGCTAAAGCGATTTTGGATGCTTCGTCCCATTTTCCTTCGCGAGCGAGAGGGAGGACTTCATTATCTATGACGCTTCGCCATTTTCCGCCCATTAAAATGGCTTCTTTCATTCCTTCCGAAAGTTTTTTATCACTAGTTACTTTTTCACGCGTATCGGCTAGTTTTTTTCCTTCTCGGTTGAATTTATCCAATCCTTTTTGATCATGTGACAGTAAATATTCTTGTAAGCCCGCAACTTGTGCTTGGAACCAATCGCCACGTTCTTTTAAAATGGTTGCTCTTTTTGATACATCATTTTTTAAGGTTTCGACTTCATTTGCTTGATTCATAGCGAATGAAAGAATAACAATAAGAGCAATGCTAAATAAGGAACAAATACTTAAGAGTGTGAAGAGTAGTTTTTTTCGAATGCTAACATATTTCATCGTTACCCCTACCTTTTAAAAACTATTTATTATGATTTATAAATGTTAATACAGAGTTAATAAAAACATTATTATGAAGTTATTAATCTGTTCAATGAAAATTATAGCAGATAATGGAAGATAGCAAATCAGTATGAGTAAATGTTCTTAAAATGTATACATTTGTCTATCAAAAAATTCATAAATAAAAATTAGAAATGCTATTGTAATTTGAAAAAACATCATGTATACTTCTAATTAGTTGATAACGATTATCAGTATCAACTAATAACATTACTCTTCGTTATGTTGGTCATACCCCTTTTTGACGACGTAAGTCAGAGACGAAATGTTGAAATATCTTGTGTCCTATTCTACAGAATTATGGTAATCTCCAACCTCAACTTATATGCGTGAGCATGCAAAAAGGATCCTATCCGTGAAGGGATCCTTTTTTGCATGCTGTTGCAATTAATGTATATAGACCTGGCACACGTTCTTCCATTCCTTCCGGTGCAGTAGGAGGGAAGACCCATCTTTGATGTGACCCGTGTTCTTCAACTAGTTTTTCAATTTTAAAATGTGCTTCCGCGAGCGTTGTAATGATTTCTCCTAGCGTCCAGCGACGGATAGTTGTTTTAGGTAGCGATTCTTTCTGTGCTTCTGTAAGAAGGATGCTATAAGCAACATCATCTTCAATCAATTCTTCATCAAAATAATTTCCATTGGCCTGAAATGATGGATGGTCGACCCCTAATAATTTTGTGTAAACAGGATGATAGTCACGAAGGATAAGCATTCCATCTTGCTTAAGCAAGGTAGCAATTTTTTGAAAAAGCGGTTTTAAATCGAGAAAGTAATGGAGTACACCAAGTTCCAGCAATACAATATCGAATGACTCTGATAGCTGTACATGTAATACATCAGAAACGACATACTGAATAGAGACACCTGCTGCGTCCGCAAGTTCATTTGCATATTTTGCATTACTTGTTGAAATATCAACAACCGTTATGTCAGCTCCTAAAAGAGCGAGAGCAACAGCTTTATTTCCTTTTGACCCGAGTAAATTAATAATACGTTTTCCTTTTGGAGATTGTATGTAAGGTAAATAGTGATCTACCTCGCGCCTGGGATCTTCCATAAGCTTTTTTGCATAATCTGCTGGCGCCCCGTGGCGATTCGTCCAAGCTTCATAAGCAGCTGCATTCCAGCTTTTTTCATTCCGCGCGCTTAGTTGTTTTTGATTCAATCGTATCACTCCTTTTGTGAACGTATAGGTATTCGGCGGGAGGATGGGATTTCCTTTTCTTTTTGGGTAAAAGTTTGATTTTTCTGTGATTAAGTCGTACAATACTTGTTATACGTAAAAGCGTTGAAAAGGAAAAGTAGGATGAACACATTCTTTCCAGAGAGCTTCGGTAGCTGAGAAGAAGCAAGAATATTCATTTGAACAATGGCCTTTGAGCTTCGTTCTGAACTTATCAAATGATAATAGTAGGCGGCGACGAGAGTTGGTACTCGTTATCAAAACCACAGTATAAGAGCATATAGCTCCGTACTTGTTAAGGCTAATTATGTGAGTAATTGGCGAAATAAGGTGGTACCGCGACTGTTTATACAGCCCCGCCCTTATCTTTTTTTAGATAAGGGCGGGGCTTTTTATATTTTAAAGGAGGAATGTAAGATGAGTATTTTTATTGGAGGCGCTTGGCCGTATGCAAATGGTTCGCTACATCTTGGACATATTGCGAGTTTGTTACCCGGAGATATTTTAGCACGTTATTATCGGGCAAAAGGTGAGAATGTGTTGTATGTTTCGGGAAGTGATTGTAATGGAACACCAATTGCAATTCGGGCAAAACAAGAAGGTGTGACGGCGAAGGAAATTGCTAATAAGTATCATGAAGAGTTTGAGCGATGTTTTCGTAGCCTTGGTTTTACGTATGATTGCTATACACGTACAGATAGTGAGCACCATCATGAAACGGTTCAAAAAGTTTTTTTACGTTTATTAGAAGAAGGCCACATTTATAAAAAAACAGTGGAACAAGCATATTGTGAAACGTGTACGCAGTTTTTACCGGATCGTTATGTAGAAGGAATTTGCCCGCACTGCCATGAAGCAGCAAGAGGAGATCAATGCGATGCGTGTTCAGCTATTTTAGATCCACTCGATTTGTTAGAAAAGAAATGTAAGTTATGTGGTGGTACGCCGTCTGTACAGGAAACAGAGCATTTCTATTTCGCGTTGCATACATTTCAGGAGCAAATTAAAAGGGCTGTAGAAATTGCCAAACAAACAGGGACATGGCGCGACAATGCGATTCAACTAACAGAGAGATATGTAAAGGAAGGATTACTAGATAGGGCCGTATCACGTGACTTACCAATTGGGGTACCAATTCCAGTAGAAGGGTATGAGGATAAGAAAATTTACGTATGGATTGAAGCTGTGACAGGCTATTATTCAGCGAGTAAACATTGGGCTGAAGAAACAGGGAAAGATGATCAAGAGTTTTGGGGTAGAGAAGCGAAAACATATTATGTGCACGGAAAGGATAATATTCCGTTTCATTCCATCATTTGGCCTGCGGTATTGCTTGGAATAGGAGAAGGAGCCATTCCTCATCATATCGTTTCGAATGAATATTTAACAGTTGAAAAAAGAAAATTATCTACAAGTAAAAACTGGGCGGTATGGGTGCCTGACATATTAGAACGCTACAATCCAGATTCTATTCGTTACTTTTTAACAGTAAATGCACCAGAAAATCGTGATACTGATTTTTCATGGCGTGAATTCATTTACAGTCATAATAGTGAATTATTAGGTGCATACGGGAACTTTGTGAATCGGACATTAAAGTTTATTGAAAAATATTATGGTGGTATCGTGCCGAAGGGAAGTATTGATATAGAGCTGAAAGATAAAGTAGAAGGATTATATAAACATGTAGGAGAGGTGATTGAGCAAACTAAATTTAAGGTGGCGCTAGAATCAATATTTGATGCAGTACGTTTTGCAAATAAATACTTTGATGAGAGGCAGCCTTGGAAAGAAAGGGAGGATGACCCAGTTTCATGCGAAGAAACGATTTATAACTGTGTTTATCTCATCGCTAATTTTGCAAATCTCCTTGAACCGTTTTTACCATTTTCAAGTGAAAGAGTTAGAAACACATTAGCAATTGTGAACCGGAATTGGGAGCCTCAACATACGTTGCCAAGTAGAATTGATAGTGTACAGCCACTATTTGAACGAATTGATGTAAAACAAATTGAGTGTGAAATAGAAAAGCTATTTAGTGCGTTAAAGTGAGATAGAGAAAAAGACCTTTCAAATCAGTGAAAGGTCTTTTGTTAGGCACTATGCACGCTACTACGTTTCTTTTCTTTCCTAGCCGTAAGGAGCTGAGGGGTGAAAATCCCAAGTAGTATAAAGATGATTCCAATCCACTGCATGAACGTTACGACTTCATGTACAAGTGTAATAGAAGCGATAATAGCTGTTGGTAATTCAGCTGCTCCTAGTATTGTACCAAGTCCTGTTCCTACTTTCGGTACGCCAATTGAAAAACAAATGACAGGTACGACAACACCGAACAAACCGAGGAAGAAAGCATATTTCCATAGGCCAGCTTGCAAAGCACCGTCTGTTAAAAAGGTTGGCGGGAAGAATAGGCATACGATCAGAGTAGCGCTTGTTGTCATAAGAAAACTTTTCGTATAAGGCGGAACTTCTGTAGCAACACGTCCGCTTGCGAAAACATAGAATGAAAAAGAGACAGCGGCTAATAGACCAAAGATTATACCTTTCGTGGAAAAGTTTTGTCCGAGGCCTTCAAAGACACCGCCAGCAAACAATGTTCCAGTAAATAAAATAATGATAGATATAACTTTTTCACGGCTTGGAAATGTTCGATTTGCAATTGCTTCAATAACGACACCAATCCATGTGAACTGGAAAAGTAGGACGACAGCGATAGATGCTGGTAGTTCTTCTACAGAAATAGCGTAGAAGATACCGGTCATACTCATCGTTGTGCCAACTGTTAGTAAGGAAAAGAATTGCTTTTTTGTTACTTTATGACGTGAAACGAAAAGAACGAGCAGAAGAAGACCGATCCATCCGAAGACATATTGACCTCCTAATAGTTGATGGGCTGAAAATCCATCAATGAATCCGAGTTTGAAAATAGTTGAAAGTACGCCGTAGCTACAAGCTCCGAATAAAACGAGTAATGAATACTTAAATTTCTCCATGAAAATCCTCCTTTTACATAATAAAAAACGCCCGCTATCCAAATAAGGATAACGGGCGAACGAAACAGAGTCATATACTCTACAAAATTCCGCCACTCATACGAAGTATGAATTTGGGATATGAAATTGTAGTAGGTTTTTACATTGCTTTTGGGAATACAATAGAACATTTTACACCTTGAGGCGTGTTTTGTATACCATAAGGAAATTGATGTTTATCTAGTATTTGTTTTACAATGTATAACCCAAGACCACTACCTTGTACTAAGCCGTGTTTGTCAGGGTTTGCGCGATAGAATGGCTCAAATAAATGGGCAAGTTTATCCTCATCTATTTGTGAACCTGTATTTAATACTTCTAATGCGTAACCGTTTGGCTTTTCATAAAGCTTTATATATACATGCTGATGGTCAATTGTATAATGAATTGCATTTGAAATAATGTTAAAAATGGCAGTTTGAATAAATTTAGGATCAGCTAAAACTTGTACATCTTGTTTAATGTTAGATTGAACATTTAACTGCTTTACAGATACGAAATAATCTACTTTCTTCATAACATCCTCAATAATATTAGTTAATGAGATAACTTTTAAATCAGGTTTAAATTGAGGGTTTTGTATTTTGGATAATTCCGACATTTTTTCCGTTAATATGTTAATGTCTTGCATCATTTCATAGGAACGTTTTAAGTATTTATCTCTATCTTTATAAGCTCCAATTCCGTGAATCATACCATCTAGTTGTCCCATAACGGCTGCGATTGGTGTTTTTAATTCATGGGAAACCATAGACATAAATTCTTTACGAGATTGTTCTAATTGTTGCTCCTTTTTGAGTTCATTTCTTAAATCTTGATTGCTGGCATGTAAATTCTTCACTATATTTGGTACTTGTGAAGCAGCTACTTGTAAATTAAAATCTGTTTGATCATTATTTTTGTTGAGTAGTTTTTTATCTGAGAAATCAAGATTCATAATATCTTTTAAAGCATCACTCATATATTGAAAAGGTTTAGCAATTAGTTTTGCATAAATTAAAGATCCAAGCAGAGAGAGTACAAGCATTGTTGCGCCAATATGTGGAGCTAATTGCTGCAGTACATCTGTTAATTTTGGATTATCTTGTGCATCATTTGCTTTACTTGCTGCATTTTGTTTATGTAAGGCATCATTAGTAGCGACTTGCTTTTCCGTTTCTGTAGATGGAGCAGAAGCGCTATTTTTCCCCGAAATATTTTGAGTATGTTCTTTTGCTTTTGCAGTTTGGCTAGGCTGCAAAAGATGATTGATAGCTGTAGAGAGAGAGTTATAATCTATAATAGAAGATTGGAAATTAAACATGTCCCCCTGTGATACAGCTTTATTTTGATTCGTTTTACTTTGGTCGTTTTGTTTATCTGAATCCGCTTGTTCTGTAGTAGGCGTTCCATTTTCTTTCGCAAAACGTTCTTTATCGTAGTTTGAAGCTAAGAAGTAAATAACTTGATAAAGACAAAGTGATAAAAGAATACAAAATAATAAGGTTTTGATGAAAATATTTTTGGTGATGTTGTCTTTGCTACGATTCGATTTTGTAGCCAATGCCTTTCACCGTTTTAATATAAGGAATTCCTAATTTTTTTCGTAAGTTTTTAATATGTGTATCTATAACTCTTACATCACCATAATGTTCATAGCCCCATACCTTATTCAACAAATCACTTCTTGATAATACTTTTCCTCGATTTTGCAGTAAAGTATAAATAATTTCAAATTCTTTTGTTGTTAATTCAATTTGATTACCATGAACATAAGCGGCGTATGCTGTAGAATTTAACATCAATTCATGGAATTGTAGTATAGTCGCAGCTTCGGCTTCCTTCGTTGCTGCCCTTCTTAATACAGCTTCTACACGTTTAATAAATACGGTGTAATGGAACGGTTTCGTAATATAGTCATCAATACCTAATTCAAATCCTTTAATTTCACTTTCTTCATTATGTAAGCCTGTTAACATAATGATTGGTACATCAGATTGTCCTCGCATAATTTTACAAATACTATAGCCATCTATATCTGGTAACATCACATCAAGGAGGACAAGATCGTATGAATTTTTTTGGAAAAGAAGTATACCTTCTGTTCCGGCACCAACGACATCAACAGTAAAGTTTTGTGCCATTAGAAATTCACGAATTAGTTCTTGTATATCTGGGTTGTCTTCAATCACCAGTATATGCGTCATAGTAACACCTCCTAAATAACGCTTTTTACTGCAATATTCGAATTCATCATTTTTTCGATGACTCAGATTGTTTATACATATAATAAGCCCCCGCCATAAAATAATCATGAAAGTAGCAAGGGGAGTTGTTTAGTGAAACTGAATATTTAAGAATTACAGTAATTCTATTATAGTATGTATTGTAAAATTTATAAAATATTATAACTGTATAATTTTAATATCCATGTTTATCAATGTTTGGATGTTACCTAACACAATCTATTCCTATTATATATGTAAATACAGTTGTTTTGCTACTGTAAATGAAGAAATAAAATAAGCCAAGACATAAAATTCTTGGCTACACACAAATCTTGTTCTTAAGTTATTTTACAGTGACAGTAGCTTGCTGCTGAATACGCTCAAATAACCAGTGTATATCATTATTATACATACGAATACAACCAAGTGTTGTCCATTTGCCGATTGCTTGATTATTGTTAGTTCCGTGAATCGCATAAGTTGTTCCGTAAGTTCCCGCCATATTTAATCCAAGCCAACGGTCACCAAGTGGATTACGTGGGTCGCCGCCTTTAATTTTACCTGTATAGTAAGGACGGTTTTTAATTTTATTTACGATTTGAAAAGTACCTTTAGGTGTAGGAGTGGCTGCTTTTCCAGTAGCGACAGTAAAACTTTTTATGAATTTTCCGTTTTGATAATAATCCATTTTATTTAACTGCGTGTTTACAATCAGTTGATCTTTCGTTGTAGCTGCCTCGGCATTTGTGAATGGAATAGTTAAAAATCCTAATGATAATAGTGCACTTAATAATAGTTTTTTCATTATGTTCTCCTTTTTACTATTGTAGTAGTCTTACATACAATGAATTTGCAATCCTCGTAATACTTTATTTACATTTTCATCTAATGTCTCAAAGAAAGTAGTAATTTTGGCATTGTATTTGTTGTTTTTATCAATAAGTAATCTCTCATTTAATAAAAGTTCCCCATGTAGTCCAAAGCTTTGAACTTGAATATTTAATTCATCTTCAGTTTCGGAAATAATTGGTAAGAAGTAGTGAAAAGCTTTCGTTGGAATGATATAGCTTTTGCCAATCATGCTTTCTTGATTTGAATTAATCCATTTTTTCGTGACAATTTTAATGTTCTTTTTTGAAACGATAAAAGATAGTGTAGTAGATTTTGTTAAACTTACGTCAAATTCACTTGTTTCACATATGTGTAAATTAAAAACGGTTTCATTTTGGTGAGATTCAACATTTGTATTAATAAAATCGTGCATTTTATAAGCTTCCATTTCTTATTCACCCTTTTTTCAATTTCGAAAAGCTATTCATATTTATTCAAATTAATGCTTAGTCATTTATTAGTTAAATTTTTCAACAAATTCCGATATAATCTTACAATACGTATATGAAGCTAATATGAAGTTAGTATGAGTTTGTAGTGGTTTTTTATTAAGAACAAAATATAACGATTTTCAAGTGTTAAAAAATGGATAAAAAATGCATATTAAGGCCCTAATTTTTCACAGTATATACTTGTTACATTGTTTTAAAATGAGAGTACATAATGAACGTAAAAGTTTAGTGAGAGCCTTACAAAAATGTAATAAAAATGTAAGCTATTGTGATAGTTATTTCGACAATTTTTTTATACAATATTAGTAAGAAGTTGCACGTGATTGAAAGGAGAGATGGCATGGAATGGATTCATGAATTATTTCAGCAATACGGGTACTATGTTGTACTTGTTGGTTTGCTGTTAGAATATATTGCACTTCCGTTTCCGGGAGAGCCAACGTTAGCATATGCGGGATTTTTAGCACATAAGGGTGATTTAAGTTTACCGATTTTAATTATCCTATCCTTCATTGGGACAAGTGTAGGAATGACAATCCAATACTTTTTAGGAAATAAATTAGGAATGCCCTTTGTTCAAAAGTATGGGAAATACGTATTTTTAACACAAAGAAAAATCGACTTAACAAGAATGTGGTTTGATAAGTATGGATACTTCTTGATTTTTATCGGTTTCTTTATTCCTGGTGTACGTCACTTTACAGGATACTTTGCAGGAATTATTAACTTACCATTCCGCCGTTTTGCAATTACAATTTACTCAGGTGCTCTATTTTGGGTATCATTCTTCTTAATCGGTGGTTACTGGTTAGGTGGAAACTTGCATGATATTTTTGGGGCGCTAGAAGGTCACATCGGTAAAATCATTTTTGGAGTGATTGCAATTGTAGCAATTACGTTAGGAGTTCGTTTCCGCAAACAGTTAAAACGAGCATTCTTACAAAACGCAAGTTAATATGGAATCCATTCTATGTCAGAATTTAGGAAGGCAGTGCAGACGCACTGCCTTTTTTATTTGATGTTCCAATCTATTTTAATAAGTTTTTGTTTATCTGTTTAAAATTCCATAGAGTATCTTGTCAATGATTAACGTCAAAATGACAATTATAATTGACAAGTATAAGGATATTATTTACAATTCTAATTAAATAAATGAAAAAGAGGGAAGACATGAAGCTTCAAAATCGAGTGAGGGAATTGCGGGCAAAGCATCGTTTATCACAAGGGGATTTAGGGAAAGCGATTGGATCATCGCGGCAAACGATTAGTTTAATTGAGCGCGGGGATTATGCACCATCAATTGTATTGTCGTTAAAAATTGCACACATTTTCAATGTACCGGTGGAGGAAATATTCACGTTAGTGGAGGGGGAAGAGGATGATGAAGAGTAAACGAAAAAAACAATTTGATTTTGTGGGGAAAATGGCATTAAGTATGATGGGTGGATTTTTAACATCGTATATAGCTTTAGATTTACTCTCGCATGAACCGAGAAAATTATCATCTAATCTATTTATAGGTATATGCACCATTTTTGGAATCTTAATGATGTACTACACTTGGAAGAATACACGTATGTTAGCGGAGGCACGTGATGAAGAAGAGAGTGTACAAGGCAGAAAATTAGGCATTATAAGTATATATTTACGTGTAGGTGATATAGTTACGCAGGCATGGTTTGTATATGCAGTTATTGCATGTAGACGTGCACTGTTGCAGGATACAAATGTTTCATTTGCAGTGTGGAATTTAGTAGCTGCTATTGTTTGTTTAACTATTGTAGTGATTAGTGGGCTCATAACAAAAAATCGTTATAACAAGCTGTATCCTGAACAAGGTGTAACATATATGGAATCTATGAAAATGTGGACGAAAAACGCAGATGAAGGATTAAAGCACATTGTGCATGAGGCTGGATATAAAGCGTATGAATTTACGAATACAATATTGGCATATGTATGGTGGGCTGCCGTTATATATACGGTGGCTAGTGATATCAATTTTGTATTAATTGGCTTAATCTCATTTATTTGGATATTGCATCTTGGAAAGTTCATGTACGAAATGCAGAGAAAAATGATTTATTAAGGGGAGAAAAAGGTGGATATTTTAAGAAGGCCAGCTGGCTCAATGACAGTGGCGCTAATTCTGTCCATTTTATACGGAGTAATCCGAACTGGGAAATTAGAAGTAATGTTGGATATATGGGCGGTATTTGGAATTGCATTATTAGTGTTAGCCATTCATGAGCTAGGACATGTAGTGTTTGGTTTAATAGGTGGTTTGAATTTTAAATTTATGACAGTAGGGCCGATTACTTTTCAAAAAGAGAAGGGGAAAGTACGCGTTCGAGAAAATAAATTGTGGATGTACTTTGGAGGCGTGGCGATGTTAGTGCCTCCTTCTATAGAGACACCGAATCTTTCGAAAAAATGGGCGTGGCTCACTTTAGGTGGACCGATTACGAGTTTACTATTTGGTATTACTTCCGGTTACATATATATGGTGAGTTATTATCAATATCTTTTATATTTTTCTGTTTTACACTTTGTAATTTTTGCAGCTACAATCATACCGATAAAAGGAACATTTTTGAGTGATGGTATGCAATTTCTCATTTTAATTAAAGATGATGAAAAGGCGAAGCAGCATTTATATAACATTCAAGTATCGAGTGAATTATTTAGTTATAAAAGGCCGAAAGATTGGGATGAGAGATTAATAGAGCTTAGTGAGGAAAAATTAAAAGAGGATAAAGGTATAAGAAATATAATGAGTGGACTTATGCTCGTCTTTTTGGCTCGTGCGGATCAAGAGGGAATGGAAAGAGCGATACCGTATATAGAACCAATTGTTCAACTACCTGTAACGAAAGAAAATAAGTTTTTCGTTAGTAGTTTTCATAGTTGGTATCTTTTATATAAAGCCCTTTATCAGATGGATAGTCTTTCTTTGCAAGAAGCAAAGGAACATGCAAAGACTATTACAAAAATGGACTTAAACGGATATTACCGTACACAAGGAATTATTAAATATTTAGAGGGCGATGTGGAAGCGTCCCGTACTTATATGAAGAAAGCTGATAAAGAATTGAAGAGCGCTGAGAAGAGTGGAATGGGATATTTACAATTAGAGAGAGAATGGTTTGAGCAGCTAAAGAAGAGGGTATCTTACGATGGGTGAGGTATCCTCTTTTTTCTATGTCGTCTTATGCCGTTCCATAAAAAGTGTGGGGCGAGTAAAATAAGATAAGAAGAGCAAAGCTTGGAGGAATTCTAGATGGAAATTTTAACGATTATTTTAATCGTCTTACTCATTTATGCTGTTTTTAAAGTGGCATATGTAGCATTAAAAATACTCGCGATTCTATTAATTATCTTTTTAATCGTAGAGTTCGGCAGTAAATTGCTTGGGGGATAGGGTATGTTGAGCGTCTTGATTGTCGAAGAATGTCGGTAAATCGATATTCTGTGTCGAATCGCCGATATAATGAAAAAATCGCTGATATAAGTGGAGAAATCGTCGATATATTTGAAAAATCGCTGATATAATCCGGTAAATACTAATCGGGGTATGCAAACCAACATAAAAAAAGCTGGAAGAATATCTTCCAGCTTACGAGTTACTTTCAATTTGGCGACCGTTTTCTTCTTCGTTGTCTTGTAATAGGTTGAATACATCTGCTAGACAGAATGCAATGAACCAAGTCCATAGACCGTGGAAGAAAGCTGAGCTTAATTGAAGTGGTAATGTATAGTTAGTCATTGAGTAGGAAATACATCCGCCAACGATTCCGATCATTGTTAATAACATTGTTTTTTGCGCATTTTCTTCTGGATTAAAGAGGAAGAAAATGTATCCCCCTAAAATTGAAGCGCTTACAAGTGTTTCGATTCCATTAAAAATGATATTCTCTCCAAGCTGAGTGTTTGTCCAGAAGCAGATTGTACCGCCGATAATAGCAAACAGGACAGCTATTGTATATCGTATATATTGATTCATATGTTCATCTCCCTATGTAATAAGATGATTTGGAAGTCAAAAAGGTAGGTATAGTATATTGAAGTGAGTTTTAATTGTACGTATCTTTTTATAAAAAGATCATTGAAGAGTAACTAAGATGATCGGTTGTTTAAACCGTTACGTGTATGGTGTCTGAAATATACCCGACTGCTCGTTTCTTTTTGCTTGTAAAATAAGAGAAACTTCCAAGTCTATATACTCTTTTTTTTGTGAGTCTGTTTTCATTATAACACATTTAGAGACATAATAATAGAATTATCTGATTTTGTAATAAGTGTAAAAAATAAAAAAAGCAAGGAAATACCATTAACGGTGCGGTTTAGTGGAAGAAGGATTTTAATGTATTTTGATGAAATATGTAATCAAGGTGAGATCTAAGAAGGAGGCTTAATACTATAAAAAATGTTTTATGGCATGAATGTAAGGGAGGAGAGCTAACTTGGAGATCACAACAGAAAGATTAATAATTAGACCTTTTAAAAGTACTGATTTACAGGATGTATTTGCTATTTATAATAGTGATGATACATGTAAGTTCCTATTACATAATAAGTGGACTCATGAAGACATGCAGAAAAGATTTAATAAAAAGCTAGCAAATAATGTGCTTACTAAAGACTCAATATTAAGTTTGGCAGTTATATACAAAACGAAAGTAGTTGGTGATTTATCTGTATGGTACACAAATATGAAAGACACTGTTGAGATTGGTTATAGTTTTTCAAATGAAGTAGCTGGGAGAGGGTTGGCAACAGAAGCAGTAAGTAGTTTGGTATTTAAATTATTTAATGAATGTAATGTACATCGTATACAAGCTAATCTTGATGCACGTAATACAGCTTCACAAAAATTGTGTGAACGAATAGGCATGAGAAAGGAAGCCCATTTCATACAAGATTTTTGGAATAAAGGTGAGTGGACAGATAGTATTGTATATGGAATGCTATCCTCCGATTTGTAGTAATAAACGTAGTAATTGTATTATGCTAAAGGGTGCGTTAGTTGAATAACAAAGGGCATAACATATTATATATGACTAATATGTTATGCCCTTTAATGTATTGACCTTTTTTATATACGTTTGAAACGGCCGACAATTTCAACTGTTTCAGTAATGTTCATAAATGCTTTGTTATCCACTTGACGGATAATACGTTTCATTTCGCCTAACTCATAGCGAGTCACGACAGTGTAAATCATTTTTTTCTTATGGTTTGTATAGCCGCCGACAGCATCTACCATCGTCACGCCACGTATGCCGTGATGTAGTAGGGCGCTTTTTATTTCCTCGCCTTTTTCTGTAATTGTCATTATCGTTAATTTAATATGTTTCGTATGCACAGCATCGATCACTTTGCTGACTACAAATCGACTAATTAACGTATAAAGTGTAATATCCCATCCGAAAATAAATCCTGCTACAACAAGTAAGATTAAGTTGAATACAAATATGATTGCTCCAATTGAAACATCACGATATTTCGCTACAATCAATCCAACGACATCAAATCCACCTGTTGAAGAAGCAAATCGGAATATGATTCCTGAAGCTGCTCCGCAGATTACACCGCCGAATACAGAAGATAGTAAAATATCGTCTGAAACTTGGTGTACAGGGATAATGTTCATCGCTAATGATGATACAGCTACAAAGTACGCTGTTAAAAAGGTTGTCTTCTTGCCTAAGTAAAAGTGACTTAAAATAAGAAGAGGAATGTTTAGTAAAAAGATAAGTGCACCGATATTGTAGTGCATTAAATAACCGATAATCATCCCTACTCCAGCGAATCCACCACTAATCATGTTATGCGGGATAAAGAACATATTCATAGAAATTGCATACAAAATAGAAGCTACGAAAATAACAACCAACTGTATGATAAATTCTAAGTGAAATGTTTTAGCTGCTGGGAAGGATAAAAAGGCGGTGTCGGGAACGTAATCGGCGTCTCCTAGTTGACCCATAGTATGTTTCATCTCCATATTCATTTTTGATTACAAGAAGAGAATAAAGGTTTTTTCAAAAACTGGCAATAGTTTTATTATAATGCAAAAATTTTATAAATTTCTAATAAATCAAGCCTATTCATTGAGGTGTGTGAATATACTAAAGAAAGCGAATACAATGTTTCTTAATTATTGTTTTCTTGAGAAAATATGCAAAATACTTTTTTTGACGATAAAAGGAAATAGAGAATGTTTGCCGAATGTGCTAAAATGACCTTATTAAGGATGTGAAGCGATGGAATTTTTATTGCAGGATGCAATTCTATATATATCGTTTGTAACGACAGCACTTTGTTTATTAGAAGTTTTCTTCCTTGCTAACGTTTCTCGCTTTGTGCGTCAGCAAGCATCAAGCGGTAGACAAAGAGCATTTGCGTTAGTTGATACGTGTGAAGATAGTGCAGGAAATGTACCGCTATTTTCGATTTTTTATAAATATGGAATGATTCGTTCTGTACGCAGACAAGAATCGAGTGAAGAGAATGACGAGGTCGGTCCGTATACACCAATGTTTCGCTAAATAATTACGAAACATTGGAGGAATGAACATGTTAAAATCATACCGAACTGCGCTCGTTAGTTTATCATTATTACTTGTTTTTGTTTTATCTGGTTGCAGTAATACAGCCCCAATTGATGCACATAGTACGGGAATTTGGGATCATTATTTTGTATATCCAATCTCGTTTATGATTCAATTTGTTGCTCATCATATACCGGGAGCTAGCTTCGGGATTGCTATCATTATTATGACGCTCGTTATTCGTTCAGCAATGATTCCATTAGCTGTTTCGCAATATCGTAGCCAAGCGAAAATGAAGAAAATGCAACCTGAATTGCAGAAGCTAAAGAAAAAATATGGTGATGTAAGTAAAAATCTTGAAAAACAAAAACAGTATCAAAAAGAAATGTCAGAACTAATGAAATCAGGCGGTTGGAATCCACTTGCTGGTTGCTGGCCAATCTTTATACAAATGCCGATTTTCTCTGCTTTGTATTATGCGATTAGCCGAACAGAAGAGATTCGCACATCTTCGTTTTTATGGGTGAACTTAGGACATGCAGATCCTTATCATATATTACCGATTATTGCAGCGTTAACGACATTTATTCAGATGAAGGTTTTCCAGTCTAATATTACAGCTGGAGAACAAGTACAGATGCTAAAGATGCAGCAAATTATGATGCCAGCAATGATTCTATTTATGGGATTCGCAGCACCATCAGGACTTGTGTTGTACTGGATAACAGGTAATTTATTTACAATGACACAAACAATTGTATTAAGAAAAATAATGGAACGTGAAGAATTACAATTACAAAAAGCATAGAAAAACACCGCTCATCATGAGCGGTGTTTTTTTGTTAAGTCGTTAAGGAAATTTTAAGAAACCAACATTACTATAGGCAGTGTATACGCAAGTGTACATGCATTAGAAATATGAAGGAGGAAATTTCCTATGAAGAAGAAAACAGTTGGGTATTTAGCGATTGCAGGTGCTTTATCATTCGGAATCATTGGAGGAGTCGGTATCCCGGCATTCGCGGCAACGAATACTCCAGCAGCTGAGCAAGCGACAAAAACGGCGAAAAAAGATTTAGATGACGCTACAAAACAAAAAGTAAAAACGATTATGGATGATACAAAGAAACAGTTAGAGGAGCTAGGTGTAAAGCTTCCAGAGAAAGAAAAACGTAAAGAAATGTTTGCGGGATTAGATGAAGCAACAAAAGAAAAAGCGAAATCAATTTTAGAGCAAGAAAAGTCCGGGAAATTAACACGTGAACAAGCAAAAGAAGAATTAACAAAATTAGGCGTGAAGTTCCCGGAAAAGGGTAAACATGGGGACATGTTTGCTAACTTAGACGAAGCAACAAAAGAAAAAGCAAAATCAATTTTAGAGCAAGAAAAGTCCGGGAAATTAACACGTGAACAAGCAAAAGAAGAATTAACAAAATTAGGCGTGAAGTTCCCGGAAAAGGGTAAACATGGGGACATGTTTGCTAACTTAGACGAAGCAACAAAAGAAAAAGCAAAATCAATTTTAGGTCAAGAGAAATCAGGCAAATTAACACGTGAACAAGCAAAAGAGGAATTAACGAAGTTAGGCGTGAAAATGCCAGAGAAGGGTAAGCATAAAGACATACTTGCTAACTTAGATGAAGCAACAAAGGAAAAAGCAAAGTCTATTTTTGAACAGGAAAAGTCCGGGAAATTAACGCATGAGCAAGCAAAAGAAGAATTAACAAAACTAGGTGTGAAACTCCCAGAGAAAGAGAAGCATGAAGATATCTTTGCGGGATTAGATGAAGCAACAAAAACAAAAGCAAAAGCGATTTTAGACAATGAAAAGAAACAATTAGAGGCATTAAATGTGGATCTTCCGCATCATAAGTTTTTTATGAACAAAGAAGATAAATAATTGAATTACGTATCTTTCGTGTGGGCAACCGGAAGATACGTGCGAGGACCGATTTCTGTCAGCAGAAATCGGTCCCTTTTAATGATTCAATGAAATTTTTTTCATTGTTAGTATGTATCCAAAGACGCAGTAGAAGATTGCAAAACCGATAAACACTTCCGTATATTGATATTTACCTAATACATAGAAGGAAACAGCTGGTATAATAGCTACCACTAAAATGCTATAACCAGGATAATTATGTCGATATATGATAGCGAATAGAACAGAAAGAACTGTAGCGATGATACAAAAAACAGCAATCATAATTGATGCACCTCCTATATGGAGTATACCATTTTTAGGGGATTAGAGAAGTGGCGTAACTTCTGTTATAATATAAGAAGAGAAATATTTCGTATGTTATATAAAAAATATATTGATTTTTTCTAACAATTCAATATAATGAACAATAACTACAAAATTCGACATCAAGAAGTGATGATGAGGACACGATCAATTTTTTACGATTCTCAGAGAGGGAGGCCTTTGGCTGTGAGCTTCCTAATACGGAAAAATAGATTACCACCTCTGAACTGCAGCAGTGAACGAACATCTAGTAATTGCTTGCCGGCAAAAACCGTTATTTTAGACTTGAGAAATTGGTGAAGTGTGTTACTTTGCGAATTGAAACAAGGGTGGAACCACGAATATAACACTCGTCCCTTTTTTAGGGAGGAGTGTTTTTTTATTTCATTTTTGCATCACACTAGGATTGGAAGGAGGATACGCAGCATGCATCATGATGAGAAGAACAAAATTGGTTTAACGGTAGCACTTTCTATCGTAGTAGGAACGATTATTGGGTCTGGTGTGTTTATGAAACCAGGCAGCGTATTAGATTACTCAGGGAGTTCTAATATGGCGATTCTTGCTTGGATAATTGGTGGTCTGTTGACGTTAGCAAGTGGTTTGACAGTAGCTGAAATTGGAGCGCAAATCCCGAAAAATGGTGGGTTGTATACGTATTTAGAGGAGATTTACGGAAGTTTTTGGGGATATTTATCAGGCTGGATGCAAACGATTGTTTATGGGCCAGCTATTATTGGAACATTAGGGTTATACTTTAGTTCTTTAATGATTAATTTTTTCTATTTAGATAAAGTATGGAATTTACCAATCGCAATTGGAACAGTTGTGTTCCTTGGCGTTGTAAATAGTATGGGAACAAAATACGGAGGTATCGTCCAAACAATTACGACAATCGGAAAGATGATTCCAATCGTATTAATTGTTGTGTTAGGTTTCTGGAAAGGGAATAGCGATATTTTTAACGTAGTTGTACCGATATCAGAAAATCAAAGTATCGGGATGGCGATTTTAGCAACGTTATTTGCTTATGACGGCTGGATTTTACTTGCTTCGATTGGCGGAGAAATGAAGAATCCAACAAAGTTATTACCGAAAGCAATGACAGTTGGGATTTTAATTGTAACAGCTGCTTATGTATTAATTAATTTGGCGTTATTGAATGTATTACCAGCAACGCAAATTGTAGACCTTGGAGAAAATGCAACAGCGACAGCTGCAGGAATGCTACTTGGAGAATATGGCGGAAAAATTATTAGTATCGGTATTATCGTTTCTATTTTCGGTTGTTTAAATGGAAAGATTTTAACGTTCCCACGTATCCCGATGTCGATGGCAGAACGTGGACAACTTCCATTTGCTAAGTTTATTGCAAAGGAAAGTCCAAGATTTAAAACACCAGCAAATGCGATTACTGTTGAAATCATTTTAGGAATTATTTTAATGATTATTAGTGATCCGAATAAGCTATCTGAGATTTCCGTATTCATTATTTATATTTTCTATGTAATGACGTTTATTGGTGTCTTCATTTTAAGAAAACGTAATAAGAATAAAGAGCGTGCATACAGTGTACCGTTATTCCCAATCGTACCAATCGTTGCGATTTTAGGTTCGTTCTTTGTAATTGGTAGTGCAATTATCAATGATCCGATAAGTTGTTTCTTATCCATTGGAATTGTCTTTACGGGGCTTCCGGTATATTGGTATTTAAATAAGAAGAATAAAAATGAAGTATCATGAGTGAAGGGTAGGCGTATCATACGCCTACCTTTTTTAATGTAAAAAAATTGTACTTGTGTTCAACTTCTATTTTGGTTACTATAATCGTAGTAACCAAAATAGAAAGCGTGGGGAAAGACTTGAATTTTCGTGTGTATATTTTAGCTATCGCGGCCTTCGTAGTCGGAACGGTTGAGCTAATTATAGGAGGAACGCTTGATTTAGTTGCCGATGATTTAGGAGTATCTATTAGTGCAGCCGGTCAGCTTATCACAATATTTTCAGTAGTATTTGCTTTATCAGGTCCTGTTTTATTAGCATTAACAGGGAAATTTGAAAGAAAAACATTGTATGTTGGGGCATTATCAATTTTCTTAATCGGAAATATTATTTCAGCATGTAGTGTGAATTACGGGATGTTAATGTTCTCAAGGGTGATTTGTGCGGCGAGTGGTTCGCTTATTATTGCACTGTCAGTAACACTTGCTTCTAGCGTTGTAGAACCGCATTTTCGTGCGCGTGCAATTGGAATCATTTTCATGGGGATTAGTGGATCACTTGTACTTGGAGTACCACTTGGTCTTGTACTTGGAAACGCATATGGATGGCGTGCACCATTTGTACTCATTTCAATCTTAACAGTGATGGCAATCGCTTGTATTTCATTATTCTTAACGAAAGTACCACCAACATCGGTATTATCAATAAGAGAGCAAATTGCTACGTTAAAAGATAAAAAAATCGTAAGTGCACAGTTAACATCATTCTTATTTTTAACGGGTCATTTAACACTATATGCATATTTAACACCATTTTTAAAAGATGTTATGCATGTGGGAGCGAATTGGATTAGTGTATTTTACTTCATCTTCGGAATCGCAGCAGTAATTGGGGGCGGCTTCGGAGGCTGGCTTGCTGATAAATGGGGATCGAAGAAAAGTATTATCTCAATTATTATCGTATTTGCGTGTGCAATCTTCATATTGCCAATGATGACATTCTCATTCCCGCTGTTCATTATGATGATGGGACTTTGGAGTATGCTGAGCTGGGCTATTTCGCCAGCACAACAAAATTATTTGATTGAAATTGCACCAGAATCAGCTGGTATTCAGCAAAGTTTAAATAACTCTGCCCTTCACTTAGGGATTGCGCTCGGTTCAACAGTAGGCGGAGTTGTTATTGAGAAATCATCTGTTATATATAATGCTTGGGTAGGCGGCGGCTTTATTATATTAGCGTTGCTTTGCGCAATTTTCTCGATTACGAGAGGACGTTCTACTCAGTTTGCGAAGGAAGAATCTATCGTTTGATAGGTTCTTTTTTATTTGTAAAAAATGGAAGGATTTGGTGGGTGGATGGAGAAAGGTGTATATAGCGAGGTGATGGAAAATGATGTCTAATTTCTCGGTATTCGGCATGATAATTGCGCTACTACCGATATTGATAGTTGTTTTTGTATTAAGATGGGTTCGTTTCATCTATCAAAACTCTGAGAAACAAGTGGAGCAAAATGAGAAAATTATTGAGCTGTTGACGGAGAGAAAGGAAAAAGATAAGTAATATGTATTCGTTTGAAATTTGTTTCTCGTAAGATATGAAGGCACTTATAAAGTGTCTTTTTTATTATGTTTGAAAATTGGAAACATGTAATGTTTATTTGTCAATAGCAGCATGACAACAAACCGTTTTAAAGTTGCTTATTACTATGAAACTTTCTCAACAATTCGACAAGATACTACAAAAAAACCACCTATTCTCTTTTTTTCACTATAAGTACAATGAAACAGTAAGATTGATTCATGTAGAAATTTATATATGGTGGTGGAGAGAATGAAACGAAAGATGGCAGGAAAATGGTTTAGTTTTTTAAGTGCTCTTATTATTTTATTAGGAATTGCAATGCCACAAGTAAAGGCAGAAGTAATGAACAGAGAAACATATAAGATGGATTGGAGCTATAGTAATTCGAAACAGCGTGAAATAAAGACCGAAATAATTAAAACGGCTTCGGGTAGTATTGCGTATTGTTTAACGCCAGATTTACGTTCGCCCAATGGGGATGATTTGCCTGAGATGGGGAAAACATCTGATGCCGTATATCGTGTTTTATTAAATGGATATCCTCAAAAAAGCCCATCTGAATTAGGGGTAGCGACAATGGAAGAAGCGCATTATGCTACACAATTAGCAGTATGGATTGCAGCAAATGAATTAACGGAAGAAGATTTAGTTGCAAAAAATGAACGTGTACATAATCTTATGAAGCGTTTAGTAGAGGCTTCAAAAAAAGAAACTGGATCACAAGATATATTTTTTAAAGTTAATCCTGTCGATTCACAAACTGCTACACAAAAAGGTGATTATTTAGAAACAGGATTTTATGTAGTGCAAACAAATGCGGTTTCTGGCTCTTATACAATTCTTCCTGAAAATGCTCCTAAAGGGCTTCGAATTGTAAATGAAAATGGAGAAGAGAAAAGCACATTATCAATTAACGAAAAATTCAAAATCTTAATCCCGAAAGATACGAGTAGTGGTAATTTTAAAATGAAAGTGAAGTCTACTTTAACAAATTTACAAGCAATAGCTTTTAAAGGACCGGAAAAAGTTCAAAATACAACGGTATTGTTACAAAGAAATAGTGAGAAAATCAGTACAGATTTAGTTGTAAATTGGGAATCAGTAGGCTCTTTAAAGATTATGAAATTAGGAGAAAAAAAGGAATTATTAAAAGGGGCGGTGTTTGAAGTTTCTAATGAAAACTTTAAACAAAATGTTACGACTAATGATAAGGGGATTGCGGAGTTAGGTAATCTTCCAATCGGTATATATAGCGTCAAAGAAATTCAAGCGCCAGCTGGATATGTGTTAGACGGAAGCGTTAAAAAAATTGAAGTGAAAACTGGTGAAACTGCTGTATTAGAGTTGAAAAATGAAAATGTAAAAGGTGAGTTAGAAATAACGAAAATAGATGTAGCGGATGGAAATACGAAGTTACCGAACGCAGAGTTTACAATCTACAACGAACAAGGGAAAGAAGTAGTAAAAGGGAAAACGGATGAAAAAGGTGTAGCGAAATTCAAACTACCATACGGAAAATACACGTATAAAGAAACAATAGCGCCAAATGGATATGTAATAAATGAAGAGACGTTCGCATTTGAAATAAAAGAGAATGGAGAAATTATTAAACATATCGTTCAAGATAAGAAGGTAGAAGGTGAGTTAGAAATAACGAAAGTAGATGTAGCGGATGGGAATACGAAATTACCAAATGCAGAGTTTACAATCTACAACGAACAAGGGAAAGAAGTAGTAAAAGGAAAAACGGATGAAAAAGGTATAGCGAAATTCAAACTACCATACGGAAAGTACACGTATAAAGAAACAATAGCGCCAAATGGATATGTAATAAATGAAGAGACATTCGGATTTGAAATAAAAGAGAATGGAGAAATTATTAAACATATCGTTCAAGATAAGAAGGTAGAAGGTGAGTTAGAAATAACGAAAGTAGATGTAGCGGATGGGAATACGAAATTACCAAATGCAGAGTTTACAATCTACAACGAACAAGGGAAAGAAGTAGTAAAAGGAAAAACGGATGAAAAAGGTATAGCGAAATTCAAACTACCATACGGAAAGTACACGTATAAAGAAACAATAGCACCAAATGGATATGTAATAAATGAAGAGACATTCGCATTTGAAATAAAAGAGGATGGAGAAATTATTAAACATATTGTGAAAAATAAGAAAGAAGAAAAGGCATCGCTTCCTTCTAAGCCAAATAAGCCAACACCGAATGGAGAAGTGAAACCTTCCGCTGATGTGAAGCCGATGCAACAACCTAATACTCATAATGAAGTGCGTTTGCCAGCTACTGGCGGCGTCGGTAATGAATTTACGGTTTTATTTGTTCTAGGACTTGGTTTTATTATTGCAGGAGCTTATGTGTTAAAGATGAAAAATAGAAAAGAAATGTAGAAAAAAACGCCTTGTAATAGAGGCGTTTTTTAGTATCTCAACTTCATCAACAAACTCTTAATTTCCTCATCTTCCATAAAGAGGTCATGGTGTTTCTGAGTAATCTTTGCAAGTGCAACGTCATGATAGAAAAATTCTGTAAAGAACTTCACGAATGGTTGTGACATTGTTTTCATTGCTTGCCATGACTCTTGTTCTACGCCAGCAAATAAAATTTCGCGGTCGTCAACGATGAGCAGTAAGTATCGCTCTAGCGCGTTAGGCTCTTCGGCTGGGATTAGAAAATGCATGTTTTCTAAGTCTGTTTCTACTTTTCCAACTATAAGGGACTCGGTTTTGACGCCTTGTTTTGCCTTTTCTTCTAATAACGGAAGATATTCTAAAAGAGTATCGTTCCAAGCTGAAATGCGAATCGATTCTTTTGCACTTTCGATGAGTTCTTTACTTTGAACGCGAATAGACGATTGCATTTTTAAGCTCCATACACGGTCATCTGTAAATGATTTTTTCGATATAGTTGTCTCTAATTCTTTAATGTTGGATTGAAATTCTGTCGTTAATTTTTCAATTGCTAGCTTGAGTGGTAATGCTGTATACATCTTTTTCTTCTCCGAAACAGAATCCATTACCATTCCTTTATCGATTAGGCGTGCAAGCACTTCATATATTTTGGCTTTTGGTACACCAGAATGCTTCACAATCGTTGTAGCATCTAATGGTTCGTTGCTTGATACGACAACTTCGTAAGCTTGGCTTTCATATTGTGAGAAACCGAATTTTTGTAACATAGTTACCTCCGAACGAATGAGATTATATTTTAAGGATAATGAACTATTTGTTTTTGCACAAGTGGTAGTCAGTTTTCTAATTGTATTAAGGTGAGAATTAATTTCAATTTTTTAATTTTATCTATTATACTTAATATAATGATTAATAAGAATTGAATTCAATACGAAGGGGATGCTTGGGGGAAGATGTTAAGAAGTTTACGTTTAAAAATTGCGGTAGTATTTTCGGTACTTATTTCTATGATGTTCGTAATATTAGGTACAGCTATGTATCAATTACAGAAAGAGAAGGAAGTGCGCTCCTTAGACCAGTATTCTCAAAATACGATGGATCTTGTGACAGAGCAGTTAACTGCATTTATGCAGCGAATTGAAGAAGATATGGGTCATTATGGAAGTCATGATGATATTCAAAACATGTTACAAGATGGAGTTACTGTAGAAGAAGAGAGCTTTATTTTAAAAGAGTTTTCAAGATTTAAAAAGAACCATCCTGATATTTTAGATGTATACATTGGGACAAAAGATAAAAAAACATTGAGTGCAAATCTTGCTGACGGAGGAAAAGTACCGGAAGGGTATGATCCAACAAGTCGTCAGTGGTATAAAGCATCTGAATCCGATACAAAATCAATTATTTGGGGACAACCACAATATGAAATTGCGACAGGTAAGTTAAGCATTGGGGTTTCAAAAGCCATTGTCGGACAAGATGGTTCTGTATTAGGAGTAGTAGCAATGGATGTATCACTAGGAACAATTCAAAAGCTACTCCACAATATTCAATATAATAACGGCGGAGAAATGTTTATCGTAAATGATAAAAATATTGCCATTGTATATCCAGAGAAAGTAGGAAAAGATGTTTCAAAGGAACCTCTTTTAAAAAGTTTGAATAAAGATGAAACAAAATTTGCGGTGACAACATTAGGCGGAAAAGATGTAGTAGCCTATAGTCAACTGTTTGATAAGATGAAATGGAAAATTGGGATTGTTTATCCGAAAGAAACGATTGATGGGCTATTAAATAGTACGAGAAATACAGTCATTATAATGGCATGTATTAGTTTATTAGTTGGAATCGTAGCTTCATACTTGTTCTCAAGAAGGCTAGCAAGACCACTGCAACTATTAACGAATCACGTTCAAAAAGTAGCAGAAGGTGATTTAACGTTGCAAATGAAAGTGACAAGTAAGGATGAAGTTGGAGAACTGACGAACCATTTTAATCATATGGTTGAGCAAATGAATGAAATGGTAAGTAAAATTAAAAATAGTGTATCAACTGTGCAGCAATCAACGAATAATCTACATTATTTAACGAATGAAACTGTAGCTGCTAGTAGAGAAGTGTCAGGGGCAATGGATGATGTGAGCGGAGGAGCGTCCACTCTTGCTAATAGTGTAGATGAAGTTTCAGAACAGCTCGAGAATATGGCGCAGTCAGTGGAACAAATGAATAACTCTGTTGGTGAAATAAAAGGGGTGGCTGGCAAAGCGGAAGAGGCATCTAAGCAAGGGCTAAATACGATGCGTAATTTAGTTCGTACAAGGGGTCAATCATCTTCGATTGTTGTTCATACAGAGGAAGCATCCGGAAAGTTAGAACAAAGAGTTGGCTCGATTCAAAATGTGGTAGAGCTTATAAAGGGGATTTCGGATCAAACGAATTTACTTGCTTTAAATGCTTCAATCGAGGCGGCACGTGCGGGCGAACAAGGTAAAGGTTTTGCTGTTGTTGCTGAAGAAGTTCGAAAATTAGCGGAACAATCAAAAGAAGCAACAGTAGAAATTGCGACGATGATTGGTGATGTACAAGTAGAGGTAAGGCGAGTTGTAGAAGTTGTAAGTAAATTGAAAGATATCGCGGATATACAAAATACAGTTACGACAGAGGCAGAAACAGAATTCCGCACAATTATGTCAGTTGTAAATACGATTAGTACTTCAGTGGAACAAATTGTAGAAGAGGTACATAACATCGGTCACGAGCAAGGAGAAATTACAGCGGTAATGCATACAATTGCCGGTACGAGTCAAGAAAGCGCAGCGGTTTCGGAAGAGGTAAATGCTGCGACTGAATCACAAGTGAATCATCTAGAAAAGGTAGCTCATACGATGGAAAGCTTGACGGAGCATATGAGAGACTTAGAAAGATTGGTTGAGCAATTTAAAATAGAGGAATAACAAATTAGTAAAATGCTGCGTATTTCGGTAAAATAGACAATGGATATATATAAGAAGCAAGTATAGGAGGAAGACTACTATGGCAATTGTTGACGTATCGATTATTCCAGTAGGAACAGGTAATCCAAGTGTTAGTGAGTATGTAGCAGAAGTACAAAAGGTGCTAGAGAAAAATGCAGATCGCGTGAAGTATCAATTAACACCAATGAATACAGTTATTGAAGGAGATCTTCCTGTCATTCTAGAAGTTATTCAACAAATGCATGAAGTTCCATATACGAAAGGTGCACAGCGCGTTGCAACAACAATTCGTATTGATGATCGTCGTGATAAAGTAAGCACAATGGAGAAAAAATTAAACTCTGTTCGATCAAAATTATAAAGAAAAGCAGCGATTTTCGCTGCTTTTTTCATATAGGAGGTAGATAAGATGAGTGAAAAGTTTAATGAACAATTTGACGGGTTGTTAGAGAAATACACGGAACTATTACTTGGAGAGAGCAATGAAGAGAGAAAAGAACAGGTGCAGAAGTGGGCACTGTATTCTTACATAGCGAAGACGATGCCGGCTTTAGTGAAGCATTGGAATGAAACATATCCGGATGCAAAAGAAGAGATGGTGCAGTTAATTACAGATATTAAAAGGCTGAATGAAGAAAAGAGAAATGAGCAATAAAAAAGCTTGGAGAAAATATAATCTCAAGTTTTCTGTATTAATATCCTTATATAATTTACATGGAATATAAAGGGTTTTATAGGTATGTCGAATATTTTCGACATGCCTATTTTGCGCCTAGTAAACTCCATTTTTCTAAATGTCGAAAAATATTTTAGTCATATTTATAAGCGAGAATATAGGGTTTTAAATGTTTTTATAGTATTTTATAAATTATCTAAATAATTATTTGTATCCAATAATTTTAAACAATGATATAATTTTGAAGAGGGGTAAAAAACAGATAAATCAAGTCATAGGGGTGAATTACATGGAACAATTAATGCGAAATTCGTTTCTTTTCTTATCTAAAAATAAAGCGCTAACAAAGCTGGCTAAAAAGTACGGTTTACGCTTTGGTGCAGGTCGCTTTGTCGCAGGGGAGACAATTGAATTAGCGACAGCAGCTATTAAACAATTGAACAAGCAAGGACTTTGCGTAACAATCGATTATTTAGGGGAATTCGTTGATAATGAAGCGGAAGCAAATGAAATGGCTAACCAATCGATTGAAGCAATCCGTGCAATTGGAAGAGAAGGTCTTGATTCGCAACTTTCTTTAAAGATGACTTCTATGGGATTAGATATCTCTGATGAAATCGTAATGAACAATATGCGCCGCATTCTAGAAGCTGCAAAAGAAAATGGTGTGTTCGTTACAATTGATATGGAAGATTATACACGCTGTGGAAAGACAATTGATATCTTTAAACAGTTAAAGTCTGAGTACGATAATATTGGTACTGTTATTCAAGCTTACCTATATCGTACAGAAAAAGATATTGAGGACTTAAATGCTTATAATCCTAATTTACGTCTTGTAAAAGGGGCTTATAAAGAACCTGAAGAAGTGGCGTTCCCGGACAAGAAAGATGTAGATGACAATTATAAAAAGATTATTAAAATGCACTTATTAAATGGAAATTATACTGCAATTGCTTCACATGACGAAGCGATTATTGAATATACGAAAAAACTTGCCGAAGAACACAACATTCCAAGGGATCAATTTGAATTCCAGATGTTATATGGTATTCGTAATGAGCGTCAACTTGAGCTAGTAAAAGAAGGTTACAAAATGCGTGTTTACGTACCTTATGGAAACGACTGGTATGGCTACTTCATGCGTCGTCTAGCAGAGCGTCCAGCAAACGTTGCGTTCGTATTAAAAGGTATGGTTAAAAAATAACCAAGGAGAAAATACTCCTTGGTTATTTTAATTGCTGAAATGCGTAATGTGCCATTTTCTTTGTATCAGGATACAGTTGCTTGCGAGTAGAAGATAATACAACATTAATGACACGTTTACCGTCTTTCTCATCCACTGTTACGACTGTATATTTTCCGAGTGCTGATAGACCGCTTTTACTTCCAATTGCATATGGATCGTCATATAGTTCTTCTCGTCCATAGTTTGCAATCTTTGGAGAGCGTTCTGAAGTATGTAGAGTTGTACGCGTTGAATTCATATATTCTAAAACAACTGGGTACTTTAATGCTTCTTTCGTAATTATAGCAATGTCATATGGTGATACTTTGTTTCCTAGTGCATCAGCACCACTTGCGTTTTTGAAAGTCGCATGCTTTGTACCGAGTTCCTTCGCTCTAGCATTCATCATTTTTACAAATTCATTTTTTGATCCTGCGATATGTTCTGCGATGGATTCAGCTATTGGGTCTGCACTAATGATAAGCATCAGTTTTAATGCCTCATCACGTTTTAACTTTTCCCCAGCACGAAGTTTAATTTTCTTACTTTGACTTTCTGTTTTAATTGCGTTCTCTGTAACTGTAATTTCCTCATCCTCTTTTACATTCTCTAGTAAAAGAAGGGTTGTCATCATTTTGGCTATACTAGCCGGATAAGAGCGTTCGTCTTCTCGTTTTCCATACAAAATCTCACCTGTGTCTGCATCGATTGTAATTCCGTATTGCCCAGTGATGCTAGGTTGATCGGCTCTTACAGTTTGTTGTCTTTGTGCGTAAGAGAAGAAAATCATCCCTGTAAAGAGTGTGGCAATCATTACAATCATAACTATTGTTCGTTTCATTATAATTCCCTCATTTGTTACAAATAAATTGGGCAGAAAAAGCAGCCATTACCCATTATGCCACGTTCTCTGCCCAAAAATATAGCGTTATTTTTCGCCCATATTATGCTTCTTATATTGTTGGTTATTACCTTGACGTCCTTTTTCTACACCTCGATCAGTTGGGCCAGCGTTTCCTGTCACACTTGCTGCGCTAATTCCAGCCTTTGAAGGGTTCTTCTTAAGTTTTGCCATATATATTCCTCCAGTTTCGTCAGATTATAAAAAGGGAAAGTGTATTTTCGTGAAGAAAATACATATATAGCATGGGCAAATAAAAGAAAAATATTTATCCCACTTTAATGGGCAGTAAGACCCTCATCTCAAAATTCAGCGAAAGCAAAGAAGTTAGGTGGGGATCAACTGCCCATAAAAGTCCGATTGGTGAGGGCTAATAATCAGTAGGGGATGAAGGAAACCCTTACTGATTAAAGTTTTGCTTTATTTCAGAAAATTTTATCAATAAATATATTGCGAAAATTTAAATAGTATCATATATTTATTAGTAGAGGCTCACTCATTGATTGCGACTTATGTCGAAAAATTGAATGAGCATTCATTCAAGAATAGGGGGAGAATTGGATGTTCCAAATTAAAAAGGCTGCTGTTCTAGGGTCAGGCGTAATGGGTTCAGGAATTGCGGCACACTTAGCTAATATTGGTATTCCGACATTATTGCTTGATATTGTACCACCTGCGCTTACGAAAGAAGAAGAAGCGAAGGGACTTACATTAGAACATAAAAGTGTGAGAAATCGTTTTAGTAATACGGCACTGCAAAAACTATTAAAGCAAAAACCAGCTCCTCTGACAGTGAAAGGAAATTTAGCACTGATTGAAGCAGGTAACTTAGAAGATGATCTTGAGCGTCTAGCTGATGTAGATTGGATTATTGAAGTAGTAGTTGAAAACTTAGATATTAAAAAGAAATTATTTAAAAAAGTAGATGCTGTTCGTAAACCGGGTTCTATCGTAAGCTCGAATACGTCAGGCATTTCAGTTGAAAAAATGGCAGAAGGTCGTTCAGACGACTTCCAGAAACACTTCTTAGGCACACACTTTTTTAACCCACCACGATATTTAAAACTTCTAGAGGTAATACCGACGAAAGAAACAGATCCACAAGTATTAAGCTTCATGAAACTATTTGGCGAAGACGTTCTTGGAAAAGGCGTTGTTATCGCAAAAGACACACCAAACTTTATTGGAAACCGCATCGGTACGTACGGTTTATTAGTAACTCTTCAAGAGATGGTAAAACGCGGCTATAGCATTGGGGAAGTTGATTCAGTAACAGGCCCGCTTATTGGTCGTCCGAAGAGCGCAACGTTCCGTACATTAGATGTTGTCGGTTTAGATACATTCGTACACGTTGCAAATAACGTATATGAAAACGTACAAGAAGAAGAGCGCGATGTATTTAAAGTACCAGCTTTCATGCATGACATGCTTGATAAAAAATGGCTTGGAAGCAAAACAGGTCAAGGATTCTTCTTAAAACAAGGAAAAGAAATTTTAGAATTAAATCCAGAAACGATGGAGTACGAAGCTCGTAAAAAATTAAAAGCTGCATCGATCGAGTTAAGTAAACAAGAAAAAGGTTTATCGAATAAATTGAAAGCGCTTGTATATGCGAAAGATCGCGCAGGAGAGTTGTTATGGAATATCATCACACCAACTCTTTTATACTCTGCAAAACTTCATAAAGAAATTGCTGACGATATCGTTGCAATTGACCAAGCGATGAAGTGGGGCTTCGGCTGGGAGCAAGGACCGTTTGAAGTTTGGGATGCAATCGGCGTTGAAAAGTCCGTTCAAAAGATGGAAGAAAACGGCGTAGTTGTACCGACTTGGGTGAAAGAAATGTTAGAGAAAGGTTTCACTACTTTCTACAAACATGATAACGGAGATAGCTACTATTACGATAATGGCGAATATAAGCTAATCGAACGTAATAAAAAGGCAATTTCTCTTAAGCAATTAAAAGCGAAAAATGGCGTATTAAAGAAAAATAGCGGAGCGAGCTTAATCGATTTAGGCGACGGCATCCTTTGTTTAGAATTCCATTCGAAGAGCAATGCAATCGGTATGGATATTACGCAAATGATTAACTACGCTGTTGATGAAGTAGAAAAGAATTATAAAGGTCTTGTTATCGGTAACCAATCGAAGAACTTCTGCGTTGGTGCGAACTTAGCAATGATCTTAATGGAAGCACAAGACGACAATTACTTTGAAATTGAGTGGGTTGTGAAAAACTTCCAAGATGCAATGACGAAAATTAAATACTCTTCTAAGCCAGTTGTAGCAGCACCATATGGTATGACGCTTGGCGGAGGTACAGAAGTTTGCTTACCAGCAGCTAGCATTCAAGCTTCTAGTGAAACGTATATGGGCTTAGTAGAAGTTGGTGTTGGCTTAATCCCTGGCGGAGGCGGTAATAAAGAGCTATACATTAAGCACTTAAATAAAATGGCAAACGGCGTAGAATTTGATCTACAAAAAGTTGCAAATAAAGTGTTTGAAACAGTGGCAATGGCGAAAGTTTCAACTTCAGGACAAGAAGCAGTTTCTCATAACTTCTTAGGTGATAAAGATGGTATTAGTGTGAATGGTGATCACTTACTATACGATGCGAAACAGAAAGCACTTGCTTTATATGAAGCTGGTTATAAAGCACCGATTCGTAAAAAGATACCGGTTGTTGGTGAAACAGGATATGCAACTCTTGCACTTGGTGCAGAAGCAATGCACTTATCTGGTTACATTTCAGAGTACGATCTTCACATTGCGAAGAAACTTGCATATGTCATTGCGGGCGGAAAAGTGCCGTATGGAACAGAAGTTGATGAGCAGTATTTATTAGATGTAGAACGTGAAGCATTTATTAGCTTAGTAAGTGAGATGAAATCACAAGCAAGAATGCAGCACATGCTTGTAAAAGGAAAGCCATTACGTAACTAATAACGAGGGGAGATATCGTTCATGAGAGAAGCTGTCATTGTTGCGGGAGCAAGAACACCAATTGGAAAAGCAAAGAGGGGTTCATTAAAAACAGTTCGTCCTGACGATCTAGGGGCGTTAGTAGTAAAGGAAACGTTAAAGCGTGCGAATTATGAAGGACCAATCGATGATTTAATTTTCGGTTGTGCGATGCCAGAAGCAGAGCAAGGTTTAAATATGGCTCGTAATATCGGCGGATTAGCAGGACTTTCTTACGATGTTCCAGCTATTACAATTAACCGTTACTGTTCTTCAGGTTTACAAAGTATCGCTTACGGAGCAGAGCGCATTATGCTTGGTCACTCGGAAGCGGTATTATCCGGCGGAGCGGAATCAATGAGTTTAGTTCCAATGATGGGACATGTTGTTCGTCCAAATAGTCGCCTTGTAGAGGCAGCTCCAGAATATTATATGGGTATGGGACATACAGCAGAGCAAGTTGCTGTGAAATATGGAATTTCTCGTGAAGAGCAAGATGCATTTGCAGTAAGAAGTCATCAACGTGCTGCGAAAGCATTAGCTGCAGGAAACTTTGCTGATGAAACAGTATCTGTAGATGTAACGTTACGTACTGTTGGATCAAATAACAAACTGCAAGAAGAAACAATCATTTTCGCACAAGACGAAGGTGTAAGAGCAGAAACGACGCTAGACATTTTAGGTAAATTACGTCCAGCATTTAACGTTCGCGGTTCTGTAACAGCTGGTAACTCTTCACAAATGAGTGACGGTGCAGCATCTGTACTATTAATGGATCGTGAAAAAGCAGTGAGCGATGGCATGAAACCACTTGCGAAATTCCGTTCATTTGCAGTAGCTGGTGTACCACCAGAAGTGATGGGAATCGGCCCGATTGCAGCGATTCCAAAGGCGTTAAAATTAGCTGGTTTAGAGCTATCAGATATCGGCCTATTCGAACTAAATGAAGCATTCGCTTCTCAATCCATTCAAGTTATTCGTGAACTTGGTTTAGATGAAGAAAAAGTAAACGTAAACGGCGGTGCAATCGCACTTGGACATCCACTTGGCTGTACAGGAGCAAAACTAACACTATCTCTTATTCACGAAATGAAACGTCGCAACGAACAATTCGGTATCGTAACAATGTGTATCGGCGGCGGAATGGGAGCAGCAGGAGTGTTTGAATTACTATAAAAAAAGTGCAGGTGGCTCGTTCAGAACAGGAGGGCGTTGGAAGCCCTGACGAAGAGGCGCTTTTTGCCTCACAGGAAGGGGTGAAACGACCGACTGTTCTAGCCACTGGAACTGGATTATGAAAAAAGTGGAGGCGGCTTGCTCAGAACGAGACGCTGCCAATGCAAAGAATGGAAGCAACAAAGGTTTATAAAAAATAAACGGGAGAGCCAGCTTCTTTCAAAACGGAAGAAGCGGCTTATGAAAATATGAAGGAGGAAATTTTCATGGAAAAAACAGTAGGAAATGCGGTTAAAGGCGGTAGCTTTTTAGTAGATGAGATTACGATTGATCAAGTGTTTACGCCAGAAGATTTTTCATCTGAGCATAAAATGATTGCAAAAACGACAGAGGACTTTATTGTAAATGAAGTTCTTCCAGAGCTTGAATATTTAGAGCAACATGAGTTTGATCGTTCTGTTCGTCTTTTAAAAGAAGCTGGGGAACTTGGTTTATTAGGCGCTGACGTACCAGAAGAGTATGGTGGAATTGGTCTTGATAAAGTAAGTTCAGCGTTAATCGCAGAGAAATTCTCTCGCGCTGGTGGCTTTGCAATTACTCACGGTGCTCACGTAGGTATCGGATCTTTACCAATCGTGTTATTCGGTAACGAAGAGCAAAAGAAAAAGTATTTACCATTACTTGCAACTGGTGAAAAATTAGCTGCATACGCATTAACAGAGCCGGGTTCCGGATCCGACGCATTAGGCGCAAAAACAACGGCACGTTTAAATGCAGAAGGTACACATTACGTATTAAATGGTGAAAAACAGTGGATTACAAACTCTGCATTCGCTGACGTATTTATCGTATATGCAAAAATTGATGGAGAGCATTTCTCAGCATTTATCGTAGAGAAAGACTACGCTGGTGTATCTACAAGCCCAGAAGAAAAGAAAATGGGTATTAAATGTTCTTCAACTCGTACGTTAATTTTAGAAGATGCGTTAGTACCGAAAGAAAATTTACTTGGTGAAATCGGTAAAGGTCATATTATCGCATTCAACATTTTAAATATCGGTCGTTATAAATTAGGTGTTGGTACAGTTGGATCTGCGAAACGTGCAGTAGAGATTTCAGCACAATATGCAAACCAACGTCAACAGTTCAAACAACCAATCGCTCGCTTCCCATTAATTCAAGAGAAACTTGCGAATATGGCAGCAAAAACATATGCAGCTGAAAGCTCTGTATATCGTACAGTAGGTTTATTCGAAAGCCGCATGAGCACATTATCTGAAGAAGAAGTAAAAGACGGTAAAGCAGTAGCAGCTTCTATCGCTGAATATGCAATCGAGTGCTCTTTAAATAAAGTATTCGGTTCTGAAGTACTAGATTATACAGTAGATGAAGGTGTTCAAATTCACGGTGGTTACGGATTTATGGCAGAGTACGAGATTGAAAGAATGTACCGCGATTCTCGTATTAACCGTATTTTCGAAGGAACGAATGAAATTAACCGCCTAATCGTACCAGGTACGTTCTTACGTAAAGCGATGAAAGGTGAATTACCACTTCTTCAGAAAGCACAAAAATTACAAGAAGAGTTAATGATGATGATGCCAGAAGAAGTAGGCGATGAGCCATTAGCACTTCAAAAATATTTAGTAACTAACGCGAAGAAAATCGGCTTAATGGTAGCTGGATTAGCTGCTCAAAAATACGGTAAAGCATTAGATAAAGAGCAAGAAATTCTTGTCAATATCGCTGACATCGTAAGCAATCTATACGCAATGGAATCAGCTGTTCTTCGTACAGAAAAAGCAATCAAAACAACTGGTCTTGAAAAGAATAAACAAAAAGTGTTATACACTGAAGTATTCTGCCAAGAAGCATTTAACGAAATCGAAGCAGATGCGAAAGAAACACTTATCGCAGTTGAAAACGGCGACATGCTGCGCATGATGTTATCATCATTACGTAAATTAACTCGCCACACACCACTTAACGTAATTCCGAAGAAACGTGAAATCGCTGCGAAAATTTTAGAAGATGAGCGTTACACAGTTTAATATCTATAAATAACAGTAGTCGTATAAACGACTACTGTTATTTTTTTTTGAAAAAAAGAAATTTTTAGTGACATAAAACTAATGCCATTAGTATAATAAAACTAATAGCATTAGTTTTCGTGAAAAGGGAGATGGGAATATGAGAATGATGCATGAAAAAACGGTATATCAATTGTCATTTTTGCCAAGAGTGTTTCCTGTAAATTGTTACTTTGTGGAGGAAGAAGATGGTTTAACTTTAATTGATGCTGCTTTGCCATATAGCGCAAAAGGGATTTTACAGGCGGCTGAGAAAATAGGAAAACCAATTACGAATATTGTATTAACACATGCACATGATGATCACATCGGTGCATTAGACGCATTAAAGGAAGTACTTCCTCATGTTCCAGTCTATATTTCTAAGCGAGACGCAAAGCTGTTAGAAGGAGATACGACGTTACAAAAGGATGAACCGAATATACCGATAAAAGGCGGTGTACCTAAAAAGGTAAAAACGGTACCTGATGTTTTATTGGAAGATGGCGACCGAGTTGGATCGCTTCTTGCGATTATGACACCGGGACATACGCCAGGCTCCATGTCGTTTCTTGATATAAGAAATAAAGCTCTGATTGTCGGGGATGCATTCCAAACAAGAGGAGGTATGGCTGTTTCAGGACAAATGAAATTTTGGTTTCCGTTTCCGGCGATGGCAACGTGGAGTAAAGAAGTTGCATTACAAAGTGCAGAGAAGTTAAGAGAATATGAGCCGTCCTTGCTTGCGGCAGGACATGGAAAAATGATAAACGATCCAGGGGCTGTCATAGAGCTTGCTATTAAGGAAGCGAAGCGGAATATAGAAAGTAGAAAAGAGGGTTAATTGATGTCACCGAGAATCGGACTTACATTACAGAAAATTGTAGAAACAGCAGCAGAAATTGCAGATACAAATGGAATACAAGAAGTAACGTTAGCTTCATTAGCGCAAACATTAGGGGTACGTTCCCCCTCGCTATACAATCATGTGAAAGGTTTACAAGATGTACGGAAACATCTTGGTATTTACGGAATCAAACAGCTGTATAACAGACTGGAAGAAGCGGCGGAAGGTAAACGGATGGATGAAGCAATTCATGCTTTAGGAGAAGCGTATGTAGCATTTGTCCGAAAACATCCTGGACTGTATGAAGCAACTTTTTTACGAGATGAAGAAGTAAGGAAAGCAGGTGACGGAATTGTAAAGCTTTGTCTTCAGGTTTTACAACAGTACGGCTTAGAAGGAGAGAATGCACTTCATGCGACACGTGGATTTAGAAGTATTTGTCATGGATTTGCGTCGATTGAACAGCAAGGTGGATTTGGTTTGCCGTTAGATTTGGATATAAGTTTACATGTATTATTGGAAACGTTTATCAAAGGGTTACATGGAATGAGAGAGTGAATAAGAAGCGAGAAAACATGAATTTGTTATTAATCATGCTTTTTGTATAGTAGGCTGCGATTTACTGGAGGCAAAATTGCAAAAGGATGTGATATGAAATGTTTGCAGGGCATTTTGGTTTAGCAGCAGTAGTGAAAACAAAGTCACCGAAACTACCACTTTGGGTTCTCATGTTAAGCACACAATTGTTGGATGTCATTTTTTTGCCGCTTTATGTTTTAGGAGTAGAGACAATTGAGTCTATTTATAGTAATGGTTATGGTGAAGCAATCATTCATGCGGATTATTCACACTCTTTAATAGGGGCACTGTTTATTGCTTTTGTTGCAGGGATAGTAGGTATGAGGTTTTGGGGCAAGCGGAGTGGTTTTGTTGTTGGTGCTGTAGTTTTTAGTCATTGGATTCTTGATTTACTTGTGCATCGTGCTGATTTGCCGTTACTTCCGGGGAATTACGGAGACTTACCTATGCTCGGTTTTGGATTGTGGCGATTTCCGGCTATTAGTATCATATTGGAATGTATTCTTATTGCAGTAGGTGGTATATTATACTTCCGATATATTGTTTCAAGTGCGGGCGCACAAAAGAAATTTATAGCACAAGTAACTGGTGGATTGGTAGTTGGATTATTAATTCTTTCGTTACTTATCAGTATAGTGTCTTGAATATGAATAGCCGGGAACCTTAGAAATGATTCTAAGGTTTTTTTAGTGCATATGATTCCAAAAGAATGGTAGGTTTTTCCTTATTAAATAATATTATTTAGCAGGTTTGAAAAATGTGTATATGGCTAAGGAAAGGCAAACGAAAATAAATGAGATTGGATCTTGATATGGACTAGGCTCAGAGCCCTTCTGGATTTCTGTAAGGAAGTCATGTGTTTTCATGTTCATTGCTCCTTTAACTAATAAGTTTTATATGATGCGAGGGTTATGGTGAATAGGAAGTGTTTTTTGAAATTTCATATAATAATTATTGCATAGCAATTCTATTCCTAAAACTATAAAATATAAAGTTTTTATAATATGTAAAATTGCATATTATTCTTTTTGTAAAATTTGTTATATTATCTTTATATTTAAATTAAAGGATTTTAATGATATAAATGAGAATAACTGGAGGGATACTGTGAGTAAAACAGTGTTAGAAGCGTATAGTGCGGAAAGAAAAATAGAGAATATAACATATAAAAATCTATTTGTAATGATAGCAATGATTATAGGGATTTCACTCCTAGGAGGATTATTCCTTGGTTTAGCCTTTGGGATTTATGGAGAAGAAGCATTAAGTACTAAATTAGAAGGATATTATTTGCTCTTATTCGATGCATCTGTTGTTGCTATCGTTTTATTAGCTTATAAACCGGTTCTTCATTTTATTAAATCTATTTGGGATTTATCCGTTTTGAAGAGTGGGAAGACATATTTATATCTATTAATTGGTTTTATTATCATTGCAGTATCACAATATTTAATGTTACATGTATTTAGTTTTGAAAGTGCAGCAGAACAAAAGGAACAATTAGGAAGTTTAAGCCTTCAAAATAGCATACAAAGTATTATATATGTGTTAAGTGTTGCTATCATTACACCGGTTAAAGAAGAAATTCTATTTCGAGGTATTTTATATCGATTTTTAGAAAAGAGATATAATTTTTTAGTTAGTATCATTATTTCTTCCTTCATTTTTGGAATTCTTCATGGAGGTCTTCTAATTACGGCAACGATTATGGGAATGGTATTTGCAATGTTATACAAAAAGACACAATCTATTATACCTAGTATTATTTTACATATTGTATGGAACTTACTTGTGAGTATAAGTATGATTGTATCTCTATAAAAATAAATACATAACCAGTATAAAAGATGAATGGCTTAGCTATTCATCTTTTATTTTGTATGCACGTGAAAAAGTTAATTTATGTATACAATCAAAAAATAGCTAAATACTAACAGTGAACGAATAAAGAAAGGTAGGAGTATTCTATGCAAAATTTAACAGAGCTTGAAGTAGAAAACTTACGTCATTTAATTGGTGGACATGCAACAATTATTAACAAGTTGGAGCAGTATGCACAGACGTGTACGGATCCACAACTGAAACAAATGCTACAAAAAGATGCGCAAGATGCACGAAATACGAAACAACAATTAATGACTTTCTTAGGATAGGAGGAAGCGAAAGATGAATGAAAAAGATATGGTAAATGATTATTTAGCAGGATTAAATGCAAGTTTAACAAGTTATGCAAACTATATCGCTCAGTCTGATAATGAACAGTTACACCAAACGTTAATTCAAATTCGTAATCAAGATGAAATGCGTCAACGTAATATGTATGAGTATGCAAAGCAAAAGAGTTATTACAAACCGGCAGCACCTGCAAATCCGATGATTGTACAACAATTAAAAAGCCAATTAAGTGCGGAATAACAGAAAAAAGAAAACGAGCGAATCTATTCGCTCGTTTTCTTTTTGTATATGTCAATAAATACATAATAAATATTTTTCCAGTTGTAACAAATATGACGTAAATGGAATATAACAATTCACAAAAAGGACAAAAACTTTGCTCAATATTTCACAAAGTATCCATGGTTTATATCGTGGGAATCTCTATAATTAGGAGTGTAAAGAACAAAAGAAATAGATTATATGATCAATTAGGAGAGATTGCTATGAAACGAAATACAAGAAAAATTGCAATTATCGGTACTGGATTAGTTGGATCAAGTTGTGCATATTCTATTGTGAATCAAGGCATTTGCGAAGAGCTATTATTAATTGATATAAATCATGAACGTGCAGTTGGGGAAGCGATGGATTTATCACACTGCATTAACTTTACAAATACAAGAACAAAAGTATATGCAGGAAGCTATGAAGACTGCAAAGATATGGATATTGTTATTATTACAGCAGGACCAGCACCAAAGCCAGGGCAAAGTCGCTTAGATACTTTAGGAGCGAGTGCAAAGATTATGGAAAGTGTTGTTGGTGGCGTAATGGAAAGTGGATTTGACGGTATTTTCTTACTTGCATCGAACCCAGTTGATATTATTACATATCAAGTGTGGAAATTATCTGGATTACCTAGAAATCGTGTGATCGGTACTGGTACATCACTAGATTCTTCTCGCTTACGAACAATTTTATCTGAAATGTTACATGTAGATCCTCGTAGTATTCACGGGTATTCATTAGGGGAACATGGTGATTCTCAAATGGTTGCTTGGTCGCACGTAACTGTTGGTGGAAAACCAATTCTGCAAATCTTAGAAGAACAAAAAGAACGATTTGGTGAAATAGATTTAGATGAAATCGTTGAGAAGACTGCAAAAGCTGGATGGGAAATTTATAAACGTAAAGGAACAACTTATTACGGAATCGGAAATTCTCTAGCATATATTGCGAGCTCAATCTTTAACGATGATTACCGTGTCATTGCTGTATCAGCTATTTTAGATGGTGAGTATGGTGAATATGATCTTTGCACAGGAGTACCAGCTATTATTACTAGAGACGGTATAAAAGAAATTGTAGAACTAAACTTAACAGAAGATGAAGAATCTCGATTCGCAAAATCAAACGACATTTTACGTGATTATATGAAAACAATTGGTTACTAACTTATAGGAGAAGGTGAAACAAATGAAGGAATATATAATGTCTCGTGTATTTAAAGCTTCTGCTGGAATTGCACAAGGTATTTTCGTATCCCTCGGAATTGGTTTACTGATCGAAAATATAGGAAGAATTGTTGATATTCCGTTGCTTATTACAATCGGAGTTGTTGCAAAATCACTTATGGCACCAGCAATTGGTGCCGGAATTGCTTTTATGCTTGGTGCAAACGGTCTTGTAATTTTCTCGGCTATGGTAGCTGGAGCAATTGGTGCCGGATCCATTTCAATTACTGAAGCAGGTCTAATTATTAAAACAGGTGAGCCAATCGGTGCATTATTAACAGCGACTTTAGCTGTATATATTGGTAAACGTTTAAGTGGAAAAACTGCGTTAGATATGATGCTCGTTCCATTTGCAGCAATATTAGGTTCTGGTTTAGTCGGTATTTGGTTATCTCATAATATTACTCCTGTTTTAAATACAGTTGGAGCATTTATTAAAGATAGCTCAGCTGGTAGCCCGTTCATCGCTTCTATCGTTATTGCGGTCGTTTGGGGATTATTACTTATCTCTCCAGCTTCATCAGCTGCGTTAGCGATCGCACTTAGCTTAGACGGTGTTGCAGGTGGTGCTGCTCTTGCAGGCTGCGTTGCTCAGTTTATCGGATTCTCTGTTATCTCAGCGAAAGAAAATAATTTAGGTGGCATATTAGCTCAAGCACTTTGTACTCCGAAAGTACAGTTGCCAAATATTACTAAAAATCCAATGATTCTCGTCCCAACTGTTGTCGCCAGTGCGATAGTTGGTCCAGTATCCGCATTAATTTTCCAACTGGAAGCAGGAAAAGAAATTGCAGGTCTTGGATTAAGTTCCCTTATCGCACCAATTAATTTAATTTCCAGCGAAGGATGGGAAGTTGTCCCAGCGATGGTAATCACTTATATCGTCATTCCAGTAGCTGTTTCTTATATACTTTACATTGCTCTTAAAAAAGCAGGTCGTATTCACTCTGGTGATATGACTGTACCGCAATCTTAACTTGAAAATCTCCCTTTATATAGAGAAAAGCAGACTGAGAAGCCACAGTCTGCTTTTTACATTTTTTGATTTTGTTTTACTGGAACACGTACGGTTTCTTTTGCTAATAAAAGTTGAACGCCGAAGTATAGTATGCTTGCAAGCGTCATTCCAGAAATGGCGTCTACAAATGCGTGTTGCTTCGTAAATAGCGTTGATAAAATAATAAGCGTACCGAAGAACGTAAGGATGTAATACTCAAATGCATGTTGTTCTCTACGTTTAAAGGCAGCTAGCATAATGACAAATGTAGTAAGAACGTGAATACTTGGGAAACAATTTACCGGTTGATCGATACTATAAATATAGCGGACTAGTTCGGAAAATACGTCTGATCCAACGACTGTTGGACGTGGTACAGTTGTCTGCCAAAAATAATAAATAGAAAAACAAGCAAGTTTTCCAAGAATGACACTACTTAAAGTGACATAATATTGCTTTCGATCTGCAAAGCAGTAATAAATAAGTGCGCCGTATAAGTAAGGAAACCAAAGTAAATAAGGGATAATAAATGCTTTCACAAATGGAATCCAATTATCTACTACAGTTGTGACATCTACTGCGTGTACAGCCGATTTATTTAATACATCGTAAAGGGGACTTACGAGTACGAGTAGAAGTATATAACTTAACGGAAGAAAAGATGAAAGTTTAAATTTCTTCATGATAATCTCCTATGTTTAGTAATGTAAGTAAATTCAATTGATTATAATATAGAAACGCAATTTGGGCTATCGATTTTGCTTACATTTTCTTGAATTCACCTTACGTTTTTGTCACTTGACTGAAAAGAAGGGGAGGGTGCTAAATGAAGCGTTTATCGTATTTCTTAGTTTTTATATTGATATGCCTAGCGAGTGCTGGGTGTGCAAAGGATAAAGAAGGAGAGAAATTAGAATATAACGGAAGAGCACTCGTAATTGGAGTTGTTGGAGAAAAACCGAAAGATACGTTTAGGAATGTAAAGTTTGAGGAAATGAAGTTAGAGGAACTGGAAAAGAAATCTAAGGAAGTAGATGGTTTTCTAATAATGAAAGATCACTTTCAAGAAGCCTCAACAGAGCAATATAAAAATGTATTTTTATCACTAAAGAAACCAGTGTTTTTTATCGGTTTACAAGATAAATCGTATTCGATTTTTATTACAAAAGGGATAGAGTATAACAGTGCCCGAAAAGATGTAAATGCTATGTACACGCAAGGGTTTGCAAATATCGGAAGTGGTGAAGGACAACAATGGGCAGTTGGTTTATCTAATGGCGGAAATACTGAAGAAAGCATTCATAATATGTATATCGTCGTATTTCAAACCATTGCAGATTATTTGAATAGATGAGAAAGAAGCCTGTAAACGAGGCTTCTTATTTTTTATGCAGAAGCACAGATAAAAATATGATTGAGAAGTTCATGCAAGCTTTACAACGTATGCGAGATGTAATGATACCGATTTATAATTTTATATCAGCTATTGCGGATTTAAATATAAATTTTTAATGAAGCTCATCCATTATTAGCTCGTTTTATTAAGGGGTGATAATGTTAGTTCCACATCTCCCTTTGTAATTGGTATTGGTTAGTGGCGTCTGCTTGAGCAGGAATTGCAGTAGGATATTCATATGCATATAAACACCTTTATTTATATACTCGTTTACTCTTTCTATATCTCATTACATCATAACGACTATGCCATAGTTATGTAATGGGTTTCTTTTAAAAATTAGTATTAAATATCTTAATTGAAGTGCACTGCATTTCTACCCATTCATTTTCTATATCTTGCTCGATTTCTTCTAAATCAATTAGTATTATACTATCGTAGATATGTAGTGTTGCTAAGTTATCCTCAACGTTATAATCTAGCTTAGCAATTACTTTAAAGCCTTTACTATTCTGAATTATTGCATTTGCATTTTTATCTGAAAAGGCTATATTTGTATTCCATATAAATTCATCATCTATATGTATTTCTACATTATAGTTTTCGTATTTTTCTGGCTTATCGCCATCCCACTCAGCGATAAATTGATTGCTATCTACTTGAACTAAAACTTTATATCCATCTAATAATTTGTCTGATATATCCACTATTTTAATATTCATTGCTTATTACTCCTTTTTATTTTTTATATGGTACTCTAACAAGGGGATTGTCAAGATTCATCACGTTATTTACGGGGGCATAGGTCCATTTTTCTTTATGAAAGAAAAAATGTAAATAAGAGGATAAGGGGGAATGATGTTGAAAATTATTAAAAATACATTATTATTTGTTCTATGTTTGGTGGTTCTTAGTGGTTGTTTTACAAGAGAGGGAACGATTGTTGGTGGTAAGGTTCATGGAGGTTCAAATAGTATAGATGGAAAGTATAAAAGTTTCACAGGTTTTGCAACTCAAGATATGGATGTAAAAAAAGGTGAAAGCTGGACATTTACCTTTGATGATAAAACTAAACAAGGAACCATAAAGGCTTATGTTTTAGATTCAAATGATAATACAATACTGGAAGTTAATAGTGGAAACAGTAAAAATAATATTAAAGTGTCTAAAGATGATACATATAAAGTTAAAATTATAACAGAAGAACATGGTGGAGAATTTGAAATATCATGGAAAAAAGAAAGGTAGTTAAGTTAATGAGTATCGGGCTATTATTATGTTCTTAGGATTCGGATATCTTCCAAAGAGATGGGGAAAAAGGAAAGTTTCAGAAAAGTTTCTGCAAGCAAAATTTGCGGATGAAGGAAAAGGGATTTTGATTATTACTTATGCTATAGATTTATATGTAATATCTATTCCTTTAAAAGTAAAGAAATATAATTCACTTTAATTTGTATTGAATATAGAAGTGATTATGCTATGAAAGTCATGTTTATTCATTGCTTTTCTTTGTAGTAATTTCTTAATTATGAGCTCAATAGTATCCATCCGTCGTAGTGTTATGCGGTGGGTTATTCATTAGGGTTAGTAGCCAGGAACAGGGATTTCCCCGTATTTCAAGGGCGGGGATTGACTATACAGTGGTTCAAATAATTTCGTTATTTATGGGATTATTTGTTGGGGTTGCTAAAGCCATTTTGTCCTACACTAGTAGGGCTTTTTTATTAACAGTAATTCCTCAAGATACACGAAATATGCAAATATGCATATTGTATTTATTTGGAATTTTTATGTGTTAAAATTAAATATAGAGATTTTTATATGTAATGAACTAAAATTAGAAATATCCAATGAATTTTGAGAGGTGTTACATGTTTAAAAACAAGAAATTAATTCGATTCGGTCTAACATTACTTGTATGTTTATTTGTAATTGATTTTACAATCAGTTATTTTCAAGCATATCTTGAATCAGCAGGTATTAAATGGATAGTATCAGAAACTTGGAGAACTATTTTGTTAGATGCCCCTGAAAGTATATTGGTTATTTTAGGCGCAATTGCTTTATATGATTTCACAAAAGAAACATCGCCAAAAGACGCATCTATTTAAATGCGTCTTTTTTCTTTGCAGTAATTTCTTTAACATCATGGAATACTCTCACTATTACGGCCAAAATCATTATTTCCTTTTATCTGTACGCCTTTGTCATGTGAATTATTTCTAGATTTTGTGACTAGGCTGAACTGGTTAAATAAACGTTTGTTTAAGATGTATGTTCGGTAGGAAGAAATCGATGGAGCTCAGGGGTGAACAAAGAAAAATAGTGGGTTAATCAAACGTTTGTTTAAGGGATATGTTCGGTAGGGAGAAATTGTTGCAGCTCAAGGGTGAACAAAGAAAAATAGTGAGTTAATCAAACGTTTGTTTAAGATATATGTTCGGCAAGGAATTGGGAAAGGATCTAAAAAATTTATAAATTTATTTTTTCTTAACAAATGGCGGAAAAATAAGAAAAATTTGCAGGATTATTAAAAATTATCACGAAATAAGTAAAAGTTTAGCGAATAATCGTTTGAAATAATAAAACGTTTTCTATATGATAAAGGTAAAGGTTAGTAAAAAAGTAGGTGAATTTATGACAGTAACATTTTATTCATATCCAAAGTGTGGCACATGTCAAAAAGCAAAGAAATGGTTTGAGGCAAACGATGTAGCATATGAGATGATTCATATTGTTGAAAATCCACCATCAAAAGAAGATTTACGTAATTTACATGAAAAAAGTGAATTACCATTAAAAAAATTCTTTAATACAAGTGGAATGCGTTACCGTGAACTTGGTCTGAAAGATAAGCTAAAAGATGCAAGTGAAGACGAAATGTACGAGCTTTTAGCATCTGATGGCATGTTGATTAAACGTCCAATTGTAACAGATGGAACGAAGGTAACACTTGGTTTTAACGAAGAGCAGTTTGAAAGTGTGTGGAAAAAGTACCAATAAGGTATTTTTACATAATTAATACATTCACTGGAGGTACAGTCATGAGCATTCCAAATAATTTACGTTACTCTGAAGAACACGAATGGGTAAAAACTGAAGGTAATGAAGTTGTTATCGGTATTACTCACTTTGCACAAAGTGAGCTAGGCGATATCGTATTCGTTGAACTTCCAGAAGTAGGTGCAACAATCGAAGCTGACGAGCCATTCGGAAGCGTAGAATCTGTTAAAACAGTTTCTGAATTATACGCACCTGTAAGCGGTAAAGTTGTAGCAGTAAACGAAGAATTAAGTGACCAACCAGAACTTGTTAACGAATCTCCATACGAGGGTGCATGGATGGTTAAAGTTGAACTTTCTGATGCAAGCCAAGTTGAGAAGTTATTAACTGCTGAAAAATATGCAGAAATGACAAACCAAGACTAATCATAGTCGACTAAAGGACAGCCTTTGTGCTGTCCTTTTTTATTTTGTGTTACATAATACATTTAAAATCGAGTGTAAATGAATAAGCTATTATAGGAATGAATGTTTTTCGGTAAGGTTTTATGGAACTTTACAACCTGAAAGAGCCGCTTGCGCTTTTCATTGTCCAGCTCCACCTCCTAGCCCTTCATGTCTAAGAACCTTCCGCACGAGAAGACAAAAAGCGTCTTCTGTGCGAAAGAACCTTAGCCAACAGGGCTAAGCAGTCGGTCTCGCTTTTCTTTATGATCCAGCTCCAGCGGCTAGATTGTTCGGTGGCTTCGCTTCTTCCTGCAAGGCAAAAAGCGCCTTTACGTCAGAAGCTCCATCCCCCTCACAATCTGAACGAGCCGCTTCCGCTTTTCTTTTGCAAAAATAAACAGGAAACAACATGAAAATAACGAATATACTATATACTAAGTTAAAGGTTGTATAGTATATGGTGATCGGGTGATGACATATGGTTTATGTAGAAAAAGTCATTATTGTAGAAGGTACATCAGATAGAAGAAAGATTGAATCTATTATTCGTGAACCGGTGGAAATTGTTTGTACAAATGGTACAATTGGTTTGTCGAAAATGGATGAGCTCATTGATCAGTTTTTTGATAAGGATGTGTATGTACTAGTGGATGCTGATGATGCTGGAGAAAAGTTAAGGAAACAATTCCGTAAAGAATTTCCGCAAGCAGAGCATATTTATATTGATCGCTCGTACAGAGAAGTGGCAACTGCGCCATCTTCACACTTAGCAAATGTATTATGGGGAGCTGACATTGACGTTTATACAGAATATTTACGGTAAGGAATGATAGAAGTGATTGACTGGACAGGAGCCGAAGCTACAGCCCTAATAGAGAATGAAGAAAAAACAGTGTTATATGTATATACTCCAATGTGTGGAACATGCCAATTAGCAAAAAAGATGTTAACGGTTGTTGAGATGACAATTGAAGATTTGAAAATTGGAATGTTGGATTTAAATTATGCTCCGCATTTCGCGAAAGAGTATGGAATCGAAAGTGTACCTTGTTTACTTGTTTTTGAAAATGGGACACTGATGAAGAAGATATACGCATTTCATTCGGTTGAATATTTATATACGGAATTAAAGTAGGCGGCAAAGTTTTTGCCGCCTCGACATATTTCTCGGGAAATATGTCGAGATGCAGGGTGGTTACAGTATTTGTCGAGCGAAAGTAACAGGATTGCTCTTTAGTGAGAGGGAATGGTATGTGTAATAGAAAGTGATATGAAGGATGTGATTTAGAGTGGAATTATATTCTTTGCTGCAATCATTTGTAAATTACGCTAATGGTCAATATCATTTAGAGCCGCTTTTAAGACAAGGAGAAAAAACTGTTAATTTCCGCTTTGGAGATGAAAGTTGTTCATTACAAATTTCAAGAGATTATATAGAGCTGTTGAAAGAAGAAAGAGGAACGGAGCAAATCGTTTGTGCAGATGAAGAAGATGTAAAACAATTAGTGAATGGTAATGTACGATTGCAAATGTTAATGAATGATGGACGTGTACAATATTCGGGAACGTATCGAACGATGCTATTAGTTGAATCGATGTTTCATATATGTAAACCGATGTCAGTAGGTGCTTAAAATTCTGAAGTTTCATTTTTTGCGAAAATTTCTGTTGACATGGTGTGTGGATATTGATACAATTCAATTCATAAAATATAGACAATTTCATAAATTACAAATCAGACGAAAATGTAATCTGATTTCTCTTATCAAGAGAGGTGGAGGGACTGTGCCCTGTGAAGCCCGGCAACCGTCAACTTATGTTGAAATGGTGCCAATTCCTGCAAAGCAAATGCTTTGAGAGATGAGAGAGAGGGATAATGTTGTTATATACGCACATAAACCTTTCTGCTTCTCTAAAGCGGAAAGGTTTTTTTGTTGTTTGAATGTGGAGGACATTCAAATAATAAAAGTAGTGATAATGGTGGACTACACGCATTAAACATAAAAAATTGCGGAGTCGACCAAAAATCTAGCTCCAGCGGCTAGAACAGTCGGTCGTTTCATCCCTTCCTATGAGGCAAAAAGCGCCTCTACGTCTGGGATTTGGGCGCCCTCTTGTTCTAAGCGAGCCGCTTACGCTTTTTATTAAAAAAAGGGGTGATACACCATGATTCTATTAGAGAATGTAAAGAAAATATATAAAGCAAAAAGCGGTGATGTCACTGCTGTAGATAATGCCAATTTAAAAATAGATAAAGGTGAAATATTTGGTGTTATCGGATATAGTGGCGCTGGAAAAAGTTCTTTAATTCGATTATTCAATCAGTTGGAGAAACCAACTTCTGGCCAAATTACAATTGCAAATCGTGTCATTTCAGCAATTACAGGAAGCGAACTTCGTAAGGCAAGGCAAGAAATCGGAATGATCTTTCAGCACTTCAACTTACTTTGGTCACGAACTGTACGTGAAAATATCGAGTTCCCACTTGAAATTGCAGGTGTTGATAAGGCGAAGAGAAGAAAACGCGTGGATGAGCTAATTCATCTTGTTGGATTAGAAGGGAGAGGAGACGCGTACCCATCTCAGCTGAGTGGAGGCCAAAAGCAACGTGTTGGGATTGCAAGAGCGTTAGCTAACAATCCGCAAGTACTTTTATGTGATGAAGCAACGTCAGCTCTTGATCCAGAAACGACAGATCAAATTTTAGATTTATTATTAGATATTAATAAACGTCTCGGTTTAACGATTGTACTTATTACACATGAGATGCACGTAATTCGAAAGATTTGTAATCGTGTTGCAGTAATGGAGAAAGGGAAAATTGTAGAAACAGGTCCAGTACTTGATGTGTTCCGTAATCCACAGCAAGACATGACGAAACGATTTGTACAGCAGTTAACGGATTCTGAAGATACAAATGAAACGATTGAAAGTTTAATTGAAAAATATCCAGATGGAAAAGTAGTTCGTTTGCAGTTTATCGGTGAAGCGGTAGAAAGACCAGTACTTCAAAGATTAATGCAACGCAGTGATATAGAAGTTAGCATTTTGCAAGGAAATATCGCACAAACGAATAACGGCTCTTACGGTAGTTTAGTTGTTCATTTAAATGGTGAGGAAACAGCGATTCAGCAAGCAATAGAGGGAATACATCAAGATCAAGTAGAGCTGGAGGTGATTGCACATGGATAAGTTACTCACAAATGTTGATTGGAATCAAATGTTAGAAGCAACTGGTGAAACGTTATATATGACGGCAATCGCCGCTCTTGCCACATTTGTTTTAGGACTCATTTTAGGATTGTTACTCTTTATGACAGCGAAAGATAATTTATGGGAAAACAAAGCGGTTAACACAGCGATTGGAGCGTTCGTAAACATTTTTCGCTCGATACCGTTCATCATTTTAATTATTTTATTAATTCCATTCACAAAGATTTTGCTTGGAACAATTCTTGGAGCGAGTGCTGCGCTTCCAGCTTTAATTATTGGAGCGGCACCATTTTATGCAAGAATGGTTGAAATTGCACTTCGTGAAATTGATAAAGGGGTAATTGAAGCTTCAAAGGCGATGGGAGCAAAAACAAGCACAATTATTTTGAAAGTGTTAATTCCAGAATCGTTACCAGCGTTAGTATCTGGTATTACGGTTACGACAATTGCTTTAGTGGGCTATACAGCAATGGCGGGAGTTGTTGGTGCTGGTGGACTTGGAACACTTGCTTACTTAGAAGGATTCCAACGAGGGAATAACGATGTAACAATCGTTGCGACAATTTGTGTATTACTAGTTGTATTTTTCATTCAGTGGATTGGTGATCGTGTAACGACTCGAATAGATAAACGATAATAAACAAACGGGAGGATGTTTCAAATGAAAAAATTATTACTTACAGCATTGATTTCAACTTCAATTTTTGGGTTAGCTGCTTGTGGCGGAAAAGATAAAGATGAAAAGAAACTTGTTGTGGGGGCTTCTAACGTACCGCACGCTGAAATTTTAGAGAAGGCAAAACCGTTACTTGAGAAAAAAGGAATTGAATTAAAAGTGAAAAAATTCCAAGATTACGTTTTACCAAATAAAGCGTTAGCGGATAAGGAATTAGATGCAAACTACTTCCAGCACATTCCGTATTTAGAAAAAGAAATGAAAGATAAAAAATATGATTTTGAAGTAGCAGGAAAAATTCATTTAGAACCGATTGGTGTATATTCTCAAAAATATAAGAGCTTAAAAGAACTTCCAGACGGAGCGACAATTATTATGAGTAATTCAGTTGCTGACCATGGACGTGGTTTAGCAATTTTACAAAAAGAAGGTATTTTAAAAATTAAAGACGGAGTAGATCCAGTTAAAGCAACTCCAAAAGATATCGCGGATAACCCGAAAAACTTGAAATTCAAAACAGATATCGAGCCTGGTTTATTACCACAAGTGTATAACAATAAAGAAGGCGACGCTGTTTTAATTAACTCGAACTATGCAATTGATGCGAAGTTAAACCCAGAAAAAGATGCAATTGCAATTGAAGGAAATGATTCACCGTACGCAAACGTAGTAGCTGTTCGTAAAGGTGATAAAGATAAGAAAGAGATCAAGGCTCTTGTAGAAGTATTACATTCTAAAGAAATTGAAGACTTTATTAACAAAGAATATAAAGGAGCGGTTGTTCCTGTAAAAGAATAATTGCTGCAAAGGGTTGGTGTATGCCGGCCCTTTTTATAACTACATAACTATTGGGGAGAAGGGGACATCATATGAAAAAGATTTTACTGTCAGTTGTTACAGCACTATCTGTATTTACATTAGCTGCTTGCGGGGGAAAAGATGAGAATAAGCTTGTTGTTGGAGCTTCTAACGTGCCGCACGCTGTTATTTTAGAAAAAGCACAGCCAATATTAGAGAAAAAGGGTATTAAATTAGAAATTAAAAAGTTCCAAGATTATGTGTTGCCGAATAAAGCGTTAGCGGATAAGGAAATTGATGCGAACTACTTCCAACACATTCCGTACTTAAATAAAGAAATTCAAGAAAAGGGATATAAAATTGTAAACGCAGGAAAAATCCATTTAGAGCCAATGGGCATTTATTCTAAGAAATATAAAAGCTTAAAAGACTTGCCGGATGGCGGGACAGTGATTATGAGTAATAACGTAGCGGAGCGTGGCCGTATGCTAGCATTGTTACAAAAAGGCGGCGTTATTAAACTTAAAGACGGAGTAGATGTTGTTAAGGCGACAGTAAAAGATGTTGTAGAAAACCCGAAACACTTAAAGTTTAAAACAGATGTAGAGCCTGGTCTTTCACCAAAGTTATATGAAAATAATGAAGGCGATGCTTTATTTATTAATTCGAACTATGCAATTGATGCGAAATTAAATCCAACAAAGGATGCAATTGCCATTGAAGGATCAGACTCTCCGTATGCAAATATTATTGCAGTTCGTAAAGGTGACGAGAAGAAAAAAGAAATTAAAGAGCTAGTAGAAGTACTGCATTCAAAAGAAATTCAAGATTTTATTAATAAAGAATATAAAGGTGCGGTACTTCCGGTAAGTGAATAAATATAAGGAAAGGACTGGAAAATTACCAGTCCTTTTTTCTTTATATAAATAAGAAGAAAGGTGTATCATAGAAAGATGTGAAGGAAATACTTATATACATTTGTGAAAAAATTGTTACTTTTTTTCGTCGTTTGCGATATCATTTTATTTGATATAAAATTAGAATGAGAATAAAATGAGAATATGAACGTTTTAGGAATTTTTAAAATGTATATATAGGATTAATGGAGGTATTGAGATGGCTGGTTCTACATTAACGGTTAAAGACTTACACGTATCAATTGATGGCAAAGAAATTTTAAAAGGTGTAAACCTTGAAGTAAAAGGTGGAGAAATCCACGCAATTATGGGACCTAACGGAACAGGTAAATCAACTTTATCTTCTGCAATTATGGGTCACCCAAAATATGAAGTAACAGAAGGTAGCATCATCATCGACGGTGAAGATGTATTAGAAATGGAAGTAGACGAGCGCGCACAAGCAGGTCTATTCCTAGCAATGCAATATCCAAGTGAAATTAGCGGAGTAACAAACGCTGACTTCTTACGTTCTGCAATTAACGCACGTCGTGAAGAAGGCGATGAAATTTCTCTTATGAAATTTATCCGTACATTAGATAAAAACATGGAATTCCTAGAAATGGATCCAGAAATGGCACAACGTTACTTAAACGAAGGTTTCTCTGGCGGTGAGAAAAAACGTAACGAAATTCTTCAATTAATGATGATTGAGCCAAAAATCGCAATCTTAGACGAAATTGACTCAGGTCTTGATATCGATGCATTAAAAGTTGTATCTAAAGGTATTAACGAAATGCGCGGCGAAGACTTCGGTTGCCTAATGATTACGCATTACCAACGTTTATTAAACTACATCACTCCAGACTTCGTTCACGTTATGATGAACGGTCGCATCGTTAAATCTGGTGGCCCTGAGCTTGCACAACGTCTAGAAGCGGAAGGTTACGACTGGATTAAAAAAGAATTAGGTATTGAAGACGAAACAACAGAGCAAGAAGCGTAAGAGAGGAGCATAAACATGACAATCGGTACATTACCTTTCGATCAAGAAACAATCCGTCAACGCGCAAGCGAAGTAAACGAAGCAGCTTGGTTGACTGAGTTCCGCTTACAAGCTCTTGCACAAGCAACTGAACTTCCAATGCCAACGCCTGATAAAACGAAAATTGACAAATGGGACTTTATCGGAAAAGGCGACGCTGCTAAGCAAGAGCCTGTAAGTTCTTTAACAGAGCTTCCAGAAGCAGTGAAAAACTTAATCGATGAAAATAACAGCGTATTAGTGCAACGTACTGGTACAACTGCATTCGTTTCTTTAGCAGACGAAGCAAAAGAAAAAGGTGTTATTTTTACAGACATCGTAACAGCTGCAACAGAGCATGCTGAACTAGTACAAAAGTACTTAATGAAAGACGGCGTGAAGGTAGACGAGCATCGTCTAACTGCACTTCATGCTGCATTAATCAACGGCGGTGCATTCATATATGTTCCGAAAAACGTTGTTCTTGAAACTCCACTTCAAGCTGTATTCTTAGTAGACGGCGAAGAAGCTAACGTATATAACCACGTATTATTCGTAGCTGATGCGAACAGTACTGCAACTTATGTAGAAAACTACGTTGCAAATGAAAATGCTAAAGGTATTGCAAATATCGTAGCAGAAGTAATCGTGGAACAAGGCGCACAAGTGAAATTCGGTGCGGTTGATCTATTAGCAAAAGACGTAACAACTTACGTTAACCGCCGTGGTATTGTTGGACGCGACGGCCGTGTTGATTGGGCTCTAGGCCTTATGAATGACGGAAACACAATTTCAGAGAACGTTACAAACTTAATGGGCGACGGTTCATATGCTGATACAAAAACAGTAACAATTGGCCGTGGTAACCAAACGCAAAACTTTACAACTAAAGTTGTTCACTTCGGTAAACACTCTGAAGGTTGGATTTTAAAACACGGTGTACAAAAAGATAGTGCAACATCTATCTTTAACGGAATTGGTAAGATTGAACACGGTGCATCTAAATCAAATGCACAACAATCTTCTCGCGTTCTTATGTTAGATGAGAAAGCACGCGGTGATGCAAACCCAATTCTTTTAATTGACGAAGATGATGTAATGGCAGGTCACGCAGCTTCAGTAGGTCGCGTAGATCCAACTCAACTATACTACTTAATGAGCCGTGGTATTCCAAAACGCGAAGCAGAACGTTTAGTCATCCATGGATTCTTAGCACCTGTAGTTAATGAGCTTCCAATTGAAGGAGTAAAAGCACAGCTTGTTGAAGTAATTGAAAGGAAAGTTCGCTAATGAATATTCATGAAATACGCAAACAGTTTCCAATTCTTGATCAAAAAGTGAACGGCAAACAACTTGTTTATTTCGATAGTGCAGCAACTTCTCAAAAACCAATTCAAGTCATTGAAACGTTAGAGCGTTACTATAAAGAATACAATTCTAACGTGCATCGCGGTGTTCATACGCTCGGTACGAAAGCTACCGACGCGTATGAAGGTGCACGTGAGAAAGTTCGCAAGTTTATCAATGCGAAATCAATGGAAGAGATTATTTTCACACGCGGAACGACAACTGCATTAAATACAGTAGCAGCTAGCTATGGTCTTGAAAATGTAAAAGAGGGCGATGAAATCGTTATTTCTTACATGGAGCACCATAGTAATATTATTCCGTGGCAACAAGTTGCGAAGAAAACTGGTGCAACTTTAAAATATCTTCCGCTTCAACCAGATGGGACAATTTCAATAGAAGATGCTCGTCAAACAATTACACCGAATACAAAAATCGTTTCTATCATGTATGTTTCTAACGTACTTGGAACGATTAACCCTGTAAAAGAAATCGGAGCAATTGCACACGAAAATGGCGCAATTATGGTCGTTGACGGTGCACAAAGTACACCTCACATGAAAGTGGATGTACAAGATTTAAACTGTGATTTCTACGCATTATCTGCTCATAAGATGTGCGGACCTACAGGTATCGGCGTATTATATGGTAAAAAAGAATTGCTAAACAATATGGAGCCAATTGAATTTGGTGGTGAAATGATTGATTTCGTAGATTTACAAGAATCTACTTGGAAAGAGCTTCCGTGGAAGTTTGAAGCAGGTACACCGATTATCGGTAATGCAATCGGACTTGGTGCGGCAATTGATTTCCTAGAAGAAATCGGTCTTGATAATATTGAAAAGCATGAGCATGAATTAGCGCAATACGCTTTAGAAAGACTATCAGAAGTAGATGGCGTTACAATTTATGGTCCAAAGCATCGCGCAGGTCTTGTTACATTTAATATTGAAGACGTACATCCTCACGATGTTGCGACTGTATTAGATGTAGAAGGCATTGCAGTTCGCGCAGGACATCACTGTGCACAACCGCTTATGAAGTGGCTAAAAGCTTCTTCAACAGCACGTGCGAGCTTCTATTTATATAATACAAAAGAAGAAATTGATACATTTGTTGACTCGCTAATCAAGACAAAGGAGTATTTCACAAATGTCATTTAATAATTTAGATACGTTATATCGTCAAGTTATTATGGATCATTACAAAAATCCTCGTAACCATGGCGTATTAGAAGATAGTGTTACCGTTAACTTGAACAATCCAACTTGCGGTGATCGTATTCAACTTACGATGAAAGTAGAAGAAGGTATTGTGCAAGAGGCGAAGTTTGAAGGCGAAGGATGTTCAATCTCAATGTCTTCAGCTTCAATGATGACACAAGCAGTAAAAGGTAAGAAAATTGAAGAAGCACTTCAGCTTTCGAAAATTTTCTCTGACATGATGCTAGGAAAAGAGTACGATGACAGCATCGATTTAGGAGATATTGAAGCATTACAAGGCGTATGCAAGTTCCCTGCACGTATTAAATGTGCAACATTAGCGTGGAAAGCGTTAGAAAAGGGCTTAAACGAAGATAAGTAATGTTAAAGGTTCCTAAAAACGAGGTTATCTAAGGAGGGACACACCAACATGGCGAAGCAACTGCCAGATATCGGCGATTATAAATATGGTTTCAAAGACAAAGACGTTTCGATTTTCCGTGCTGGACGCGGTTTAACAAAAGAGATCGTTGAAGAGATTTCACGTATGAAAGAAGAACCACAGTGGATGTTAGACTTCCGTTTAAAATCACTGGATAAGTTCTACGAAATGCCAATGCCACAATGGGGCGGCGACTTAAACGACTTAGATTTCGATGAAATTACGTACTACGTAAAACCATCTGAGAAATCTGAGAAGTCTTGGGATGAAGTACCTGATGAAATTAAAGCAACATTTGATAAATTAGGTATTCCAGAAGCTGAGCAAAAATATTTAGCTGGTGTATCTGCACAGTACGAATCTGAAGTTGTATACCACAACATGAAAGAAGACCTAGAAGCTCTAGGAATCGTCTTCAAAGATACAGATAGCGCATTAAAAGAGAACGAAGATATTTTCCGTGAGCATTTCGGAAAAGTAATCCCACCAACAGACAACAAATTCTCTGCATTAAACTCTGCAGTTTGGTCTGGTGGATCATTCATCTACGTTCCAAAAGGTGTGAAAGTTGATACACCACTTCAAGCGTATTTCCGTATTAACTCTGAAAATATGGGACAATTCGAGCGTACGCTTATCATCGTAGACGAAGGCGCACACGTACACTACGTAGAAGGTTGTACAGCACCTGTTTACACGACTAACTCACTTCATAGTGCGGTAGTAGAAATCATCATTAAGAAAGATGCTTATTGCCGTTATACAACAATCCAAAACTGGGCGAACAACGTATACAACCTAGTTACAAAACGTGCGGTTTGTGAAGAAAACGCAACGATGGAATGGATTGACGGTAACATCGGATCTAAATTAACGATGAAATACCCAGCAGTTATCTTAAAAGGCGAAGGCGCTCGTGGTTTAACATTATCTATCGCGATTGCTGGTAAAGGCCAACACCAAGATGCTGGTGCAAAAATGATTCACTTAGCACCAAACACGTCTTCAACAATCGTTTCTAAATCGATTGCGAAGCATGGTGGTAAAGTAACTTACCGTGGTATCGTACACTTCGGACCAAAAGCGAAAAACTCTCGCTCTAACATCGAGTGTGACACGTTAATCATGGATAACCAATCTACATCTGATACAATTCCTTACAACGAAATCAAAAACGATTACGTTTCACTTGAGCACGAAGCGAAAGTATCAAAAGTATCAGAAGAACAATTATTCTACCTAATGAGCCGCGGTATTTCTGAGCAAGAAGCTACAGAAATGATCGTAATGGGCTTCATCGAGCCATTCACTCGCGAACTTCCAATGGAATACGCAGTTGAAATGAACCGCCTAATCAAGTTTGAGATGGAAGGTTCTATTGGTTAATAGATAAAGTAGAAGCGCCCTGCTGTGCAGGGCGCTTTTTTATGTTGTGTGAGCTGGGTTTGGGGTGGGGTTAGCCGAGATACCTAGGTGGGTTTCTGGCTAACTATATCAGCGATTTTTCAAATATATCGATCACAACTCGGAATATATCGGCGATTATTTCAATATATCGACGATTCGACAAGGAATATCGACTTATCAACAAATTACGACAGGAAGAACAGGCCGTATACCCCGAACCTAAATCGTATCCACCTTATCCACAGATTTAACACGTTCCCAAATATACTTCATCCCAACAAAAGAACCATACCCAATTAAAGCTCCTAGCATATTGAGTATGATGTCATCAATATCGAAAACACCAGTAAAGGTAAGGAGTTGTAACGATTCAATTAATAAAATAAACTTAATAAAAATTTTGGATGCTATTTTTACATTGTTAATTTGTTTAAATAATAAAGGTAGCAGGAAGCCGAATGGGATAAATATGATGACGTTTCCTAATGTATTCATAAGTACGATGTCTAGATTATAAGAATCAAATTCAGTTAAATAGCGGATTGTACTTTTGAAAGGAACTAAGTTTATTAACCCACCGTGTATAGCATGCCAGTCACCTGTTTCAAAGAAGTACTTCAGATTACCAAAGTAAAAAGCTGACCTCCCGAGCAATAGTTTAAATAATAAAACAAATGAATAGGGTAAAAACAATCCCCAACCAATCCACTGTACATATTTTTGCGTAGAAGATTGCATCGCTTTTTCAATTTCGGTTCCTAAAGTTGAGGCTTCTCCAAAATTTTGAATGGCTAATGCAGTAGCTTCTTCTTCAGGTTTTCCTTGATCGAGAAATTCTTGTTTTAAACTTGTAAGATGATCGTAAATTTCGAAGTATAGTTCGTCTCTATCAGATTGGGATAGGTTTGTTTTTTGAACGATACTCTTTATGTATTTTTCAATCGTCATTAATTTAAAGCTCCTTTCTGACAAGTTTTAATAAGAGCTGTAACTGAATCCCACGCTGTTAGTTTTTCTTCTAAAATTTTCTTTCCGTTCGTAGTAATGCGATAAAATTTTCGTTTCATACCCGTTTCAGATTCACCCCAGTAGGAATTGATTAAATCCTTTTGCTCCAGACGTTTGAGTGCTGGATAGAGTGTACCTTGGCTCATTGTGTATAAATCATTGCTGTTTTCTTTTAGCTTTTGAATAATTTCATATCCGTACGTATCATGCTGTTTAATGATGGAGAGAAGTAAAATATCAATACTTCCTTTTAATATCTCTTTATCCATTTTATGGTTCACCACCTTATAATGAGATTGTAACACGACATATGTCGTGTTACAAGGTATATGTGCATGAGTATACCCCTGCTAGTATATATTGAAATATATCAGCGATTTTTCAAATATATCGATCACAACTCGGAATATATCGGCGATTATTTCAATATATCGACGATTCGACAAGGAATATCGATTTATCAACAAATTACGACATAGTAGAGCGGGCGTATACCCCTCAATATTTAGATGATATGCATGAAGTGGCCGAATGGAAGTAGTTGAGGCTAAGATACTGACAAATCCCCACAAGGAACCCCACCAAACTCCTTGTAAAACACTCAACAAACTTTCTGACAAATCCCCCCGTTCTACCAACTAACCCAACAACTAAAAAAAGAAAGTTTCTCATATGAAAAAGGGCAATCTTTTGCTTTTTCTCACAATGCGAGTACAATGTAAAATAGCAAGAAAAGACGAAAAGTATTTACAGGATTATTGCGTACGTGTAGCGTAAATGGCAGTAAGGAACTGAGAGGAGGTTTTTTCTCTGAATATAAATAAAGAAACAATTATCCACCTTTATCATACAAACGATATACATAGTCATTTTGAAAATTGGCCGCAAATTTCTCGGTTTGTACAAGGAGAGAAAAAGCGAAGACAGGGAGCGGGAGAGACCGTTTTGACTGTAGATATCGGCGATCATGTGGATCGTTTTCATAGTATTTCGGAAGCGACGAATGGGCTTGGCAATACGAAGCTTTTAAATGAGGCGTTATATGATTATGTAACGATCGGAAACAATGAAGGAATTACGTTAGCGAAGGAGCATTTGAATCGTCTATATGATGATGCTGGATTTGAGGTGCTTGTCGCGAATTTATTTGAAAAAGAAGGGGTACGTCCAGAGTGGGCAAAGCCTTATAAATTACATACAACGACAGATGGGATTACGATTGCTTTTATCGGATTAACGGTTGCGTATCCAGAGTTTTATCAAATGTTAGATTGGCATATTGAAGATCCAATTGAGCATTTAGAGTCTATTTTAGAAGAAGTGAGAGATGAGGCTCATATAACGGTTGTCCTTTCTCACCTTGGAAAAAGCATGGATGAGCATATGGCGGAGCAGTATGATATAGATGTTATTTTAGGGGCACATACGCATCATTTATTTGAGCGTGGTGTTCTTATGAATCATACGTTACTATGCTGTTGTGAGAAGTGGGGACGTTACGTTGGGCACGTTCAACTTACTGTGGATAAAGAGACGAAGAAGCTGTTGAAAAAGGATGGTAGAGCGATTAAGACTGAACGTTTAGGTGCTTATAACAAACCATTATCCACAATTGAAGCGCTGCAGGAAGAAAGTGAACATATTATGGAAGAGCCTGTCGTTCATTTAAAGGAATCATTACCGGTTAATTGGTTTCATGAGACAGCATTTTCGCACATGTTAGCAAATGCGCTAAAAACGTGGTGCGGTGCAGAGATTGGCATGGTGAACGCTGGTGTACTTCTTGAAGGATTAGAAGAAGGCGTTGTGACGCGCGGAGATATTCACAGAATTTGTCCACATCCCATTAATCCATGTTTATTGAAAGTGCCGGGGAAAACGTTACGAGAAGTGATCTTGAAAGCACGTCGCCCGAATATGGAGAACCTTGAGGTAAAAGGATTCGGATTCCGCGGGAAAGTGATGGGGAAAATGATTTACGCTGGTATAGAAGTCATTCCAGATACGATTCCTGGGAATAAAATTTTACTCGAAGATGTATTAATTAACGGGGAATCGCTGGAATTAGATCGTATATATACAGTAGGAACGATTGATATGTTTACATTCGGCTACTTATACCCAGAGCTATCCACACTTTCTGACAAACAATATTATATGCCAGAACTACTTAGAGATGTGTTAACAGACATGTTAATAACTCATACATCTTCCGTCAAACTATAGGCTAGTTAACTTGTAACACTCATTTTTCTCTTGTCATACAGATAAGAAAGAGAGGAGTGTGAACTATGGTTAACGTGGAGCCAATTATAATTGATAATTATACGTTTATTGCGGTTAGCGTCAAACTTCCAAAGACAAACTTGCTAGCTGTAATGAGCGATAAAGGATATATTATGTGCGGTGCATTAGATGTAGGTCTTTTAAATGAGAAGTTAGGGGATCGAGGTATTATTGCTGGTCGCGCGGTTGGTGTAAGAACGATTGAACAACTTCTTGAAGCACCGCTAGAATCAGTAACGATTGAAGCCGAAGCGTTAGGTATTACGGCTGGCACAATCGGAAAAGAAGCATTATTAAAAATGAGATAAGCATATATCGTCCCTCCTTCTTGCATAGAAATGATATAAGAAGGAGGGTTTTGTATGAGTATATTTCGTTCGAAAAATTCGCGTTTTCGAAGGGGACCTATTTCCTTTCGGCACATACTGCTTATGTCGTTTATTCTTTTTGTCATATTACTCGTGCAAGGATTATGGATTGTGAATAGCAGCATTCAGCCGACATTAATGAAATATGGAGAAGTAGAGACACATAAAATGGCGACAGCGGTTATGACGAAGGCGCTAAAAGATAGAATCGATGAAGGATTCGATGTCGATTCATTAATGAAAGTACAAAATGATAAAAACGGGAAAGTATCCACAATTAATTTGAATACAAAACAAGTAAATGAAATTGTAACATCAACGACCACATACATAGAAAAATATTTACAGCAAGTAGAACAAGGTGATTTGAAGGGGCTAGGTATTTCTGAAAAGACTGGGGCAACGATGGCAGTTCCGTTTGGTCGTGTAACAAATAATGCGCTTCTTGGAAATATAGGACCCGACATTCCAATTGATTTCACAACGATTGGTCATGTAAATACGGATATTAAACAAAAAATTGAGCCGCACGGAATCAATACGACTGCGATTCAAATTATTATGGAGATGGAAGTGACGTTGCAAGTGATTATTCCATTTCATACGAAAGAAATAAAAGTAAAACAAGATGTTCCGATTGCGACGCGTATCGTTCAAGGGGAAGTGCCTACGTATTATGGAAGCGGAAGTGTTTTTGTACCTGATAAAAAGAAAACGGGTAGTTAGCCATAGTTAAAAAATAACCGTAGCAATGTGCTACGGTTATCGTTTTGTATTCGCGCGTTCTTTTCGTTCCCATAGACTTAAATGCATGTATGGATCGAAAGCCCATTCTGTATAACCGTTGTCTTTATAGATGCCGAAATGTAAGTGAGGCGGGAATTTTCCAGCTGTACCGGGAGGACCGTAACCGGTGCTACCAACAAATCCGATTACTTTTCCAGGCTCGACAATTTGTCCAAGCTGTATTTCTTTTGAGAATCCGCCTAAGTGAGCGTAATAATGATAATTGTTATGAAGGTCACGAATACCGATGCGCCATCCGCCAAGGCGGTTCCAGCCTTTTGTTTCAATAATGCCATAGCAAGTGGATCTTACTGGTACGCCATAGCCTGCAAAGATATCAGTTCCTTCATGAACTCTTCTTCCTCCAAAACTTCTTCCAGCGCCGAAAGTACTTCGGTAGCTATGGTCACTGCGAATAGGGAGAGGGAAAGCATTTCCTTCTAAATTAATACGTCCATAATGTTTATAGATTTGGGCGTATTCGGTAATTAAATCAACTGTTTTTGCACGTCTATAATATTCCCAGAGCATGATTTTAATACGTTCTTCTGACGTTCCTTGTTTCTTTAAAATTGTTGCTGCTGTATGCAAAAGATCACGGTCGTTATTTGCATTTGCAAATCCATCTTTGTCACCATCTAAACCTAATCCGCCAAATAGAGCAATTGTATGGGGGAGAGTGTCGCTACCATTAACAGGTCCAGCCCATATTTCTGGTTTGAAATAAAGGGAAATGATGGCATCTGGTTTTTTCGGAATATCTTTTCTTACGCTCCGTATATTTCTTTCGTATTGATCCATTGCAGCTAAGTAATACCACGGAATGCCTGAAGATTGCTCGGTTTCTTTATATAGTGCCATGCGCTTTTCGTATATGCTTTGCTGATTATCTTCACCGTAAGCGATGTTTTGGTGGAGAAGAAAGCAAATCGAAAGCAAAAGAGAAATTTTTCGAAGCATGAAATAGACTCCTTTCACATCATCACTCTTTTTAGTGTGGGATATACGGAGTATTTCATTATAGGGAACGATTGGAAAAAATCTTAGAATCTTCATTTGAGCAAATCGCTTTCATACGTTAGAATAGATATGTTACATTGAAAGAAGCGAACACGGTAAACTATTTCATATTGTGCGGAGTTGATAACCATGACAAAACAAACAGAATATAAGCGCAAGCCCGAATGGTTGAAAATTAAGTTAAACACGAATGAAAACTATACAGGCTTAAAGAAAATGATGCGTTCTAAAAATCTTCATACAGTTTGTGAGGAAGCAAAATGTCCGAATATTCATGAATGCTGGGCTGTAAGAAAAACAGCAACATTTATGATTTTAGGTGCGGTTTGTACACGTGCTTGTCGTTTTTGTGCGGTTAAAACAGGCTTACCAACTGAGCTTGATTTACAAGAGCCAGAACGCGTAGCAGATTCTGTAGTACAAATGGGCTTAAAGCACGTTGTTATAACAGCGGTTGCACGTGATGATTTAAAAGATGGTGGAGCAGCTGTTTTTGCTGAAACAGTACGCGCTGTACGTCGTAAAAATCCATTTACGTCAATCGAAGTATTACCATCTGATATGGGTGGAGTAGAAGAAAACTTAAAAATGTTAATGGATGCAAAACCAGATATTTTAAACCATAACATTGAAACAGTACGTCGATTATCTGACCGAGTTCGCGCTAGAGCAAAATATGATCGTTCATTAGAGTTTTTACGTCGAGCAAAAGAAATGCAGCCTGATATTCCAACTAAATCGAGCATTATGGTGGGCTTAGGTGAAACGAGAGAAGATTTAATTGAAGCAATGGATGACTTACGTGCAAACAATGTGGATATTTTAACTCTTGGACAATACCTACAACCATCTAAGAAGCATTTACCAGTTCTTAAATATTACCCACCAGCAGAATTTGCAGAGCTAAAAGAAATTGCACTTAGCAAAGGCTTTAGCCACTGTGAAGCTGGCCCACTTGTGCGTTCTTCTTATCATGCGGACGAGCAAGTTCGTTCTGCGAAAGAAAACACAGCAGAAGCAAAATAATGAAAAAAGAGAGCTAATGATTAGCTCTCTTTTTGTTTGTACTCTAAAACAGTGTTTGAACATGTTAATAAAATTTTTTTTAATTCCTCTGTGGATAATTCAATTGTAAATTCAGGTACACCGGGTGTAATTAAAATTTTATCGTACGTATAAATAGCGCTATCCACAATAATCGCTACATGTTGTGAATAACCGAAAGGAGCTACACATCCTGGCGTACAACCAGTTTCTTCCCTTAGCTCATTAGGTGAACAGAGGGATAAGCTTTCTCCCGTTATTTCTTTCATCTCTCCTCGGTTGAGCCGAGTTCCTTCTAACGTAAAAAAGACGTAATAATTTCCGGATTTTGATTTTAAAAATAAGCTTTTACTTGGAGTACCTTGTAAGCCAAGCCTCTCGCGTACGATCCGGTCTGTCTCATAATCGAGTACTGGTTCGTGTTCGAATTTTTCATAAGAAACATTTGTTTTATGTAGTAAAGCAAGTACATCTTCGTACATATGGAGTGATACCCCTTTCTATTATTAGTACAGTTTCTTCTCGTGGCGTCAACTGAATGTGTTGGAAAGAGATATTACTTGGACGGTGCTGTCCATAATCGTTTTAGGCTACATTGTTCATCAATTGTAATTTCGTACATATCAGGATTCGTTAAAGCTCGCCATTCATGAAAACCAATCGTATGATCAAAGTGCTTTAAAATGAGCGTAAGTAAGTTTCCATGTGTAACGAGTAGTGTTGTAGTATGGTTTAATTTTAAAACGTTTTGGATAAGCGATATAGCACGGTCCGTTGCTTGTTTTGTCGACTCTCCGCCTGAAAAGGCAATATCTATATTTGTAAAAGTAGATTCTAGTTTTTGCATCCAATCGTCCATTGGAACGTTGCTTAATATGCGTTCAGCTAATCTTTCATCTTCTTGGATAGGTAAGCTAGCTTGGAACGCGTAGGGCCGAATAGAATCGATAGCTCGCACAAATGGGCTTGAAATAATATGATCTATTTGTAGTTGGTTTTCTAAAAGGAATGTAGCAAGGGTGTTTGCTTGTTTTTTTCCATCGGTCGTTAATTCGGCATCACGTTCTTGTCCAGTTGCTGAACAATGTCGTATTACAATCAATTTCTTCATAATTCATCCCCATCTTTCAAGTTGACGCTATATACTTCGACAAATGTGGAAAAAATTCCTTTTTATTGGAAACGACATAATGATCTAAGCATGTGGAAAAGTAATGTGGATAATAAAAAATTGAGGTGCAATGATGAAAAAAATGATATATACCGTATTCATTATTTGTTTTCTTACGCAAATGTCCACAACATATGCACAATCCAATCAAAAAATAGATTATCCAAGTAATCGAAATAAGTCATTTGTGAGCGAAGATGTGTTTTACGAACAGTTAGATAAGAAAATGTATAAAGAATACAATAATGCAGCGTATAGTGTTCGAAAAAAGATCTTATTTAAAGAAGTCCCTGATGAAGAACTTTCTTTTCTACAAAAAACAGCCGTGGGTTGTCGGAGTGAAGTGGTGCTTCAAGATGCTTTTGTTCACCCTGATCGCCAAGTTTATTTTTTCGCTTCCTTTTCTCAAAATGAAGTAGAAGAGTTACACAAGTACATCGTTATAGATGCAGAAACAAAGAAGGAGCTGCAAAGTGGCAAAAGTTATCATCACTATGATAATCCATATAAAAAATAACCCACCAATTGGCGGGTTATTTTTTATTCCGGCACACTCATTAATTTCTCTTTCATTTTACGAATAAGAATGATAGCACCGATTGTGAAGAGAAGGGTAATTCCTTCTACAACAAAGATGTTAATTGTTTTCGTTTGATAAAGTGCCGCGAAGAAGTCTACAAGTGCGTGGAATAGTATAGCGTACACAAGGAAGATATACTTCTTCTGTTTTACTGCGTATAAAACAAGCATCGTAAAGGCGATTTGCAGCACGAGAGCCATAATTCTTTCTAAGCTACCAAGGAAATATAAGTAGGCAGGTTGCTGAATTAACATGTCCTGTAGGCGGCTTAGCTCCGGCATTTTTTCAACCATTTGAGCGAAGCTACCATTGTTAATTGAATTCGCAAATATAAGTGCTTGGAATGCAGAGAATCCGCCAACTAAAATGGATTCAATGCCGCCGTGACCTATTCCGTAAGCAAAGCCATCTTTATATTCTTGATATTTTTTTAGTAGGAAGAAGAAGGAAACGAAGCGTCCTAATTCTTCAAATATACCAGCAGTTAGTCCCCCATAAAGTGCGAAGACAAATGGATTTTCTAAAATTGGAGCGATTGCTGGATTACCGCGCATAAATAGGTGGAATGGTGTTTCGAGAATTTGGGTAAATCCGATAAAGATAAGAACACCAACGCCGACTACTTTCCAATTAATATTGTATTTCTTACGGAAATAAACGAGTACAATAATTGGGACCAGAATCGAAACAACGAGTTGAAATATGATGCTGGCAATTACAGTATTTGAAACCATACTTTCACCGCTTTCTAATATATGTACATATCTATTATGCATGAAATATAGTGGAGATGAAACTTTTAACAAATAATGAATTTACTTATTGACTCTAACGTTGCGTCATACTTTATCGTATGTATTAAGGGGGAGATACACATGACAATGAAGGTAAAAGAAGTAGCTAGTTTAGTTGGAATTAGTGTGCGCACACTGCATCATTACGATGAAATTGGGTTGTTAACCCCAGACGAGACGACAGAGTCTGGATATCGTCTGTATTCCAATGAAAATTTAGAGACATTGCAGCAAATTTTATTTTTTAAAGAACTAGGCTTCCCTTTGAAGAAAATTAAAGACATTATCATGAGTCCATCATTTGACCGGAAAGAGGCACTGCAGCTTCATAAAAAAATGCTTCTTGAAAAGCGTGCTCGGTTAGATAAAGTGATTGCGACGATTGATAAGACAATTCAGCATACAAAAGGAGAGATTGAAATGACGAACAAAGAGAAATTTGAAGGCTTCGATTTCAGCCATAATCCGTACGAAGAAGAAGCGCGTGAAAGATGGGGAGACGCAGCTGTAGATAAAGCGAATGAATATGCGAAAGGTATGTCAAAAGACAATCAAGAAGAGTTTAATACGATTTACAGAAACTTAGCGGCGCTTAGACACGGCGCACCAGATTCTAAAGAGGCACAAGAAGCAATTGGAGTATGGTACAATTACTTGCAAAACTTCGGTGAATATTCATTAGATGCTTTTAAAGGACTTGGTCAAATGTACGTCGCTGATGAGCGCTTTACGAAAAATATCGATAAGTTTGGTGAAGGATTAGCTCAGTTTATGTGTGATGCGATGGAGGTTTACGCAAATCGTAAGAAATAGTAAAAAAATAAAGAAGATGGAGGTTTTCTCCACCTTCTTTATTTTTTTATCATATCATTCAAAGTCTGATCCCCCGTATTGTTCAAATGAGGATTTTTGCTCATTTCACGTTTTAACATATCGAGGCTCTGTGTATATTCTGTATCATTTAAGGCACCAGATTGAAGGCCTTGAATTTGAGAAATCAACTTTTGGTCTGTTGATACATATGCTTTATAATAGCGAGGGACGATGGACAAAGCAGCTCTATATACTTGATCCGCTACGAGTTTTGGATCTGTTGTGTTTGCACGGTATACAACAAATACTTCATCATCGGTAACGAGTGTAGCAGCGTTTGTAACGTCAGGAAGTTTGACTGTCATACTTGTAATCATTTCAGCGACTTTCTCACGGTTAATGGCTCCTACTTGTTTGTTAGATACTTCATGCTTTTGTTTAGATGAATAGCCGACTCTTGTAAGCCGTGTATTTGTATTTTCCGTATGATACATGTCGTTTTTATTGGAAACAAGAACACGACTTCCTTCTTCACGTTCCATTTCGGCTTTATTCGTTGATTGGCAGCCTGCAAATAAGGAAAGAGTGAGAAGAGAAAGTATAATTTGTTTTTTCACGATGTATCACCTCCTTCTCCATAGCATGCACTAATTTTCAATTTTTTGTATTTGAAATTGTTGGTTGGTATGCTTTGTGATACGATAAAAAGAAGAATGCTTAGAGAGGAAGTTAATGATGGAGCAAAAGCAAGAGATTCATGCTACGGTGAGCATTAATAATGTTCAGTACGAAGTAATTAAAAACTTTCGTGACGGTTTTAGTGAAGAAGCATTTAAAGAGCGCTATGCAGAAATTTTAAATAAATATGATTACATCGTTGGGGACTGGGGTTATGAGCAACTTAGATTGCGCGGATTCTTTGATGATAGTAACCAGCGTGCGACATATGATACGAAAATTAGTACGTTAACGGAGTATTTATACGAGTACTGTAACTTTGGTTGTGCACACTTCGTATTACGAAAAGTGAAGAAGTAAAAAAATCCTCTTACGATTGTAAGAGGATTTTTTTACTTGCTCACAAACAAATTGAAATAGAATCGCCTTCAGAAAGTATTGCGTTTGGTTTCATTTGTTGTCCGTTCAATTGAATATCCCCATTTTTAATTTTATCCACAATGCGTGTACGGCTCCAGTCGGAAATATATGTGGATAAGGCTTTATCGATTCGGTGTGAACCGAAAACGATATCTAGTACGATCGTGATTTCGGCTATGCCGTTTTCTTTATGTTGTGTAATGGAAATGGTAGTAGTTGTTTCTGGTTGATCCTGCTGCGTCATATCGACTGTTTCAACGTGATCAGTAAATGCTTTATAAATACGAAGTTTTTGATTCCACGTATGATCTTTCGGACATTTATAAATGGCAAAGCGGTATATGTTTTTTCCGTTGGCATTATGCCTACGAATATTTGTGTCAGTAAATAGGGTAGTGCGTCTGCAATTTTTACAATATTTTTCAATTGTACCTTGTTCATTTTCATATAAGCTCCAAGAAAGTTGTACTTTCTGCATTTTCCTTCACCTCTTATAGTAGTGGTAAAGGAACGTAATACAGCTATTTGGATGTCTTGTAGTATGAAGACATGAGGAAAAGACAAAAATAAAAGACAAAAATAAAAGGAGGTTCCCTTAGGAACCTCCGTAAACATCATACTACAGATGCAATACGTTCCTTTGTAATGGGAATGGGCAGACTACTCCCTTGAAAAAGCACGGTGCTTTTTTGAGAGTAATGCTATCCAATTGCTGGTCCATTACAAAGTAGATGTTGGCATACGTAGATAACGTCCTTTCTATCCAAATAGATTTATTCTTCATTATAACATAAAAGATTGAAAATTCAAAACTCTATTGATGAAAAGCACCAGCTAAAAAGCTGGTGCCTAAGATAAATTATATAAGTTCAAATAAAAATGAGCGTAGTTCTTCTGCAATTTCTTCAGTCATAGAAAATGCGTGCTCTAAGTAGCCTGGTTCGTTTAAATCGTCAGCGCCGATGATTGCGAATTTATTACGCTGCATATCAAGGACAATTGTTTTACCGTAATGACGATCGGAGTATAATAGCGCTAAATCATGACGCTCATTTTCTCCCATAAAGCTAACGAAACGAGTTTTTGTAGCGACAGTGTCGTCGTACAGAAAGAAACGTTCTTCCATACACATGGCTCCTTTTATTAAATATCTAAGTTTAAGTGTGGCTTATGATCTAAATGGTGATGCGTTTTAATGAATCGTACTGTTCTTGTTTTGTAACGCATTACGATAGAGTATGTTTCAGCTAAATCTCCGCCTAGGAATTTCACGCCGTCTAATAACTCACCAGCAGATACACCAGTTGCTGAGAAGATTGCATCATCACCAGATACTAAGTCTTCTAGCATTAGAAGTTGACGAGGATCTTCTAATCCCATTTCACGACAACGAGCTTCTTCTTCTTCGTTCATTGGAACTAAGCGAGCTTGCATTTCACCTTCAAGACATTTTAATGCTGCTGCAGAAATAACACCTTCTGGAGCTCCGCCGATACCTACGAATAAGTCGATACCTGTTCCAGGTAGTGCTGTTGCGATTGACGCACCAACATCACCGTCACCAAATAATTTTACACGTGCACCTTTTGCACGAACACGATCGATAATATCTTGATGACGTTCACGTTCTTGAACGATAACTGTTAGATCGCGAATCTTTTTATTGTTAGCTTCTGCTACAATTTCAATTGTTTTTTCAATTGGATCATCTAAGCTAATTTTACCAGCTGCTTTTGGACCAACCGCGATTTTTTCCATGTACATATCAGGAGCATGAAGAAGGTTTCCTTTATCTGCGATTGCGATAACTGCCATTGCATTTGCAAGACCTTTTGCAACGATGTTTGTACCTTCTAATGGGTCAACGGCGATATCTACTTCTGGACCGTTACCTGTTCCTAGTTCTTCACCAATATATAACATCGGTGCTTCATCAAGTTCTCCTTCACCAATTACAACTGTACCTGCCATGTTTACTGAATCGAACATATCACGCATTGCTGTAGTTGCTGCATCATCTGCTTCGTTTTTCTTTCCGCGGCCCATCCACTGTGCGGATGCTAATGCTGCTGCTTCTGTTACACGGACAATTTCTAGTGCGAGTTCACGTTCCAAGATTCCATTCCTCCAATTTCAAAAATCATACAAATATAACTATAACAAATAACGGAGAAAAGGTGAATTCGAAAAATTGTCGATTTTTTCAGAAGAAAGCGTTACAATTAAAATGTAAATGCTTTAATTTCCAGGTAGGTGACATTCATGTATTTTGTAGACAGAAAGAAAATAGAACAAATGCTAGTATGTTTAGAACGAGCAACAAGTACATTTCAAGAGAAAAAGATATATGAAACCGAGTTTGAATTTTACGCATTAGAACGCATAGCCCATCTTATTATTGATTCTGTATTAGATGTAGGGAATGCGATGATTGATGGATTTATTATGCGCGACCCAGGAAGTTATGAAGATATTATCGATATTTTAATGGACGAGCGAGTGATAAGTGCAAAAGATGGACAAGGGATGAAAGAAATTATCCTTCTTCGAAAAATGCTTACGCAAGATTATATTCAAATGAATCATGATGAATTATATAAGACGATTCAAAAACACATTGCAGTGGTAGAGAAATACCCAGCAAATATTCGTAGTTATTTAGAGAAGGAATTAGGACCTGTATCTGCATTTGTACCAGAATAATTATGCTTATAAGATCCCCAGAGAATGCCTTTTGGGGGTCTTATATTGTATGTGAGGGAGAAGGGTGAAGCATGGGGGAAGCACGTACGACGAAAGATGAAATTGTACAGTTGTTGAAAGTAAAAGGAGAGCACACGGTAGCGGAACTAGCTGAAATTTTAGAGATTACAGAAATGGCAATTCGAAGACATTTAAGTAATCTTGAGAAAGATGGTTTCATCTATTCCAAGATGGTAAGGCAACATGTCGGAAGACCAACTTATTTGTATGGATTAAGCGAAAAGGGAGAAGATACATTCCCGAAAGAGTATAAACAATTTGCAATTGATATGCTAGAAGATTTAGCGCGAATGGGCGATGAAAAAATACTTCGTTACGTTTTAAAAGAGAGAACAAAGCGAATGGAAGAACAATTGCAAAAGCGAGTGAGTAATCAAAAGAATTTAGCATATAAAGTGCAAGAGATAGCAGCTATGCAAGAGAAAAATGGTTATATGGTTCAAATTAAGAGAGACGGAGAGAACTCTTTCGTAATTGAAAAACAAAACTGTCCGTTAAAGGAAATTGCAGAGAGATTCCCGCAAGTGTGTGAAGATGAAAAAGAGATGTATAATCGTTTATTTGCGAACGCAGATGTGAAAACGCTAGCAAACATGTGCGAGGGCGATTGTAGTTGTTCTTACCAAATAAAAGAGAAAAAATGAACGTTATGGGGCGCTTTAAGGTAAAGCGTTTTTTTCTTTGTAAAAAGCGGGTAATATAAGAGTGGTATGATAAGGTGAGAACGTTAGCATAGAAGGAGAGACATAATCGATGTATAAAGGTTACTTAATTGACTTAGACGGTACAATGTATCGGGGAGAAGAACAAATTGAAGAAGCGAGCGACTTCGTAAAAGCATTAGGAGAGCGCGGTATTCCGTATTTATTCGTTACAAATAACTCAACTCGTAAACCAGAACAAGTGGCAGAAAAACTTGTTCGTTTTGATATTCCAGCGAAAGCAGAGCAAGTATTCACAACGAGTATGGCGACAGCGAACTTCATTTATGAACGTAAACAAGATGCAACTGTATATATGATTGGTGAAGAAGGTTTACATGATGCACTTGTGGAAAAAGGATTTGAACTTGTGGATGAAAATCCTGATTTCGTTGTTGTCGGTTTAGATCGTGACATCACATATGAAAAATTAGCAAAGGCGTGTCTTGCTGTGCGTAACGGCGCAACGTTTATTTCCACAAATGGAGACATTGCCATTCCGACTGAGCGCGGATTATTACCAGGAAACGGTTCATTAACATCAGTTGTAGCAGTATCAACAGGTGTGGATCCAATCTTTATCGGAAAACCAGAATCAATCATTATGGAACAAGCGCTAAAAGTGCTTGGTATAGGAAAAGATGAAGCATTAATGGTTGGGGATAACTACGATACAGACATTTTAGCGGGAGTAAATGCTGGCATGCATACGCTTCTTGTCCACACTGGAGTCACAACTGTGGAGAAGTTAACAGAATATGAAGTACAACCAACGCAAGTTGTGCATAACTTGACGGAGTGGATTGAGAAGATGTAATGAAATGCAGGTAACCGGAAGAGGTTACCTGTTTTTTTATGCATAATTGCATATGTACTATAAGTATATAAAATGTAAAATTTAAATGTAATGATGTAAGGGGGAGAGAATAAGAATGTACTGGATGTCATGTATTATGTTTGTTTTTACATTATGTGTTTTGTTTTTTGTTCTATGGAAAATATATAAAATAAATGAAATGAAAAAAAGCGCAGGAAAACTGATTTCAATGTATCCTCGGGTGAAAAGACGTTGGATTGCGTTACTTGGACCAGCGTATTTCATTGGACAATGTATGTATATATATGCTCGGTATGTAAGTGGCGATATTGATACAGTTGAACAGTTTTTCATTCAGCTAGGTATTCATGCTGTAGCAAGTTGTTTTATGACTTTAATAGCCATCCATCTTATTAAAAGTGTACAAATATATGAAAAAGGTGTAGTAGACGGATTAAACTTTTATTCATACGAAGAATTGAAAGGCTATAAAACATCAACATGGGAAAATCCAAAAGAAAATATATTTTTATATCGTGGGCGAGAAAAAATGAATGATAATGTGAATTTACTTATTAGACAGGAAGATATGAATGAATTAGAAAGCATTCTTCAAAGGTATATTCCGAAATTAATGATGAAATGAAAAACTCCGGTTGTTAAAGCCGGAGTTTTTTTATTAAAATGCACGATTCACAACATCTTTAACTTCTTCAAGGTATTGTTTACGCACATTATCATCCACAGAAGGAACACTTGTATAGAATGTGTGCTCAATTGTTTCAATGCCTGTAAATTCAAAAATACCAACATCCGCTGTTTTCTTCATTGCGTCAAACATACCGCCTGCTGTGTATGCTTCTTTCGTATTGCCCATTGTAGATAGTAATAATCCTTTTTTACCGCTTAATAATTTTTCAATGCCGTTTTCACCGTAAGCATAAGCAAATCCGTGGCTAAACACACGGTCAACGTATCCTTTTAAAATAGCAGGAAGTCCCGCCCACCAAACTGGATAAATGAATGTAATGCTATCAGCCCAAGAGATATGCTCTTGCTCTTCTTTAATATCGTCTGGTATGTTGCCTTGAGAAAATGAGATGAAATCGGAAGCGCCTAATACTGGATTAAAGTTTAACTCGTATAGATCGCGAACGCGTACTTCATGATCTTTTTCTTCTAATTCACTTTTTACCGTTTCTAAAATCGCATGGTTGAAGCTTTCTGTATTTGGGTGTGCATAAACGATTACATGTTTCATTGTTCTTCCTCCTATTTGTGGATATATGAGTAGTTTTTAATCATGTAACTATTATGGTTACTTCTTTTGTGAAAGTCAAATAATACATATGTATAAAAAGACGCCAAAAATCGCCTTTCTATACTCCGCTCATACAAAGAACAAAGAAAACAAATAAAATGATGACAATACCAATGCCAAAGTTAAATACGAGAGTACTATCCATATTATGTAACCTCCTTGTTTGAAAGTAAAAAGCACTCTAGCCAAGAGTGCTTTTTTATTTTGAGTCTACTTCGCAACTTTTAGAAAGGGATTCATGTGTGTAAAGAGTTACATTATTTTATGTGTTTATGCTTTGAAATGAGTAAGTCCTTGTAAGGTATAGAAAAAAAGACACTCTTTCGAGTGTCTTTCAAGATGACAAAATGTGCCAATTGCTTGAGTTTGATAAGGCGCTAATATCCGTTTTAACGCCTTTTCTTTGATCAAGAAGTGTAGCAACAGCGATTCGAATACATTGTACCATTTGTTTCATAGGTGCGCGTATGCAATTGTGCATATTTTAATTATGAGGTAGGTAATGAACTATGAATGATTTGAAGTGATTTACTTACGATTTCTTCTGCGGCATATATGCCGATTGCATCTGTTTTTACAATATGGGGTTGTAAATGATTATATGTTGCCCCTAATTCACCATGAAGTGGCGCGAAGGCATAGTTCGCCTTTTCAAGCATGCATAAATCAAGTAAAGAATCCCCAGCTGTAATAATAGTATCCATTTGTAGTATTTCTTGTATATATTGCACGGCGTCCCATTTGTTAATTGGTTTTGGTACAAAGTATAGTTTCCTACCTTGAAGTGAATGATTCCAGCCCTGTTTGTCTAACCAGGAAGTGAAGGATGATAATTCATCATAAGGAATGTTCTCTCGTTTAATGATGCAATAGTGGAATAAATCATCAGCCGTTTTTTGTGATATAACCCAATCTTTATGAGCGATTTGTTCAAATTCCTTTAGTATATCGTTCCTCTCTATACATTCTACTGAAATTCTTTTTTTTATTTCTTTGTTCCAAGTAACATCTTGCTTACCGTTATGAAGGATATTACCGCCGTTACTTGTAATGGCATATTTAGGAATGATTTCATTTTGGAATAAAGTAATACGTTGAAATTGTTCAATCGTTCTTGTTGTAACTGGGATAAAATATGAATGCAGTTGCAATTTTATTAGTAGTGAAATGGTTTTATGTGTTATGAAAGAAATTTCTTTTCCATCTAAAGTTTCAATGGGCTGAATTGAATTATCTTCTATATGAGCACGAAATGATTTACGGGAATAAATAAGTGTCTGATCAAGATCACTGGCGAAAATCATATCGTATTCCCCCTAAGAGGCTTAATGAGTCCGCAACATGAATAAGTCATATTCTCATATATTTCAACAGGGACATTCTTTTCTTTAGCGAGAAGTAAAATATGCCTTAAATCAGGAGTGTCTTGCTTTCGTATTAAAATTTTCCACGGTATTCTCCGGAGTAATACGCGAGTTGTTTCACCGACTCCTGGTTTAATTAGATTAATATCATCAATTTCAAAGTGAGTTTGGATAGATTGTATATCTTTTAATCCTTGCCAAGATGGATCGGTGTATGTTGAAGCAATATAATGTAATTGATTATCTATATGAGAATGAACAGAAGGGAATAAATCTGTTATCTCATCGATAAAGAAATTTGATAAATCTTCTTGTTCTAGCTCTTTATAATATTTAACACCATGAAAATCATTTGGGCCAATATAGGTGTCATTTAGTACAGTGCGGCTAATTAGTCCAGAGACGGTCGCATTTAAGCAAGCACTAGGGATAAGAAAATCTTCGCGTGTACCGTAAATTGAAGTACAGTAACCGGGATCAGCAAGTACAGCCATACAATGAGAAAGGTGTGTATTATTTCTCTCGTTAAATGTATGTACTGCCTGTTCCAATTCCTTTTTTATTGCACCCTTTCCAGTCCAGCCATCAATGAATTGAATTGTTTCTTTAGGATGATGTTCTAAAATATAGTGAAGTGCATTTTCATCGATGCCGCGTCCACGAACAATAGAAATACAATAGTGAGGTACATCAAGGTTATATTGATAGCGTATGTAGCGTTTTATAAGAATACCAATAGGTGTACCAGCACGCGCTAATGAGACGAGGACGAGATTCGTTCCTTTAGTCTGTATAATTTGTTCAGCGACAACTCCGACAGCGATGGCTAGTTTGTGTTTGTAATGTTGCAGGGAAGAAAAGAATAAATCCATATATGCTTTAGATGGTTTATATTCCGTTGGTAACATTTCAGAATAATGTATGCCAGCTTGAATGGCTTGTTCTCTCGTTTCTGTGGAACTTTCTTTCATTAAATCGCTAATATCTTTTAATAGAAAAATAGCATCATTTGGATCGTAACTACTAATATGGGAATTTACCTTTACCATAATTATCAACCTTCCTTTTCTATGCTATTTGAAAATGAGACGATATGAATACAAGGAATAACTGTTTGTAACTGCTGTAGAAGAGGCGATAAGGCTTCTTCTCCTACATCACGTTCCATAAACACAAATACTTCATCGTATTCATGGGGTGAAATATTATAAAAGTAATTTGTAATAGTAGAATCTTCGGGATTTGGATACGAGAAATGATTATGAATGGCGTAGTTCACATCATTTGAAACAGGGTGGATAGGGCTTCGTGTTGTAGATTGATATAAAATATTTTCACCCATTTCAGCAGCAATTTTCATTGGAATATACATAAACTCACCCGTTCCGAGGCAGAGTGTTCGTTTTCCAATTCTTTTTCTTTGTAACATTTTTCCTGCTTCTTGAGCAAAAGAATGAATGTGCTTTTGTTCATAGGATGAAATGCCAAAGCGTCCAGTATATTTTATATAATTTGATGTATAGGATAATACCGGACAAATAATCGTATGTTTTTTGAAATAAGGTTTTGTTTTTTCAATATGAGTATCTGTTTTTGTAATATTCAATGGCTGGCCAGTTGGGTGAATGCGGCCTTCTAATAAAGAAATAACATGAATTTTTATTTGAAGTTCTTCTTCTAGTTGTTTAAATTGTCTTCTATTAGTATTAGAACGCCAGTCTAATAACGAAGCGATGGTATACTCTTCTCGTGGAAATTGCTGTTGAATAGACCTGATAATATTTAGTGCGGTTTTCCCAGTTGTCATCTCATCATCTACGAGAACAATTGGATTGTTGTTTTGAAAAAAGCTTTTATCTACATAACAACGGTGTGAGGTTGCATGGGAATGTTCTTCCTCAAATGTAATGACAGATTCGAGATTGGGTATCGATTCCCTAGTTGTATGTACATACTTTGCATTTTGAAAGCATTGAAACATAGAATGGCCAAGTGCTGTTGCTGTTTCAGCGAATCCGATAAATAACACTTCTTCTTGTAAGGGATATTGATAACGAAATACTTCCTCTGGAATTTTATCAATTTCTAATGAAATAAGATTTAAAATTTCTTTTTGAAATGGATGAAAAGTATTATGTAGTATTTCCATATATCTTGCAGCGAGAGCAAATCCACTTGCTAGAGAGACTGCAGGTTTAATAGGAAGATGCTTTCCAAGAATTGTACTTACAAATAAAAAACTCCGCTTTTTATTGATCCTCGCAGCCATTTGAAAAAGATTGTCTAACTCTAAGTTATATGGATTATCACGTACTTCTACATGAACCTTTATATTATTCAAAACGTTATACGTGTTGTTTTGCGTTTGTAATAAGGAGATCGGTGAATTGTTTGTTTTCATGTAGCACCCCGTAAATATTAGATTTTAAAATGGTTTTGCGAGCCCAGTTATAATGGGGCTTTACTTCATTCATTTTGTTAGCAAAACTGCTTTTTAGCACTCCGTTATACGTATTTGCATGTTGTAAAATTGACCTTGCGTCTAAATAATCTTCCATTGTAACAATGTGCATTGCTTGTACAACTTTAATATGAGATGGGTGAATGACTGTCTTTCCGATTAATCCATTTGCATGGTCAAGCGATACCTCTTGAATGAGCCCTTCTTTGTAATCATTAGAAAAATATTCCCATACACATCCTGAAATAACATATCCATTTGTTGCTCTGGAGAAAATATTAATAATGTCGGAAATACAATCACGAACAACAGTAATATGATAGATAGGGGTGTATTTATTACGCCGAATACCAAATATGCTTGAAAAATCAGTAGCACCAATGCGTACATTTAAGATGTAATCACGATAGGAATCTAGTAGATCTTTTATTTGTAACAATGATTCTACACGTGTTTCTCTATACATAATTTCTGGTGATTCTAAAATCGGCATTCCATAAAGGGATAATGAATATAGCTTGTTTATATAGGCAAGCTGATCGATATAAGACTTTCCATTAACGGGTGTGAATTTTGGAAAGACAAAACCACATAAGCAATGAACCGCACTACCTAATTCAGTAACAATTGTCCTCATTTGACTTGGCTGTCGAACTCTAATAAAAAGAAGGGGGATGTCTGCTTGATTTAGTATGTTAGCACTGACCAAGTTGGCGATTTGCTGTATTTGAAAGACGATATTTTGCTCTGCAAACTTTACTTCCTTATCGCTGATAGAGTCTTCTAGACAAAAAATAATCGAGGTAGCTTCCACATGTTTTTTTCTAATTATATCTTCCGCGATCGTTTCTTTCGTGCCAGGAGTATATAGTGTAGCACCTAATGCGTACGCTAATTGCTCTTTCTCTATATTTTTTGAAAAACTAAGAGGTTCTTTATAGAAAAAATTTTGACGTTCTTCTAAGGAGAGATAAGAAAAATAATTCAAATTGTCACCACCTTATTTCAAATGATTCTGTTTAATCGTAACATAATAAGAAAAATCTTCCATAAAAATAAAGCGAGAAATTAAAGAAACATATTGAGAAAGATGAATTATAAGATGAGTATCGAATATTGTTAGTAGAAATATAATAGGGGGAAGAGAAAGGTGGATATACATAAGTTAACAGTAGAAGAAGCAAATGAGATAAATACGTGGACGTACGAGGAGCCATATAATCTATATAGTTTTTCAGGAGAGGCTGAAGTAATAGAAGAGCTATTAGATGGGACGTATTATGGTTGTTTTGACGATAAAGGAGAGTTCATCGGCTATTTTTGTTTTGGAAAAAATGCACAAGTTCCAGGTGGAAGAGATGCTCATTTATATGGCGGAGAAGATGTAATGGATATCGGACTTGGCATGAAGCCAGCGTTAACAGGGAAGGGGATGGGCGAAATGTTTTTGCAAGCTGGGATAGCGTTTGTTGTGAAAGAATATAAGCCGAAAACGTTGCGACTTAGTGTTGCGACATTTAATACAAGAGCGACTAAGCTATATAAAAAAATAGGTTTTCAGCAAGGTCCTATTTTTTTGAGCCGCGGAAGGGAATTTATGCTCATGGAATACGAAAGACCGTCAGTATGAAACTGACGGTCTTTCATATTTTATCCCGCTTTAATGGGCAGTAAGACCGCCACCTCAAAATTCAGCGAAAGCAAAGAATTTAGGTGGGGGATCAACTGCCCATAAAACCCCCACTGATTAAAGTCTTACTTTATTCCGAATGCTCAGCTCTGTGCGCTAAGCGGCTTGAAGCAGCGGCAGCAATTCCGCCAACGATATCATCAAGAAATGTGTGCACCTTTCCAGTTGATTTATCATTTAAGTATTCTAAAATACCAGGTTTTAATTTATCGATATATCCAAAGTTCGTGAAACCGATAGAGCCGTACACGTTAACGATAGAAAGTGCGATAACTTCATCAATTCCGTATAAGCCTTCATCACGTTTTACGATATCTTGTAACGGCTCACTTAACATTCCTTTTTCAGCAAGAACATCGAGTTCGATACCAGTAATTAGTGCATTCTGTACTTCACGTTTTGATAATACACGCTCAACGTTATAACGGCATTCTGACATCTCTAAATTTGGATGATATTTTTTTTGAAGAAAATGAACAAGTTCAGCAATATCGTCAATTGTTACACCACGTTCTTGTAATAGTTGTAATGCTCTTTCTTGTAGTTGATTTGATTCTTTCATGTTTATCACCTTTTTTTCTTTTTAGTATTTGTATACGTTTCGTTGCTTTATCATGTGCATAGGAATGAAAGGCGAGCACAAGCTCATATATATAAAGAAAAACCATAGGTGGCGACTGCGATGATTCATCATATTTATGAGCATTATCACATGCATGTTAAAGAATTAATCCCCCTTGGCCCCTATAAAAGCTTTTGGATTCGCAACAAAATTTATGTACTTGTTCCAATTGGAGAAATGGAGGAAGAAGTACTTGTAGAGATGAAAAAGCTCAGTGACTATATGAACCAGCAAGGGGATATAACTGTAGCGACTTTCGTTCCGACTATACACGGGTACTATGTAAGTGAGATAGAAGAACAAAATTACTGCTTATTAAAAGGTATGCGCGCGTTAGAACGACATGCTACGTCATTAGGAAGTGAGCTTTCTATATTCCATAAACGAGGTGCATTCTTTCCAGAAGAAATTGAGCAATTAAGCCGCATTGGTGAATGGAAAGCGTTATGGGAAAAAAGGCTCGATCAGTTAGAAAAGTTTTGGCAATCACAAGTGATGAATCACCCTACAGACGTATTCGATCAATTGTTTATCGAATCCTTCCCGTATTACTTAGGAGTTGCAGAAAATGCCATTCAATATGTTGTTGATACAGAGATGGATGATACGCCACAACTAACTGATGCCGCAACAATTTGCCAAGAACGATTCACACCTTTATTATGGCATCAAACGAAGCGTCTCAAACTTCCTTTTGACTGGGTGTATGATCACCCAACTCGAGATATAGCAGAATGGATTCGCTATATGATGATAGAAAAAAAGAAAGACTGGGAGCAAACAATTGTTCAATTTGTTACAGATTATGAACGGAATTATTCGCTATCCTCATTTGGTTGGCGCCTATTATTTGCAAGGCTCTTGTTCCCGCTTCACTATTTTGAAACAGTCGAACGATATTACCAAACTGGAAATGAAGAACAAAAAAGCATATATAGAGATCGCTTAGAAGCCATTTTACACGATGTGAACCGCTCTGAGCAATTTATGAAGCACTTTTATGGCTCACTTCGTTTACCAGTTGATAAGCTCGGGATTAGAAAATTAGATTGGCTGTCTTAAAAATATAAAAAAGAGACCGAGTGAGGTCTCTTTTTTATATACCACAATTGTATGTAATACATTATGCCCCTACTTGTTGCTCTGCACATATATTTAAAACGAATTGATGTTTTTCGAGTTTTTCATTTACTTTACCCAATAATTCTTGCTGGATTTCTTTAAATAAAAATTGATAGCTCGCATTCCATGTTGGTATAACGGATGAAAGGCCTAATAAATACTCTTTTTTCTTTTCTAGTTCTTGAATTGTTAAAAAAGTGTTCCCCATTTTTGGCATGTGTCGTCCCCCTATGTTTTTTACTTTATATGTGTGAACGATTCACTATATAGTATCAATTATCGCATTTTTTGAGAAGGATTTCCAATTTTGTTTTATGATGTTAACGGATAAGTGTTATTTGAATAAAAAAAGGAGACCAAATTTGGTCTCCTTTTAGAAAGTGACTTTGAACGAGCCGCTTCCGCTTTTAGATTAATATCCAGCTCCAGCGGCTAGAACAGTCGGCCATTTCGCGCCTTCCTGTGAGGCAAAAAGCGCCTCTTCGTCAGGAGCTCCAATGACCTCCTGTTCTGAACGAGCCGCTTCCGCTTTTAATTAAAATACTTGTTCTACTTCGATAACGCCTGGTACTTCTTCAAGTAATGCGCGTTCGATACCAGCTTTTAGTGTGATTGTAGAACTTGGGCAGCTTCCGCATGCACCCATAAGGCGTAATTTTACGATACCTTCTTCAATGTCTACTAATTCAACGTCTCCGCCATCGCGAAGTAAGAATGGACGTAATTTATCTAATACTTCTAGTACTTGTTCTTGCATATGTGGGTTTTCCATTTTTATCGACTCCTTTCATCAGTTTTATTATAATCAAGATAGAGGGGAAAATCTATTTTTTCTCTTCTTGTTTTATTGTCGAAATATTGTATCGTGTTTTTTCAGTATAGGGGTATGGAATAAGTTTGTAAAATGATGTGCTTATGTACTAAGACATCTGAATATACTGTTAGAACAAGAAGTGGGGGAGAAGAAATGGTTAATGTGCAAGTGTATGGGACGAAAGTAATTTGTGCAAGCTGCGTTGGAATGCCATCTTCAACAGAAACGTTTGAGTGGTTACAAGCAGCAATTGGTCGTAAATATGAAGGACAAGAAAATAAATTTAATTTCGAGTATATTGATTTTCAAGAAGAACAAGAAGATGAAGACAAAAAAGCATTCGCAGAGCGTGTAGTGGAGGAAGATTTATTTTATCCGGTCGTTCTTGTAAATGGAGAAATTGTTGGAGAAGGAAATCCTCGTTTGAAGGATGTTTACGAAGAAATCGAGAAGTATTTATAAAGCAGGAAGTCTTTGCGAATTTGCAAAGGCTTTTTTTATTGGAGGGATAGATGTGGAGAATGTAGTAAAGCATGCGTTACCAAAAGAAGTAGAGCAGTTGATGGAGCAGTACATAGGAGGACTGAAAGAAATTTTTTTAGATGAAAAAATAGTCGGGGTGTATATTTACGGATCCATCGCACTCGGTGCATTTCATACAGAAACGAGTGATGTTGATTTTGTTACGGTAATAAGTGATTCTGTGAATGAAGCTGAAAAACAGAAACTGGTAGAACTTCATAAGAAACTTGGCGGTAGTACGTTAGGTAAAAGAATGGATGGTATGTATATTCCACTAGCTGATTTAGGAAAATACAATGATGAAATGAATGAGTACGTGTATTGTGCAGATGGTAAGGCGAATATAGGTCATTGGGACATTAATGCAGTCACATGGTGGACATTGAAAAATCAAGGTATTACAGTTATCGGGAAAGAAGCAGAGGATCTCCCGTTTCAAATAAGGTGGGATGATGTAGTAAATACGATGAAATACAACGTAGAACAGTACTGGAGTGGAAAGGCGAAGCAGCCATATTTATTCTTTATAGAAGAATGGGTAGAATCAGCGGTCGTTACGATGGGGCGTATTTTATATACACTAGATCATAAAACAATCGTTTCAAAAGATAGAGGACTACAATACTTATTAGAACATCCAGCGGAAGAATGGGAGCTTTTATTAAAAGAAGTAGCAAGAATACGGCAGAATCCAAAAGAAAAGCGAATGCTCTCAAGGTGGAGAAGGGCAGATATGACAAAGAAGTACTTACTGCATTTAATTAAAACATGTAGAGAGAAATGGTAGGGAAGAAAATGGGCAATACATTGTGGTGTATTGTCTTTTTTTACATCGAATTTGGTATATAATGGTTAAAAAGGTTTAATTATACTGGAGGGGATATGATGGACACGGAATTAGTTACATATAAAGAAAAGAATGTACAAATGAGTATGCTAGAAGTAATCAGTATGATAATAATTATTTTTGGGGTAATGTATGGAATTGGTTATTTGAACTTTTTATATGACTTCTCATTATATCCGTGGTATGTAAATCATCTTATTCCGCCTTTAACATTTCTCACTATTATTTTAATATATTCACCAGCAAGAAATTACTGTTTGGAGCTATTAAAATCAATACAGTTCAATCATTTTAAACATTATGTAACAATAGTAATGACGATAATCGTACTGCTTATATATCTTGCGGTGTTAAATTTAGTTTTATCAAATGGGCTTCGTGTGGGTGAATCTAATATAGTGATAGAGCCTACTTCAAGTGAAATCATTCTATACGTAGTTGTGCTCACAATTTTTGTGCCTATTTGGGAGGAAATTGTATTTCGAGGTATGTTTTTTATGAAATTATCTCAGCGCTTCTCTACACTTAGTAGTGCCGTTATAAGTGCTTTCATATTTACTTTAGGGCATCCCCTTACAGTAGGGAGTATTTTATATATTTTTGGTATAGGGATATGTTTAGCCTACACCTATAAGAAAACAAACAATTTACTCGTTCCAATTGGAATTCATGTATTAAACAATTCATTTTATTTATTAGTAAATTTTCAACTATAAAAAGAAGCCTCTTTGAAAAGGGCGTCTTTTTGTAGTGTCTTTACACACATTGTGTAGGGACAAGGTAATACAAAATATAGATAGTTTCATGTGAAACATTTTTATTATCAAATATGTAAAATGCTTAACTTAGTGTATTGAACGTATCATTCATAAGTATTCTAATATATTTAAGTGAAGGCTATTTTGAATGGCAAGAAGTATATGAGAATAATAAGAAGTTAAGTGAAGATGAGTTAGAAGAGTATCGATTTTACATTGAGGAAAATGGTTGGGGGCTCTAGTGAGAACTCGTTCATTTTGAAAAGGAGAATCTTGTGAAGGTTCTTCTTTTTTACTTGGAAACACCATACGGATTGAAATTTTGTAAAATACAATAAAAAATGAGAATTTGAGGTAGGCTTGTCAATAACGTGAGACTATGGCACTATATAGAAATGCTATACAAATTTTATTTATCGAGATGTAAACATCAAATTTGATTTTTACGTATAAATAATGAACGGAGGAAATGAATTTATGGCTACTTTACCAAATTGTCCAAAATGTAATTCAGAATATACGTATGAGGATGGCGTTCTTTTCGTATGTCCAGAATGTGCTCATGAGTGGGGCCAAGAAGCAGAAGCTGAAAATAATGATGGTGCAAAAGTTGTAAAAGATGCGAACGGAAACGTTCTTCAAGACGGCGATGCTGTTACTGTCATTAAAGATTTAAAAGTAAAAGGAACTTCTTCAGTTGTGAAGATCGGTACGAAAGTAAAGAGCATCCGTCTAGTTGATGGCGATCACGATATTGATTGCAAAATCGACGGTTTCGGAGCTATGAAGTTAAAATCACAATTTGTTAAGAAGGCGTAAGTAAAAAGAGGAGGCGACTAGCCTCCTCTTTTTATTATGTCATTTTTTGTCGGTAAGTCGATATTCCTTGTCGAATCGCCGATATAATTAAAGTTACGATCGATATATTTCAAAAATCGCCGATATAATTTGAGTTACGATCGATATATTTCAAAAATCGCCGATATAATTTGAGTTACAGTCGATATATTCAAAAAATCGTCGATATAATTTTACTCACCGAGAAAGGTGCATCATTTACCGAGCAAAAAGCAAGATTTACCGTCCGCCATAGTCAATCTCCTTCAACTGACACCGCTTATTAAAGAAAGTTTTATAGCCAAGCTGTAAAAAGATAATGACAGCAAAAGCGGTACTTCCTGAAATACCAAGTATAATTGCGATTTGATATTGAATGGCTGTAAATGGTGATACACCAGATAAGATTTGACCAGTCATCATGCCCGGTAAGCTTATAATTCCCATTCCGACCATCGAATTGATTGTTGGTAAAATAGCGGAGTCAAAAGCGTCGCGTATGAGCGGAGCAGCGGCTTCTTTCGGTGTGGCACCGAGCATAAGTGCCCCCTCGATTTGACCTCTTTGCGATTTCATATTGTTTAAGAATGTATTTGCACCGAGAGAAACACCTGTCATCGCATTCCCAACTAACATTCCGGTAATCGGAACGATATATTGCGGGGCATACCATGGATCGTGTCCGATAATAACAAAGATAAATAGTAGAAGTGGCCCAATTGATCCGGCGACCATGGAAAGAGCGGCTACTCGTTTTAAGTCTTTTGACATTGGGATGTTGACTCGTTTATAAATATTAAAAATTGCAAAGGTAGTAATAGAAGTAATGAGAGCAATTGTATAAAATGGATTACTATTTTCAAATACGTATGTAAGGACATAGGCAACAAGTACGAGCTGAATCGTCATACGGAACGTTGCGAGCGCGATTTGTTTTTCGCGAGGTATCCCTTTTAATTTCACGAGCCCGATTAAAATAAGAATGAAAATATATGCAGCGGCAAGTTGCCAAATTTGGAGTTCAATCACGCCCTTCAACTGAGAGCACGTCCTTTCTAGTTGCACCGTTTGCTTTACTAATCTCAATAATATCGTCTGCAATTTCTTCTGGAAGTTGTTGCGAGTGTGTGATGAAGATAACGGTTTTTTTCTTTTCTCTTGCTAGCGTAGTAAATTGTTTCATAACGCGTCGTTCTGTATCGCTATCTAGTGCTGAAGTTGGTTCATCTAATAAATAAACAGGTGGATCCATAAGTACGATACGTGCAAAAGCAAGTCGTTGTTTTTCCCCGCCTGATAATGAATTAGCGTTGTCTTCTAAATTTTTTTCTAAGCTAACAATCTTTAATACGCTTTGCAAAATATCATCATTTGGAAAGTTTTTTTCAGAAAGACGAAGTCCCATTAATAGATTGTCTTTAATGGTTCCATCGAAAATAGGTGGCGTTTGCCCAAGCATGACTACGTCACGTCGTAATTGAATAGGGGGATAGTCAGAAATTAATTTTCCGTTATATTCAATTGTTCCAGATGTTGGAGATTGTAAGTCATTTAACATACGGAGCAGTGTGCTTTTTCCGCTCCCACTCTCACCGATTATACATGTGATTTTTTCTTTTTGAATCTGTAAATAAGGAATGTGCAGTATATCTTTATATGTAACGTCTTTTAATATAAACATAGATGGCTCCTTTCTGATTCTAGTTCTATCGTATCAAAAAAGAGAAGGTAACGGTTATAAAGAGCAACGTTTTTTCTTCGTCTTGATTTCTATTAATAAGTTAAGTAAACGATCTAATTCTTGGCTGAAAGAAATTACTTTATGATGAGTGAATCCATATTGTTCAACGAGATGAATCAACTCTTTCTTCTTCGCTTCTATTCGATCGTTTAGTTTCGTTACGTTCATAAGTGAAATGGAATGCCTCCTGTAAAAGTATTTACAACACAAAAAATAAGACCGAATGAATTCGGCCTTAAAGGAAATAAAACAACTTATCAATAGCATACACTGTTTATTGGTAGTTTTTAATATGAAAATGAAAAATAAATCATGATTCATATTGAGAAAGATGTGTCTGATAATTATATTTTAACGAATAAGAGAGGCTGCCTACTTAGTAGACAGCCTGTAAAGTATTAACCGTTATGATATTTGTACATCCAGAGGATACCGGATTTTAATAACCTCGGTACACGTCCCATTAATGGCTGGTTTGCTAGTAAACCAAAGCCATGCTTCTTACCAAGAGAGCCGAGAACACCTTTTAATTTAATGACAGGTAGTTCGTCAGGAAGAGGTTCATTATTCCAACGTTTCAATAATATTTGGACAATTTGTTCTCCTTGCCCTTCAGCAAGTTGTGCAGATGGTGCGTGTGGAAGTGCTGCACAATCTCCTACAACATATACGTGCTCGTTATTTGGAATATTGTGATATTTTGTTAAAACAACCCGTCCGCTACCATCTTGTTCAACTGGAAGGTTTCGAACAACTTCATTTGCTTGAATACCAGCTGTCCAGACAATTGCATCACATTCAAGTGGTTCATCGTGGTTGTACACAATATTTGGCTCTACTTTTGTAATGTTAGAGTTTCGTATGATAGTAACTTTATGTTTTACGAACCATTCTTCTACATATCTACTTAATTTCTCTGGATATGGGAATAGAATTCTATCTTTTCGGTCAAATAAGTAAATTTTTAAATCAGAACGGCTTTCGCGAAGTTCACTTGCAACTTCAACGCCACTTAATCCAGCACCAACGACAGCTACCGTTGCATTTGGTTCTAGACTATTTAATTGTTCATATGTCTTACGTGTTTGTTCAATCGATTGTAGGCTATGTGTATATTCCTTCGCCCCAGGAACGTTATGGTATTTATCCTCACAGCCAAGTCCAATAATTAAATCATCATATTGGATCGCTTCGCCGCCATCGAGATGAACAGCTTTTTCTTCGAGATCAATATTTGTTACTGTGCCGTATTGAATATTGAGGCGTGGGTGTTCAGGAAACGGTATACGAATATGCGTTTCTGAAATAGTACCCGCAACTAATGCATAATATTCAGTTTTGAAGCAATGATATGGTACTTTGTCGATTAATGTCACTTGTACATCATCTGGAAGTTGGTTGCTTGGAAGTAGCCGCTGCAGAATTCTCATTCCACCGTAGCCGCCACCTAATATTACGAGGTGTTTCATGATGGATTACCCCTTTTCTGTTGAAATATCCCCTAATCATAAAATTTTATATTAATAAAATATTTTGACTTTACTCAATCAAATTATATCGAATTTGTGAACAAATAACAATGCATGAATGAATACTCTGTTGTACAATAAGAAGAAAAGTAGAGTAAACTGTTTTTCTTATTTAGTTACCATTTCATCGCAAGTAGCATGTTATATAAAATAAAACCATCTACTTTGAAGTGAAATAGTGAAGTAACTAAATAGTTTAGGATGTATAACGAAAACAACAAGAGACAGCTTAGTTTTCTTCTTATAGATAAAGTCAGAAGGTAATTTGTTTTGTAGTACAGGGGGGAGAATTTTGATTAAACCATTAATTGAATTTTGTGTAGGTAACCTTGCGAGTGGCTCACAAGCAGCTTTAGAGAAATTAGAAAAAGATCCGAATTTAGATGTAATGGAGTATGGTTGTTTAGGATATTGTGGCATTTGTTTTGAAGGACCGTTTGCACTTGTAAATGGTGAAGTTGTACAAGGTGCTACAGTAGAAGAGCTTGTTAATAATGTATATGAGTATTTGGATGGAAATCCAATGTTTTAAGGTGTTGCAATCGGGAGCACCTTTTTCTTTTTCTATTAGATAAAATCTTCTTTCGCATGGGGGGATAATATTGTATGTAAATAAAAAAAGGCCCTTTTAGAAGGGCTTTTTTTCTTACACCATTTGTGCAAGAATGGCTCATCGCCAAATGTTGTCAAATATGAGAAACGGGGGACATTCATATTGTGTTCTAAAAGCGTGCATTTTATACTTAACATAACAAATTATTTTTGGAGTGAATACAAATGAGCCAATTTTCTTTTACAAAAATGCATGGTCTTGGCAACAGTTATATATATGTAAATATGTTTGAAGAACAAATTCCTGAAGAAGATTTAGCTCTTGTGGCGGAAAAGGTTTCAAATATTAATACTGGTATTGGAGCAGATGGAATGATTTTAATTTGTCCATCTGACGTAGCGCCGGTGAAAATGCGCATGTTTAATAATGATGGATCAGAAGGAAAGAGCTGTGGTAACGGTTTACGCTGCGTAGCGAAATATGCGTATGAGCATAAACTAGTAGAAGATACAGTTTTCACAATTGAAACGTTAGCTGGCATCGTAACAGCGGAAGTAACGGTAGAAGAAGGGAAAGTTACATTAGCGAAAATCGATATGGGAGCACCTCGTTTAACACGTGCAGAAATACCGATGCTTGGTGAAGGGGAAACACCATTTATTCGTGAAAACTTCTTATACAATAATCATCGTTATGCATTTACAGCTGTTTCAATGGGGAACCCGCATGCAGTTATTTTTGTTGACGATGTAGAACAAGCACCTCTTACAACACTTGGACCAGTTCTTGAGACACATGAAATGTTCCCGGAACGAGTAAATGTTGAATTTATCGAGATTTTGAATGAGGAAGAGATGAATTTCCGCGTTTGGGAACGTGGATCCGGTGTAACACAAGCTTGCGGAACAGGGGCGTGTGCTGCAGTTGTAGCCTCTATTTTAAATGGAAAGATGGAACGTGGTAAGGAAATTACAGTTCATTTAGCTGGCGGCGATTTAATGATTGCATGGACAGAAGAAGGAAACGTGTTAATGAAAGGACCAGCGGAAGTAATTTGCCGCGGAGTGTATGAGTACAAGATAGAAGCGTAAAGATGTATAATAGAATGAGAACAGAAAGGATGGTGTATTTCATGATTGAAGTTACAGAACAAGCAGCTTTTCAAATTAAAGATATGTTAAAAGATGCTGAAGATGGAGAGAAGTACGTGCGCCTTGCTGTACACGGCGGCGGATGTAGTGGTCTTTCTTACGGCTTAGGATTTGAAGTAGAACCAAAAGAAGACGACACAGTTCTTGAGTTTTTCGGTGTTGAATTTGTTATCGATAAAGAGAGTGCTCCAATTGTTAAAGGAGTAAAAATTGATTATAAACAATCTATGCTTGGCGGCGGATTCACAATTGACAATCCAAACGCAATCGCATCATGCGGATGTGGATCATCTTTCCGTACAGCGACGAATGCTGGTAAGCCAGAAGAGTGCTAAGTTTTTAGCAGGAATAGAAAAAGACCTTTTTAGCGATGGAATAAAATAATCGTTAAAAAGGTCTTTTCTTTTGGCGTAAAAGTCCAATTGGTAATGGCTCATTAAAGTTTTACTTTATCTTTGCATAAATGCAAGTATCAGTTAGTTGCTTGCCGTCAGCTGAAAGATCTTCATTACGTAATATCCCTTCAAGCTCAAAGCCTAGTTTTTCAGGAATCGCACGACTTTTCGTGTTATGAGATTCACATCGTATTTCGATCCTTCTAAAGTTGAATAACTGAAATCCAAGGTTTATTAACGTACTTACTGTTTCGGTCATATAGCCACTGCCACTAAATTGCGTGTTAACCCAGTACCCAATTTCACATTTAGAAACATTCCAATTAATTCGGTGAAGGCTAGCCGTTCCAACAAAATCATTCGTCTCCTTATGGTAGATAAGATAGCGAAAGCTTTCTCTTTTCAAAAAATCTAAATGCGCATTTCTCAGGAGAATTTCCGTTTCTTCAACCGTAGGAATTGACTGGAATAAAGACAACCATGGCTTTAATTCAAGAATTGAATCTTTAATAGCTTCATGTACTACATTCCCTTCACCAGCTTGAAGTGGTGCCCGAAGGATGAGTCTATCTGTTTCTATTTGTAACGGAACATCTAACAAAATGGGATTCATATTATTTCTCCTCTCGAAACCTTTAAATTAGGACAGAATGAAACTTATGTAAAAAACTTTCGCTCAAAAGTTAGAAAACAATAAATACATATTCACTTCATCATTTAGAAATCCCTTTTCATATATTGAAGACGAAACTGCTAGTTGGTACAAAAAATGGCTGCTGAAGTAGCTTTATGTTATTCAACTAATGTATGAGTTAGTTGAATAAGGAATTATTATTTTTCATCTATTTTCTTATGATTTTTGTCTTTTGCATAATTAGAGGTTGGTTTATGTGCATGAAGAAGTTTAACGAAGTGGTAGCAACTCATCCAAGTTTAGAATCCATACTTATTCCAAATGTTGATGGAATAAGTATGGATTCTAAAGTGAAGAAATAATCATTATCTTACAAAAGTGTAATGTTCATGTCATGTTTTTGAATTTCTTCTTTAAGCTCTGGGCTTTAAGATAACAATATAAGAAAAACACATGAGGTGAAGGAAATGAAAAGATACATTGCACTATTTAGTATTTTAGTTGTATTTGCAAGTTTGTTAGTTGGTTGTGATTTAAACCGTATGGGTAAAGATGAGTACTACGTTCAAATTACAGTAGATGGAAAAGAATTTGATAGTAAAGCTAGTAATGGTCAGAAGTTTAAAGATTATGAATATAAGCTGACTGGCTTTGATAAAGACGGTAAAGAGAAAGAATTAGAATTCATAGCTCAAAAAAATCTTCGTAAAGATGCATTCCTACGCGTATACCACTCAGATAAAAAAGGTGTAACAGCTTGGGAAGAAGTGAAAAAAGACGAGCTTCCAGCGAAAGTGAAAGAAAAATTAGGTGCAAAATAAGAAAGAAAAAAGGAATTGACGAACAGGGTCAATTCCTTTTTATATTCTCAAAATCTTCTTCTGAAATAACTGTAAATCCATGTCTTTTGAATAAAGCAGTTGTTACCCCGTAACCAATTTGTTTATTCCCGTTAAATTCTCCAGTGTAAATCGTAGAACTACCACAAGATGGACTACGTTCTTTCAAAATAATATATTCTGGGTGTAAATTTTTAATTTGGTCTAGCGCTTTATAAGCACCACTCACGAAAGATTCCGTGACATCTTCACCGTCTTTTGTCATCACTTTTGCTTTTCCATCTAAAACGTCATCGCCATTCCCGCCGATAATCTCAGCCGAAGGACGAGGCGTTGGTAATCCTCCTAATACTTCAGGACAAATGAGGACTGTATCTTCTTGTTGCAGTAGCTCCTCTATTTTTGAAACGAGATTGTCATTTCCATCATATCGACAAGCGATACCACCTAAACAAGCGCTAATTACGATCATATTTTCATCTCCAATAAAAAATATTAAATAGTACGCCAATTTCTCTTCCTGCCTCTTACTTATAAATGAGGTGATAAAAATGGGAAGCTTATATAACTTAATGAAACCATATAGTGAATTTCGAAGTAAAGAAGAGTTTAATACATATCAAAAACAAGTTTTGAAACATTATCGATTTCAATTAAATAAAACGGATGCTACCATTATTCATTTTTTAGGAAAGTATGCGGTGAATGAGAAACAGAAAACAGTGGGGGTTGCTTGTCCATTAATGGAGACGATTGCTACAAATGTTGAAAAAAGTATTCGTACAGTACGCCGTTCCATTGCAAAGTTAGAGGAATTAGGAATTATAAAGCGTGTCACAACAAAAGAAAGACATAAGCGTGGCGGGTATAGTGCAAACTTATATGTTTTTCTTATATCTGCAATTGACCGCATGGATGACCGTATGAAAATGTCCGCTTGTAAAAGTGAGAATTATGCAGCTGGCTGTAGTAAAAATGAGCAAAAAAGCGCAGGGGAAACAATTCTTTCTAAAAACATTCCACAAATAAAAGAGAATAGAAAAGGAACGTACGAGCTTGATGAGACGTATTGCCGTCACGATATACCGAAGCCTTTTATATATGCACTTCTGCCGATGACGAGTAATCCGAAGAAGATAAATATATTTTGGAGTAAGGTGGAACTTGCATATAAAAAGAGTGGGTTACTAGAGCAAGGTGTTTTACTGGAGCAAATATTAGCTGATGAAGAAGTGTATGGAAATTTCATTTGGCGCGTGAAAAGTGTTGTGAGAGCGTATAAGTACGGAGAAATCCGTAAAAATGTGAAGGCACTTTTATATAGTACAGTGCGGGATTTATTTTTAGAGGTTGGATTAGAATGGGGAGCAGTACTGAGAAGAAGTAAGAGAATACCGTTATTTGATCCGTTTAAAAAGGAGTCATGCGTCTAACACATGACTCCAAGTAGTTAATCAAACTTCCTTACAACTGGAACACGAATTGCTACAAATAGTACGAAGACGATAACGGCGATTGCACCGCTCTTCATAACGGTTACGATTGGAATTCCTATTGCAAGCGCGATTGATGTGAATGCATAAGAAAGCGGGATAAAGCCCATGGATGATAGCATAAGTAAACTCATTACGCGTCCCATCATTTCTTCCTTTACTGTCGATTGAATCATTGCCATAAGCGGAACGATTGCCATTGCGATTGTAATACCATAAAACATGCCAGCCAATAATGCTTGCCATAGTACAGTGCTAAAGTTGATGGATAAGAAGAAGACACCAGACAGTAGCATCATGATAATGCAAAATAGACCGCGTCTACGATTAATATTTTTTAAACCGACAATGACAGCGCCTATCGCCATTCCGCCTCCTACAGATGCTTCTAAGTAACTAAACTGAAGCGAGTCACCGTGCAGAACATTTTTTACGAAAAGCGGGAAACCGACTTGCATCGGACCGATTAAAAATAAGTTTAGAAAGGCGCTACAAATAAGGAAAGTTGAAAGGAATGGTGATTCCTTTACATATAAGATTCCTTCTTTAATAGAAGTGAACATGCTTTTGTCTGTATTTTGCTGCTCTGGCATTGTAAATTGTATTTTTTGAACGAGTATGGCTGCGACGATCAGTAATAAAATCGTAATCGAAAAGATCGTTTCATAGTTCGTAAATTTGATAAGAATGCCGCCAAGTACAGGGCCTAAAATAACCGATGCTTGGTTCGTCATTTGTGTAAGTGAGTTTGCTTGTGTTAAACGGCTTTTTTCTACAAGTTCAGGTAAGATAGATCCATCAGCTGACCAGAAAAAAGCATCAGCAAGTCCAAAGAATAAAGCGAATAAAGCAAATGTATATAGTGTTACATCGCCTACGATGAACCATGTAAGAATAGTCGCGACGAGAATCGCACGAATAATATTAGAATAAAACATAATGTTTTTTTTCGGGAATTTATCAGCTACAGCGCCGCCGATAATCATAAAAATAAGCCTTGGAACACTAAGAGCCACGAAAACAACACCGAGTGAAGCCTCAAGGTTTAATGTTTTTGCTATGTACCACGTTTGTGAAAAAGTAAAAAAGGCTAAAGCAAAACTTGAAAAGAGTGTAGCTGCCCAAAGAAAAAGGAAATTCGTATTTTTTAATAACGGTTTTCCGCTTCCCTCTAAAGCAGATTTATTTTGTTGTAGTTCTTCCATATTGCTTCCTTTCTATGCGACAAATTTAAACTAAAAAACTTGTTAACAATCACTTTATACAGTTTCTAATATTTCTATACTGCACTTTCTCATTGTAGACAATAATAATGAATTTGCACAGTGGCTATTTAACGACAAAAAAGAAGATACCAAATGGTATCTTCTTTTTTGTCGTTCAGGCTAATGCAATATAAATATCCAATTGAACGTTGTTTGGATCTAACGCTCTTTCATCATAAAGCTCAAAGTCTGTTGTAAAAGCACGCTTGTTTTCTTTTGACCATTTCCAAATATATTCCCAAGCCTCGCAAATGACTTCAGCAACTGGTCCTTTTCTCGTTGTAAATACCGCATACGTAGCGGCAGGTATTGTTAAAGTTGTCATATTTTCAGGCACGTCTTCTAATGAAGAAACGGGCATACCGATTGTAAATTGATATGTACCAGTTTCGTCTGATTCGTAATTGGAGTAGAAAGCGAATGTTTCTTTCGTTTGTTGATTTGGGATGTGATGCATCATTTGTTCTTGGAAGTAGCGGTTCCAAAGCCCCGGAATTTTTCCTTCAGTAGATGCCTCTATTTCATTTGTCGTCTTAATTGAAACGCCGATTGCTTGGAACGCTTCTTTTTTTACGATAGTAGGTTCTTTCATTTTAAAATATCCCCCTTATTATATAGAACGTTTGTTCTTGTTTATTGTAACATATTTTGGAAGTGAACGGTAGCACAATAAAAAAAGAACTCCTTCGTATAAAAGGAGTTCTTTTCATTTCTATATTAAAACATACTAGAGCTGTGCATCGGTTGAAGTTTTGCGTTTGGATCGAAGTAAGCTTTCGCATTGTTTACCGCTGTTGGTGCTTCACCGAAGCCGCAAGCAATGAGTTTTACTTTTCCTTCATATGTACAAATGTCACCAGCAGCGTAAATGCCAGGAATATTTGTTTCCATTTTTGAGTTCACGAGAATGCTGTTTTTTTGTATATCTAAGCCCCAGTTTTTAATTGGGCCAAGGGAAGAAACGAAGCCGTAGTTTACGATTACATCATCAACATCGATGATAATTTTTTCTTCCGTTTTTACATGCTGAAGAACGACTTGTTCAATTTTGTCATCACCAATGAGTTCTACTGGAACGTACGGTGTGCTTACTTCTGCACGAGAGTTCATTAAGCTTTCTACGCTATGTTCATGTGCACGGAATTTATCACGGCGATGAACGATTGTAACTTTGTCAGCGATCGGCTCTAACATCATTGTCCAATCAACAGCTGAATCGCCGCCGCCAAATACTACGACGCGCTTACCAGCAAATTTATTCATATCATCAACGAAATAATGTAAGTTTTTCTTTTCGTACTTTGCTGTCCCTTCTAATTCTAAGCGGCGTGGTTGGAAAGCTCCATTGCCAGCAGTAATAATTACTGATTTAGAATAGTGAGTTTGCTTATTCGTAACAAGTTTAAATATACCATCAGCTTGTTTCTCAAGCGTATCAACAGCTTCTTCTAAACAAACGGTTGGATCAAATTTCTTCATTTGCTCTTTTAAGTTATCAACTAATTCTTGTGCACGCACTTTCGGGAATCCAGCTACATCATAAATGTATTTTTCAGGGTAGAGTGCGGATAATTGTCCTCCAAGCTGAGGTAAGCTTTCAATGATTTTTACACTTGCTTGTCTCATACCGCCATAAAATGCTGTGAATAGTCCTGTTGGACCACCACCAATAATTGTTATGTCGTAAACTTTTTGATTTTCTGCCACTTTCATTCCCCCTATAGATGGAATTTTGATATTGATTTCATATATTGTTCATATGTACACGAAAATCCTGCAAATGATGACACTTTCAAATAAATGATAGCATATTTGAGTTCATAATACTTCTGAAAACGACTGAATTGTGTGTAAGTTTCCGCATAGATGCTTTTTACATTGTATAAAATATACAGAAAGGAAAATACATGAAAAAAAGGCTGAAAAACCCTTGAAAACGCTATGTTATTTTAAAATATTGATAATTCTCCAGACGCTTGAATTCTGGAATAAAACCGACTAATATAGGGAAGTATTATGTTAAATTTCTATGACAAAATTCGTACGATTTTTTGACTGCGTTTTGTTATGATATAGAATGTGATAAATTCCACATTCTTGACAAATAGAGTTTTTAGTACTTGGTATTATTTTTCATTACTATTATATAAAGAAAAGGGTTGTGATTTGGTGAAGACTCCAAAAATCGTAGTTTTAGGTGCAGGTTATGGCGGGATGATTACGACTGTTCGTCTGCAAAAAGCATTATCTGTAAATGAAGCTGAAATTACGTTAGTAAACAACAACAGCTATCACTACCAAGCGACTTGGTTACACGAGAGCGCAGCTGGTACATTACAAGATGAAAAAATCTGTCTAGATATTCAAGACGTTATTGATACAAATAAAGTGAACTTTGTACAAGATACAGTAGTAGAAATTAAAGCTGCTGAAAAACGCATCATCTTAAAAGATGGCGAGTTAGAGTATGATTACTTAGTAATCGGTCTTGGTTTCGAATCAGAAACGTTCGGAATTACAGGATTAAAAGAGCACGCATTCTCAATCGCTAACATTAATGCAACTCGTGAAATTCGTGAGCATATGGAAGCTAGTTTCGCTAAATATGCAGATGAAAAGCGCGATGAGTTAGTAACAATCGTTGTTGGTGGTGCTGGATTTACTGGTATCGAGTACGTAGGTGAGCTTGCAAACCGTGTTCCTGAACTTTGCAAAGAGTACAATGTACCACGTGAAAAAGCACGTATCATCTGTGTAGAAGCTGCTCCAACAGCACTTCCAGGTTTCGATCCAGCATTAGTAGAATACGCTGTGAAACAACTTGAGAAAAAAGGCGTAGAATTCCGCATCGGTACAGCAATTAAAGAAGCAACTGAAGAAGGTATTATCGTTGCGAATGGCGATGATACTGAATTAATTAAGTCTGAAACAGTAGTTTGGGCTGCAGGTGTTCGTGGTAACGGTATTGTGGAAGAGTCTGGCTTTGAAGCAATGCGCGGACGTGTAAAAGTTGATGAGTACATGCACGCTCCAGGATACGAAGATGTATTCATGGTTGGTGACGCAGCGTTAATCATTAATGAAGAAATTAACCGTCCATACCCACCAACAGCACAAATTGCAATTCAACAAGGTTACAACATTGCACACAACTTAACTGTGCTAGTTCGTGGTAAAGGCGAAATGAAGAAATTCGCATTCGATAATAAAGGATCTGTATGTTCTTTAGGTCATGACGATGCAATGGGCGTTGTTATGGGCAAAAAGTTAACAGGTTGGAAAGCTTCTTTCATGAAGAAAGTTATCGATAACCGTTACCTATTTTTATTAGGTGGACCTTTATTAGTTCTTAAAAAAGGTAAATTAAAGTTCTTTTAATATATAGTAGAAAAAGCAGAAACGGCTAAGAGCTGTTTCTGCTTTTTTCATTTAAAAAATATAGTATAATATATAAAAAAGAAAGAATATTCTGTCCGTTCTAATAGAGGAGGGTATTACATCATGGAGAAGAGAGGAAAAGTATGGTTAGCTGTCAGTGGCCTAGTAGCTACAAAAGATGGCAGGTGGCTATTCGTTAAGAAAAAATATAGTGGATTAAAGGGGAAATGGTCTTTACCGGCTGGTTTTGTAAATGAAGGTGAGACCGTTGATGAAGCTGTGAAACGCGAAGTGTTAGAAGAAACAGGTATTGTCGCTCATGTGAAGGGAATCATTGGTGTTCGATCGGGCGTAATTCGCAATGAGATTAGTGATAATATGATTATTTTCCTTTTGGAACCTGAAGGGGAAAATATTATTGTACAGGAGAAGGAATTGTCTGAAGTAGCATTTCTACATCCAGATACGATTGCGGACGATCCAAATACGTCTGTGCTTATTACATATTTGTTAGAAAGAAAATCAGAATTATATCTTGAAATGGACAAAACATTAAATCCAGGAGAGCAGTTTGGTTATACAGCCTATCACGTATTTACGGCGCATACGAAGGAGAGGGAGAAAGAGTGAGTATACCGGTACTACTTATTTCAATGATGTTATTTTTTATTTTGTTTTTTGGAATTGGATTTTTACTCAACATGATATTGCGAGCGACATGGGTAATGGTTATTGTGTATCCGATTGTTTGCATGCTTATTATTAATAAGGCAAGTGTGTGGGATTATTTTTCAAAGCCAAAAGAAACATTTTCTTCATTTGGGACAAGTGTATCGCATTTAGGACAAGCAGATGTGTTTATTTTATCTACTGGATTGGTTGGTGCTGCTTTAGCAGGAATCGTAATTAAGAAACTTCGGAAAAGCGGATATCAAATGTTTTAATCTCCAATGCAATTGGAGATTATTTTTTTGCATATTCCTTCATCGTATAGGGAATGATTAACGATGAAGGAGTGTGGAATATAAAAATGTTAAAACGATATTGTATTCGCATTATGATGACTTGTTTACTTGTATCCGCATTATGCGTAACATGGAATGCTTTCACAGGAGTTTCTTTATTAGAGATTGTAAAGAAATATGAGGGAACGAGTGCAAAAGAAGTACATGCAGCAGAAGTTAAGAGAAATGTTGCTCCGAGTAAAGAAGTGATAAATGCTTTAGAACAGGCAAACGACTGGTCTAAATATCGTTCAATTGAAATGACGGCAACAGGTTATACGTCGGGAATTGAGTCAACTGGTAAGAGGCCGGGACATCCGGAGTATGGTATTACATATTCAGGTGTTAAGGCGAAAAGGGATTTATATTCCACAATCGCAGCAGACTTACGCGTATTCCCAATTGGAACAATTTTATTCGTACCAGGTTATGGGTATGGGGTAGTAGCTGATAAGGGCGGTGCAATAAAAGGAAACCGTCTGGATCTATATTATGATACGGTGAAAGATGTTTATAGCCAATGGGGTAAGAAAAAAGTAAATGTGTATGTAGTGAAAGTTGGAAATGGTAAGTTTTCAGAAGAAGAGTTAACGATGTTAAATCAAGATGAAACGATGCAAGTGTTTCGCGGTCAATATTTAAAACAAAGATAGTCTAGTGTTAATTACGCTAGACTTTTTTTATTTTATAAAGTAGGAAGGCGATTATGTATAAAATAACAGAAGTTAGAATTGTCGCATTTTATCGAAAATAAAGTTATAATAAAGGTAGAGTAGAGAAATTTAGGGGGTCTGAACATGTTTTACGTACAAAAAGAATTAGCAAGCCATGAAGCGGTGATTGTTGCCTTATTTGAAGAAGAGAAAACGAGTAGTTTTGTACAAGAGCTGGACAAAGCGTTTGAAGGACAATTACAAGTTTTATTAGAAGAGAAAGAACTTTCTACGAAGAAGAAAGCTATTTCAAAAGTACATAGTTTAGGAAAAACAGATGTAAAACGTTATTATTTTGTTGGTTTAGGTAAGAAAGAATCTTATACGACAGAAACATTACGTGCGGCTCTTGGTAAGGCATTTAAAACACTGCAAGTAGCAAAAGTACAAGATGCAGCAATCTTACTTGATTCTTTCGTAACGGAGAAATTAGACGCGATTGATGTCGCTCATATTGCAGCAGAGGTACAAGGCCTTGGTACATATGAGTTACAAACGTATAAATCAGATAAAAAGGATCGTGTAGAGTTAGAGAAGTTCACGGCTATTACAGCGGAAGATACACAAGAAATTGAAGCCGCATTAACAGTTGGCTACGTACATGGACGTGCAACAAATTCAGCTCGTACACTTGTAAATATGCCCCCAAACGTATTAACAGCGACAAAGCTTGCTGAGTATGCTGTTGAGTTAGCTGAGAAGTATGATATGGATTATAAAGTTCTTGAGAAAGAAGAGATGGAAGATCTTGGTATGGGTGCGTTGCTTGCAGTAAACCAAGGTAGTGTAGAGCCACCAAAAATGATCGCTCTTATTTATAAAGGAAAAGAAGAGTGGACAGATGTAATTGGATTCGTTGGAAAAGGAATCACATACGATACAGGCGGTTATTCTTTAAAACCACGTGAAGGCATGGTCGGTATGAAAGGTGATATGGGCGGTGCAGCTGCTGTATTAGGTGCGATGGAAATTATCGGTGAGCTTCGCCCAGAGCAAAATGTGATCGCTGTTATTCCATCAACAGATAACGTTGTAAGTGGTACAGCATTTAAGCCAGACGATGTAATCACATCTATGAGTGGAAAAACAATTGAAGTATTAAATACAGATGCAGAAGGTCGCTTAGCATTAGCTGACGGTATTACGTATGCGAAAAAATTAGGTGCAAACTATCTGATTGATGTTGCGACATTAACAGGTGGTGTAATTGTTGCACTTGGAAATCATACGACGGGTGCAATGACAAACAATGAAGAGTTGTTTGAGCAAGTGCTAGAAGCATCTATGGAAACAGATGAATCAATTTGGCAATTACCGATTTTTGATCGTGATAAAGAGCGCGTGAGAAACAGTAAGTTTGCTGATTTAAATAACTCACCAGGACGCGAAGGACATGCGGTTATGGCTGGTACATTCCTAGGTGAATTTGCTGAAGATACACCTTGGGTACACTTAGACATCGCTGGAACATCTGAATCATCAGGAGCGCATGATTTAGGACCGGCTGGAGCGACAGGTGCAATGGTACGTACACTTGCAACACTTGTTGAACGTTTCGGAGAAGAATAATTTGTTGAAGAAAAGGCTGTCTCGAATGTTTGAGACAGCTTTTTCTTTTTGTATAAATGGATTTATTCTACATGTTCATTTGTCTTATAAAGAAATCGTATATAAAGTCCCGTTTAAAGCAAAGGAAGTGCGGCCCGTTTCTTCAGACACAACTAAAATAAGTGCATCGCTATTTTCTGATAAGCCAATTGCAGCTCTGTGACGTGTTCCAAGTTCAGGATCAACTTCTGTGCTTTTCGTTAATGGAAGAATATTAGCAGCTGAAACAATATGATTATTTTTAACGAGAACGGCTCCGTCATGAAGAGGGTTACCTGGATAAAAAATCGATTCGAGCAGTGGTGCGGTTAAATGAGCGTTTAACGTTGTTCCAGTTTGAATACAAGATTCAAGTGTCTCGTTTCGTTCCACAACAATAAGGGCACCATGTTTTCTGGCACTTAAATGTTGAACAGCTGTTGTAATGAACTGTGAGCTTTCTGTATAAGGTGATAAATACGCTTGAATATAGTATGTAGCTGCCAGTGTTTGTACATTTGCTAACATATGATGAATATCTTCCATCTTGCACAAAATACATTCATCTTCTTTATCAATTGCTTGCCTCATAATTGATAATTCTTTTTCAGCAATTTCAATCATTTGCTTTGTTTGTATTTTGAGCTCTTCTGACAATCCCCATTCTTGCATAATCCTCATTCCCTTTAGTGGAGTATTTAATCATAGTGTATACAAATATTCCTAGTAAAATCCTGTTAGATTGTAAAAAATATTGAGATACAGGTTGTTTTTTTCATATAATAAAGGTATGACAAGCGAGAGGAGATAGAAGTATGAACTGGAAACAGGAATTTAGTCGCTGGCTTTCATATGCAGAGTTAGAAGCAGAACTAAAAGAACAGTTAGAAAATATGAAGCAAGATGAGAAAAAAATCGAGGACAGCTTTTATAAAAATCTAGAATTCGGCACAGGTGGTATGCGTGGTGAACTTGGTGCTGGTACGAACCGTCTGAACGTATATACAGTTCGTAAAGCGACACAAGGATTAGCGAAGTTTATTGAAAAGTTAGGTGAAGAAGCGAAGAAGCGTGGTGTTGTTGTAGCGTATGATTCTCGTCATAAATCACCTGAGTTCGCAATGGAAGTTGCTGCTACACTAGGTGCACACGGCATTACAACATATGTGTTTGAAAGCTTACGTCCAACGCCAGTGCTTTCTTTCGCAGTTCGTCATTTACATACAGTGAGTGGAATCGTTCTTACGGCAAGCCATAATCCGCCTGAATATAACGGTTATAAAGTATACGGTGAAGATGGTGGGCAGTTGCCTCCAAAAGAAGCTGATGAATTAATTAGCTACGTGAACGCAGTAGAGGATGAATTAACAGTTGAGGTTGCTAATGTGGAGCAATTAAAAGCTGACGGTTTATTACATATTATTGGACAAGAAGTAGATGATGCATATGCTGCAGAATTGAACAATGTCATTATTAATAAAGAAATGGTACAAAAGGTTGGGAAAGACTTAAAAATCGTCTTCACACCACTACACGGAACATCAAATATTTCTGTACGCCGTGGTTTAGAAGAAGTTGGATTTACAGATGTAACAGTTGTAAAAGAGCAAGAGTTACCAGATCCAAACTTCTCTACAGTAAAATCACCGAACCCAGAAGAGCATGCAGCATTTGAATATGCAATTCGTGACGGTGAGAAGGTAGGCGCAGATGTGTTAATCGCAACGGATCCTGACGCAGACCGCCTTGGTGTAGCAGTTCGTAATCACGATGGTGAGTTCCAAGTATTAACTGGTAACCAAACAGGTGCATTAATGCTTGATTACTTATTATCTCAAAAGAAAGAAAACGGAACGCTACCAGAGAACGGTGTTGTATTAAAAACAATCGTAACGTCTGAAATTGGTCGTACAATCGCGAAAGCATACGGTTTAGATACAGTTGATACGTTAACTGGATTTAAATTTATCGGTGAGAAAATTAAACAGTATGAAGAAAGCGGACAATACGAATTCCAATTCGGTTATGAGGAAAGCTATGGTTATTTAATCCGTCCATTCTGCCGTGATAAAGATGCAGTACAATCTGTTCTATTTGCATGTGAAGTAGCTGCGTACTACAAATCACAAGGTAAAACGTTATACGATGGTCTATTAGAAGTGTTTGAGAAGTACGGTTTCTTCCGTGAAGATCTTGTATCGTTAACGCTAAAAGGAAAAGATGGAGCGGAACAAATCCAAGAAATGATGGCAACATTCCGTGAAAATCCTCCGAAAGAAGTAGCGGGCTTAACAGTTGTAGCAGTTGAAGACTATAAAGCGAGCATTATTACATCTTTACAAGATGGACATAAAGAAGAGATTCACTTACCGAAATCAAATGTGTTAAAATATCAATTAGAAGATGGTTCTTGGTTCTGCCTACGTCCATCTGGAACTGAACCGAAGATTAAGTTCTACTTCGGTGTTCAAGATAATTCTTTACAAAATAGTGAACAAAAGTTACTTACTATTAAAGAAGATATTATGAATCGTTTATAATATAAAGTAATTTTAAGTAGTAGGAAACAAAAGGGAGCGAAACCTCCCTTTTGTTTTATGTAGGAAATGATTGCTATTGATTCCGACAGGAGAGAGGGTATTTTGTGATGAAAAAAGTAAGAAAAGCGATAATCCCAGCAGCTGGATTAGGGACACGTTTTTTACCAGCAACGAAAGCAATGCCGAAAGAAATGTTACCGATTGTTGATAAACCAACTATCCAATACATTGTAGAAGAAGCAGTAAAATCAGGAATCGAAGATATTATTATCGTTACTGGTAAAACGAAGCGTTCTATTGAAGATCATTTTGATAATGCATTTGAGTTAGAGCAAAACTTATTAGAAAAGAAAAAGTATGAATTACTTGAAAAAGTACAGGCTTCTTCAAAAATGGTAGACATTCACTATATTCGTCAAAAAGAACCAAAAGGATTAGGTCACGCTGTTTGGTGTGCACGTAAATTCATTGGTGATGAGCCATTCGCTGTTTTATTAGGTGATGATATCGTTCAAGCTGAAAAACCATGTTTACGTCAATTAATTGAAGAATATGATAAAACGCTTTCTTCTGTTATTGGTGTACAAACGGTTCCAGAAGATGAAACACACCGTTACGGAATTATCGATCCGTTAGAGCAGGAAGGACGTCGTTACCAAGTTCGTAATTTCGTTGAGAAACCAGCAGCAGGTACAGCACCTTCAAACTTAGCAATTATGGGACGTTACGTTTTAACACCTGAAATCTTCATGTTCTTAGAAGAGCAACAAGTTGGTGCTGGTGGCGAAATTCAGTTAACAGATGCGATTCAAAGCTTAAACGAAATTCAACGTGTATTCGCTTACGACTTCGAAGGAAAGCGCTACGACGTAGGTGAAAAGTTAGGATTTGTTCAAACAACAATCGAAATGGCACTGCAACACCCAGAATTACGTGATGACATGGTTACGATGATGAAGAAAATTTTAGAAGAACAAACGAATCAAGAGTCTTAATATAATGATATAATCCCCTGTTGGATGGGCGGTAAAAGAACGTATTTACTGCTTAATCTAAAAGGGGATTTTTTGATAAAAAAGACACTCTGGAGAGAGTGTCTTTAATTTTTATCAGTAGGCTTTAGCTCATTAGCTTTGGATTTAATTTCATCAGTAATAGCGATATTAATATTTCCAGCTGCTTTTTTGTATTCTTGAATCAATGCATTAACATTTTGATTAAATGAAATTAAGCTGCCACTTGGAGATTGGGCTTGTTCGTTAAGCGCTGTAATAATCCCGTATATTTTTTTATATTCTTCATAGGTTTCTTTATACTTATTAGGCTGTTCTTTTGCGGCTTCAGAGACTAACTTTAAATCATTTCCCATTGTGCTATAAAACGTATCAACAGTTGTAATCATTCCGTCAATTTCTGTTCTCTTAGAACTTAGTGCATTATTGAAGTCTTGTCTTTTATCTATTGCACTTGACCATGTAGTTGAATACTCGGATAATACGTAAGATGCTGCATATTTAAAGGTGTTTATATTATTATAAAAAGATGCTGCGGCAATTAAGTAATTAGCTTCTTTTTTCTTTTGGGCTTGAAGAGCTTGGTATTCCTCTTCTATATTTGTTACTTTTGTTATCGTAAAGAGTAGAACGATAATGGATATAATTGATGTAACAAATAATATTATAGATGTTACTAAAGATTTTTTTGCTGGCAATTTTCGTACTTTCTTAATTACCCCAATAACAATAAAGATTAAAGTCGCGCATAAACTAGCTATAGTAAGAATTAAAAAGAAAAATGCTAGGCCGTTTCCAAAGGTATACGACATTCCCAACTCACTATTTCCGTATAATTTGTAACCGATACTCATACTTAGTATGAAAAATAAAGATAGTACTCCGACACTTATTTTAATAAGTGTATTTTTTGATAGATTCACTGATTTTCCTCCAAAACATTGTTCTAATTAGATGTGTAAATATAAGATTTGCTGAATTAGCATAACAAAAATCATTTCTAATATGTGTCGTATATTGTCGAAAATAAAAAAAGAGTTATCTTAACATAGTAAGATAACTCTTTTTTATTATGAAATCGTCGAATGAGAATGCTGATAAGCGGAACGACGTACAGCATAGTATATACGAGGTGCGATAATAGCACCGATAATGGTAAATGCAATATCTTTTACTGCGAACCACATCATAATCATCCAAGCAGCTTTATAGCTCATATTACCACCCATGAAAAGATTGACTGCCCCGTACATGTAAGTAGTACCGATAATATACGTTAAAATGATTCCTGTGAAAGAGGCAATTGCAAATGTACGAAATGTCGGTCGTTCCTTTTGTTCTACTAATTTTCCTGATACGTAAGCAACGATAATAAATGCGATAATAAAACCACCAGTAGGATCTAAAAGTGCTCCAAATCCAGCTTTGAAGTTAGCGAAGATTGGCGCACCTGCTACTCCAACAAGCATATAAACCGTCATTGATAATGCGCCAAGTCTACTTCCAAGAAGAAGCCCTGCTAAAATTGCGAAAAATGGTTGCATAGATAGTGGGACGCCCGCTATTTGTAAGAATGGTGCCCAAGATACAATATTTGCACCAATGGCCATAAGAGCAACGAACATGGCAGCTAATGCTAAATCTAAAACATGAAATCTTCTCATAATGTTAACCTCCTGTTGTTTTTAGGTTAACATTATCGTAGCGAAAAGATTTACTTGTTGTCAATTAAAATAGTTTGATAAGACGGCTTCAAATAGTCTCTTAACAACGTATACGGAATACGAAATTGCGGAATTCCACTTGAATAAGGGGCAATCTCATATAAAGGGAAATAAATGACGAGATTGTCCGGTTCTAAAAAGAAGTGGAACTTTTTCGTGCTCATGACTTTTTCAGATGCATCAGGAAAATAAATACTTTCATTTTGTTTAATTTGTCTTACAATCTCAGCACGAATTACTTCTTTGTATGCATCTTTTTGTTGAAATAAATCGTCTAAGTGTAGTAACTTTTTTTCGTTTAAATCGAATGTGTTTGCCTTCCACGTATACAGACCATGTGCTCCGCCTGTATATTGATAGTAATTCAAATATAGGCTAAGAAAAGGTGGTTTATTTAAAGAGACTTTATAATCTACATTCGCCACGTACGGATGAAATGGTGTACTTGACCCTTCTGTTTCTTTATAATATTTTTTTGCGTCTTTTTCTAATTTGGTTTTAAATTTGTCAGTAGATTTTTTGTAATAGAAATTGAGCTTATTTTGAAATTTAGAATCGGAAAAGTTATGAAAAGAAGGTCTGTTAATTTGATATTCTATATAAGGTTTCTTACCTTTTTGCGTGACAGTCTGAACATCGATTGTCAGGTTGGATGCTTTGGCTGCTAGTGCACAATTTGGTACAATAGTCAGCAAGGAGCACATAAGCAGTAATATACAAAATTTCTGTTTCATTTAGGTGAAACCTCCTTATATAAGTGTTATAAGTAGTTTGAAAATAAATAGGTAAAATTATACATTTTATTAAAGTAAGAGAAGGGGGAAACGATATGGCAAAAACTTTAATGGATTCACTTGGAATTGAGTTGTTAGAGATGACAGAAGATAAGGTGGTTGCTACAATGCCCGTAGATGAGCGTACGCATCAGCCATTTGGATTTTTACATGGTGGTGCTTCTGTTGCGTTGGCGGAAACAGTAGCAAGTGTCGGTTCATACAATTTAATTGATCAAGAGAAATGTATTTGTTTCGGTTTAGAGATTAATGCAAATCATATTCGCTCAAAGAAAGATGGAATTGTAACAGCGATCGGAACACCGATACATAGAGGAAACTCAACGATGGTTTGGGATGTACGTATCATTGATGAGAATGACGATTTATTATGTATTTCAAGATGTACAGTAGCAATTAAAGAAAAACGTGAAAAGTAAAAAAAGAGGCGCTCATTAGAGCAGCCTCTTTTTCTTATAATTAGAACTGGATTTTCTTCTCTAAGAAACCTTTTAGTTCGCTAATTGGCATACGAACTTGTTCCATTGTGTCACGGTCACGTACTGTAACAGCTTTGTCTTCAACTGAGTCGAAGTCGTAAGTAATACAGAATGGTGTACCGATTTCGTCTTGACGACGGTAACGTTTACCGATAGAACCAGTTTCGTCAAAGTCTACCATGAAGTCTTTAGCTAGTTCTGCGAATACTTCAGTAGCACCTTCAGATAGCTTTTTAGATAATGGTAAGATAGCTGCTTTGTATGGTGCTAAAGCAGGGTGGAAACGAAGAACTGTACGAGAATCGTTTTCTAATTGCTCTTCTTCATATGCATCACATAAGAATGCTAATGTTACGCGGTCAGCACCTAAAGATGGCTCGATGCAATACGGTACGTAACGCTCATTCGTTTGTGGATCGATATAGTTAAAGTCTTCGTTAGAGTGTTCCATGTGACGTTTTAAATCGAAGTCTGTACGAGATGCAACGCCCCATAGTTCGCCCCAACCGAATGGGAATTTAAATTCAATATCAGTTGTTGCGTTACTGTAGTGAGATAACTCCTCTTCACCGTGGTCACGAAGACGCATGCTTTCTTCAGTCATACCAAGTGAAAGTAACCAGTTCTTACAAGTTTCACGCCAGAATGCGAACCACTCTAAATCTTCACCAGGCTTACAGAAGAATTCAAGTTCCATTTGTTCGAATTCACGTGTACGGAATGTGAAGTTACCAGGCGTGATTTCGTTACGGAAGCTCTTACCGATTTGGCCAATACCAAATGGAAGTTTTTTACGCATAGAGCGTTGTACGTTTTTGAAGTTTACGAAAATACCTTGTGCTGTTTCAGGACGAAGGAAGATTTCGTTTGTGCTAGACTCTGTAACACCTTGGAATGTTTTGAACATTAAGTTGAACTGACGGATTTCAGTGAATTCTTCACTACCGCAATCAGGACATTTTACTTCATGTTCTTTCATTAAGTCAGCCATTTGGTCGAAAGTAAGACCGTCAACAACCATTTCGATGCCTTTTGCATCTAATGCATCTTCAATTAATTTGTCAGCACGGTGACGCGCTTTACATTTTTTACAGTCGATCATTGGATCGTTGAAGTTACCAACGTGACCAGAAGCGATCCAAGTTTTTGGGTTCATTAAAATAGCTGCGTCTAAACCAACGTTGTATGGAGATTCTTGAATGAATTTTTTCCACCAAGCTTTTTTAACGTTATTTTTTAATTCGATTCCAAGTGGACCGTAATCCCAAGTGTTTGCAAGACCACCGTAAATTTCAGAACCAGGGAAAACGAAACCGCGATGTTTCGCTAAGTTTACTACTTGTTCCATTGAATACATAAGAAAATCCTCCTTTTGAAAGTTAACGTATTGGCGATGACGTGCTCAGGTGACTTGTGAAACGAGCAGTATATGCTTTGAAAAACATAAAAAAACGCTCATCCCAAGGCTTCATTGCCTAGGGACGAGCGTTTGCCCGCGGTTCCACCCTAGTTGATACACAAAAGGTGCATCCACTTTATCACGTATTGCTCGAGACTGCCGTTTCCTTGCAGCTTCAGGCTTTCACTATCCCTGAATCGCTTTTTGTGCAAGTACTTATAAGTCCGTCATCGCTACTTATATTAATAATAATGAACATATTCTAACACGTTCTTTTTTAAATCTCAATAGAGGAACGCGTCTATCTATGATAGAGTCTCGCCTATTTTTTCGTTATTTATTCCGTAATTTTGTTTAATATGCTTAATTGCTTCGCGCTTACTAAGCGGGGCAAGCTCGTTATTTTGCACGTATTCCCAAACGACATCGGGCTTTGTTTTTGCATATTCGCGAAGCACCCATCCGATCGCTTTTTGAATGAAAAATTCTTTTGAAGAATGTAGTTGTCCAATAACCCAAAAAAGAAGTTCTTCATCCATCTTTTGTTTATATTTTAGCTGGAATAAAATAGCGGCGCGTTGTAACCATATGTTATCTGATGCAATCCATTTTGGAATATAGGCAGAAATCAATTCTGGATGTTGTAAAAAGATATTACCTAAAAATGTAGGGACGATGCTATCGACAGTGTCCCACCAAGATTTTGTTACAATCAGTTCTTCTAAGAAGGGGATCTGTGTTTCGTTTATATGCTTTTTATATTTTTGCATTATATCGAGTGCGGCTGCCTGAAATTCTCGTTCTGGTAAATCCCAAAGCTCACGTACGATAATCTGGAAGTCTTTTGGATCTGGGAGAGTATGTATTTGAATGACATCTTTCAACAATTGTCTTCTCTCGGGAGTTTGAATACCGAGAAACGGGAAGTGATTTTTCATGTAACGTGCCATCGGTTCTGCTTTTTCAGGATTGTTATGAGCTGTGAAATGCTCTTGTAATGCTTGTACAAATGGGTGCATAGGTCCGTTCTCCTCTCTTATTATCTTGCTCCTATTATTATACAGAGAGTTTGGGTGAATTTTAAAACATAACTTGCAATGTAACGAAATATGTTGAGAGTAGAGAGGAGAGGATAAGATGGAAGATCAGGGGTTACTAGCAGGTTTCTTTGCTCTTAGTTTTGCGTTTATTCTTGTTATTATAATTTGGGCAATTATTGCGTATTTGTTAACGGCTTTTGCACTGTATACGATGGTGAAAAATGATGGTGCAACGGATGGTGTTCTCGCTTTTATTCCTTTTTTAAATAGTAAGATATGGGGAGATTTAGCGAAAGATAAATTACCAGATTTTTTGAAAGAAGAAGCGGGATGGAAAGTATTCGGTATATATGTCGCATGTTTCATTTTTAATTTCGTACCAATTCTATATTTAATAGCAACAGCTGTATCGATTGTGTTGTCCATTTATCTCATCTACGCTATCTTAGACAGATATGGAACGAATTCTATATTATTTACGATTATTCATGTCATCACATTTTCAGTGTTCTTGCCGATTCACTTGTTTATTATTCGAAATGAGCCGGTGAGGTATAATGAGTAATATATATAATATTTGAGATAGAAAAAGCGCCCTGAAAGCAGGGCGCTTTTTGTACTACATAAGGTAGCGTACATAAATATAAATATGAGAAATGATTAATGAAACGATCATAATTGGGAAACCGACTTTTAGGAAGTCCATGTAGCTAAATTTATGTCCTTCTCGGCTTGCGATACCTGCAACAATTACGTTAGCAGAAGCCCCGATTAATGTTCCGTTTCCACCTAGACAAGCACCTAATGCTAATGCCCACCATAATACGTCGATTTGTGCATCAGAAGGTGATAATCCTAGCCCAACTGCCATATCGTTAATAAGTGGGATCATTGTTGCGACGAATGGAATGTTATCAATGGTTGCAGAGGCGATACCAGATACCCATAAAATAAGGATAGATGCGTAAGAAATATCTCCGCCCGTTATGCCAATTACTTTTTGAGCTAGCATTTTAATAAGGCCGATATCGATAAGTCCTCCAACGAGTACAAATAGTCCTGCGAAGAAGAAGATTGTTACCCACTCAACACTTGCGAATACCTCTTCAATTTCATGTTCTTTCACACCGATTAGCATAAGAACAGTAGCACCAGTTAAAGCGATGATAGCTGCATCAACGTGGAAAATGGAATGAGTCATGAAACCTACAATTGTAAGTCCAAGTACTGTTAAAGACTTTTTCATTAATACTGGATCTTTAATGTATTGTTTTTCATCTAAACTCATTAATTTTTTAACTTGTACAGGATCAGCGATTAATTGTTTGCGGTACATGAAGTAAAGTATTGCCGCTGTCACAGCAATAATAATAATTACGATTGGCGCTAAGTTTAGCAAGAAAGCATTGAAATCTAAATGCTTATTGGCAGAACCAATCATAATGTTAGGTGGATCACCAATTAATGTTGCTGTTCCCCCAATGTTTGAAAAAATAATTTCAGAAAGTAAATAAGGGACAGGATTTACTTGCAGTATGCGCGTAATAGATAAAGTAACTGGAACAACAAGAAGTACAGTTGTAACGTTATCTAAAAACGCGGAACCAAGTGCAGTAAGTAAGGAAAGTGAAATTAAAATTTTAATTGGATTTCCTTGCGCTCCTTTTGCTGCTTTAATGGCAACGTATTGGAAGACACCCGATTTACTCGTAATGTTCACCAAAATCATCATACCGATGAGTAGTGTAATCGTCCCCCATTCAATATGTTTCGTAAAGGCATTGTGTAAATCAACAACCCCCATAATTACCATGAGTGCTGCACCAAGAAGTGCGATGACAGCGCGATTAATTTTTTCAGAAATAATAATGGCATATGTAATTAAAAAGACTGCGATAGCAAAATAATACTGCCAGTTTGCGAGCTCTTGCGTTGTTTCGTGCAAAATTCTCATCTCCTTTCATTCACTTTTCTTAGTGTGTCAAAAAATTAACTGGATGAAACACACATAACGTCATTATAAAGTAGAAAAAAGGAGGATGTAAATGAAAGGGTTTATTTTGTCATATTTTCTGCATCGGTCATTTTTTCTTATTTTTAAAAATATTTGCGGGCATTTGACATATATATAAGATACATCCAATCTGAATATTTAAAATGGAATTAGCATTCGAGCTTGTTCGTGTAGGAGTGTCAAATAGAAAGGAATGACAAAGATGATAAGGAAGGGATCGTATGGATGAACAACGATTTTTATTTTTGGATTTTGAGTTTACGATGCCCCAGCACAGAAAAAAACCAAAAGGATTTTTCCCGGAGATTATTGAGGTAGGACTCGTTTCGGTTGTTGGCTGTAAGGTAGAAGACACGTATTCAGCTCATGTTAGGCCGAAAACTTTTCCTTCTTTAACAGAGCGATGTAAGAAATTTTTAGGAATTAAACAAGAAGCTGTAGATAAAGGAATTTCGTTTCCAGAACTCGTTGAAAAACTTGCAGAATATGAAAAGAGATGTAAACCAACCATTGTTACGTGGGGAAATATGGATATGAAAGTGTTGAAACATAATTGTGAAATGGCGGGAGTAGACTTCCCATTCTTAGGACAGTGTCGTGACTTATCACTTGAGTATAAGAAGTTTTTTGGTGAACGAAATCAAACGGGGCTATGGAAAGCAATTGAGGCGTATGGAAAAGTAGGAACGGGTAAGCATCATTGTGCGCTAGACGATGCGATGACGACGTATAATATTTTTAAATTAGTAGAAAAAGATAAAGAGTATTTAGTGAAACCAGCACCTCCAACATTAGGGGAGCTCGTTGATTTTTCAAAAGTGTTAAAGAAAGTGAGTACACAGTAACGACCAAATTGCACAGTATGTAATTTGGTCGTTTTGTTTTTTTAAAGTTTGTAGTCTTTTTTTAACTGCTCTAATGTTTCTAGACTACGAACCGCAAAAGGTGAATCATCTTCAGAAAATGAATTCATTTGAGTTTCTAATGCTAATTTGAGTGACTCTATATACTCTGGAATTTCACCTTCATATTTCTTCACCATTTGCTCTGGGATGTTCGTCTGTTCACGAAAAGCTAAAGCACGTCTTTCGTGGAAAAATGGTACGTCAGCTTGTTTTACGTTATGTAAGTCACCTTGCACCGGATGTTTTAAAACAGCTAATACTTTTACGACGTAACTGCCAGGGCGGCTATTTGTAACTTCGCCAATGTATTTTCCCGTTTTATAAATACCAGTAACGATTTCGCCAATTTCAAATGTTTCTCTCATATTTTTCACCTCAAGTTTATAGTAAGGAAAGTAGGAGAAGGAGTCAAAGAAATCATTCGCGTTCGGAATGCGCCCCCTTGAGAATGTGGATAGGTTCCACTATAATTTAAGATGATATAACAGAAAATTCTGATGTTTTATAAAGTGAAACTTTAATCAGTGGGGGGTTGTTCATCCCCCACCTAACTTCTTTGCTTCCGCTGAATTTTGAGGTGGGGGTCTTACTGCCCGTTAATGCGGGATAAATCCTATACGAAGGAGTGATTTATATGATGCCATTATATTTTCCGGAAGATAAAACAGAATATATTATTCCAGGGATTGTTTGTGTTCTATTTATTATCGGTGCGGTTGCCACGTGGCGTATGTTCATTCGTGTATCAAAACGAGAAGCAGATCGATTACAGAAAGTTGAAGAAAAGCTGTTAGCTGAAAAGAAACAGTAACTCATTTTTGTATGTTTCCCTCTATGCTCGGACAATCTAAGGGCAGAATGTATTTTGGAGGGAATAAAATGAAAAAACGGCTTTTTTTCAGTTGTTGTTTATTATTTCTGATGGCAGGTTGTGACCAAGGAAAGCCGAAAGAAATTGACGTAAAATTACATAATGCTTCAGGAGATGAAGTGGCAACTGCAAAAGTAGTGCAGCAAACAAGCGGAGTGAAAATTACGATTAAAGGAGAAGGTTTCGCACCCGGCCCGCACGGCATACATGTACACGAAATTGGTGAGTGTAAAGCACCGCGTTTTGAATCATCTGGGAATCATTTTAATCCGGATAATAAAAAGCATGGACTTCTTAATCCGAAGGGTGCAGAAAACGGTGATTTACCGAATGTAATTGCAGACGGTTCTGGGAAAATTAAAGCAGAAATCGATGCGCCGCATATAACGCTGGAAGAAGGGAAAACGACGATTCATAGAAAAGATGGAGCGTCTATTATTATTACAGAAAACGCTGATGATGGCATGACACAACCGACAGGTAAATCAGGTGATCGAATTGCTTGTGGTGTCATTGTAAAGAAAGCGTCGGATATGAAGAAAAAGTAAAGGCTACCGTGCGCGGTAGCTTTTTTTGTGGAACGTAATTAAAAATATATCGGCGATTATTGGAATATATCGACCGTAACTCGAAATATATCGGCGATTATTGGAATATATCGACCGTAACTCGAAATATATCAGCGATTTTTAGAATATATTGACTTACCGATAAAATATGACAAAGGAGGCTGTTCAAAATAGCCTCCTTTCTTATTATGAAAACGTATGGCGCAGTCTATTTAAAATTTCTTCTAAAACAGATCTTGGACAGCCGATGTTAATTCGAATATGTTCTTCGCCGCCTAGTCCGTATTTCTCACCAGGTTCAACGATAATTTTTCCTTTTTCCTCAAGTAATTTAGTGCGCTCACTTTGAGAAAGATGTAGGCGAGAGCAATCAATCCATAATAAAAAGCTACCTTCTGGCTTCGTTACGGAAAGAGTAGGGATATGATTTTTCATATATTCACAAGCGAACTTAGCGTTATCTTCTATATATAATCGAATTTCATTTAGCCAATCGTTACATTCTGTATAAGCACTTTGCATCGCTGTATAGGCAAAAGTATTTAATCCGTGGAAGCCTTGTCTATATTGGATAGATGTAAAGGCTTGACGGAGTTTTTCATTTGGAATGATAATAATCGATGCTTGTAATCCAGCGATATTAAATGTTTTACTTGGAGCCATACAAGTTATTGTGCGCGCTGCTAGTTCTTCAGATAAAGAAGCGAACGGTGTATGTGTATGATCTGCGTAAATAATATCGGAATGAATTTCATCTGCGACAACGATTACATTATATTTTGTACATAACGCGCCAAGCTGTGTGAGTTCTTCTTTTGACCAAACACGCCCGATTGGATTATGAGGACTGCAAAGAAGCATAAGTTTGACTCCTTGTTGAAATTGCTTTTCTAAATGCTCAAAGTCTATCGCATATGTATCATTTTGTTTCTGTAATGGACTTACGCATAATTGTCTATTGTTTGTTGTGACCATTTCGAAAAATGGGGGATAAATAGGTGGTTGTACGAGAACGGATTCGTTTTCTTTTGTGAAGGCCTGTATGCTCGTACTAAGAGCTGGAACGATTCCGGCGCTAAAGACAATCCATTCTTTTTGAATATCCCAGTTGTACTGTTTTTTTGTCCAGTTACAAATAATATCGCCAATATTTTCGGGAGGAAGTGTATAGCCGAAAATAGGATGCTCGATACGTTTCTTTAAAGCAACTTGAATTGGTTGTGGTACTTCAAAATCCATATCAGCAATCCAAGCGTGGATGAGTTCTTCGTTTTTATATGTATCCCATTTTGTACTATGGGTTCCACGGCGATTGACTGCTTTATGAAATAATTGCATAAGTTTGCCCCCTTCTTCTGTAAAACCGTTAAGTTATGAAAGTTCTCTCTCTTCTTATAGAATAGCTGATGTGATAGGATAAAGAAAAGTATTAAAAAGTGAAAAGGCGGGAAGCGAATGGGTACATATGAAAAGATGATAGAGGTTGTGAAGAATTGGGATCCGTTTCAAATGGGACCGGAGTTTTATGAAACAGAAGCGAGCGATGTTGTGAACGTCGCAAGTGTGTTTGATGATTCGAAATACATCGCAAAGAAGATTCAACATATATACTTTATGTCTTTTGAAGAAGTACCTGCGCTTGAAAAATGTGAGAAGTTAGCTGTGGAATTACTTGTAATAAAAGAAGGCGGAAGTTGTTCATTGTAGGCTGTCGGAATTTCCGACAGCCTTTTTATATTATTGTGCAGAAAACGCCATAATTTCTTCATAAACATGTTCCGGTTTTTCTTCAGGTAGTAAATGTCCTGTATTTTCATAAGAAATAAATTTCGAATTCGGTAAATCTTTGTGCAGACGATGACCTACATGTACAGGGACGACCCGATCTTTTTCACCCCAAATGAGTAGCGTAGGTGTTTCGATTTTTTGTAATTCAGTTGAAGATAAGTCACCTTCACGATCTCGTATCATACGAGTTAAAGCGGGGAATATACGGTCGTCATAAAAAGGAGCGGAGTAACCTTCCTTCATTTCATCGTCAATTAATGAATGATCATGAACGACATTCATTAAGTTATGAACGATGCCGCGCCTTATAATCCAGTTCTTTACGTATAAATGAAAGAACGGTAAATAAGAAGAATACATTAAAGGTAAGTTTGCCCGTGCTAAATAACTCGAGCTACATAGTAAAATTGTCTTTGAAATTAATTCAGGACGTATACGGTTTACATAAAGAGAAATTTGTCCACCCATAGAATGTCCAACTAACACAATATTTGAGAGAGATAGGTGTTCAATTAAATCGATTATAATCGTTGCTAAATTATGATAAGAGTACTTAAATAGATGAGACTTATCACTCTTTCCGAACGGTGGTAAATCAAGAGCAATGACTGTTCCTTCTTTCGATAATAAAGGAATAAGACGGCGATAACTGAATGAGGAAGATAAAAAACCGTGAACGAGTACGAAAGTCGGACGTTTTGTTTTATTATCATGTTCATACAATTCGTAATGAATCGTAGTGCCGCGAGTGGAAAAAGTGAAATAAGGACAAGTATATTGGTGATTCATTTTTTGTCACTCCATTGATTTTTGTTCATATCATCTCCAAGGCAGAAAAAAATATGTTAACAAAAAAAGGCAAGATGACGATGTCATCTTGCCTTTCGTTTACTCGATATTATCCGCGAACAATATTAGGCGGTATTTTTCCTTGTAACCCTGCAACTAAATTTTCAGCGGCGGTCATAGCCATTTGCTGCCTAGTTTTTAATGTTGCAGATCCGATGTGTGGTAAAGTCACAACATTTTGTAATGATAAGAGCGGATTATCTTTTTGAATTGGCTCTTGTGTAAACGTATCGATGCCTGCTGCAAAGATTTTCTTTTCAGTTAACGCATGGATTAACGCTTCTTCATCTACTGTTTTCCCGCGAGAAGCATTAATGAAGATAGCTGTTTCTTTCATGAATGAAAATTCCTTTTCTCCGATAAGATGATACGTTTCATCTGTTAATGGAGTAAGAAGAACGATAAAGTCAGACTGTTTGAGTAGCGTCTGTAAATCACAATATGTAGCATCGAATTTTTGTTCAGCTTCTTCTTTACGGCGACGGTTATAATAAAGGACATTCATATCAAATCCGAATTTCGCTCGTTTTGCAACGGCTTCTCCAATTCGTCCCATACCGATAATGCCGATTGTACTATGGTGTACATCTAGCCCAAAGTGCTCTTTTCCAATTTCTGCATTCCATTCACCATTTTTTACGTAGGAGTCGAGTTCACAAACACGACGACCAGCAGATAACATAAGAGCGAAAACGAGGTCAGCTACTGTATCATCTAGTACGTAAGGTGTATTTGTTCCGATTACATGGCGTTTTTCCATCGCTTGTAAATCAAAATTATCGTAACCGACAGAAATGTTGCTTACTACTTTTAAGTTAGGAGCCGCTTCCAATAATTCTTCATTAATAGCAGATCCAAAATTTAATAAACCATCTTTATCTTGTATTTTCTCTAGTAGAACATCACGAGGTACCTTCTCATTTTGCTCCCATTTTTCATAATCACAGTGTTCTGATAAATAGTTTTCTACAAATGTTGGAACTGGTTCAGCAATATAAACTTTTGGTTTCACGGTTCCATCCCCTTTCGCTTTATCACGCATTTTTCCACTGATTAAAGTTTCACTTTACCCCGCTTTAACGAGCAGTAAGACTCCCACCTAAAAATACGGTTGAGACAAAGAAGTGAGGTGGGAGATCAACTGCTCGTAAAAGCCCGATTGGTGCGGGCTAATAATCAGCGGGGTGAAGCATTCCGCTGATTAAAGTTTCACTTTATTTTGACATAATTCACTAAAAAAATCTTCTTTTCAAACTGGAAAGTGTATTTGTATAATTTAGACACAAACGAAAAGGAAGGATGATTTATATGGTGACAGAAAAAGAATTAGAATTATTAGCTTGTCTTGAAAAAAGTAGTCGATTAACTGTAGATACATTAGCGAAGCTGTTAAATATAGAAGTAGAAGAAGTAAAGAAAATGGTTGAAAAATTAGAAGCGGAAAAGATTATTGTGGATTATGTCACACATATCGATTGGACGAAGGTGAAAGAACATACAGGTTTAACGGCAATGATCGATGTGAAAGTTACGCCAAAGCACGGCGTTGGGTTCGATGCGGTTGCGGAACAAATTTATCGTTATTCAGAAGTGAAATCTGTGTATTTAATGTCAGGGACATATGACCTTTCTATTACATTAGAAGGAAAGACAATGGGAGAAGTGGCGATGTTTGTTTCTGAGAAATTAGCAACAATTGAATCTGTCGTTTCTACGACAACGCATTTCATTTTGAAGAAGTATAAACATGAGGGAATTATTTATGAAAAAAACGATGATGATAAGCGAATTGTGGTGACACCATGAAGCAATTTGAACTATCTAGAGCAGCGGAATCTTTACAACCATCTGGTATTCGAAAGTTTTTCGATTTAGCAGCAAATATGAAAGGTGTTATTTCCCTTGGAGTAGGAGAGCCTGATTTCGTTACACCTTGGAATGTGAGGCAAGCATGTATCCGTTCTTTAGAACAAGGATATACGTCATATACAGCAAATGCAGGATTATTGGAGCTCCGTCAAGAAATAGCAAAGTATCTAAAAAAACAATTTGCAGTTTCTTATGATCCAAACGATGAAATCATTGTTACAGTTGGAGCAAGTCAGGCGTTAGATGTAGCGATGCGCGCCATTATAAATCCTGATGATGAAGTACTCATTATTGAGCCAAGTTTCGTTTCTTATGCCCCGCTTGTGACATTAGCTGGAGGCGTTCCAGTTCCTGTGGCGACTACTTTAGAAAATGAATTTAAAGTACAACCAGAACAAATTGAGGCAGCTATTACAGCGAAGACAAAGGCAATTTTACTTTGTTCACCAAATAACCCAACAGGTGCAATGTTAAACAAGTCCGAGCTTGAAGAAATAGCAGTGATTGTTGAGAAGTACAATTTAATCGTATTATCTGATGAAATTTATGCAGAACTTGTATACGACGAAGCATATACAAGTTTCGCGAGTATTAAAAATATGCGCGAGCATACGATTTTAATTTCGGGATTTTCAAAAGGATTTGCGATGACAGGATGGCGTCTTGGTATGATTGCAGCTCCTGTTCATTTTTCAGAATTAATGCTCAAAATTCACCAATATTCTATGATGTGTGCCCCGACGATGTCTCAGTTCGCAGCACTTGAAGCGTTACGTGCGGGGAATGATGAAGTAATTCGGATGAGAGATAGTTATAAGAAACGCCGTAATTTTATGACGACATCTTTCAATGACATGGGATTAACGTGTCATGTGCCGGGCGGAGCATTTTATGTCTTTCCTTCAATCTCTTCAACTGGACTATCTTCAGCGGAATTTGCAGAACAGTTATTATTAGAAGAAAAAGTGGCTGTTGTACCTGGAAGTGTATTTGGCGAAAGTGGCGAAGGGTTTATTCGTTGTTCGTATGCAACATCGCTTGAACAGCTTATGGAAGCAATGAAGAGAATGGAACGGTTTATAGAGAATAAAAAAAGGACAAAACACAATACGTTTTGTCCATAAAAGGGGGGGAATACTAGAAAGCCATGTGTTAGTATTCTATCCTAATATTGGAGAATTATACTTAATTAAGGAAGTTTTTTCATGAATTTTGAATGAGCTCTGTCATAGTGGTATAATTTACTAATATAAGGTGTGCGTATCCTGAGTTGCTTTACTTAGGGTACGTATGAACTAATCGGATATTTAACAATAAATCATCTGCTTTGCTATCTACAATTGTAGAGAAAATGGTAAACGTATGGGAGTGTTTCATATGTCAGAACAATATACAACAGGAGTGGTTGTAACAGGGAAAGTGACTGGGATTCAAGATTACGGTGCATTTGTAGCGTTAGATGCAGAAACACAAGGACTTGTGCATATATCTGAAATTACAAATGGATATGTAAAGGATATTCATGACTTTTTAAAAGTCGGCGATACAGTAGAAGTAAAAGTACTTTCAATTGATGAAGAACACAGAAAAATGAGTTTATCGTTAAAAGCGGCGAAAAGAAAACAAGGACGGATTCTTATACCGAATCCATCTAAGGACGGATTTAATACGCTGCGAGAAAAGCTAACAGAATGGATTGAAGAGTCCGAGTTAACAAAGTAAAAGAGGAGCGCATATGAGCGTTCCTCTTTTACTTTTTCTTATGATATATATTTGCAAATATGATTGCAGGCAATCATATTCGTATGTCGGAGGTGAGTAAGGACATACTGACTAGCGAATTTCGTTCGTTTCTGGGTGAGTACCAAGATTTTCTGATGGTTTAAAGAGTAAACCAAGATTGATCAGCCCAGAAATACCGACGATGCCGTAAATAATACGTGCAAGAGCGGAGTTTTGTCCACCGAAAATGGCTGCCACTAAGTCAAACTGGAAGAAACCGATTAATCCCCAGTTTACAGCGCCAATTACAGTAAAGACTAATGCGATACGTTGTAAAGTACTCATGAAAAAGCCCCCCTTAATTGTGAAGCATGAGCAAGCGATGAGTTAATTAACTCTTTTATAGAATGGTGTAGTTATGTTGTTTTTATACATAAAAAATGTTTGAAATAGGATGTATATACATCTATACCGAAAAATGCGAATTTTTATGCAAAAAATGAACTTTTTCTAAAAAATATATATTGGTTACGTTTACAATTGGCTAATCGCTTGATTTACAACTTCAGTTTCGCTAAAGTGAATACAGAAATACATATCCATAATTGGAGGGAAAAAGATGAGTACACATGTAACGTTCGACTATTCTAAAGCGTTATCCTTCATCGGTGAACATGAAATCACTTATTTACGTGATGCAGTGAAAGTAACACATCACGCAATCCACGAAAAAACTGGAGCTGGGAACGATTTCCTTGGGTGGGTAGACCTTCCGCTTCAATATGACAAAGAAGAATTTGCTCGCATTCAAAAATGCGCAGAAAAAATTAAAAATGACTCTGACATTTTACTAGTTGTAGGTATCGGTGGTTCTTACCTAGGAGCACGTGCAGCAATTGAAATGTTAAACCATTCTTTCTACAACACACTTTCTAAAGAACAACGTAAAACTCCACAAGTGCTATTTGTTGGACAAAACATTAGCTCCACTTACATGAAAGATTTAATGGATGTATTAGAAGGTAAAGACTTCTCTATTAACGTTATTTCCAAATCAGGTACAACAACAGAGCCGGCACTAGCATTCCGTATTTTCCGTAAGTTATTAGAAGAAAAATATGGAAAAGAAGAAGCCCGCAAACGTATTTATGCAACGACAGATAAAGCGCGTGGTGCATTAAAAACATTAGCTGATAATGAAGGTTACGAAACATTTGTTATTCCAGATGATGTTGGAGGACGTTTCTCTGTATTAACGCCAGTTGGTTTATTACCAATCGCAGTGAGTGGCTTAAATATTGAAGAGATGATGAAAGGTGCAGCTGCTGGTCGTGAGGACTTCGGTACATCAGAACTAGAAGAAAACCCAGCTTACCAATATGCAGTAGTTCGTAACGCTTTATACAATAAAGGAAAAACAATTGAAATGCTTGTTAACTATGAGCCAGCACTTCAATACTTCGCTGAGTGGTGGAAACAGTTATTTGGTGAAAGTGAAGGAAAAGATCAAAAAGGTATTTTCCCATCTTCAGCAAACTTCTCAACTGACTTACACTCATTAGGTCAATACGTTCAAGAAGGTCGTCGTGACTTATTTGAAACAGTTCTAAAAGTAGGTAAACCTACACATGAACTAACAATCGAATCAGAAGAAAACGATTTAGATGGATTAAACTACCTTGCTGGTGAAACTGTAGACTTCGTAAACACGAAAGCATACGAAGGTACATTACTTGCACATAGCGATGGCGGAGTACCAAACTTAATCGTAAATATTCCTGCATTAAATGAGTACACATTCGGTTACCTTGTATACTTCTTCGAAAAAGCATGTGCGATGAGCGGCTACTTATTAGGCGTAAATCCATTTGACCAACCAGGAGTAGAAGCATATAAGAAAAACATGTTTGCTTTACTTGGTAAACCAGGATTTGAAGAATTAAAAGCAGAATTAGAAGAGCGTTTAAAATAATAAAAAGCGGCCGGATCCGGCCGCTTTTTATTATTTCATCGAAAAGTCCATCAGTATATTCCAACTAGAGTGGGTATGCTAAGGAAAAAAGTCTAGGAGGGATGGACTTGATTCCGATTCAATCAAATTTAGAAGGACGTACATATGCGTTATATAAGTTAGAAGAAATAATGAAGCCACTCGGATATAGCATTGGTGGCAATTGGGATTATGATAAAGGATGCTTTGATTATAAAATTGATGAAGAAGATGGCTATCAATTTCTACGAGTGCCATTTACAGCGGTGAATGGTGAATTAGATGTGCCAGGCGTAATAGTCCGTTTTGAAACGCCGTATATTCTTTCGCACGTATATCAAGACGAACTAGATGATCATGTAAATACGTTAACAGCCGGCACGAGTGGATTGGATCAATTTGCTGAGCCGAAAGATCCAGATGGAGATGTAAAAAGAAAATATATCAATATTGGGAAAGTGCTCATGCAGGAACTAGAGCGTCATTTTACTAATGATGAATAACAATGAGTATGTCGCTTTCAATGAGAACAAAAGAATGAACTGGGTTAATCATATATTGTTCGTCGCGCTTTATACCTAGTAAGAGAATGTTTTGCTTTAAAAGAGTATAGCTACAATTTGCAAAAGTTTGGCCGGTGCAGGATGGGGGAAGCTCCATCAGTTGTAATTTATTATCAGAGATTTCGTCGTAAAGTGAAAATAGTACACCTGAAATGGAAGGGAATAAAAGAGAAGCGGTAAATACATAGCTCGTTAATTTATTTCCTTCTATAATTTCTGACACGCCAGCTCTCGTTGCATTTTGTATTTGTTCAGAAGTAAGAAGTTCGGCGATGCAGTGAATGTTTGGATTGAGTCCTTTTGCAGTTAAAATGTTTAAAATGGATTGTGTATCTGCTAGGCTTTCATTTTTTTCTTTATCAGCTGTTATTAATATAGTGTGAGCTGTTGTAATATTAGCTTTTAATAACGTTTGATCGTGATGGGGGCACCCCTTTATAAATTCTAAATGATGAAATGGTTTTGGAAGTAAAGAAAGTGTTTCATCAATTAAAACGATATCAAGGTTCGGTTGTAATACGTGCATTTGTTTTACAACATGTTTTGCTCGTTCATTCCAGCCGACGATAATCATATGACCGTTAGAAGTTGCAGCTTCTTCTCCTTTAATCTTCATATATTGTTTACTAATCATTTCAGTAGCGAACAATACCATATAATAAGAACAAAATCCTGTTCCTAATAAAATAATACCTATACCGATAAGTTTGCCCATTAGTGTATGCGGGGCAAAGTCACCGTAGCCAACAGTGAAAATGGTAACGATTGACCACCATATTCCATCAAACCATGTGGTAAAGTGCGATGGTTCTAATCTATGTATAAGAAAGCCAGAAAAAGCAGTAAGTACACTAATAAAGCAAATTAAACGAAAAATAATGGAATCACGAAATGTATCTACTAAATTTGGACGGGATTTCAAACTCTTATTCCTCCTTACTTTGCAGGACTACATTCATTGTTACCATTATAGAAAAAAGAAAAACTCTCTAATTTAAAAGAGAGTTTGTTTTACGTTACATACTTTCCACTTCAGTTTGTTGAACACTTTCAAGATGCTGGAGAGCATAGTAAACATCAGCAGTATGTCTTTTTTGATCGATACATAATTTAAGATGTAAATAGTGCGAGCCATTCTCCAATGTTTTGAGCTTCATATTCTTCACTTTTATATCCATTTCTTTTATTTCTTCAATTACAACCGGGATATTGTCCATATTTCGCACAACAAGTTTTACTGCGATATCACGTTGACGAAAGGATCTAGGTCCTACAAATTTCATTGTTAATGGTATAAGTTCAACGCTAATCATAAGGAAACACATTCCGAAAATCGCTTCGATATAAAATCCAGCTCCAACAGCAATACCAATACCAGATGCGCCCCAGATCATAGCAGCAGTCGTTAATCCTGCAATACTATCGTTTCCTCTTCTTAAAATAACACCAGCACCTAAAAAACCAATCCCTGATACAATTTGAGCGGCAAGTCGAAGTGGATCCATATTCATATGATCAGTATGTGGTAAATTGTAAGCTGCTTTAATAGAAACAATCGTCAGGAGGCAACTAATGATAGAAATAACTAAGCATGTTTTTAAACCAAGTGGTTTACGTTTTAATTCGCGCTCTAAACCGATGGCGAACCCTAAAATAGCCGAGAGACCTAGTTTGATTAATAAATCGGTATAGTCCATATATATTCCTCCTTGTATGGTATCGTATATAAATAAAACGTTTATTATAGAAAGAAACGTTTTTGGATAGAGTGACTTTATATAGAATATATGTAGGAATCTCTTAGAAATGAAAGAGATATTTCGTTTAAGTATATGATATTAAAAAAGAAATGTAGTTAATTTAAAAAAGTTTATAAAAGGTGTTGCATTTCATTTTTTACCATGATATATTAATAACCGTCGCTGATGCGGAAACGCAGAAAACGACAAAAAAGAAATTGAAAAACTTAGTTGACATCGAAAAACGAAGATGTTAACATAAGGAAGTCGCAAATGAGCGGCCAAGTAGTTCTTTGAAAACTGAACGAAACAAACAACGTGAAACGTCAATTTTTA